>NZ_QMIM01000066.1 GCF_003287355.1 Halorubrum sp. 48-1-W
TTACACGAGATCGAGGAGAAAGCCCACGACTTCAGTCGTGGGATGAATCTGACCACACACGACACAACCCATCCTCGATAGTCGATTGAAGCTTGATGAAAACGCAACACATAATATAGATAGAATTCTATCTAACGATATGCCACGCGGGTACAGTCGAGAGCGAACGTCGGTTCACAACCTCCACTACCACTTCGTGTGGTGTCCGAAGTACCGCAAGCCGGTACTCACCGACGAGGTTGCCGACCGCCTCGAACAACTAATCGAGGAGAAGGCCGACGAACTCGCCCTCGACATTCTCCGACTGGCAATCCAGCCCGACCACGTACACCTGTTCATCACAGGCAACCCGAAACTTGCCCCGAACAAAATCATCCAACAGGTCAAGGGCTACACCTCGCGGAACCTCCGCGAGGAGTTCGACTTCGGCCTCCCCTCGCTATGGACCCGCTCGTACTTCGTCTCCTCAGCAGGCGAGGTGTCCAATCAGATCATCGAGGAGTACATCGAAGCACAGACCGGACGATAACGATGCATCGAGAAGTCACCACCACGGTACGGGTTAAACTCCACTCGCTCACCGAGCGGAAAGCCCGCCTCGTCGAACGCGAGTACGGCGCGTTCCAAGATGCCGTTCACGGTGATGACAAAGCGAACCTCTACTCCGCCACCAAACAACAGGCGGGCAAAGTCCGGTCGAACAAGAACCCGCGAGAGGACACCGAACAGCCTGTCGTCCTCCGCAACGATTGTATCACCATCGAACACGACGAGGACACGGTTCTTTCGTCGTGGTGGTTCAAACTCCCCGTCTACAACCCCGAGAAGGAACAGGGAGATAGCATCTGGGTTCCCGTCCGCGTCCCCGAGAAGGACACGAACCTCCTCGAAGACGAGTACATCGGTGACTCGGAACTCGTCCACCGGGACGGCGAGTGGTATGTCCATCTCGTCTGCAAGCGGTCTGTGGCCGTCGCAGATGAATACGATGACATTCTCGCCGTCGATATGGGGGCAAAGTGGATCGCCGTCAGCACGTTCCTCTCAGACCGCGACACGCAGTTCCACGGCGCGGAAGTCCGTCGCGTCCGTGAACACTACAAGCAGCTCCGCAAGAGCATCGGGAAGGCAAAGGTGCGTTCGGGTGCGCAGGTCATCGAGCGCCTCGG
>NZ_QMIM01000067.1 GCF_003287355.1 Halorubrum sp. 48-1-W
TTTCTGCTACCCAAAGGATTAATCGGATATCTCGTGAGTCGGGAGACGATGAGTGTCACGAAGTCACAAGTTCGAGACTACATCGAGGAGAACCGTGACGAGTTGGTCGAATTTCTTTCCGAACTAGTCGCGGCGGAATCTCTCCCCGGACAGGAGCAACCCGCACAGGCGGTTATGCGCAAGAAGTTCGAGTCGCTCGAACTCGATATCGATGCTTGGGAGCCCGATATCGAGGATCTGAAGGACCATCCAGCCTTCTTCGAAACGAACACCTACGAAGAGTACGGGTACGACGGGCGTGAAAACCTGGCTGCGACCGCCCCCGGCTCTGGTGACGGCCGATCGCTCACGTTCAGCGGACACGTGGATGTCGTCTCACCCGAACCGATCGCCGACTGGAACTACGACCCGTGGGACACGACGGTCGAAGACGGACGGATCTACGGCCGCGGTACCTACGATATGAAGGGCGGGGTCGTGGCGATGACCATGGCGTATCAAGCGCTCGCGGAGCTCGGGATCGAACTCGAAGGGGATCTCACGCTACAAACCACGATCGAAGAAGAGGCGGGGGGGATCGGCGGCGTTCTCTCCGCGCTCGAGAGGGGCTATCAGCCCGACGCCGCGATCATCACGGAACCGTCCGGAGTCCCAACTCTCGGTGTTGCGAGCGCGGGGGTTCGGTACTTCCGCGTGCGAGTACCCGGGAAAGCAGCACACACTGCGTTCCAGTTCCAAGGCGTCGACGCGGTAGGAAAGGCGCTCAAGATCTATCAGCGAATGGCCGCTCTCTATGAAGAGCGCAACGAGCGGATCGAAGACTACGAACCCGCAGTCCGCCAATATCCCGACGCGGCCGGCAGTACCACGAACCTCAGTCTAACGAACATCGAAGTGCCGGGATCGTGGACCTCTACCGTCCCAGGCGAGACCGTGATGGAGTATCGGATCGGCTGGCCGCCGAACACGGGTGAAACGAGCGAAGACATCCGCGAGGAAGTCGAATCAGCCATCCAGGAAGTCGTCGACG
This sequence comes from Halorubrum sp. 48-1-W, assembly GCF_003287355.1. Classification (GTDB taxonomy): domain Archaea; phylum Halobacteriota; class Halobacteria; order Halobacteriales; family Haloferacaceae; genus Halorubrum. The sequence continues at coordinate 1,031 of NZ_QMIM01000067.1, forward strand.
ACGACGAGTGGATGAGCGAGCACCCACCCGAGATCGAGTGGTTCGGCTGGGATGCCGAACCGCACGAGGTGGACTTCGAGAGTGAGTTCTTCAAGCTCGTCTGTACGGAAACCGAGGACGTCACTGGCGGCAAGG
>NZ_QMIM01000068.1 GCF_003287355.1 Halorubrum sp. 48-1-W
TTCGACTCGTTGATCTCCATGTACGGCATCGTGTCCGACGTCGACTCGTTGTCGAACATGAGCGCGTCACACTCGACGGCCGTCGAGGAGTTCTCGGCGCCGTCGGCGATGTGGACGAGTCCACGGTAGTTGGTGCGGCCGCCGTCCTTCGAGATGGACTTCGACTCGATGGTCGATTTGGTCTCGGGCGCGTTGTGGTACACCTTCGCGCCGGTGTCGATGTTCTGGCCCTCGCCCGCGAAGGCGATGGTGATGTGGTTATCCGAGGCACCGCGGCCCTTCAGGATCGTCGAGGGGTACAGCATCGTCGCCTTCGACCCCATCGACCCCGAAATCCACTCCATGCGCCCGCCCTTCTCGGCGATGGCGCGTTTCGTGTTCAGGTTGTACGTGTTCTTCGACCAGTTCTGTACCGTCGAGTACTGGACGTGGGCGTCCTCGCCGACGAACACCTCCACGCCGCCGGAGTGGAGGTTGAACGCCGAGTACTTGGGCGCCGAACAGCCCTCGATGTAGTGGACCTCCGAGCCCTCCTCGGCGATGATGAGCGTGTGTTCGAACTGGCCCATCCCTTCGGAGTTCATCCGGAAGTACGCCTGGATCGGCATCTCGACCGTGGTGTTCTCGGGAACGTACACGAACGAGCCGCCGGACCAGATGGCGCCGTGGAGCGCGGCGAACTTGTTGTCGCTCGGCGGCACGGCCTTCGTCATGAAGTACTCTTTGACGAGGTCCTCGTGGTCCTGGACGGCCTTGTCCATGTCACAGAAGACGACGCCCTTCTCCTCCCAGCGCTCCTGCATGTTCTGGTAGACGATCTCGGACTCGTACTGGGCGCCGACGCCGGAGAGTGCGTTCTTTTCGGCCTCGGGAATGCCCAGCTTGTCGAAGGTGTCTTTGATCTCCTCGGGGAGGTCGGTCCAGTCGTCGACGCCGCCGCGGACGTCGATGTCGGGACGGATGTACGGAACGATCTGTTCGATGTCGACCTCGGAGAGGTCCGGCGCTTCGGGCCAGTCGGTCGGCATCGGCATCGCCTGGAACTGCTTGAGCGCGCGCAGCCGGCGCTCGAGCATCCACTCCGGCTCGTCTTTGTCCTCCGAGATGACGCGAACCGTCTCCTCGGTGAGGCCCTTCTCGCTTTTGAACGCGGACTTCTCCTC
>NZ_QMIM01000069.1 GCF_003287355.1 Halorubrum sp. 48-1-W
TAGTGGTAGTCATAATTTTTGAAAAGATAAGAAGCGATCAACCCACGCTCTCGCAAAGCTAAGGCGATGAGCATATTTACGGAAAATGTCACAGATTAGCGTTCGGTACGTTTCTACATCGGGCGCATCAAGCGGCGACAGATCTCGTTTTACACTCTTCCAGATCTGCTCGATCGGATTGAGATCTGGTGAATACCGCGGTAATGCTACTCTCGTCAGATCGAGCTGCTTTACTATATTATCGACATACTCAGCAAAGTGAGACGAAAAGTTGTCGCAAACGATGATAATCGGTCGCTCAGGATTCTTCTCGCGGATCTTGTGGGAAAAAATCGCCCACAGATTCCTTGCTTAGATCCGCTTTGCAGTCGACGACACTCGTTCCGTTGAGCGCGTAAAATCCGAAGACGACATCGTCAAAATTCTCTGTCGGCGTCTCTTTGTGTATCGTTGGCTTCTCGAAGGCCCACAACCGCCGGCTGTTGTCGGTTGGTCGAGGCCACGCTTCGTCAAGAAACCCGACGACAACACCACCGTCAGTTACCGCGTCGTCGTCAAGATCGTCGAGAGCGGCCTCGAGACGTTCTTCGAACTGCTCTTCAGCATTGTCAGGACGATCCGGAGATTCTGGTCGAGGGATCGCGTATTTAAGTCCAAGATCTTTGAGAACTCGTGAAAAATGTCGTTGTGAGTAAGATACGTCAAATGCGTCTTCGATAAGCCGCTGAACTTCGTGAGTGGTGAGCGGTTGGTGCCGTTCGAGCACCTCTCGAAGTCTTTCGCGCTGGTGCTCGTCAAGTTTCGGCGGACGACCATCACTAAACTCGGGTCGAAGACCGTCGACAGCGCCGTCGTTCCAGCGATCGATCCAGCGGCTCGCGGTCGGCGTCGAGACGCCGACACGCGTCGCCGCTTCGGTGACTGTATCACCGAGATAGACGTTTTTAATCAAGCACAACCGCCGGACGAGACGAGGTTTTTCGTCCGATTGGGCTTGATCAATCGTCTCGTCGATCTCCTCTTCGGTGAGATGTTTGACGAGGTCCTTCGACGGTCCAGGCATACCTCATACTCTTGCTCAAATATTACAAAATTTTCGACCATCACTATCGG
>NZ_QMIM01000011.1 GCF_003287355.1 Halorubrum sp. 48-1-W
CGGGGAGCGGAGACGCACCAGTAGACGTGCGTGTGAATGGTGGGACGTTGAACGGTGAGAGTCACCAGCCTATTGCTGGCGACTGATTGCCGGGAGTCCACATCAAAGCCCTCCCCTCAAGGACCGAGGCGCGTAGCGCCGAGGGAGTAGGGTAGGGTAGTTTACTCAGTTACCCACGAGTAAAGTCGTGGGCTTCGGCCCTCGAAATCAATGTGAGTTCGGAGGCATCCGGTTTCGGTTTGCGGACGGTGAGAACTGGCGAGACAACTCGTACGAAGGCGCTCGTGATGAACGAGAACACCAGTCAGTTGACCACGATAGCGTCATGAATGGCTGACGGGCGAGAAATCGACTTCCAAGTTGGTGCTACCGAGAACTGCCTTTCCCCGACGACAGCTTCGGCGTAGCGTTCTCGATGTGCGAGAGACAGTTCACAGCCGATCAGGAACGAACAGCACGCTCGCAGGCATTTGAACTGTGAGTCTAATGCCGCCTTCTAGCACGTGAACTTCCATCCACCGGAGGACACACACACACACATTTGAATATTTGAGCTGTACCAAATTATTTGACCTGGCGGACGCAAGAACCAGTACAGATGGTTGAGCCGAACTCGGGGTCGTGGAAAAATAGCATGAGCGGGCGCGAACGCGTCCGGCACGTCGTGGAGTTGCTGGAAGAACCAACGCCGGTACAGGAGATCGCGGACCGAGCAGACGTCTCGCGCGCGACAGCTGACGACGAACTCCAGCGACTGCAGAGCGACGATTGGGTCACCGAGACGACCGTCGACGGGACGAAGGCGTACGATCTGAATCCAGTGCGGATGCTCTTCGACGAAGTGACGAACCTGATCGAGGCCCACTCGCGTGACGAACTGGAGAGCCAACTCACGGAGCTGAAGCAGGAACAGGAAGAACTAGCCGCCGAGTACGACGTGAGTTCGCTCGATGAGTTCCGGGAACAAATCGCGGACGAGGACTTCTCGGCTGAGGAGCTTCGTGAGCGTCGAAACATAATCGCCACGTGGGAGGCGATTAACACGGAACTCGGACTCGTGAAGCACGCCCTCCAACTGTACGATGACGTTGTAGAACTCTCGTCACCGTGGACTGACTCTCCCTCGACACTCGCCTGATGGTCGTTTTCCTCGCTAACCGGGCGAACCTACAGAGCAAGCGGCTCCACGACCGCATCCAGAACCGGCTCAGCAGTGAGTTCGAGAGCGTTCGACAGCGACGCGCTGAGCCGCGTGAAGCTGGCCCATACCGTGTCGTCGCTGCGGGAGACCCACGCCAGTTCCTTGATACCGACGAGTACCCAGTGACGACCGCGCGGATCGAGATCGGCTTTCAACTACAGACTGGAGAGTCCTACGAGTACTACTGGTTCAACTGGATCGAGCCGGAGCGAAGTCTGCTGGTCGGCTGGCATCAGGACGACACGCACGACGACCTCGGGCCAGTCCATCTGCAGGTCAACGACGGCGCAACGCCCGTCGCTCACGAACTAGCGGAGTTCATCGACTCACATCCGCTGGATGTCGTCGAGCGCAGACTCGACTCGCTTCGAGACGCGGTCCTCGCTGTCGAGTGGGAGGAGGGACGGCCCGTCGGAACTGATTCCACTGCCGCGGTGAATGAGTAGGTCCGTACTTTGGTGAGTTCTGAGCGACATCAGAAACCGGGTGGTCACTCGTATACCTGGGCATGTACACAGGTGCGTGCGTGAATCCGCGCGGAACGACGAAAGAGTGTGCGTCCTGTGGCGTTTCGACCGAGAAACCGTTGTGGGTGCGCGAACACTCCTGCCCGGCGTGTGGGTTCGAGGCGGACAGAGACGCGAACGCGGCGTGGAATATTCTTTCTCGCGGTGTGAAGAAGCGGTTAGGAGCGGGACGCTCCGAATCAACGCCTGTGGAGACTGCGCTCCCTGTGTCCTCGGTTGTGGATGCAAAGCGCGTCGTGGAAACAGGAAGCCCCATCACCAGAAGTCAAAGACTTCTGGTTAGCAGTCAGAACTCAAAGAGTTCTGACGACACCCTCAAGCGCGAGGGCGTCAGCCCGAGCGGTAGGGTGGGGTAGTTCACCACAGTCGTGAATCGATTCCAAGGAACGCTAGAAAATCCCCCGCGAAGCACCGCAGGTATTTGAACTGTGAGTATAATGCCGCCTCCCCGATTTGAACTCCGGAAGACGTGCTCACTTCGCTGTGCGCGACTTCCGTGCTCAAATCGACTCGGCGTCGTTTCTTCATCCGCTCGCTGTCGCTCGCGGGGTCAGAATATGCCGCCTCCCCGATTTGAACGGGGGACAGCTCGATCTTCAGTCGAGTGCTCTCCCAGTCTGAGCTAAGGCGGCTCGCGTTTCGACCAAGGCCGAATCGAGACAAAAGGATTTCGAAAGACGGCGGCTGTCCAGTAGGACATGGAGAGACGCCGGCCACGAAGGTCCGGTCGGCGAGAACGAGATAGAAGTCGCGTCGATCGACGATCCGCTTCGATCGAGCGAAAGGTTATGTGTCTCGGTACCGAATCACTCGGGCCGATGGGACCGAACGAGACCGACGACGACTCAGAGGAAGAGTCCGGTCCGTGGTGGCGACGGCCGATCGCGGCGGTCGTCGCCGCGGGGCGGTGGGTCGCCGACACCTTTCGAGGATACGCGGGAGTCCGTGATCTGAAGCGACACCGGCGGTAGAAGGGACCTCGATCGAGAAGGTAGACGTCACGGGGCCGCACTCAGTAGGATGGGATCGCCCGGATTCGAATCGGAACCGTACGTGCTCGCTCTCGACGGTCGTTGCGCGCGGCCGGTAGGGCTCGAATCCGTCCACCGCCGCGGCGCTCGCGGAGTTGCTCGTCCCGAGAAAGTGGGACCGCCCGGATTCGAACCTCACTCGTTCCGCTCGCGTTGCTCGCTCCACTCCCTGCTTCGAATCCGCTGCCATTCCTGCTGCTCGCGGTATCGCTCGCAGCAGAAATGGGACCGCCCGGATTCGAACCGGGGTCACGGGCACCCAAGGCCCGAAGTATACCAGGCTAACCCACGGTCCCTCGCCTCTCACTACCCGGATGAGCCGCTAAAGCGTTTCGTTCGTCGTCCCGACGGTGGCTCACTGCTCGTCGTCGTACAGTTCGAGGTCCGCGACGAGGTCGTAGGGGTCGGTACCCTTCCGGACCGCGTCGAGGATCCGGAACGCCTCGTCGGGCGCGAGGAAGTGCCGACAGATCGCCCGTCCGAGCGGCGTCGGAGAGAAGCCGTCGATGAACTTCCACTCGAGCAGTTTCCCGACCGCGTGTTTCGTCGGCACGTCGCCGATCATCCGGTCGTTGAGCCGTTTGGCCTTCTTGCCCGCGACGACGACGTTCGCCAGCGTCTCCTCGACGGCGGCCGTCTCGTCGTAGTGGGTCGCCACGTCCTCCATCTCGCCTTTGAGCAACGTGAACGCCACCTCGTCTTCGGTCCGGTCCATCGAGTTGTGGTAGACGGCGTCGGGTTCGACGAGGAGGTACACCCGCCCGCGGTCGTGGTAGTCCGGCCGGCCCGCCCGCCCGAGCATCTGGGAGAACTCCTGGACGGAGAGCCACTCGATCCCCATCGCCAGCGTGTCGAAGATCACCTGCGAGGCGGGGAAGTCGACGCCCGCGGCCAGCGCCGCGGTGGTCACGACCGCCGACAGCTCCTGGTCGCCAAACATGCGCTCGACCTTCTTTCGCCGGCCGTAGTCGAGCCCGGCGTGATACGGCGCGGAGTCGTACCGTAGCTTCCGGCTGATCTCGTGACACCGCCGTCGCGAGTTGGTGAAGATGATCGTCTGGCCGCGGTACCCCTTCGACGACTTCGTGTCGAACTCGCGTTTGACGAGCTTGTCGGCGATGTCGGCCTTCTCGCGGCCGTCCGCGAAGGTGACGTGGCGCTCGATGGGGACGGGCCGTTCCTCGAACTCGATGAGGGTGGCGCGCAACTTCCCCGCGAGCCACTCCGGGTTGCCGACCGTCGCGGAGAGGTAGACGAACTGGGTGCCGCCGTAGCCGTCGTGGGTCGTCATCCGCTCCTCGCTGTAGTACTTCAGCCGCGAGATCAGGCCATCGAGCCGGTGGCCGCGCTCGCCCTCCTTCAGCGTGTGGACCTCGTCGATGACGACGGTTCCCACGTCGCCGAGGTCCTTGCCGGTCCGGAGCGCGTGGTCGATCCCCTCGTAGGTGCCGACGATCACGTCCGCGTTCGGGTCGAATCGGTTGCCGTCGTCGGCGATCCGCGAGGAGCCCACGCGGATCGAGACGTCGAGGAGGTCGCCGTAGCGGTCCTCGAAGTCCTCGTGTTTCTGGTTGGCGAGCGCGACGAGCGGGACCAGAAACAGTAGCTTCCCGTCACGCTTGAGCGCCCGGTCGATGCCCGCGAGTTCGCCGACGAGGGTCTTCCCCGTCGCGGTCGCGCTCACGACGAGCTGGTCGTCGCCTTCCAACAGTCCGTTCCGCACCGAGAGGCTCTGGACGGGTAACAGCTCCTCGAAGCGGCCCCGGACGTGGTCGGCCAGGTCCGGGTGGAGGTCGAGTTCGTCGGTGCGCACCGGCGAGACGTCGTCGACGGTGGCGGACACCTCGTCGTACTTGGTGAGGTCGGGGTCGAGGCCGCCCGAGAGCAGGTTGATGATCCGGTCGAGGTCCTTCGAGTCGTAGAGGAGCTCCTCGAGCCGCTCCTCGGCCGCGCCCGTGAACTCGCCTTTGTACGACAGCTCGCGTTCGAGCTCGCGTCGGGCACAGTCCCGGCAGACGTGCTCGCCGTTGTGTTCGATCGCGGTCTCGGCCGTGATCGGTCCGTACCGGCCGTCGTTCGCACAGCGTCGACAGGTCCGGACCGCCATCGCCTCCAGCTGGTAGCCGTCGAGCATCTCCCGGAGACGCTCGCGGCTCGTCGGCGACGTCTGCTCGGAGATCCGGATCCGGGAGGCCGCGCGGGCGAGGTCGACGAACTCGTCCGGCGATCGGGGGTGGTCCTCGCTGTCCCTGATGACCCGGAACTTCCCGGGGCGAGGCCCCGCCGACGTCTCCTTGAGCTCCAAACGACCGCGAAGCACCCGGCTCCCGTCCCGGTTCGCGACCACGGTGTAGTCGCCCCGAGCCTCGTGGAGGAACAGCGTCTCGACCTCCGCCAACTGCGTTGACACTGCCCGAGGGTACGCGCGGCGGGTATTTCAGCGGTTCGTCTCGGGAGCCGTCGCTCCGGGTCGATAAGTAGGCCGAAGAGACGGTGACCGGCGGTCGATCGACGGTGATGAGGAAGGGGAAGGAACGACCGGAAACCTGGCGTGGGGACCGTCGGAGACTCGTCTAGGCGACGAGTAGCTCCTCACCGCGCTCGACCGAGATCCGGCACGGCGGCGAGAGCTTGTTGTACGCGCGGCGGAACGCCTCCTTCACGACGGGGGCCTGGTCGACGTCGCAGTACGCGGTGAAGACCACGTCGCCCTTGTCGAGCCGGGCGGCCGTCCCGACGGGCTTGCCGAACGCCTGGCGCATCCCGTCGGAGACACGGTCCGCGCCCGCGCCCGTCGCCTGTTTGTTCTCGCGGATGACCTGGTGGGGGAACTTGCGGAGGACCATCTTGTAGGTCCCCTCGCCGAGCTCCTTGATCAGGTGGCGGTTCGCCGACAGGCGTGCGCTCTCGAGCGATCCGTGGCGGATCTGGAGCTCCTCCTCGACGCGGAGGCTGATCTGGACGGGGTAGTCCTCGGGCTCCGTGGAGAGGTCGCCCATGTTGTGCTGGGCGATCTTCGAGCCGGGGATGCCCGTGATGTACTCGCGTCGGGTGTAGGACGGTTTGTCGATCGCCCGGTACATAGAGGCGGGTTTGTCGGACATGGTTACTTGTCCGATGTAGCCCGTGCTGCGGCGATAAAGCCTTCGATACCGCGACGGAGCCGGCGGGACGGTCGGGCCTGCGAGCGGAAGCGGTTTCGCTCTCACTCCTCCGCGGTCGGCTCGAGCTCGACGTGGTCGAACCCGCGGTCCGCGAGCCGCTCCGCGGCGCGGTCGGTGATCGAGGGGGCGACGAGCACGCCGCGGACCTCGATCCCACCGGCGTCGGATTCGGTGGTGCCGGCGTCGTACATCCCGTCGACGCCCATCTCCTCGCGGAGCGCCCGCACGTATCGGGCGAGCTGGCCGACCGCGTCGGGGCCGACCCGCCGCCGTTTCAGCTCCACGACGACCGGGTTGCCGTCGGCGTCGACACCGAACACGTCCATCGGGCCGGCGCTGGAGGGGCGTTCGGTCTCCCTCGGTTCGAAGCCCGGCTCGATCAGCTCGGGCCGTTCGAGGATCCGGGTCCGGAGGTCCTCCTCGCTGCCGTGGAGTTCGAGGTCGCGGCCGCCGGTGACCGGCATCGTGGAGAGCTGGTGGACGTCGGAGAAACGGACCGAGAGGGTTTCGTCGGGCGTCGTTCGGGTCGAGACCACGCGGAGCCGCCCCTCGCGGACCGCGGCGCGGTGTTCCGACCCCGGCGGCTGCCAGTTGACGGGCTGGCGGCCCTCGTCCGTGTGGACCAGGGCGGCCCCGTCGGGTTTCAAAAGCAGGAGGCGGTCGCCGGCGCCGAGGTCGGAGGCGGCCCGCCCCTCGTAGGAGACCGTACAGCGGCCGAAGACGCTGATCAGGTCCCCGCGGTCGAACGCCGCCTCCAGCTCCCAGAGGGCCTCGCGGTGGCTCGGGTCGTGGAGGCTCGTGACTGTCACTGCTCCGTGTAGGGGGGTGCGGCTCAAAAAGGGCGCGAGGGCGAGGTCGGTGACGGCAACCAGTCATACGTCGTCGCTGTTGGCGGTGGTGGACTGTACGAAATCGCCGTCTCTGTCGATCATAGATATATCGTTGCTACCGTCGACTTGGTGAAGAAAATCAGGCCTCAGTAGCTCTCGATTTCGACGTCCAGTCGTTCGAAGTCCTCGATGTTTCGGGTGAGAACCGCCTCGTCAACGACTTCGGCCGTGGCGGCGATGATCACGTCGCCGTCGCCCACCGGAGTCCCTTCGTTCTGTAGTTCACCCGCGAGTCGGCCGGCCTTCCGCATGACAGCGGTGTCTGCCGGATGGATCGGCTTCGAGGCGAGGACCTCTTCGACCTTTTGACGCTCGCTCTCCGACTCGGTCGCGCGGGCGATACCGTAGTACAGTTCGAACAGCGTCATCGAGGAGATGCGCTGCTGGACGAGCTCCGTCTCCAACTCTCGAGCCATCTCGACGGCGTCCTCGTCTCCGTTCAGCAGATCGATGAGAAACGAGGTGTCGAGCAGCACGCTACGCCTCTCGAAGCCGGTTTGCGGTGTCCTCTAGCTCGGCGGCGCGTCGATCGCGCCGCTCCTCGACGGCTTCACGGAGCGCGTCGGCTTCGTCGTCGCTCAGAATTCCCGCAAGTTCCAGCAGCGATCGCTCGCCGGCGAGTCGGAGAACGACGTCGGAGAACGTCTCATCGTCTCGCTTGTGAGCGGCGAGCCGCTCGTAGGCCTCCTCGGAGAGGCGGATGCTCTTCGACATGTGTATACGGTTGTATGCAGACTCACAAAGGCTTTTCTCAGGGATCGTCGCTGACGCTTACGTCCCGTGCTCCCAGCTACCCATGTACTCGCGCTGCTCCGCGGAGAGCGAGTCGTGGTCGACGCCCTCGGCTGTGAGTTTGATCTCGGCGACCTCGCGGTCGAGGTCGTCGGGGACGTCGTGGACGCCGGCCTCGTAGGTCTCGGCGTTCTCGGCGAGCTCGCGGACGGCCACCGCCTGGACGCCGAAGCTCTGGTCCATCACCTCGACCGGGTGGCCTAAGGCGATGGGCGCGGCGAGGTTGACGAGCCGACCCTCCGCGAGCACGTTGAGCACGCGGCCGTCGGGCATCTCGTATCCCTCGACCCCCTCGCGGGCCTCGAACCGGTCGACCGCGAGGTCGTCGAGCTCCTCGAGGTTGATCTCCACGTCGAAGTGGCCGGCGTTCGCGAGGAGGACGCCGTCGTTCATGACCTCGAAGTGCTCGCGGGTGATCACGTCGCGGTTGCCGGTGGTCGTGACGAACACGTCGCCCTTCCTCGCGGCCTCCTTCATCGGGAGCACCTCGTAGCCCTCCATGTGGGCCTCGAGCGCCTTTCGCGGGTCGACCTCGCAGACGATCACGTTGGCGTTCTGGCCGGCGGCCTTCTTCGCGACGCCCTTGCCGCAGTAGCCGAAGCCGCCGACGACGACGTTCTTGCCCGCAAAGGAGAGGTTCGTCGTCATCGCGATGGTCGCGAGCGAGGACTCGCCGGTGCCGTGGACGTTGTCGAACAGCCGCTTCATCGGCGTGTCGTTCACGGCGAAGACCGGGTAGTGTAGCTCGCCGTCGGCGTCCATCGCGCGGAGGCGGTGGACCCCGGTCGTGGTCTCCTCGGCCCCGCCGAGGATCGAGTCGATCAGCTCGGGGTACTCCTCGTGGACGAGTTTCACCATGTCCATCCCGTCGTCGACGGTGATCGTCGGCCCGTGGGAGACGACCGCGTGCATCGCGTCGTAGTACCCCTCGTCGTCGACGCCGCGGACCGCGTAGGAGGTGATCGACTCGTGGTCGTTCAGCGCCGCGGAGACGTCGTCGTGCGTCGACAGCGGGTTACACCCGGTGATCGCGACCTCCGCGCCGCCGTCGGCGAGCAGCTCGACGAGGTTCGCCGTCTTCGCCTCGACGTGCATCGCCATCGCGATCGTCTCGCCCTCGAGGGGTCGCTCCGTCTCGAACTCCCCGCGGAGCGCGTTCAGGATCGGCATGTGCTGGAGCGCCCAGTCCATCTTCCGGCGTCCCTCCTCGCGGGCCGTCTCGGGGTCCGACAGGTGCTCCGTGACCGGCGGATACGTGCTCTCGCTCATGTCACCGGGTTCGCTCACCGCACACTAAACGATGCCGACACGGGGTCGCGATCGAAAAGGAATCGTCCGTCGTCAGCTACGACTGCCCGGGCGCGTTTCCGGAGCCGCCTCCGTTGCCGGGAGCGTTCCCGGGGCCGTCCTCGTCGGTTTCGGCGTCGTCAGTCTCGTCAGCGTCGTCCTCATCACTCTCGTCCGCGTCGTCGCCGTCGTCCTCGTCCGCGTCGTCGCCGTCGTCAGTCTCGTCGTCCGCCTCGTCGTCACCGTCGGCGTCCTCGTCGTCACCGTTGCCGGCGTGGTCGGGAGCGTTCCCGGGCGCGTCAGTCTCGTTGGCGCCGTCGTCACCGTTCGCGTCGCTAGCGTTACCGGCGTCGTCGTTCGGGCCGCCCGGGCTCCCCGCGTGGTCGGGGGCGTTCCCGGGGTTGTTCTCGGTCACGAAGTCGGAGACTGAGCCGCCGATGCCGTCGTCACGGTCCCCGAGGTTCCCGATGAACTCACGGACCAGTTGGCCGAACGGTCGGTCCTCGTCTGCCCCGTCAGCGGCAGTCAGGTCGACGACCGTCGAGTCGGTCTCGTTTCCGGCCGTCGCGGTCACCTCGACGGTGACGTTCTCCTCGACAGCGGGGAGCTCGACCGTGCCGTTCTCGTCGGTCGTGTAGTTCCCCTCACCGACGTAGGTCACGTTCGTGTCGTCGCTCACGTTCGTGTCGTCGCTCACGTTCGTGTCGTCACTGGCGTTCGTGTCGTCACTGGCGTTCTCCGCCGTCACGGTCGTGACGTTCACCGAGGCGTTCTCCACTGCGGTGTCGTTCTCGGTCACCGCGACCGTCGGTTCGCCGTCGGCGTCCTCGACCGTCACGCCGAGCGTTCCCTCGGCGGCCACGACGCCGGTCACCGCGCCGATCGTGACGACCGCGATCACCAGCAGACGTATCGTGCGTTCGCTCATGTCCACTCGGGTCGTACGGCCGGTCCCGTATAAGTCGGGAACTCGGTTAAGCCCGATTAATTCGGATTGTACCCGGCTTCACCCGGGTTTGTGGGACGTTCGTGGGATCGAGGGGGTCGCCGACGATCCGACCTGCCCGTCGGGCTCGTCCGGACCCGCTCGCGTCTCGCCCGCGGGTCGACTGACCCGTTCAGTCCGGTCGGTCCGATCCGCACGGGGCGAAGGCGGCGTCCCGGTCCGCCCGCCAGCGATCACGCGCTCGCGGGGGCGCTCGACCCTCGGCGCCGCCCCAACGCCAGCCCCGCGAAGGCGACGACCGCCAACTGGACGCCGACGCCGACGCTCGATCCGACCATCCTGACGGCCGTGATCGCGCCCTGCTGGGGGTCGAGCCAGAGGAGCGTCCCGGCGGTCACGACGAGGTACGCGACCGTCGCGACGACGCCGGTGGCGAGCACGACCGTCCCGTCGCCACGAGGGTCGTCCCGCGTTCGGCCGATCCGGTAGGCGACGCCGAGGAGCAAACCGTAGACGAGCGCGAAGGAGACGAACCGGCCGCCGGCGATGTACAACGAGAGGAGGTTCGTGGGCGGGATGTCGACGGACGATTCGAGGAGGATCGGGGCGAGTCGACGCGTCAGGGCGGTCGTTCCCGCGGCGAAGGCTGTGACGATCGCGGGGAGGAGGGCTCGGGTCACGCTCCGATCCCGATCCGAGACGGTGTTGAACGTTCCGGTCGGACGTAGTCGCGTCGCCGTTCCTCTCCGTCACTCAGCCGAACCGGGCACCGTCCCGTACGTCTGGGGGTCGACCCGGTACGTCCCGTCGTCGCCGCGGAGGTACCGCCGGGCTTCCTCGGCCGCTTTGCGCCGCACCTCGCGTTTCGACTCCTCGGAGTACCACGCGATGTGTGGAGTGACGACGACGTCGTCGCGGCCGACCAGTCTGTCGTCCGCCGGCGGCTCGGCCGGGAGGACGTCGAGCCCGGCGCTCCGGACCGTCCCGTCGTCCAGTGCCGCGATCAGCGCGTCGGCGTCGACCACCTCTCCACGTGCGGTGTTCACGAGGACCGTCCCCGCGCCGTCCCGCTCGCGCATGACGTCGAAGGTATCCCCGTCGAACATCCCCCGCGTCTCGGGCGTCAACGGCGTGTGAACGGAGATCACGCCGCTCTCGCGGAGGAGGTGATCGAAGTCGACCGGCTCCGCGTCGAGCGCGCGGATCTCCGCCTCGGGGACGTACGGGTCGTGAACGACGACGCGGCCGAACTGCGGGGTCGCCTTTCGGACGGTTTCCCGGCCGATGCGGCCACAGCCGACGACGCCGAACGTCAGCTCCGCGGGGCGGTGAAGCGGGGCGCTGACCTGCCAGTCCCAGCCGCCGGCCGCCGTGTCTGCGGCGGCGGTCGGGATCCCGCGGACGAGGGAGGCGCACATCCCGATCGCGTGCGCGGAGACCTCGTCCATGCCGTAGTCCGGGACGTTCGAGACGGCCACGCCGTGGGCCTCCGCCGCTGTGAGGTCGATGTTGTCGACGCCGACGCCGGCACGGACGACCGCCCGGAGGCTCGGACAGCCCTCGATGACCTCGGCGGTCATCGGCGTCGACGCGTCGACGACGATCGCGTCCGGGTCCGACTCGATCACCGCCTCGGCCGAGCGGAGCGGACGCTGTATCAGCGTCACTTCCTCGCCGAAGACCTCGCGTTCGGTCGCGAGGCTCGTGAGTTTGGTGTCGCTGATCACGACTCGGGGGCGGTCGTCGTTCCCGTCTCCGGCGAGTTCGTCGTCCGTGATCTCGTCGTTTGCGGTCGTGTCGTCCGCGGTCTCATCGTCGCCTGCGATCCGATCGCCGCTACCCTCGTCGGGGACGCTGGATCCGGTCATCGATCCCGGGTACCGGCGACGGAAGCATAATACCCCGACTCGGCGGTAACGCGGGATCGTGGCCTCGCGAAGGATCGCCGCGGGCGGGTCCTTCCCGATCGATCCCCGCCAACAGCGTTATTCCCGGCGAACGCCTACCGAACCCACAGACAGTGTCCACCCATCACCCCTCCACCGACGACACGAACTCACGCCCGAAGGCGGTGTTGTTCTGCCCCGAGTGCGGCCACGAGAGCCCCCTCACCGGCGACTGGATCGTCCGGGAGAACGCGGGGCGGACCACCCACACGTGTCCGGCCTGTGACGCGACCGTCGGGGACCGTCGCCGCCCGGAGCCGGCGCTCGCCTACTGACCACGAGCTACCGATCCGGCCAGCGGCCACGCCGACACCCGCTCGAACCGCCGACGCCCGCTCGGACCGCCGATGCCCGCCCGGACCGCCGGCTTCCGGCGGTATCATCTCCTCTCCCGCCGCGGTCCGGCGTGCGGGTCGTTCCCGTTCGACGAACGATCGGTTCGTCTCCACCCACACGGACGATCGTGTTCGTTTTTCCCGGTTCGGAACCCCTCCGAAACGGTTTTGCCGACCCCTGACGGACGGTCGATATGCCAACGGATCCCGATACGGGGTACGATCCCTCGTTGGGTCGGAAGTTCGTGTTCGTCACGGGGGGCGTCATGTCCGGGCTGGGCAAGGGAATCACCGCCGCCAGCACCGGCCGGCTCCTCTCGAACGCGGGCTTCGACGTGACCGCGGTCAAGGTGGACCCCTATCTCAACGTCGACGCCGGGACGATGAACCCGTACGAACACGGCGAGGTGTACGTCTTGAAGGACGGCGGCGAAGTCGACCTCGATCTGGGGAACTACGAACGCTTCCTCGGGACGGACATGACGTTCGACCACAACGTCACCACGGGGAAGACCTACCAGCACGTCATCGAACGCGAGCGCGCCGGCGACTACCTCGGCAAGACCGTCCAGATCATCCCGCACGTCACGGACGACATCAAACGGCGCATCCGCGAGGCCGCCGAGGGGAGCGACGTCTGTCTGATCGAGATCGGCGGCACCGTCGGCGACATCGAATCGATGCCGTTCCTCGAGGCGCTCCGGCAGTTCGCCCACGAGGAGGACGACGAGGACATCCTCTTTACCCACGTCACGCTCGTCCCCTACTCGAAGAACGGCGAACAGAAGACGAAGCCGACCCAACACTCGGTGAAGGAGCTGCGCTCCATCGGCCTCCAGCCCGACGTGCTCGTCGGGCGCTGTACGGACCGGCTGGAGCCGGAGACCAAAGAGAAGATCGCGCTGTTCTGTGACGTTCCCACCGACGCCGTCTTCTCGAACCCCGACGTCGAGGACATCTACCACGTTCCGCTGATGGTCGAAGACGAGGGGTTAGACGAGTACGTGATGGAGCGGCTCGGGCTCGCCGACGAGGCGCTCCCGAAGGCGGAGCGATCGACGGAGTGGCGCGAACTCGTCACCCGCGACCGCGACGAGGAGATCGACGTGGCGCTCGTCGGCAAGTACGCGTTGGAGGACGCGTACATGTCGATCCACGAGGCGCTGAAACACGCCGGCATCCAGACGGGGACGGAGGTCAACGTGTTGTGGGTCGACGCCGACGAGACCCGCGAGGAGCACGAAAAGCGGCTGGCGTCCGCGGACGCGGTCGTCGTCCCCGGCGGGTTCGGCTCCCGCGGAACCGACGGGAAGATCGAGGCGGTCCGGTACGCCCGCGAGAACGACGTGCCCTTCCTCGGGCTCTGTCTCGGCTTCCAGATGGCGGTCGTCGAGCACGCGCGCAACGTCCTCGGGCTGGCGGGCGCCCACTCCGCGGAGATCGACCCCGACACCCCTCACCCGGTCATCGACCTCCTCCCCGAGCAGTACGAGACCGAGGACATGGGCGGGACGATGCGGCTCGGCGCCCACGAGACGGACATCGAGCCCGGCACGCTCGCGGCCGAGGTGTACGGCGCCGACTCCTGTACGGAGCGACACCGCCACCGCTACGAGGTGAACCCCGAGTACATCGACGAGCTGGAGGCCGACGGATTGACGTTCTCCGGGCGGGCCGACAACCGGATGGAGATCGTCGAACGCGGCGACCACCCGTTCTTCTTCGGGACGCAGGCACACCCCGAGTTCCGCTCGCGGCCCGACCGGGCGAGCCCGCCGTTCGTCGCCCTGGTGAAGGCGGCGCTCGGATCGACGGACACAACCGAGCGGAACGCGGACGTGAGGCTATAGATGGTCGAGACGGACGCGTTCATCGACGAGGCGGTGGCGGAGATCCGCGAGGCGGTCGGCGACGCGAACGCCGTGATCGCCTTATCGGGCGGCGTCGACTCCTCGGTCGCGGCGACGCTGGCGTACGAGGCGATCGGCGACCGGCTCACGCCGGTGTACGTCGACACGGGACTGATGCGGAAGGGCGAGACCGAGGGGGTCGAAGAGACCTTCTCGTTCATGGAGTCGCTGCGGGTCGTCGAGGCGGAGGAGCGCTTCTTCGACCGGCTCGAGGGCGTGGTCGACCCCGAGGAGAAACGCCACGTCATCGGCGAGGGGTTCATCGACGAGTTCGAGACGGTCGCCCGCGAGGTCGACGCCGACTACCTCGTCCAGGGGACGATCTACCCCGACCGCATCGAGTCGGAGGGCAACATCAAGTCGCACCACAACGTGGGCGGGCTCCCCGACGTCGTCGACTTCGAGGGGATCGTCGAGCCGGTGCGTGACCTCTACAAGGACGAGGTCCGCGAGGTTGCCCGCGCGCTCGGCCTCGAGGAAGTCATCTCCGAGCGGATGCCGTTTCCCGGTCCCGGACTCGCCGTCCGGGTCGTCGGCGAGGTCACCCCGGAGAAGGCGGCGGTCGCCCGCGAGGCGTGTCACGTCGTCGAGGAGGAGCTCGCGGAGTACGACCCCTGGCAGGCGTTCGGGGCCGTGATCGGGAAGGCGACCGGCGTGAAAGGCGACAACCGGGTCCACGGCTGGGTCGTCGCCGTGCGCTCGGTCGAGAGCCGCGACGGGATGACCGCGCGCGCCCAGGAGATCGACTGGAGCACGCTCCAGCGGATCCAGAGCCGGATAACGGGTGAAAACGAGAACGTCGCCCGCGTCGTCTACGACGTGACCCACAAACCGCCCGCGACCATCGAGTACGAGTGATGGCGGGGAACACACGGACCGCGGTCGTCGCGGGGCCCGACGAACACGGCGTCGGCGAGGAGCTGGAAGCCCTCGACGCGACGGTGTCGCGGATCGCGGGGATCGTCTCGGCGGACGCCCTGACGGACGCGGGGATCGCCGACGCCGACTACTTCGTGTTGACCGACGCCGACGAGGCGACGGGGATCCCGGTCGCGAAGGAGCTGAACCCGTCGGTGACGGTCGTGACGTACGCGGACCGGTCGCTGCCGGAGTTCGTCGCGGGCGTCGCCGACCTCGCGGTCGACCCGGCGCTCGTGGGTCCCGCCCTGCTCGCCGAGGAGCTGGCGGCCGGCGGGCCGACCGCCGCCGCGCCCGGGAGCGACGATCTGACCGACGGCAGGGCCGACGAGTAGGAACCGCCGAGCCCGTTTCGCCGCGTCGGCTGCGATACCTGCCACGGTGCCCGCCGCTTATGTAGCCGGACCCGAAGTAGGGGTATGGACGAGCAGTCACCCGTCGACCGGCGGTCCCCGGTCGGCGAACCGGTCGTTCGCTCGGATCCGGCGGTCACCGGCGAGCGCGCGGCCGAGGCGGTGGGCTTCGACCCCGACGACCCCGAGAGCGTCGCCGAGGCCGCGGAGACGGTCCGGCGCTTCGCGTCCGGCGAGGTCGGCGACGACGACCACGTGTTGATGCTCCGCGGGGCCGCCGCCTGCGCGGCGCTGGTTCGCGGCGTCGGCTCGTACAAGGAGGCCACTGCCCGCGCCGGCGACGGGGTCACCGTGGCGTTCATCCGGAAGTGGGCCCGGGTTCACGACCTTCCGCAGGCGATCCGGCGGCAGGTCGCCCGCGGGTACATCACGCCGAGCGCGGCCAAACACGTCGCCCGGTTGGGCGGGACCGACCGGTACCTCCTGGCGTGGGCCGCCATCGACGGCGACATGACCGTCCGGGAGGTCCGCTCCGTCGCCTCGGCGGTCAACGACGGCGAGGACATGGCGGACGCGACCCGGGAGATCGGCGTCGATCTGGGGCGGATGGCCCTCGGCCTCCCGCTCGAGACGTACGTCGAACTCCGACGACGGGCCGCGATGCGGAACGTCGAGCCGGACGCGATCGTCGCGACCGCGCTCGAGGAACACTTCGCGTCGTCGCCGGCGGAGGAGTAGCCGCCGAGTCCTGCCGTTTCTAAACGTTTATCCGTGGTCTGGTCGTACCCGGTGACGCGGGCCGGTAGCTCAGTTAGGGAGAGCGTCCGGCTTTTAACCGGACGGTCGGGGGTTCGAATCCCTCCCGGCCCGTTCACTGAACCGCCGAGCGACAGCGAGGCGGTGAGGGAACCGGCAGGAGGGATTCGAACCAGGGAACACGTAGCGCCGAGCGAAGCGACCGAGCACGAACCACAGCGCGCGAACGGGAAGGCGGTACCTGAAAAGGAGTGACTCCCGTTCTATGACGCAACCAAACACGAGACGATGACGGAAGCGGAACGAACAGAGATGTACCAAGCGTGGAGCGAGTACCGGGGGGGTCTGCGGACTGGGACAAAACCAGGGGAGTGACGACGTAGAGGATGCGTAGGTCACGATCCGGAAACTGACAGTCTCGAGGTGTACAGTCTACTCGATGCTCAGAGTTCCGTCGCCGTCTCGAAGGCCTCCCAGACGGCTTCGTCGAGCGAACGGGGTGCCCAGCAATCGCCGACTCGGTGGATCGGCACGTCAGCATCCGAGAGGGCGCGGTACTGGTCGTAGCCGGCATCGCCACCGTGGGCGAAGACGACGGTGTCGACGCTGTCGCGACGTGTACGCTCGTCGTTGAAGACGTTCTGGAGAACGATTTCGTCAGCCCCGACAGCGTCGACTCGATGGTGCGGTGTCAGTGTGACGTCCTCGGCGTAGAGATCACCGAGGAGTGTGTTTTGGATGTACTGCTGGACCGACTCACCCGGCGTGTACGCCGCCGTGACGATCTCGACATCGGCGCCGGCGTTGATAGCTTCGGAGGCGACGTCAAGGGCAGCCTCGTTCCCATCCCAGTCAGCGACGAGAACCTCGTCTCCGAACGGATCGTCGGCACGGAGTGCGTCAACCGCGGTGTACGACGACACCGACCCAGCGACAGGAACGTCTGGTCTGCGCCCGGTTGCACCCGTCGCGAGGACGAGTTCGTCGGGGTCGTAGGCAGCGACGTCGTCCGGATCGAATCGCGTATCGAGTTCGACAGTCACGTCGTGCTCGTCGAGACGAGATGTGAGGGTGGCCAGCCAGTCTCGGTAGCGTCCGCGGTGGTCGAGGTCGGCGTAGGCAGTCACCTGTCCGCCGAGGTCGCCGGTGGCTTCGAGAAGAGTAACGTCGTGACCCCGTTCGGCCGCCGTCGTTGCTGCGACGAGTCCAGCTGGACCGCCACCGACGACGAGGATCGACTTCGGTGTCGTCACCGGATCGAGGTCACTGTATCCTACTTCGCGACCGGTGACCGGATTGATAGTACAGCGGATCGGCAAGCCCTCTTGGTACCGACCAATACAGCCTTGATTACAGGCGACGCATGGAATCACGTCGTCCCACTCCCCGGCTTTCGTCTTCGCCGGAAGTTCAGGATCGGCGATGAGCGCCCGAGTCATCCCGACCACGCCGGCACCCGTCTCGTTAAGCATGCGTATCGCCTTCTCGGGCGTGTTGATACGTGAAGTGACGATCGTCTCACCGTCGACAGTCCGATCGATGACCGCGGTGGGTGACTGCGTGACCGTTTCCGATTCGGTGGCCGGTGGGACGATGTAACTACAGCCTTCCTGCGTACTGGAGCTGCCGACCACGACACTCCAATAATCGAGCGTTGCCGCATCGTCGACGTGTTCGATGATCGGGAGCGTCTCCTCGAACGAGAGGCCCTGTTCGGAGCGTTCCTCAGCACTTATCCGGATCCCGACCACGAAGTCATCGCCCGTGTGTCGGCGAATACGATCGGCGATCGCGACGGTAAACCGACATCGGTTCTCCAGCGTGCCGCCGAACTCGTCGTCCCGGTTATTGACGTTTGGGCTCCAGAATTGCGCCGGCAGATAGCTGTGTGAGCCGACGATCTCGACACCGTCGAGGCCAGCTCGCTCCATCCGTACCGCTGCGTCGACGAAGGCGTCGATCATCTCGTACACTTCTGCCGTCTCCATCGGCCGCGGAATGACGTTCAAGCGGTCGGTGGGTTCATCGGAGGCCGAAAGCGCGGGCGGCGCGTACTCGCCGGCGTAGCGCTCGCGTCCGCCGTGAAAGAGTTGCGCCAGAAGACGAGTATCGGCCTCGTGCATCGCCTCGGCAAACGGTGCGTACGTCTCAACGATGTCGTCAGTGCTGGCGTCGATCGTGTGGTCGGTCAGTAGCCCACTTTCGTGAACGGCGTGGGCTTCGAGAACCACGAGGCCCGCCCCGCCGCGTGCTCGCTCAAGGTGGTATTCGAAGAAATCATCGGTTGGGTGATAGTCATGGACGAGCGTCGTCTGGTGGCCCGAGCTCATGATTCGATTAGGTAATTGGATCGGTCCTACCTGTGTTGGGTCAAAGAGTGGCGCATACTCCATATGTCTTCAAAATCCGTTATGGATTTTAAATTTCTGATAGATATTTGCTCGTGATGACGTCCACGCCATACACTCGAGCAACCGTTTCGAGGTGAACGGGCAAGCCTCGAGCCACCCCACCCGTCGCAGTTGACTGCTGACGCAGTGTTCGGGTGAGGATCACCGCTGTCCACGGCCACAGATCCGCCAAAACACCTATCGAGCCACAAACTAAAACGCACGCATGAGAACGTTCACCCTCTGTGACAAGATTTTGGAGGATGCTGTTCGAGGGAGGACGACAAGTCGGAGTGAGGGATACGAATGAGTCGACGTATCTGTGGGATCGCCCTCGTATTACTGATATTAATAGCGGTAACTGCTGGAATCGGAGCTGCACAAGACGAAGGCCAATACGTTCGTGGCGAGCCCGATCTCAGTGTGTATACTCCGGAACCAACGCTTACACCGGGAAGCACGACGGAACTGACTGTACAAGTCGCCAACGACGGTGAAGTTCACTCGGGGGCCGTAACACAGAGAGGAGTAGTTACAACGGCTCGAAGCGTCACCATCGAAATCGAAGACGACGACGTTCCGTTTACCGTTGAGACACGACGGAAGTCGATCGGCACGATCGCTGATGGAGACGTTCAGAACGTCCCGATCACCGTCACCACTCCCGAAGACATCGAGCGGGACGAATACACGCTCGATGTGAAGTTCAGGTATTCGTACACGTCACAGTATGCTCCCCGGAGTAACGTCGTTCAGGAACGGTCACGAACGGTGAGCAGATCGATAGACGTGGTCGTCGACGACGGCCCCGCGTTCGATCTTCGAACCGTCGATAGCGACGTTCAAGTCGGCGAATCCGGGACGTTCACTACGGAGATCACGAATCGAGGGGGCGAAACAGCCCGCAACGTCACCCTCGAGCTCGAAACCACCAGCGACGATCTCAGGCTGGGTGACACCGCTCGAAACACGGCTCACGTCGATCGGCTCGAGCCCGGAGAGAACGCGACGCTCAGATACGAGGTGGACGTTCGATCCGGTTCAGCCCTCCGCGATCTCGCCGTTAGGGGGACGGTCCAGTTTACCGACCCGGATGGAATACGAGATAGCCGCACCGGATCGATCGTCGGCTTACGACCGAAACCGGAACAGGCGTTTTCGCTGTCGATGACCAACACGACCTTTCGAGTTGGCGGCACTGGGACCGTCCGGGGTGAGATACGAAACGATGGTCCAGTCAACGTGAGCGATGTCGTCCTCGCCCTTGACGGAGCACAACTCGAATCAGGGAGTCCCACCTATGCTATCGGAGACCTCGCGGTCGGCGAAGCAGCGACCTTCCGATTCCGCGGAACGCTTCCCGACGAGGCCGACGCGGTGCCACAACAGTTCGGCGTAACGACTCGCTATCGGACACAAGCTGATAGTGAACGTACGAGCGAGAGTGCCATATACGTCCCTGTCGGGACTGAACAGGACTTCGAACTAACTGTGACGAACTCATCGCTTCGGGTTGGAGAGACCGGTACTGTCCAGGGAACGGTTGAGAACACCGGCCCGATCAACGTACGCGACGTCGTACTGTCCCTCGGAGACGCACCGTTCACCCCGCGAAATCCAGCCTACGCGATCGGTGACCTCGCTGTCGGTGAATCCGCGACCTTCCGATTCCGGGGCACAGTACCGTCGGGAGCCGACGCGGTGCCACAACAGATCGAAGTCGCAACTCGCTATCGCGACTCCGTTGATACTGATCAGGTGTCCGAAGATTCGCTGGTCGTTCCGATCGCTGACCGTCGAGACGCGGTCGCAGTGACGGCGATCGACCCGCAATTCTCCGCCGGCGAGGATGGCGTTCTCGAATTGGACGTCACGAACCGGAGAGACGTCGAGATCCGTGACGTGTATCTCAGGTTGGAAGTCAACGAACCGCTAGAGAGCGAATTCCGGACGGCGGTGATACCATCGTTACAGCCGGGAGAGACGACTCGTGTCGCGTTCGACCTCGAGATCGAGAACGGCGCACCGACAAGTCAGTTTCCGGCGACAGTCGCCGTCGAGTACACTGGTGAAGACGGGACCCAGAACACGACTCGGCCAGCGACCGTTGCGATCACGGTGACGGAGACGGACGGAGGCGATATCCCCGGTGAAATCTTCATATTCGCGATTCTGTTGCTGCTCGTTGCTGGTGGTGGGTGGTGGTTCTATGCGAGATGATGCGATGACTGTCCCGCCGATCGAAACACGTGATCTCACCAAAGACTACGGCAGTGTGGTTGCGAACGACTCGGTGTCGTTCACTGTAAAGAAAGGGGAAGTGTTCGGCTTTCTCGGCCCGAACGGAGCCGGTAAATCGACGACGATCCGGATGCTTCTGGGGTTGATCCGGCCGACCGCAGGGACAGCGACCGTTCTCGGGGCAGACATCCACGACGAATCCGCACTGATCGACGTAAAACAACGTATCGGGTATTTGCCGGCCCATCTCGGATTTAACGAGGAAGTGACTGGCGAGGACGTTCTCGAGTACCACGCCTCGATCAAAGGAGATAGCCGACTAACAGAACTCCTGGATATGTTCACACCCCCTATCGAACGCCCGATCCGAGAATACTCGACTGGAAACAAACGAATGCTCGGGTTGATCCAGGCGTTTATGCATGACCCCGATCTCGTGATTATGGACGAACCCACATCCGGACTGGATCCTCTCAAGCAGGAGGAGTTCAACGAGTTCATCAGAGCCGAACGAGAGCAGGGTATGACCGTGTTCTTCTCCTCGCACGTACTCAGTGAGGTCCGACGTGTCTGTGACCGGGTCGGTATTATTCGGGAGGGAGCGCTCGTGGAGCTCGAAAACGTCGAGACGCTGTTGAGTCAGGGTGGGAAACGGATCAGAGTCAGTACGAGCGACGAGTCCTATTCCGGTCTGATGTCGCTCGATGACGTCGTCGACGTACAACGCTTCCCTGACGGTATTCAGTTTATATACACGGGCGAGTACAACACGCTCCTCCAAGCACTCGTCGAACACGACGTGCAAGAGATAGATATCGCTGAACCTCCGCTCGAGGACGTTTTCATCCACTATTACGGTGAGCGTGAGTCAGAGTACGCCGATGGAACGGGCGATGCGGATGTTTGAAACGGCCCGGTACGAGATCAGTCGACGCGTTCGAGGAACGATGGTGCTCTCCGTCGCTATCAGTCTCTATGCTGGGTTTATTGTCTGGTATTTCACGGTCTTAGAGGGAGTTTCGATCGAAGACGTGTTCGAAGAGCTTCCACCGGCGATGATGGAAGCGTTTGGAATCGAGACGCTCTCAACGATCGAAGGCTTTCTCGGGGCGCAGATCTATAATTTCGTGTGGCTGCTTGGATTAGGACTGTACTTTGCGTATGTCGCAGGAGGGATCGTCGCCGCCGACATCGAGAACGATCGGATGGATCTACTGTTGTCGTTTCCGATCTCTCGGTCACAACTCCTCGTTGAGAAAGCAGCCTCGTTACTACTACCCATCGTCGTCGTTAACGTCGTTGTTGGGTGTGTGATCTATCTCTTGGCGGCGTCGATCGGTGAACGAATAGACGTAACACACCTCGCGTTAACCCACGTACTCTCGGTCCCGTACCTCCTCGTTTGTACGGCGATCGGGCTGGTGTTCTCCGTCGCTGTCGACCGAGCAGCGATCGCTGAGCGAGGGGCTATCGGGGTGGTATTCGCTCTCTTTCTCATCGAATCCGCCGTCAGTGGTGCCAGCGAATACGAATGGATCCGATACATCAGCCCAACACACTATTATGAACCGACGCCGCTGTTGATCGATGGGTCGTACGAGTTGATCGATACCGGAATACTCCTCGTGGCCTTCGTGGGGTTGGTACTTCTCAGTCAGATCCTCTTTTATCAGCGAGATATATAACGAGGAGGACAGTCCTGTCGAGAGTCAGATCCGTGTTCTCCGGCGATAGCAGATCCCGTGAACGCCGAGGATTTCCCTTTGATCTCCGTGATAAAAACGCGTTCGCGACCGGCCCGGTCGGGCCGGCCGTGGGTGGTTAGGTCAGACGGTTAGGAGTCGGCGCGACGGTCGGGGGAGCCGGGTGCGCGGGTCGTTCCCGAACTTCAGCCCTCTCGCGGGTCGCGGATGCGACCCGCTCAGTAACGAGGTTCTTTCAGAACCTCGCTTACATCGCGCCGCCCATGCCGCCCATGCCGCCCATGCCGCCGCCCATACCGCCGGGGCCGCCGGCGGGCATGTCGTCGTCGCCGCCGTCGTCGGAGCCGCCGCCCTTGAGGTCGCCGGCCGCGATGACGTCGTCGATGCGGAGGATCATGACGGCCGCCTCGGTGGCGGACTCGATGGCCTGGGTCTTGACGCGGAGCGGCTCCACGACGCCCTCGGCCTCCATGTCGATCACGTCGCCCGTGTAGGCGTCGAGACCGGCGCCGAACTCGCCGCCGTCGTGGCGAGAGCGCAGGTCGACGAGCGAGTCGATGGGGTCGAGACCCGCGTTCTCGGCGAGCGTGCGCGGGATGACCTCCAGCGCGTCGGCGAACGCCTCGACGGCGAGCTGCTCGCGCCCGCCGACGGAGTCGGCGAAGTCACGGAGCTGGAGGGCGAGCTCGGCCTCGGGCGCGCCGCCGCCGGGCAGAACCTGCCCGTCGAGCAGTGTCGTCCGGACGACGCCGAGCGAGTCCTCGATGGCGCGCTCGATCTCGTCGACGACGTGCTCGGTGCCGCCGCGCAGGATGAGCGTGACGGACTTGGCCTCCTCGACGTCCTCGACGAAGATGCGCTCGTCGCCGCCGACGTCCTTCTGGGCGACGGAGCCGGCGAAGCCGAGGTCGTCGCTCTCGATGTCGTCGAGGTTGGAGACGACGCGACCGCCCGTCGCGCGGGCGAGGCGTTTGAGGTCGTCGGACTTGGCGCGGCGGACCGCCAGGATGCCCTCCTGGGCGAGGTAGTGCTGGGCCATGTCGTCGATGCCGTCGCCGACGAAGACGACGTCGGCGCCGATGTCGACGAGGTGGTCGACCATCTCACGTAGCTGTGCTTCCTCCTGGTCGAGGAACTGCTGGAGCTGGTCGGGGTCGGTGACGTTGACCTCGGCGTCGATCTCGGTCTCCTTCACTTCGATGGCGCCGTCGAACAGCGCGACGTCCGCGTCCTCGACCGCGTAGGGCATGTTCTCGTCGACGCGCTCTTTGTCGACGATGACGCCCTCGACGAGCTCGGACTGGTCGATGGAGCTCCCGACGACCTTCTCGACGGAGACGTTCTCCGTGTCGATGCCGTCCTCGTCTTTGACCGCGAGCACGGCGTCGACGACGAGGTCGGCGAGCAGGTCCTTGGAGTTCTCCGCGCCCTTGCCGGTCATCGCCGTCTGGGCGATCTCGACGAGGGTCTCGCGGTCGTCCTCGGTGACCTCGATGGCGTCCTCCTCGAGGATCTCCTTGGCCTTCTCGGCAGCCTGGCGGTACCCCTGTGCGAGGGTGGTCGCGTGGATGTCCTGGTCGAGGAGCTCCTCGGCCTGGTCGAGGAGTTCCCCGGCGACGACGACGGCGGACGTGGTTCCGTCACCGACCTCGTCCTCCTGAGTCTCGGACACCTCGACGATCATGTTCGCTGCCGGGTGGTCGATGTCCATCTCTTTGAGGATGGTGACGCCGTCGTTCGTGACGACGACGGACCCGCCGGAGTCGACGAGCATCTTGTCCATCCCTTTCGGGCCGAGGGTGGTGCGGACGGACTCCGCGACCGCCTTCCCGGCCGTGATGTTCATGTTCTGGGCGTCCTTTCCGGAGGTGCGCTGCGACTCCTCGGAAAGTACGATCATCGGCTGGTTACCCATCCGCTGTCGCTGAGACATAATCAACCTCTGATTGTTTGTGATTCTATATAAACCTTTTGTTCGCTTCGTGCGAAACCGCAACACGTGGGGGGTTAACAGCGTCGTGTGTGGCTCGTTATCATGGTCCTTTATATAGAACGACGGATCGAGCGTTGTCCGAGAGCTGGTCCTCGTCGGCGGAGCCGAACGGCCGGGGAGCGAAAACGAGGTTCCAAAGGAGCGAAAACGAGGTTCCGAAGGGGGATCGATCGCGCGGAAACGGGACCCACGGCCGCGAATCGCGTCACCGCGGCGCGTTGAAGCTCACGTCGTCGTTCAGCTCGTTGGACTTGCGCTCGAGGAAAGAGTAGACCGCGCCGTGGGGGGCGCCGTCGAGCAACATCCCGACCGCCCGACGGACGGCCTGGAGCTCCTCCGGATCGCCCACGGCCCCGACCGTGGTGCCGTAGACGACGACGTTCGCGCCCGTCAGCTCCTCCATCAGCTCGCGGGTCCGGCCGTTCTCGCCGATGATCCGACCCTTCTTGCGCTGGAGGTCGTTGTCGTTGCGGGTGTGTTCGGTGAGGTCGATCAGCTCCAGGGTCCGGAGGTCGTGGTCGAGGATCGACAGCGCGGTCTCCGGTGTGAACCCCCGGCCGATCGCCTTGATCACGTCCGGCGCGACCAGCGCGGCGACGGGGTCGCCGGTCTCCTCGATGGCGACGCTGCCGGACTCCGAGTCGATGTCGAGTCTGACGCCCGCCCGGTCTTCGATCTCCCGCATCGTCTCGCCGCCGGCCCCGATGACGACGCCGATACGGTCCTGCGGAACCGTCACGTGTTGCATACGGGTTGATACCCGGCGAAGCCTTTTAAATATGTTCCGCTGGCACCGGGTATGTTGGCGCGTGACGGGGCGATTCGGCGTTTTTCGGGAGGTTTCGAGCAGACACTCCGACCCGCTGTTTACACCGCTTACAATGCTTTCGTTACGAACGCTTTTATCACGTCACACCGAAGCGTCAGCCGTCCATGTCCATCGACAGAGACACCTTCGAGGACGCGAGCGAGGACGAGCTCGCGGGGCTCTCAGCACCCGATCAGGTGCTTGGATTCCTCGCCGCACACGACGACCGCGCCTTCGAGGCACGCGAAATCGCCTCGCGGATCGATCTGGACACCGGCAGCGTCAGCACGGCCCTCTCGCGGTTGAAACGGCGCGGCCTCGTCGAACACAAGGCGACCTACTGGGCGATTACGAACGACTCGGATCGACTGACGGAGTACGACGGATACGAGCGCGCGACGGCCCTGTTCAACGATCGACTCGGCAGCGAAGACGAAGCGGCGTGGCGCGACCGCAGCCCCGACGAGCCGCACCCGAGTCTCGGTGACGAAGCGTGATTGACGCCGAGCAACCGATATTCGAACGCGGCGACGTCGTGTACGGTGACGATCCGTTCAACGGGGGCGAAGCGGCGCGCCCGTGGCTAATCGTGTCGAACCACGAGGGCCGTTCGTTTCACGGCGAGCAGTACCTCGCGCTCACGCTGACGACTCGATCGTGGATGGACGGGCTCGTCGAGATCCCCGAAGGAGCGTGGATCCGCGGTGGAACGCCGGCGACGAGCCGAATCGTTCCGTGGGGCGTTCAGTCGCTCGCACGAAGCGACATCGATCGGTGGCAAGGACGACTCCGCGACGGCGTCGTCGACGGGGCGGTCGACGCACTCGTCGACGAGATCCGTCGAAGCGATACCTAGCGACACAGCGGCAGGCTTTTTTAAGGCACGAGGATTCGATCGGGGGGACCGGATCGAACGCGAGGTCGCCGGCAAAACGTATTCGCTCGCGGTCTACGCCCGCGAGGTCTGACTCCCGGCGGCTCGACCGAATCGTCGGCCTCGCTACTCGTCCGATCCCCGCTCCGACGCCCCCTCCGGCTCCCCTGTCGGGTCGGGCTCCGGCTCCGTCACGTACGCGCGGAGGTCCTCGGGGTCGACCTCGATCCCCTGCCGGGTGAAGAAGGTCGCGACGTTCTCGCAGTCGCGGTCGAGGAACTCGCCGGCGTTCGGGTGGTGAACGGTGACGGCCTGTCCCATGTCGATGACCACCAGCTCGCCGTCGTGGATGATCATGTTGTACTCCGAGAGGTCGCCGTGGATCAGCCCGGCGCGGTACAGCCGGCGCATGTACTCGCGGACGACCTCGTAGGCGGTCTCGGGGTTCTCGACGTCGACCTCGCTCAGCCGGCGGGCGCGCTCCTCGGCGTGGCCGACCAGCTCCATCACCAGCACGTTCCGCTGGACCGCGATGGGCTCGGGAACGCGGACGCCGGCCTTGCGGGCGCGTTTCAGGTTCGCAAACTCCTTTTTCGTCCACGCCAGCACGACCGCCTTCTTGTCGTTCGCGATCCCCTCGAACCGCGGGTCGCCCTCGAGGTAGTCGCGCATCTGCCTGAAGTTCGAGGAGTTGATCCGGTACACCTTCACCGCGACCTCGCGGGCGTGTTCGTCGGCGGCTGCGGCCGACCCCGGCTCGGGTCGCTCGCCGGCCTCCCCGCCGAGCGCCTCGAAGACGCTCGCCTCCTTGCCGGTCGAGACGGGACCGCCGAAGGCGTCGACGTAGCCGTCCTGGACCAGCTTGTACACCGCGGCGAGCGTCGCGTCGTCGAAGACCGACTCCTGGAGTTTGAACTGCTCGGTGTCTTTCACCCGTTCGCGGAACTCGCTGAACTCCCGGTCCTGCCGGCGGGCGATCCGGTCCGCCTCGGTGTCCGAGACGTCCAGTTCCTCCCACTCGTCGCCGGGTTGGTCCTCGGGTTCGAGCAGCACGAACTCCTCGCTCATTCGTCCGGCCTTCGCCGCGGCGACGTATAAGCGGGCGGGTCGACCCGCCGGCACGGTCCCGGCGTCCGCACCCGGCGTGGGGTATATACGGCGGAACGGCCTACGTGATCCCGTGACATCCCGGACGATCCGCGCCCGCGACCGGCCGGTGTTCGGCGTCGACGTGCAGAGCGGCGACGTCCGCGGCGACGCCCCCTCCTACGCGCTCGTGGTCCTCGACCCGGTCGACGACGACGACCCCGACGTCCCGGACGCGGACGGGCCGCTCGCGCGGGTCACCCGCGACGTGGTCTCGCTCCGCAAGCTCCGCCGGCTGATCGACGACCGCGAGCCGCTGTACGTCGCCACCGACAACGCCTACGAGCTGGCCCCCGACAAGAACGCGCTCGTGGGCTTGCTGCGGTCGCTACCGGACGGGACCCGACTCGTCCAGGTGACGGGAGCCGAACGTCCGGAGCCGCTCTCGCGGGTCGCCTCCCGCCACGGGATCCCGTACGGAAAGGAGCCGATGAAGGAGGCCGAGGCGGCCGCCCGGCTCGCAGCGGCCAACGTCGGCCACGAGGTGACCGCATTCACCGACGAGACCACGGTCAAGGTCTCGCGTGGGCGCTCGACCGGAAAGGGCGGGTGGAGCCAGGACCGCTACACCCGCCGGATCCACGGCAACGTCAGGAAGCGGACGCGGCAGGTCCAGTCGAAGCTCCGGGAGGCGAACCTCGAGTTCGACCGCGAGGTGACGGAGAAGTACGGCGGCTACGCGAACGCCGTCTTCACCGTCGAGGCCCGACCCGAGGAGATCCCCGTGTCGGGCTCTCGGGCGGGCGACGTCCGCGTGGAGGTCGAACGCGAGCGTCGCGACGGGATCGAGTACGAGCCGCTCGTCCAGCGGCGCGACCGCGTCATCGTCGGGATCGACCCCGGGACGACCACCGCGGCCGCCGTCGTCGGCCTCGACGGGACCGTCCACGCGCTCTACTCCTCGCGGACCGCCGACACCGCCGAGGTGACGGAGTGGATAATCGAGCAGGGCCGGCCGATCCTCGTCGCTGCCGACGTGGAGCCGATGCCCGAGACGGTCGAGAAGTTCCGGCGCTCCTTCGACGCCGCCGGCTGGCAGCCGACGACGGACCTCCCGGTCGACGAGAAGCTCCACCGGACGCGGGAGGCGAGCTACGGGAACGACCACGAGCGCGACGCGCTGGCGGCCGCGCTGTACGCCTACGACGCCCACGCCGACCAGTTCGAGCGGATCACGGCGAAGACGCCGCCGCGGCTCGACCGCGGGGCGGTGATCGCCGGCGTCGTCGCCGGCGGCGAGTCCGTCGAGACCGTCATCGAGGAGCTCCGGACGGACGCCGCCGGCGACGGCGACGAGGACGGGTCGACGCCCGAGGAGGACCCCACCGAGCCGGAACGCACCGAGGAGGAGGAGACGATCCGTCGGCTCCGCGACCGGGTCGACCGGCTGGAGTCGCACGCGGAGTCGCTCGAGGCCGACCTCGACGACCGCGACGAGCGGATCGCGGAGCTGGAGGCCGAACTCGAGGAGGCGAAACGCGAGGAGCGGATCGAAGCGCGGAGCCGGCGGCTCGTCTCGCGGCTCGAACGCGAGACGGATCGCCTGGAGCGCGAGCGCGACGAGGCCCGCGAAACGGTCGAGACGCTCGAGGGGAAAGTGGCGACCCTCAAGGAGCTGTGGCGGCTCGACCACTCGAACTTCGGCGACGTCGCGGCCGACAGGGGACTGACCAGCGTGAAGGTCGTAGAACAGTTCACGCTCGACGCGATCGACGCGGCCGACGAGGCGTACGGTCTCGTCGCCGGCGACGTGGTCTACCTGCGGGACGCCTCCGGGGCGGGACGCCGGACGGCGGAGCGGCTCGCCGACGTCGACCCCCGCGCGGTGATCCGCGACGGCAACCTCTCGGAGGTCGCCGACCGGGTGCTCTTCGACCACGGGATCCCGGTCGTTCCCGTGGACGACGTCACCGTTCGCGAGGTCGACGAGCTCGCGGTCGCCGAGGAGGCGGAGCTGGAGGTGGCCATCGACGACTGGGAGTCGCGCGCCGAGCGTCGCCGTCGCGACGAGAAGGCCGAACGGATCGACCGGATCATCTCCGAACACCGGGCGGGGACGAGACTCGAGACGGAGGAGTGACCGGTCGGATCGCCGAGGCGTTTTCAGAAGTCATATGCCGAGCCCCCGCACTACCGTAGCCATGGACGCCTACGAGCGGATCACCCGGAACACGGCCGAGGTGGTCACCGAGGAGGAGATCGAGACGCTGGCCGACGACCCCGACGGGAAACGGGCGTACGTCGGCTACGAGCCCTCCGGCGTTCTTCACATCGGCCACATGCTCACGGCGAACAAGCTGATCGACCTCCAGGAGGCCGGCTTCGAGGTCACCGTCCTCCTCGCGGACGTCCACGCGTACCTCAACGACAAGGGGTCGTTCGCGGAGATCCGGAGCACCGCGGAACGGATGCGCGACCAGTTCATCGCCTACGGGCTCGACGAGTCGAACACCCAGTTCGTGCTCGGCTCCGACTTCCAGCTCGACGAGGACTACACGCTCGACCTCCACGCGCTCGAGCTCGAGACGACGCTGGCCCGCGCCGAGCGCGCCATGGCCGAGATCAAGTCGGGCGACTCGGTGAAGGTCTCACAGGCCGTCTACCCGCTGATGCAGGCGCTCGACATCCCGTACCTCGGGGTCGACCTCGCGGTCGGCGGGATGGAACAGCGGAAGGTCCACATGCTCGCGCGCGACGTGCTCCCGAGCATCGACCGCGAGCCGCCGACGAGCCTCCACACGCCGCTCATCGCCGACCTCGGGACCGGCGAGGGCAAGATGTCCTCCAGTACGGGCGTCACCCTCTCGATGGAGGACTCCCGCGAGGAGATCGAAGAGAAGGTGAACAAGGCGTACTGCCCGCCCACCGTCGATCCCGACCCGACCGAGGAGGGCGTCGAGCGCGAGAACCCCGTCCTCCAGGTGTTCGAGTACCACGTCTTCCCGCGGTTCGAGACGGTCGTCGTCGAACGTCCGAACGAGTACGGCGGCGACCTCGAGTACGGGGCGTACGAGGCGCTCGAGGCCGACCTCGAGTCCGGCGAACTCCACCCGGCGGACGCCAAGGGCGCGCTCACCGAATATCTCGACCGGCTCATCGCACCCGGCCGCGAGCAGTTGGCGGAGTAGCGGCGTCTTCCCTCGGGGTCCTCACCGCGCGACCCCGTTCGCTCCCGGTCGTCCCTCGTCCGTCCCCGTTCGCTCCTCGTGCGGACACGTCCCGTCGAGACACCGGCGGCCGCTCGCCGTCTCGAACACCGGGAGCCCGCAGTCGCACTCGTCGACGGCGACGCCCGACGGGATCGAGAGCGTGGTCTCACAGTCCGGAGCGTTCTCGCAGGCGAGGTAGACGCGGCCGGGCGCGTACCGGACCGCGAGCGCCCCGCCGCAGTCCGGGCAGTCCCAGACGCGGTCGAACCGGTCGGCGACGGCCGCCGCGAGCGGGTCGCAGGCCGGATCGAGACACAGGTGGAACGGCTCGCCGCGCTCGACGCGGACCTTCGGTAACCCGCAGTCCTCGCAGGTCGCGTCCGTGACGCTCGCGCCCGCCGGGAGCCCCCACCGACGCTCGCAGCCGAGACAGACGACGTCGCCGCGCGAGCGCACGAGCGGGCCGTCGTCGTCGGGACAGGTCCCGACCGGGATCCCCGCCTCGGTGACGGGGAGCGCCCGGCTGGCGGTCGCCTCCTCGGCGACGACGCGGAGCTGTCGGGACCCCTCGCGTGCCGTGACGGTAAACCCCGCGCCGTCGCCCTCGACGACGACGGAGTCCGGACGGGTGAGCCACGCCACGGGCTGGTAGCCGTCGGCGTCGTGGACGAGGGTGGTGTTGTCGGGCTTTATGAGGACGACGACCCGGCCGCGGTGGGTACGGGTCCGGTCGCCGCGCTCGGTCACCTGACAGTCGCCGGCGAGGACGCGAAGGCGTGCTGGCATGCGCCGTCTGGCCGCGGCATGCGTGTTAAGCAGTCGGGAGGGAAGGCGAATCGTGTGAAACGGTCGGGACGGGGGACGTCAGGACCCGTCCTCGACCCGCGAGACGAGGTCGCTCGCCGCCGTCGTGGCGCGGGCGCGGACCGAGTCGGCGTCCATCGTCAGCACCTCGCGGTCGCGCATGAGGACGCGGCCGTCACAGACGGTGTGGCGCACGTCGCTCCCGCGGACCGCGTACGCGAGGTGTGAGACGGGGTCGTGGACCGGCGTCAGGTGCGGCGCGTCGAGGTCGACGACGGCGAGGTCGGCCGCCGCTCCCTCGGCGATCCGACCACCGGGCAGGTCGAGCGCGTCCGCGCCGCCGGCGGTCGCCATCTCCACGACGGCCTCGGCGGGCACCGCGCTGGCGTCCCCCGTAGCGAGCTTGCCGACCATCGCGGCGTCGCGCATCTCGTCGAAGAGGTCGAGGTCGTTGTTCGAGGCCGCCCCGTCGGTGCCGAGCGCGACCGTGACGCCCGCCTCGCGCATGCGCTGGACGGGGGCGGTCCCGCTCGCCAGCTTCATGTTCGAGGCCGGACAGTGGACGGCCGCGGTCCCCGTCCCGGCGAGCAGGGCTATCTCCGCGTCGTCGACGTGGACGCAGTGGGCGAGGAAGGTCCCCTCGCCGAGCGCGCCGAGGTCGTCGGCGTACTCGAGGGGGCGCTCCCCGCGCTCGGCGACGATCGGGTCGACCTCCTCGCGCGTCTCGTTGGCGTGGAGGTGGACGGGGATCCCGGCCTCGTTCGCTCGCTCCATCCCCTCGCGGAGGTAGGTCTCGTCCACCGTCGTCAGCGAGTGCGGCATGAACGCGGTCCGGATCCGGCCGTCAGCGGCGCCGTCGAGCTCGGCGGCGACCGACAGGCTCTCCTCGACGTCGTCGACCGCCGCCTCCTCGTCCTTCCCGACCGTGACGACGCCGTGGCCGAGCCGCGCGCGCAGGCCCGCACGGTCGACCACGTCGGCGACGCGGTCGGTCGCGAAGTACATGTCCGCGAACGCGGTCGTCCCCGACCGGATCATCTCGAGGACGCCCAGCTCCGCGCCGACCTCGATGTCGTCGTCGGTGAGCTCCGCCTCCGCCGGCCAGATGTCCTCGCGGAGCCACGCGTCGAGCGGTTTGTCGTCGGCGTAGCCGCGCAGCAACGTCATCGAGACGTGGGTGTGTGCGTTGACCAGCCCGGGGATCACGAGCCCGCCGGTCGCGTCGAGCGTCTCCGAGGCGTCGGCGACGTGCTCGGCGACCGACCCGCCGTCGCCGACGGCGTGGACCGTTCCCGTCTCGCGGTCGACGACGACGTCGCCCTCCCGCACGCGGCCGTCGGGGTGGAGGACCCGACCGCCGGTGATACGAAGCGTGTCCATGCGGGTCGGTTCCGCGCCGCGGGCCTAACGCCTTCCGTTCGTCGCCGGCGGGGGCGACGCGACCTACTCCGCGTCGACGACCGAGTACAGCACGAGCGCGACGACCGCGCCCACCGCCGGCACGAGCGCCAGCACCAGGAACGTCCCGCGCACGGTCGTGACCCCGAGGAGGTAGCCGGCGAGCGCCGCGCCGGCAGCGCCGACCCCGAAGTTGGCGAGGTAGGTGTAGCCGTACGAGAGCCCGCGGCCGTCAGGCGGGCTGTAGACGGCGATCGCGGCCTGGTACAGCGGCTGGATCGAGAAGAGGACGAAGCCGAACACGGCGCTCATCGCGACGAGCGGCCAGAGGCCGGCCTCGGCGACCGGGATGAAGAGCACGGCGAGGACGACGAGCGCCGTGAACACCACAGCCAACCCGGCGGACACCTGGATCCGGTCGGTGAGCTTGCCGCCGACGTACTGCCCGGCTATCCCGACGGTCAAGAGCCCCGCGTACAGGTAGGAGGCGAGGTCGAACTCCTCGGCCATCGGGCTGTCCGGCGCGAAGAGGCCGATGGTGCCCGAGACGTCCGGGAGGTACCCGCCCAACACGTCCGGCAGGAAGGTGAGCACGCCGCGGTAGAAGATCCCGTTCATGAGGACGACCGCCATCGCGAGCGCGAACCCGAGGGTGAAAAGCGCCCGGCTGTCCGCGAGGAACGCGCCGATCGACTCGGGACCGGCGGACCGGCCGTCGTCCCCGGTCCCGTCGGCGTCTCCCGTTTCGTCGGCGTCTCCCGTCCCGTCGTTCCCCCCGATCTCCTCGACGTCGACGGCCGCCATCTCGTCGAACTCGGCGGTCAGCGCGTACGCGACCGCGAGCACGGCGGGTGCGACGAGCAGCGCGGAGACGAGCCGCCATTCGAAGAGGATGAGCAGCGAGGCGGTGACGAGCGGGCCGAACGCGATCCCCAGGTTGCCGGCCATCCCGTGGTAGGCGAAGCCGGTCCCGCTCTCCTCGACCCCCGTCGAGATCAGGGAGAGCGACGCCGGGTGGTGGACGCTCGCGAAGACGCCCCACAGGCCGAGCGCGAGCGCGATCGTCGCCGTCCCCTGGGCAGTGCTCAAGAGCAGGAAGGACGCGCCCATCCCCGCCAACCCGACGAGGACCATCGACTTCGTGCTGTAGCGGTCCGCGAGGATCCCGCTCGGGAGCGCGCCGATCCCGAAGAGCGCGTAGCCCACCGCCACGATGGTGCCGATCGTCGCGGTCGTCACGGAGAACTCGGAGAGCCAGATCACGACGAGGATCGGGATCGAGAGCTCGTAGGTGTGGACGATCGCGTGAGACACCATCGTGAACGCCACGATCGACCGGCCGTTCTCGTTCATTCACCCGACGATGCTCGTCGGGAGGAATAAAGCGCTTCGAAGGCGGCGGGGGACGCGAAGGCTCGTCCCGGGCCCGACGACGCGGCTCCGAAGCTTCTTACGCCGACGGCCCCCGCCTGCGAACATGGCCACCGACGCCCAACAGGCGTGTTTCGAGGCGGGGATCAAGTTCGGCTCGTTGTACCACCAGTTCGCCGGGACGCCAGTGAGCCCGGCGAGCACGCGGAGCCTAGAGACCGCGATGGCGGAGGCGATCGAGAACCAGCCGTTCTGTGCGTCAGTGAGCGTCGCGATCCACGACGACCGCGTCGCGGACGCGATCGACCACGCGAACGGCTACACCGAGCTGACCGGCTCGCTCATGGACGTCGAGATGCGGATCGACTACGAGGGCGTCGTCGTCGACACGCGGATGACGATGGTCGACGGCTACCCGTTGATGGAGCTGGTCTCGGTGGCGGACGACGAGCGCGACGAGTGAGACGATGGGCCGACGACGTCACGACGGCTCGGCCGACAGGACGGGCTTCGACGACACGAGGAACTACCTGAGCGACGCGATCGGTCGGGTCGTCCCCGGGCGGCTCGGCCGCCGTGCGGTCGCGGTCGAGGTCGAGACCGACGGGACGGAGTACGCGCGCGGCGACCCCGTCGAGATCACGGTCCGGCTGCGGAACCGGCTCCCCGTGCCGGTCGAACTCGAGACGACCACGCGTCGGCAGTGGGGGTGGCGCGTCGACGGCGTCCTCGAGGCGAGCGACGAGCGGCGGTACGTCAGGTCCGAACCCGGTACGGTCGCGTTCCGGGCCGGCGAGACCAAGGTCGCCACGGCCACCTGGAACGGCCGGTTCAGACGGGAGAACGGGACCGGCCTCGACCGGTCGGTCCCCGCCGAACGGGGCGAACACACCGTCTCCGCGTTCCTCGCCGTCGCGGACCCCGCGTCGCACCACGAGGACTCGACCGGGATCCGGATCCGCTGAACGCGACGCGCTCAGTCGTCCGCCTCGTTGCCGACGACGCTCCCGTCCGCCGTCCCGCCGGCCGACGTCGGGAGTCTCGTCTCCTCGCCCGCCGCGACCGCGTCGTCGCGGACGAGATGGCAGGCGGCGTAGTGCCGGCTCTCGCCGTACGTCGGCGACACCTCGTAGGCGGGCTCGTCCGTCGCACAGACGCTTCGGTCGGCGAACGACTCCGTGAGTAGCCGCTCCGCCTCCGCCCACTCCCCGGCGGCGACGTGGCCGATCGCCTCGTCGACGACGGACCCAGCCTCCCCGCGGGGCTTCGCGTCGGCGAAGTGACGGTCCCGGATCGCCGTGCGGTTCGTCGCCTCGAACGAGCGGCGTTTCACCGCCCGCTGGAACGCGACGACGTTCGCCCACTCGGGGTCGGTCATGTC
The DNA here is from genome assembly GCF_003287355.1 of Halorubrum sp. 48-1-W. Classification (GTDB taxonomy): domain Archaea; phylum Halobacteriota; class Halobacteria; order Halobacteriales; family Haloferacaceae; genus Halorubrum. The sequence continues at coordinate 35,315 of NZ_QMIM01000011.1, forward strand.
GTATGCTGCGGGCTGGATCAGCGACGGACACCGCGTCCGGAAGCGACAGCCCGAGGGCGGGTCGATCGGCGAGGGAACGTCGCCCGTGAGAAGCGCCGTCCGCCCCTCGCTTCGCGGGTCGGGAACGGGGATCGCGTCGAGAAGAGCCCGCGTGTACGGGTGTCGAGGGTTCTCGAACAGCTCCTCCTTGTCCGCGATCTCGACCACCCGCCCGAGGTACATCACGGCGACGCGGTCGGAGATGTGCCGGATCACGCTCAGGTCGTGGGCGATGAACAGGTACGTAAGGTCGAACTCCTCCTGGAGGTCCCGCATCGTGTTGAGCACCTGCGCCTGGATCGAGACGTCGAGCGCCGAGACCGGCTCGTCACAGACGATGAAGTCGGGGTTCACCGACAGCGCGCGAGCGAGGTTCACCCGCTGGCGCTGGCCGCCCGAGAACGCGTGCGGGTAGCGGTTGTAGTGTTGCGGGTCGAGCCCCACCTTCTCCAACAGCTCCTTGGCCCGCGCCTCGCGTCCCTCCTCGTCGAGCATCCCGTGTGCCTTCATCGGCTCCTCGACGATGGGACCGACCTTCATTCGCGGGTCGAGCGACGACTGCGGGTCCTGGAAGATCATCTGCATGTCCTTGCGCTTCCGGCGGAGCGGCTCGCCCGAGAGCGACGCCAGGTCCTCGCCCTTGAAGTAGACGCTCCCCGAGGTGGGCTCGAGAAGTCGTAGCACCGTCCGGGCGAGCGTGGACTTCCCACAGCCCGACTCGCCGACGAGCCCGAGCGTCTCCCCCTCGTTGATGTCGAAGCTGACCGATTCGACGGCGCGGACGTCACCGTGTCGACGCTTGAGGAAGGGGAACTCCGGATCGAGGGTCATTCCGCCGAGCAGGCCGCCCCCGTCGGAGAAGTACTTACACAGCTCTCTGACCTCCAGGAGGGGCTCGTCGCCGCCGCCCGTTCGGCTCATTCGTCTCCCCCCGTCTCGGTCAGTCCGGCGTCGAACCCGCCGGTGACGTCCGCCTCGAGCGGCCGGCTCTCGTCGTATCCCACGTCGAACGCATCGTATTTCACGCAGGCCGCGCGGTGTGTCGGCTCGCCCGCCTCGGCGAGGTCGCGTGGCTCGGGGTGGACCTCCCGGCACACCTCCCGGCCGTCGGGACACCGCGGATGGAACCGACAGCCGGAGGGCGGGTCGATCGCCTCCGGCATCACCCCCCGGATCGGGTTCAGCTCGTGGACCGTCTCGTCGGGGCGGGGCATCGAGTCGAGCAGCGCCCGGGTGTACGGGTGTTTGGTGTCGTAGAACAGGTCGTCGACGGTCGCGTGCTCGATGATCTCGCCGAGGTACATGACGTTCACGCGGTCGCAGATCTCCGCGACGACGCTCATGTCGTGGGTCACCCAGACGAAGGAGGTGTCGTACTTCCGTTGGAGCTCCTCGACCATCGCGAGGATCTGCCCCTCGACGGTAACGTCGAGGGCGGTCGTCGGCTCGTCCGCGATGATCAGGTCGGGCTGACACGCGAGCGCCATCGCGATGAGCACGCGCTGGCGCATCCCGCCGGAGAACTGGTGTGGGTACTCGTCGTACCGGGTCTCCGGAGCGGGGATCCCCACCTCCCGGAGCATGTCTATCGCCTCGCGTTTCGCCTCCTCCTCGGAGAGGTCCCGGTTGAGCTCGATGAACTCGCGGAGCTGACCCCCGACGGTGAAGACGGGATTGAGCGACTCCATGGGGTCCTGGAAGATGATCGCGATCTCCCTGCCGCGGATCTCCCGGCGCATCTCCTCCTCGGAGAGCATGTCGTCGCGGGGCCGAAGATCGCCGTTTGCGTCCTCCTCGAGCCCGAAGAGGGTCCGCCCCTTGAACGTGACCTCGCCGCCGACGATCTCGCCGGGGCTGTCCACGAGCCGGAGGAGGCTCGACGTGGCGACCGACTTCCCGGCGCCGGACTCGCCGACGAGCCCGACGATCTCTCCCTCGTGAACGTCGAAGGAGATCCCGTCGACCGCCCGGACGGTTCCGTCTTCGGTGAAGAACTGCGTTTTGAGGTTCTCGACGCTGAGTAGTGGGTCGCTCATGTCAGTTGTTGATCCGCGGGTCGAGTGCGTCCTGGAGCCCGTCGCCGAGGATGTTGAATCCGACGACAGTGACGAGGATGGCGATGCCGGGGAAGAGGCTGAACGTCGGGGCGGGGAGCATGTAGTTGCGCGACGCCGAGAGCATCTGTCCCCACGAGGGGGTCGGCGGCTGCGCGCCGAACCCGAGGAACGAGAGCCCGGCGACGATGAGGATGCTCACCCCGATCTGGAGCGTCGCCTGGACGAGCACCGGCGCGAAGCTGTTGGGGATGACGTGTCTGAGGATGATGTTCCGGTCCTTCACGCCGGCCGCGCGGGCGGCCTCGATGTAGTCCTCCTCGCGGACGGAGACCACCCGCGAACGGATCAACCGGTTGAACACGGGTATCGACGTGATCCCCACGCCGATCATCGCGAAGGTGAGGTCGCGGCCGAACGCGGTCATGAACGCGATCACCAACACGAGGAACGGGATGGCGTAGACGGTCTCGGTAACGCGCTGGAGGACGTCGTCGATCCAGCCGCCGTAGTAGCCGGAGACCGCGCCGATCAGCGTGCCGCCGCCGAGGCCGATCCCCGTGGCCATGAAGCCGACGGTGATGGCGATCCGCGTGCCGTAGAACAAGCGGACGAAGATATCACGCCCACGGTGGTCGGTCCCCATCGGGTGTTCGAGCACGCCAGTGCCGAACTGGTTCTCCATGAACACCGGCGGGAGGAGCCGCTGGACCTCTTCGGGGTCCGAGACCGGGCTGTACCAGACCGCCTCCGCGACCGCGTAATCGAAGACGTAGTAGTCGATCGAGGCGAGGACGGCCACGAAGGTGACGAACCCGACCGTGTAGATCCCGATCCGGGCGGTCGTGTCGCGTTTGACCTGCCGCAACGTGTATCGGAGGCCGACGCGCGTTTCGATCTCGTCGCTCCCGGCCGCCGCGTCGTGGGTCGGCGAGTCGTCCGTCGTCGCGTCGGTCGTCGTGCCGTCGGCCCTCGCGTCGTCCGACGGCGAGTCGGGATCGCGAGCCGTCATGCCTCGTCACCGTAGGTGACCCGCGGGTCGATGTACGCGTACGCGATGTCGGTGATGATGACCCCGACGACGAACGCGACGCCGAACATGAACGTCGTTCCCATGATCAGTTCGTAGTCCTGGTTGTTGATCGCGGTGATTATCAGCCGGCCCATCCCCTGGATCTCGAAGACCGTCTCGGTCAGGACCGCGCCTCCGAGCGCGGTCGAGAGACCGAGCCCGACGATCGTGATGACGGGGAGCTGTGCGACCTGGAAGGCGTGTTTGCGGACGATCGTCGACTCCGGGACGCCGTACGCGCGGGCGAGCTTGACGTACTCGCCCTGTAACGAGTCGACCATCGACGACCGCTCGATACGCGTGATCTGCGCCATCTGGAGCGTCCCGAGCGCGACCATCGGCATCGCTAGGTGGTACAGCGACGTGCGGACCACCTCGACCTGCGTCGACGCCCCGCGGACGTCCGCCGGCGACGCCCACGGGAGCGGGAGCCCCCTGGCCGGGAACCAGCCGAGGTGGAACGCGAAGACGATGATGAGCATCAGCCCGATCCAGAACGACGGCGTCGAGACGCCGACGAGCGAGACCACGCGGGAGACGTGGTCGGCCGGCTCGTTCCGCCGCTTCGCCGAGAGCACGCCGAGCGGGATCGCCGTGACGATCGCGAAGGCGAACGCCGAGACGGTGAGGTACATCGTCACCGGGAGCCGCAACAGGATCATCTCCAGGACCGGTCTGTCGTAGTAGATGCTCCAGCCCAGGTCGCCCGTCGCCACGCCGGCGAGGTACGTCAGGTACCGCTCGTGGGCGGGGCGGTCGAGCCCGTACCTCGCCTGTATCGCCTCCACCTGCTCCTGTGCGGGGCTCGGACCCAACATGATCTCGACCGGGTCGCCGGGGATCTGGTTGGCGAGGAAGAACGTTATCGTGATGATACCGATCAGTACGGGGATCGACTGTGCGAACCGCCAGAGTGTGTACCGTAGGAGACCCATCTCGTGTCGTGACGTGTGTATCGGTCGGCGAGCGATCCATTAAATCGACCGTTCACACGGTCGGGCCGGTATCCCGGATCGAGGCCGCCGTCCCGGAGCGGACCTCGATTTCGGGAGACCCCGACTGCGGGATGCGGTCGGCGAGAGCGTTACTCCACCGCGACGTTGTTGTGTCCGGTGAAGATCTGTATCTCCGAGGAGATCGCGTGCGCGCTGAAGTCCGAGACGCGCTCGTGGATCCCGTAAGAGTTGTTGAGGTTGTACGCCGGGAGGTGGACGCGGCCCTCCAGTAGCTCCGTCGTCGCGTCGATGTAGAGCTGTCTGCGCTCCTCGCGGTCGGCGCTCTCGCGGGCCTCGAGGATCATATCGGACGCCTCGTCGTAGTCGTGGAACGTTCCGTTGGTGACGCCCTCGACCTCCTGGCTCAACAGGTGGTACGCGAACGCGTCCGGGTCCGGCGACCCCGACCAGCCCAGCGTGTACATGTTGAACTCGTCCTCGCTGCTCGGCCCGTCGTCGCTCTGGTACGCCTCGGTGAACGTCCCCCAGTCGAGCCGCTGGACCTCGACGTTCTCGAACCCGACGTTCTGGAGGCCGTCGCCGATCGAGACGCCGATCTGTTCGCGCATGTCGTCCGGCGGGACGATGATCCGCCACTCGTAGTCCATCGCGACGCCGGCCTCCTCGAACAGCTGTTCGGCCGTCTCGAGGTCGCGGTCGTGCTGGACGTCCCCCCACTCGTCGAGCGGGAAGTCCCACTCCTCGGCCATCGTTCGCGGGTACGGGCTGATCTGGCGGACGCCGGCGGGCTCGACGAAGTTCTCGACGGCCTGGTCCATCGAGAACGAGTAGTCGACCGCCTCCCGCACCACGGGGTCGGTGGTGGGCCCGTCGCCACAGTTGAACGCGAGGTAGAAGTATCCGACGCCGGGCTCCTCGTCGATCGTGGCGTTCTCGTTGTTCTCGACGGTCTCGTACAGCTGGGGCGGGATCGTCTCGATGATGTCGAGGTTCCCGGTCTCGAGCTCCGTCACCCGAGTCGTCTGCTCCTCGATCGGGTCGAACTCGATCGTCGCGACGTTCGGGAGCCCGTTCGAGTCGTCCCAGTAGCCGTCCCAGCGTTCCAGCGTCGCGAAGTTCTCGGGCTCCCACTCGACGAGTTCGTACGGGCCGGAGCCGACGGGGTCCGTGTTGTACGCCTCCCGGTCGTCGGTGCGAACCGACTTGTTCACCACGCTCCGGACGAGCGTCGTCTCGAACGCCCCGTACGGGAACGCCAGATCGACCTGGACGGTCGTCTCGTCGACCGCCTCCGCGGTGTCGATCATGTCGACTTCGGCCGCGTTCTCGGTCTCCTCCTCGGCGGGCGCGAGGAGCGTGTGGACGACGTCGTCGGCGGTGACGGGGTCGCCGTTCTGGAACTCCGCGTCCTCGCGGAGGGGGATGACGTACCTGGTCCCGTCGCGCTCGATCGTGGGCTCCTCGGCGGCGATCTTCGGGACGATCCCCACCCCCGAGTCGTACTCGTAGAGGCCGTCGTAGACCTGCCCGGCGATCTGCGCGGAGGGGACGTCGTTGATGACGATCGGGTCCATGTCGAGGGGGCCTTTCACCTGCCCGAAGTACAGCTCCTGGTCCGGGAGGTCGCTACCGCCGCCGCCGCCGCCGCCACCACCGGCACAGCCGGCGAGGAGGGTCGACGTCGAGAGCGCGGCTCCGCTCGCGAGGAGCCGTCGACGGCTCAAGGTTCGGTCTGATGCGTTATCACGGGGCATGCGAGCGGAATTATTGGAGGAAAAACATAAGTGTTGTTGCTCGTTTCGGGACCCTTTCCCCCGATCGTGTACACGAACGCGTGGTCTCACCCCGATCTCCGCCGGTCCGCTCCGGATCGGGACCCCGGACCGTGGGCCGACCGACGAGATCGACGGATCGGGATCGATGGGTAGAAGACGATCATATTTCTCGAAAGATACGAACGATACCGACACTATATTGTGAATACATGGTTATACATTCGCGAATTCCGGTGAGAAGACTTAAGAACGTGTTCTAACTGGGATCGGACGAACCGAGATGAACGACACACATCGCCCGGACGGGCTCTGCCACCTCTACAGCGAGACCGTCCGGGAGACGATGGACGGGTCCGTCTACGGGGCGTGGCGGTCGATCCGGGACGCGGACGCCGTCCCGCTGAGCTTCGGCTTCCCCTACCCCGACTCGTTCCCGAACGACGAACTGCTCTCGGCCGCGGAGTCCCTCTTCGAGGCCGAAGGGGACCGCGCGCTCCAGTACGGCGGCGGCGAACGCGCCGACGACCTCGAGACGGTGATCGCAGAGCGCGCACGCGACCGCGGCATCGACTGTACGACCGACGAGATACACGTCACGAACGGCGCGACCAACGCGATCGACACGGTGTGCCAGACGTTCCTCGACCCCGGCGACACGGTGTTCGTCGAGTCGCCCACGTTCATGGGCGCGCTGCGGCTGTTCCGCAACTACGACGTCGACATCGAGGGGTTCGACGTGGACGGGGACGGCCTCGACGTCGACGCGGTGGCCGACGCGCTCGCGGCCCGCGACGCCGCCGGCGAGCCGCTACCGACGCTCCTGTACACGATCCCCAACTTCCACAACCCCACGGGCGTGACGCTGTCCGGCGAGCGTCGCGAGCGACTGCTCGAGCTGGCCGAGACGTACGACTTCGTGGTCCTCGAGGACGACCCGTACGGCCAGCTCCGCTACGACGGGACGGAGCCGCCGCCGATCAAGGCCTTCGACGGGAGCGGCCGGGCGATCCGGGTCAACACGTTCTCGAAGACGATCGCGCCCGGCGTCCGGACGGGCTGGATCATCGCCGAGGAGCCGACCGTCGAACAGTTCGACCGGGTCAACGCCGGCGGCGAACCCAGTTTCACCCGCGGGCTCATCACCAGCTACGCCGCGGACGGCCGGCTCGAGCGCGCCGTCGACGAGCTGTGTGCTGGCTACGAGGAACGCCGCGACCGGATGCTCGAGAGCCTCGAGGAACGGATGCCGCCGGGAACGACCTGGAGCGAGCCGGAGGGCGGATTCTTCGTCTGGGTCGAGTTCCCGGAAGGGATCGACGCCGAGGAGCTGCTTCCGGACGCGATCGACGCGGGCGTGACGTACCTCCCGGGCTCGTTCTTTTACGCCGACGACGGGGGAACGCGCCACGCCCGGATCTCGTTCAGCCACGTCTCGCCCGCTGAGATAGCCGAGGGGATCGGGGCGCTCGCGAGCGCGGTGCGCGCGGCGACCCCGCGGGTCGAGGCCGACGACTGAGCGGAGCGCGGTCCGGACGACCGCCCGGGAGGCGGGGCCGCTGTGGACTCAGACGACCCGGTTCCGGAGCTCCTCGAGGTCCCCGTCGGCGTACCGCTCGTAGTTCTCGACGAACAGCGACCCGATCCGGTCCGCGTACTTCGGCGTCGACCCCGCCATGTGGGGCGTGACGACGACGTTCGGGAGGTCCCAGAGCGGCGAGTCCGCCGGGAGCGGCTCCTCCTCGAAGACGTCGAGGGCAGCACCCCGGATCCGACCCTGCTGGAGGGCGGTCTCGAGCGCGGGCTCGTCGACGACCCCGCCGCGCGCCACGTTCACGAGGACGGCGTCCGACCCCATCGCCATCAGCTCCTCGCTGCCGATCAGCCCGCGCGTCTCCGCGACGAGCGGGCACGCGAGGACGACGTAGTCGGAGCGGACGAGAAGCTCGGGTAGCCACGAGGGCAGGTGTGCCTCGTCGACGACGTCGGGGGCCGTCTCCGGCGTCCGTTTCGTGCCGATCACGTCCATGTCGAACCCCGCGGCGAGCTCGGCGACGCGCGTCCCGATGGCGCCGACGCCGACGATCCCGAGCGTCTTCCCGCGCAGCTCGCCGGCGGAGTACTTGCGCCAGGTGCCCGCACGCTCCTGCTGGCGGATCCCCCTGTGGATCCGACGCTCGAAAGTGAGCATGTAGCCCAGCACCTGCTCGGCGATCGGGTTCGCCGCGACGCCGGCGGCGTTCGTCACGGCCGTCCCCCGCTCGGCGAGCCCGTCGAGGTCGTAGGAGTCGACGCCGGAGTTCAGCGTCTGGATCCAGTCGGGGGCCGCCCCGTCGGGGAGCCCCTCGCCGACCGGCCGAACCGTGAGGACGACGTCCGCGTCGCCGAGCGCCGCCCCGGACTCGGCGGCGGTCGTCGCCGTCTCGATCCCGTCGTCCGCCGAGAGCACCGGGTCGATACGGGAGCACAGCCGTCGGCCGAAGTCGGCGCCGAAGACGCCCGGAACGCTGTGGTGGACCAGGACGTCGATCCCGTCGGCGGCCGTTCCGTTGCCCGCGACGTCCGCACCGTCGTCACCGGCTGTGTTCGCGTGCCGACTCATGGCTGCTCGAGGTGGTCGGTCGCCGCGACGGTTCGGCACGCCCGGGAGGCCGGTCCGGGCGGGAAGGGCCCCGCCGGACGCTCACTTCCCATAGACCCGTACCGCGTCGGGGTTGAGGTCGACGGAGACCTCGTCGGTTTCGGGCATGTCGGACCGCCCCTGGATCGAAACGTCGAGCTTCGGGAGTGAGTCGTCCACCGGCTCGACCACGAGGTTCGTCCGTTCCCCGTGGAAGTGGCTGTCGACGACGGTGCCGTCGATCACTCCCGCCCCGGGGTCGGCGAGGTCGATCTCCTCCGGCCGGATCGAGGCGATCGCCTCGCCCTTCACCGGAGACTCGCCCAGTTCGACGGTCACCTCCGTTTCGGTATCGAGTTCGAGCCGCGGCGGGTGAGTGGTGTTCTCGACGACGCCGTCGAGCAGGTTCGTGTCGCCGATGAAGTCGGCGACGAAGGCGGTCGCCGGCTCGCGATAGATCTCCTTCGGCGTGCCGATCTGTTCGATGTATCCGTCGTTCATCACGGCGAGCCGGTCCGACATGCTCATCGCGACGTCCTGGTCGTGTGTCACGTAGAAGAACGTGCTCTCGACGCGGTCGTGGATCTCCTGTAGTTCGACCTGCATCTCCTGGCGGAGCTTCCGGTCGAGACTCGACAGTGGCTCGTCCAGAAGGAGGATGTCGGGTTCGTTGACCAGCGCACGGGCGATGGCGACGCGCTGTTGTTGCCCGCCGGAGAGGTCCTGCGGCTTGCGGTCCTTGTATCCGGAGAGGTCGACGATGCCGAGATACTTCTCGACGAGCTGCTCGCGTTCGCCCGCCCCGACGCCCTCCTTTTTCAGGCCGTACCCCACGTTCTCGGCGACCGTCATGTGCGGGAAAAGCGAGAGGCTCTGGAAGACCAGGTTCGTGTTCCGCTTGTTCGGCGGCCGGTGAACGACGTCCTCCCCCTCGATGCGGATCGAGCCTCCCGTCGGCGTCTCGAACCCGCTTATCATCCGGAGGGTGGTCGTCTTTCCGCAGCCGGACGGGCCGAGGAGCGAGAAGAACTCCCCGCGCCGGAGGTCGATGTCGATCCCGTCCACGGCGACGGTGTCCCCGAACTCCTTGCGAACGCCGTCGAGCTGGACTGCCGTTTGTGAGTCCGTCATATGTCCGTGGAACTCCATGGCGCATATTCAACGTTTCTTCTAGGAAGTGGCAATGTATTCGATAATATATACTGTTTAATGGGTTATCGAGAGATAGACTCGGGATATTCGTCGAAATACGGTGATCGATCGTCCGATTCTGATGAACGCGATATCTCGGGGCGCTACCGCCCGATATTGAAATGACGTTCGTCCCGTTTTCTCACCGATACCTAGATAGTTTCCATAATATAAGGCTGTTATTTCGATGAACAGGCATTATGTAGAGAGGTTTTATTATATTCAAGAGGAAGCGGTGTGACGATGGTAGACAGACGGCAGTTCATCAAGGCGGCAGGCGCAGTGGGCGTAACGGGCATGGCGGGCCTCTCCGGCTGTATGGGCGGCGGAGGGGGGACGACGGTGTCGATCCTGACCTGGACGGGGTACGACGCGGTCAACGACCAGGTCGAGGAGGCACTCGACGACGTCGAGTTGGAGATATCGATCGCCGACGGCTCCGCGAACATGTTCTCCACCGTGAACGCGGGCGGGGGTGAAGAGTACGACATCGTCATCCCGAACAACGAGTACGTCCCGCAGTTCATCGAGGCGGACCTGGCTGCGCCGGTGGACATGGACGTCATAACCAACTTCGACTCGCTCTACGGGACGTTCCAGTCCGCGGCCGAGGGACAGTTCTCCGACGGGAGCGAGATCTACGGAATGCCGCTCCAGTTCGGCTGGTACGCGTACGGCTACGACACTTCGGTGCTCCCGGAAGACCACGAGCACTCCTATGAAGTCCTGTTCAGCGAGGAGTACGAGGGCGTGGACCTCTCCGGCGGCATCACGCTGTACGACGGCTACTACAAGGCGATCATGGCGACGGGGCTCGCGCTCGGCTACACCGAGGCGTTCGAGGGCGACACCGTCTCGTTCACGGACGAACAGCTCACGACGATCGAGGAGACGTTGATCGATTTCAAGCCGAACCTCCTCGGGTTCGTTCACGACGAGGAGACGCTCACACAGGACTACGAGAACGGGAACATCATCGCGTCGTACGCGAACCGGAGCACGCACGTGGGCATCATGAACGAGGTCGATAACGTGGCGTTCTCCCAGCCGAAAGAGGAGGAGCTCACCTGGTTCGAGGGGGCCGTCGTCACCGAAGGCTCCTCGAACAAGGAGGCCGCCTTCCAGGTGTTGAACGAGTACATCGACTCCGACATCGGCGCGGCCCTCTCGGAGGAACGGAACATCATGAACACCTCACAGGCCGCGATGGACAACATCGAAACGGAGTCGCTCCAGATCGAGCCGGACGTGCTCGAGGGGATGATCCCGTTCAAGCCCGCGGAGCGGGACGACACGTGGATCGAGATGTTCGAGCGGATCAAGAACGCGTGACGACGAGATGAGCACCATCCAGCAACTCGGCGAGGCGTTCGAACGGCGGGGCGAGCGGGCGAAGCTCGCGCTCATGACGGGACCGGGGGTGAGCTGGCTACTCGCGCTGATACTCGCTCCCACGGCGTTCCTGGTGATGGTGAGCTTCGCGGAGGTCAACAGCTCCTACGACGTCGTGTGGTCCTTCTCGGTGTCGAACTACCGGGAGCTGTTCGTCGGGGAGAGCGGGCTCTTCAAGACGCCGTTCATCGACTCGTTCCTGCTCTCGCTCGGCATCGCGGCGTCGACCACGGTCGCGACGGTCGTCCTCGCGTATCCCGTCGCGTACCTGCTCACGCGCCTCTCGGGACGGACGTTCAAGCTCGTGCTGTTCGCGGTCCTGGTCCCGTTCTTCACCATCTTCATCGTGCGGATTTACTCCTGGCTCTCGCTTTTCGGCAGCGAGGGGCTGATCAACTCGATGCTGGTCGCGACACCCCTGGTCTCCGGACCGGTCGGGATCTTCGAGTACGGGCTCGCGGCGGTGGTCATCTCACTCACCCACGCCTTCTTCCCGTACATGCTGTTGACGCTGTACTCGAGCCTCGAGGGGATCGACTACGGCGTCATCGAGGCGTCTCGCGATCTCGGGGCGACGCGGCTGGAGATCGCGAAGGACGTCGTGATCCCGCTGTCGGCACAGGGGCTCATCACCGGCTGCGTCTTCGTGTTCGTCCCCGCGCTTGGGACGTTCATCACGCCGCAGTTCCTCGCCCGCGGGAAGTTCACAATGATCGCCGAGGTGCTCACCGCCAGAATAAACGAGCTGTACGCGATCAACTACGGGGCAGCGGGGTCGCTCTTCCTCATCATCCCGACGATCATCGCGTTTGCGATCGTGATGCGTACCACCACTCTGGAGGCGATGGGGTGACCGATGGCGGACAGTGAACGACACGGACGGCTGTCGCGTCTCGTGGGCGAACCGGGGCAGACGGGGATCGTCTCCGTCGACCGGGTCGTGAGCGCGGTCGCCTCCTACGGCATGTGGGCGCTGACGATCGGGATCGTCGTGTTCCTCTGGCTCCCGCTCTCACAGATAATCGTGCTCTCGTTCACGGAGAGCTCGGTGCTGTTCCCGTTCGAGGGGTTCACCCTCCAGAACTACGTCATCCTGTTCACCAACGAGTCGCTCCTCCTGGCGGCCAGACAGAGCGCGTTCGTGGCGACGACGTCCGCCTCGGTCGCGACGATCCTCGGCGTCCCGTTGGGGTTCGCCATCGCCCGTCACGAGTTCCGCGGACGGTCGATGGTCAGGGGACTCGTTATCGTGCCGTTGCTGATGCCGGGGATCATCATGGGCATCTCGCTTCTGATCCTGTTCCGGATCACCGGCTTCCCGGCCGGCTTCTTCGGAACCGTGCTCGCCCACTCCGTGTACGGGCTGCCGTTCATCGTCCTGCCGGTGATCGCCCGGCTCGCCGTGTTCGACCGGAAACTCGAGGAGGGCGCGCGCGACCTCGGCGCGGACGGCAAAGCCGTGGTAACTGACATCACGCTTCCGATCATCTCGCCCGCGATCGCCGCGGGCTTCATCTTCGCTTGGCTCCGCTCGTTCGAGGACTTCATCCGCGTCTTCTTCGTCGGCGGAACGATGGACGCGCTCACCAAGGAGATGTACGGCATGGTCGTGTACTCGCAGGGGACGGAGGCGATGGACCCGATGGCGACGCTGATCGTCGTGGTCGTCGCCTCCGCGCTGGCCGTCGCGATCAACTTCCGCGACATCCTCGAGTACGTCTAGCCGCGAGAAGACGGGACGAACCGTTTCCCGTGTCGTTTCGAGACGCGTCCCGCTACGTCCCGTCGTCGAGCGCGTCGGTTCCGCCCGATCCGTCGGTTCCGCCCGATCCGTCGGTTCCACGCGATCCACCGGATCCCTCCGGGTTCACGTCGCGGACGGTCCCCACGCCCTTGCTCGACCCCTCGCGGAAGACGAACCGCTGTCCCTCGTCGATCAGGTACGGACGGAACTTGAATCGCACGCGCGTGCGACCGGTGTCGCCCGGGAGCAGGCGTCCCTCCGCGGGCGCGAACGCGGCAGCCTCCGAGACGGTCTCGATGTGGACGACCGGCTCGTATCCCTCCCGGATCCGCGTCGGGTGGTTGAGCACCATCACCTCCGCCTCGAACTCCCGGACCGGCTCGGGGTCGACCTCGCGGGGGACGAGCGCCATCCCGCGTTCGATCTCCGCCTCGTCGACGCCCTTCAGGGCGATCCCGACGATCCGCCCGGCTTTCGCCTTGTCGACGCGGTGGTAGTGCATCTCGATCGAGCGGACCTCTACCTCGCGGAAGGAGCCGTCCGCCATCGGCCCCAGGAGGAGTTCGTCGCCCGCCTCGACGGTCCCGGAGTTGACCGTGCCGGAGGCGACCGCGCCGACGCCGGTCACCTTGTAGCTCCGGTCGACGTACATCCGGAACGTCCCGCGCTCGGGCGTCGCCCGCTTGGGTAACGCCTCGAACAGGCGGTCAAGGGCGTCAATTCCCTCGCCACTCACCGCGCTGGTCCGGAGCAGGGGAACGACCCCGTCGCCGACCTCCGCGACCGCGACGTCGACGCCGTGGCGGTCGACCAGGAGCGGCGTCTGGCCCGCGTCGCGGAGCGTCGATTCCACCTCGCGTTCGACCACAGCGAGCCGCTCGTCGCTCACGGCGTCCGCCTTCGTGATCGCGACGACGGTGGGGAGTTCGGTGGCGAGTAAGATCCCGAGGTGCTCGCGGGTCGTCGCCGTCGGGCCGTCGTCGGCGGCGACGACGAGCAGGCCGTAGTCCAGCTTCTGGCCGACGAGCCCGCGGATCGTGGTTCGGAGCCACGGCTCGTGGCCCACGGTGTCGACGAACGAGACCAGCCGGTCGGACTCCTCGACGATCCGCGCGCGGTCGGACTTCCGGTGGGGGTTGTCCATGCGGACCGGCTCCGCGGCGTCGTCGGCGAAGCCGTACACCGCGTACGAGAGGTCCGCCGACAGCCCGCGTTCGACCTCGTGAGGTTGGACGTCGAGGAAGCCGCGGGTGCCGCCCTGTCCGTCGTCGGCCCGACCCGTGACGAGCGTCCCGACGAGCGTCGACTTCCCGTGGTCGACGTGGCCGGCCGTCCCGACCACGAGATGGTCGTCGTCGGCCTCGAACATCCCTCCCTCGCGGACGGTCGCGAGGCCGACGAGCCCCGCAGTGTCGCCGTCGCCGTCGGCCCCCGCGCTCCACGTCTCCACGTCGTCGATGTGAGCGTCCGCCTCCTCGGCGAGTAGCGAGAGGACGTCCATCGTCTCCGAGAAGGCGTCGGGGGAGATCCCCGCGAGCCCGCCGTCGTCCGTGACGCCGAGGACGTACGTCGCCTCGCCGTCCCCCGAGAGCACCCGGTGGCGGAGCTGTGCCACGAGCGACTCCATTCGGCCGTCCGCCAGGTGTACCTCGCGGGTGAGCCGTTCTTTGAACTCGATCGCCCCGCCGTCCCGTTCGCCGCGCTCGATGGCCCGCCGTAACGCGGACCGGTCAGCGCTCATGTCGTTCCGTAGGCGACAGCCGGGCTTAACGGTTTTCGTGGTATCCGTCCTCACGCCTCCTCGCGCAGTTCGACGTACGTCCGGCGGATCGTCACGGGGGTGACGCCCGCGACGTCGGCGGCCTCCCGTTGGGTACAGTCGACGTCACACTGCCGCGCTGCGGTGTACAGGCAGGCGGCGGCGACGCCGACCGGGTTCCGGCCGTTCGCGATCCCCTCCTCGACGGCGCGGTCGGCGAGGTCGCGGGCGCGCGCCTCGACGGTCGGGGAGACGTCGAGGTCGCTCGCGAACCGCGGGAGGTACTCGGCGGGGGCGGCCGGCCCGATCGGGAGGCCGAGCTCGCGGTTCATCGCGTCGAACGCCGCGCGGTGTTCCGCCTCGGTCGCCTTCGCCTCCGCACACACCTCGCCGACGGTCCGGGCGACGTCGGCGGTGCGGCAGGCGACGTAGACGCACGCGGCCGCGAACCCCTCCAACGAGCGTCCCCGGAGCAGGCTCTCGGACTGTGCGGAGTCGAACAGCGCGCAGGCGGTGTCGCGGAGGCTCGTGGGAAGCTCTAACGCGCCGGTGAGCCGACGGATCTCGGTGTAGGCGTACACCTTGTTGCGGTCGCGCTTCGTGGAGATCCGCGCACGGTTGTGCTGGGTGCGCATCCGGGCCATCCGGCGGCGCTTGCGTCCCTTGAGCCGGGTTGAGCGGCCGATCTCCGTCGAGAGCCCGCGGTCGTGACGCGACCGCGTCAGGGGGGCTCCCGTCCGCTTCGGGTCCGTGTCGTCGTCGTCGAACGAGCGCCACTCGGGGCCGTGGTCGATCCGGTCCGCCTCGATGACGAGGCCGCACTCGACGCAGGCGCGCTCGGCGCTGTCCACCTCGGTGCGGCCGCCGCACTCGGGACACTCCTCGGCGGCGTGGGCGGTGTCGGCGGCCACCGACGAGGTCGTCTCGTCGGTGCGGCCGGTGCGGGCGACCGATCCGCCGACGCGGTCGGCGCGGGGGTTCCGGGAGCGACGCGAACGGGCGCGGGTCGAAGGTGCCTTGCTCATCACACCTGAACCTCGGTCCCGATCCCTTACTTAAACCCCGGTGGATCCGGGGGTGAACGGCCGGATCCGAACGACAGGACCGACCGGTAACCGGTCGGTGATCGTCGGTCACCCCGACGGGGTACGGTGGTTTTATGTGTACTAGCGCGGGATCGGTCGACATGACGCTGTCGGAGATCGCGGAGGGGCTCGAGGTGACCGCCAGCCAGCGCGATCGGGGGGTCGCCGTCGCCGACGACACGGAGACGCCGCTCGCGGAGCGCCTGCGCGAGCACGCCGGGGACCTCCCGTGTACGCCGGAGGCGACCGCGACGCTGGTCGACGCGTACACGGCGGGCCGGAGCGTCGGCGACGCCGCTGCGGACGCCGGCGTCGCTCCCATGACCGCGGCGAAGACCCTCCACCGCTGTGGCGTCTCGGGCGTCTGCCCGCTCGCGCCGACCCGCCGGGGTGTCGTCCGCGACTGGCTCGACGGCCGGATGGCCCGGACCGAGGCGGTGGCGCTCGCCGGCGGCGACGACGCGGACTTCGCGCTCGCGACGTACGTCGAGACGCACGATCCGGTCCCGGCGATCGCCGACGTGGTGGAGGCGAAGCTCGCCGGGTCGTCGTCGCTCGGCACCGGTCTCGGCGCGGACGACCCACTCGGCGACGCGCTGGACTCGCCCGACGACCTCCGCTGACCGGCCCGATACCGACGCCGGTCCGCGACCGATGTCGCCGAACGACGGGTCCCGGCCGAGGGGGGAGTCTCGGCCGAACCGACCGCCCCGCTACGATCGCATCCGATCGATCAGCCCCTCCTCGGAGAAGTCGACCTCGAGCGTCGTATCGAAGAGCCGAGCGTACGCGTCGGCGACCGCCCGCGAGTAGTCCCCGTCCCCGGTCGCCGTCACGGGCGCGGCGGTCACGCTCGGGTCCGTGTCCGGGAGGAGCACGTCGGCGTCGTCGGACGGGCGGGCGTCGTCGGTTCCGACGTCGGTCCCGCGGGACACCGCGACCGTGGCGTCGACGCTCGCGCCCACGTCGGCGATCCGTCCGTGGAGTCGCTGGAGCGCGTCGCGACCGTGTGGGGTCGCGGGGCGGACCGCGGCGACGGCGTCGGCAGTCGTGACCGCCGCGACCGCCTCGTTCGACGCCACCGGCGACGCGTCGACGACCACCGCGTCGTAGGCGGTCGCTGTCTCGTCGATCCGCCGTTCGAGTTTGCGCGCTGCCTCGGACGTTTTCGCGCGGGCGACCCGCTCGAACGGGGCGCGGGCGGGGACGACGTCGGCACGACCCGGGAGGGGCCCGGCGTCCGCCTCCCGACCGTCGGAGCGACCGTCGACCGCGATCGGGAACGTCGCTGTCGACAGGGACGCGCCGGCCTCGTCGGTCAGGAGCGTCGTGAGGTCGGTTCCGATCCGGCCGTTGACGTACTCGGAGAGCCCCTGCGTCGCGAACGCGGCGTCCACGACCGCCACGTCTCGACCGCCGCGTGCCCCGACCGTCGCCAGTTCGACGGCCGTCCGTGTCGTTCCCGCGCCGCCGGTCGCGCCGACCAGCGCGAGCGTCGTCGCTTGCATACGCGCACCTGACCGGTCCGGCGAATAATTCCTTCGAACGACGGCCGCTCAGTCGGCGATCGCCGCCGCGATCCCGTCGAGTTCGTCGTCCGAGAGGTCGGGTCGGGCCCCGCCGACCGCGTGGATGGGCGCGCCGCCGTCGCCCTCGAACCGCGGGATGACGTGCGCGTGGACGTGCGGCACCTCCTGGCCGGCCGCCTCGCCGTCGTTGATCCCCACGTTCGCCGCGTCGGCGTCGACCGCCGCCTGGATCCGGGGGGTGAGCTCGGCGACCGCGTCGAAGAGGACGCTCGCGCGGTCGGCGTCGAGGTCGCCGACGCGGGCCACGTGCGTCTTCGGGATCACGAGGGTGTGACCGCGCGCGAGCGGGTTGGCGTCGAGGAACGCCACCACCTCGTCGGTCTCGTACACCGTCCGCGCCGGGACGTCGCCGGCGACGATCGAACAGAAGATACAGTCGTCGGACATACCGGAGGGGTCGACGCCGCGACGTATCAAGGTTTCCCGGCGCCGCGGTCGGCTCCGCTCACCGGACCGTTTCACGGCTCGTCGACGTCCGCACGAAGGGTTCCGCCGACGACGAGCGCCGCTCCGATGATCACGAGGTTCTTGATGATGTACTGCCCCTCGACGGTCAGTTCGTGGGGGAACGTCGCGAACACGACCTCGGGCAGGAGGACGACCGGGAGGAAGGTGCCGGGCATCTGGAGGAACAACAGGAGGATCCCGACCCGAATGAGGGGCCGGTACAGGAGACACAGCCCGATGAGGACCTCCCAGACGCCGAGGACCGGGACGAACAGCTCGGCGGGCACCACGTACACGGTGGCGGCGACCAGCTCCGCGGCCGGACTCCCGCCGATCACTTTCAGCCCGCCGAACCAGACGAACACGATCCCGAGCGCCACGCGGAGCGTCGGGATCCCGAACCGACGCATCTGGCGGGTTATTTCACGGTCGACGCGATCGAAACGGTCCCGGACCGCGTCGAGCCGGTCGGTCCCCGCCGCGTCGGCGGCCTCGCCCTCGCCGCGTACGGTCCCTGAAGCAGGCATGGTGGGTGTAGACAGGTAGGGTTCCGATACGGATAAACACTCGGCAGAAGGGCTGAAACGCCCGTAAAAGACATTTTCGATCGTGAATGAACCGGGTCAGTCGTCCGCGTCCGGAAACGGGACCTCGAGCAGTTCGCCGTCGTCGGGGAGGAGACACTCGCCGTCGAACGCCTCCCGGGCGTCCCGCAAGATCGGCGAGGCGTCGCCGGCGTATCGCGAGGAGACGTGAACGAGCGCGAGCCGTTTCGCGGCGGCGCGTTGGGCGATCCTGCCCGCCTCCCGGCCAGTCGAGTGGGCCGTGTCGCGGGCGCGGTCGGCCATGTCGTCGGCGAAGGTGGCGTCGTGAACGAGCAGGTCGGCGTCCTCCGCGACCTCGACGGTTCGCTCCCGCGGACGGGTATCGGCGGTGTACACGAGTTTCCGGCCCGGCCGCTGTGGGCCGACGACCTGCTCGGGTTCGACGACGGTACCGTCCTCGAGTTCGACGGACTCCCCGGAGTGGAGCCGCCCGAACGCCGGCCCGACCGGGACGCCGAGCTCCTCGGCTCTCGGCCGGTCGAACCGCCCCGGGCGGTCGTCCTCTGTGAGGACGTACCCCTGTGATCTGGTCCGGTGTGTGGTCTCGAAGGCGCGGACTTCGTAGCCGTCGGCCGAGAGCGCGAGTTCCCCGGGGGTGACCTCCTCGATCCGGACCGGGAACCCCGGCTGGTGGCCCGCCGCGTGGACGAGGTCACGGAGGTCGTCGCCGGTGTCCGGCGGGCAGTGGACGAACAGCGGCTCGGTCCGGTCGTTGAACCCGAGCGTCTGGACCAGCCCGGGGATCCCGAGGACGTGGTCGCCGTGGAGGTGGGAGACGAACAGGCGGTCGATCCCGAAGCCGGTGCCGGCCCGCATCATCTCGCGTTGGGTTCCCTCGCCGCAGTCGAACAGCAGCCGGTCGCCCTCGCGGTTGACGAACAGGGCGCTCGGCGCGCGCTCGGTGGTGGGGACGGCACCGCCCGTCCCGAGGAACGTGACGCGAAGGGACATATCCGCCCTGCGGCCGGCGGGGGTAAACTCCTTTCGAGCCGTGGTCGCGGGAGGGAGGGCGATCGCCTCACGGGTGAGGCGGTCCCGTCACCACCGGCGGTCGACACCGACATGTGGCCGCAGTCCCGACTGGGGGTATGTACGACTCGATCGCCGCACTCGTCCGACAGGAGGGCTGGCGGGCGGAGGGGGCCGCCGCCCGCGTCCACTACGACGGCGGCGGCGACCGGTTCGCCGTGGAGTTCTACGCCGACGCCGACCGCGTCCTCTACTGGACCGTTCCGGACGCGGCGACCGAAGGGGACGACACCGCCGCACCGGTCCCGCGCGGGAGCGTCCCGGACCCGCTCCGTCGGCGGATCCGAGCGGACCTCGACACAGCGGGGGTCGATCCGGGCGTGGAACGGCGAAGCGTGTGATCGATCCACCAGGCGCTGGCGATAGCGGCCGTTCTTTCCGATTCGTATCGGCCCGTATCGATCCGAAGGAAACCCACTTGACTCGTGGACCGGTAGGGTAGGTGATGAGTGGGGCCGAGTGGGACGAGGACGACCCGTTCGAAGAGCAGCGCGCGGAGGTCGAGAACCCGATGAAGCGGCTGTTCCTCGAGTACGGCCGGCCGTACCTCCCGCAGGTGACGGTGGGGGTCGTCGCCAGCGTCTTCGCGCGGTTGCTCGATCTCCTCCCGCCGCTCATGTTGGGGATCGCCATCGACGCCGTGTTCTACGGTGACGCACCCTTCAGCGAGCAGATCCCGCTCGTCCTCCTGCCGGACGCGTGGCTCCCGACGGGCCGGACCGAGCAGTTCTGGTTCACGGTCGCCGTCATCGCCGGCGCGTTCGCGCTCGGCGCGGCGTTCCACTGGGTCCGCAACTGGGGGTTCAACGCGTTCGCCCAGCACATCCAACACGACGTCCGGACCGACACCTACGACCGGATGCAGCGGCTGAACATGGAGTTCTTCTCGGACAAACAGACCGGCGAGATGATGTCGATCCTCTCGAACGACGTGAACCGCCTCGAGCGGTTCCTGAACGACGGGATGAACTCGCTGTTCCGGCTGTCCGTGATGGTCGTCGGCATCGGCGGGCTCCTGCTATGGATCAACCCACAGCTGGCGCTCGTGGCGCTTTTACCCGTCCCGGTCATCGCGGGGTTCACGTACGTCTTCATCCGGACGATCCAGCCGAAGTACGCCGCGGTTCGCTCCTCCGTCGGGAAGATGAACTCCCGGCTGGAGAACAACCTCGGCGGCATCCAGGTGATCAAGTCCGCGAACACGGAACCGTACGAGTCCGACCGCGTCGACGACGTCTCGATGGAGTACTTCGACGCCAACTGGGGGGCGATCCGGACCCGGATCAAGTTCTTTCCGGCGCTACGGGTGCTCGCGGGCATCGGCTTCGTGTTCACCTTCGTCGTCGGCGGGTTGTGGGTGTTCCAGGGGACCGCGCCGGGCCCGTTCTCCGGCGACCTCTCCGTCGGGATGTTCGTCGTGTTCATCCTCTACACCCAGCGGTTCATCTGGCCCATGGCGCAGTTCGGCCAGATCATCAACATGTATCAGCGCGCCAGGGCCTCCTCGGAGCGGATCTTCGGGCTGATGGACGAGCCCTCGAAGCTCGAGCAGGACGCGGACGCCCCGGACCTCGTCGTCGACGATGGCGACGTGATCTACGATGGCGTGACCTTCGGCTACGACGACGAGCCGATAATCCGGGACGTCGACTTCGCCGTCGAGGGCGGCGAGACGCTCGCGCTCGTCGGCCCGACGGGGGCCGGCAAGTCGACCGTGCTCAAGCTCCTGCTCCGGATGTACGACGTCGACGAGGGGGCGATCCGGATCGACGGCCAGGACGTGGGCGAGGTCACGCTGCGGTCGCTGCGGCGGTCGATCGGCTACGTCGGGCAGTCCTCGTACCTGTTCTACGGGACCGTCCGCGAGAACATCACCTACGGGGCCTTCGACGCGACCGACGAGGAGGTCCGCGAGGCCGCGAAGGCCGCGGAGGCGCACGCGTTCGTCGAGAACCTTCCCGACGGCTACGACACGATGGTCGGCGAGCGCGGCGTAAAGCTCTCTGGCGGCCAGCGTCAGCGGATCACCATCGCCCGCGCGGTGCTCAAGGACCCGGAGGTCCTCGTGTTGGACGAGGCCACCTCGGACGTCGACACGGAGACCGAGATGCTGATCCAGCGGTCGATAGACCGGCTCACCGCCGACCGGACGACGTTCGCGATCGCCCACCGGCTCTCGACGATCAAGGACGCGGACACCATCCTGGTGTTGGAAGGCGGCGAGGTCGTCGAGCGCGGCACCCACGACGAGCTGTTGGAGAACGCCGGCCTATACGCGCACCTCTGGGGCGTTCAGGCCGGCGAGATCGACGAGCTCCCACAGGAGTTCATCGACCGAGCCCAAGAGCGGACGGCGCGCGTGCTCGAGGACGCGGAGAGCGACGACTAACGACTCGGAGGACCGACTGGGAGCGACTAGCCGGCGATCCGGGCCGACTGCGAACGACTAGCTGGCGATCCGGGCCGACCTCACGGCGACAGCGGGCTCCAGTCGCCCGTCTCGACCCCGACGTCGTTCGCGTCCGGATCGACCGGGGCCCCGGATCCGTCGACCCCGACCACGCCGAGGATCGCGTCCCGGACCTGCCGCGGGTCGCGGAACGACGCCACGTCGGCACGGCGTAACACCTCCTCCAGCCGGTCGGTGCCGTCGGCGTGTTCGAGTTCGAACCCGCCGTACTGCTCTATGAGTTCCTCCTTCGTCACCGGGTATGCGTGCTCGCGGAGCGCCGGTTTCAGCGGGCCGAAGACCACGCCGTAGACGGCCCGCGAGGCGACTTCGTCGTCGGGCATACCTGCCGATCCACGCGCGACGAATTAAGTACCGGGGCCGAGGCAGGGGGCAAGTCGGGTCCCGGGCGGGCGCGGCGTCGACCGTCGACTATACGGGGCCGGTCGACGCAGGGAGGGTATGCGACTCGCGGACGCGACCTGGACCGACGTGCGGGACGCCGACGTCGACGTGGCGCTCCTTCCCGTCGGCAGCACCGAACAGCACGGCCCCCACGCGCCGCTCGGCACCGACACGCTGAACGCGGTCGCCGTCGCGGAGGCTGCCGCAGCGGCGTACGACGCGGAGCCGCGGGGCGGCGTCGCCGACGGCGTCCCCCGCGGCGAGGCGCTCGTCGGCCCCCCGATCCCCGTGGGCGTCGCCGAGGAGCACCGCGCGTTCGACGGGACGATGTGGGTGAGCCCCGAGGCCTTCCGGGCGTACGTCCGGGAGGCGGCGGCCTCGCTTCCGGCACACGGCGTCGACCGCGTCGTGTTCGTGAACGGCCACGGCGGGAACGTCGAGGCGCTCGCGGAGGTCGCCCGGCGCTTCTCGCGGGACCCCGCACACGACGGCTACGGCGTGGCGTTCACCTGGTTCGAGGCGGTCGGCGAGCACGCGGGCGACATGGGCCACGCAGGGCCGCTGGAGACGGCGCTCCTTCGCGCGACGAACCCCGCGCTCGTCCGCGAGGACCGCGTCGACGACGCGTGCGACGGCGGGAGCGACCGCTGGGGCGAGTGGGTCTCGGGCGTCAACCTCGCGCACGACTCCGACGAGTTCACCGACAACGGCGTCGTCGGCGACCCGACCGCGGGCGACGCGGCGCGCGGGCGGGAGCTCCTCGAGCGGGCGAGCGACGCGCTCGCCGAACTGGCGCGGGCGGTCGCGGACCGGGAGGAGCGGTCCGACCGCGAGTGAACGCGACGGCTCGAACCGTTCGGCGACCGGCTCAGATAACGTCGTCGGGGTCGTGAGCCACGCGCATCCGTCGCGCCTCCGTGGCGTACCGCTCGCGTAGCTCCGGGTCGTCGACGGAGCCGAGCTCCCCCGGGCCGGCCTCGACGGCGGCGGTGGTGTCCCGGACGTCCGAGAAGGACGTGAGCGCGCGCTCCTTCCGGAAGTACTGCGTTCCGTCGGGCGTGGCGTACGTCAGGATCACCACGTTCTGCTCGTCGTCGGAGTACGTCCGCTCGACCAGCCAGACGCGAACGTCCTCCGTGGTTGATTCCACCATACCCGGTGTTTCGGACCCACGAAACATAAACGAGGGAGGGTCTTCCCGCTCGAAGGGGACGGGAGGCTCGAAACGGGAGAGCTACTCGTCGTCGTCCACAGCGTCCTGGAGCGCGCCGCGGATCGCGGGGATCGTCCCGGTGAGCGAGCCGACCTCCTCGGCAGCTGACTCGATGTCGCCCACGAGCGACTCCAGGTCGGCGATCTCGCTCTCGAGGTCGTCGGCGTCCTCGAAGGCGTCGGCGCGCGCGCCGAGGACGTACGCCTTCTTCGCCGACCGGACGTGATCGATCGCGTCGCCGACGTCGAGAGCGGATTTGAGCCCGTTGAGCGCGCCGAGCACGTTCTCGGCGTCGGTCACCCACACGTCGTCGGGGTCCGGTAGCTCCTCGCGGGCGGCTGCGAGGTGCTCTTCGACCTCCGCGCGGGTCTCCGCCGCGGCCTCCCCGAACAGGTCGTCGTCGTCGAACGTGGACTGGCTCATGCGGGGACCGTCGTCCCGACGGGCTTTATATTCGAGCCCGAAAGCGAAAGTGAAATCCGTCGATCGCGGGGCCCTCCGTGAGATCGACGGCGACGTGGGACGGGATCGACGGCGACGTGGGACGGGATCGACGGCGACGTGGGACGATCAGAACCGTCCGAGGAGTTCGAGGGTCACGAGGAGGATCGCGAGCGTCAGGAATCCGGCAAGGGTCGCGAGCGTGCGGAGCCACGGCAGTACCACCTCGGCGTCCGGGATCGTCGCGATGAGGGGACGGGGCGCGCGACGGTCGGCGTCGTTCTCGCTCATGATCGCCCCTCGTCGCGGCGACCACAAGAACTCGACTATGAGGGAACCGTCCGGGATCGGAGCGAGACGGAGAGTTCGGGAGCGATACGGAGGAGTACGTATCCCCCGGGAAGCCCCGTCGTCTACGCGATCTTCTCGTACTGTTCGGAGAGCTTCTCGGCGGCCTCGTCGAGGAGGTCGGCCTCGTACTCGTCGAGCTCCCACTCGATCACCTCCTCGACGCCGTTCGAGCCGAGCTTCGCGGGCACGCCGAGGGCGGTGTCGTCGTAGCCGTACTCCCCGTCGAGCACGACCGAGCAGGGGAGCACCTCGCCGGTGTCCTCCAAGATCGCCTCGACGGTGTGGGCGACGCCGGTGGCGGGCCCCCACTGGGTCGCACCCTTCCGGCTGATGACGTCCATCGCGGACTCCTGGAGGTCCGCGAGGATCTCCTCCCGCTCGTCGGCGTCGAATTCGGGGTCCCGGCCGTTGACGCGCACCTTCGAGAAGACCGGTGCCTGCGCGTCGCCGTGCTCGCCGAGGATCGTCGCCTCGACGTTCTTGACGGGCGCGTCGAACCGCTCGGAGAGGACGTAGCGGAAACGTGCGGAGTCGAGCCGGCCGCCGAAGCCGACCACCTTGTGGCGGTCGCGGTCGCCCGCCTCGTAGAGGTGACGGTTCAGCAGGTCGACCGGGTTGGAGGTGGTGACGGTGACGAAGTCGTCGTTGTGCTCGGAAAGTGACGAGCCGATGTCCTCCATGATGGGCGCGTTGTCGCCGGCGAGGTCGATCCGGGTCTGTCCCTCCTTTCGGGGGATCCCGGCCGTGATCACGACGACGTCGGAGCCGGCGGTGTCCGCGTACTCGCCCTGTCGGACGGTCGTGTTCGAGTCGTAGGCGACGCCGTGGTTCGTGTCGGCTGACTGGCCGATCGTCGTCTCGCGCTGGTCCGGAATGTCGACGAAGACGAGCTCGTCGACCACGTCGCGCAGTGCGAGGTTGTAGCCGGCCGCGGCCCCGACGGTCCCCGCTGCGCCGATCACACTGACTTTTGTCATACCACCTGATACCGGGACCGGGCAGTGAGTAAACGTTTCGGAACCCGTGGGGACCCGTGGCACGTGTGTGGCGTGGGTGTCGGTGGTGGGTGACGTGGACGGCGCGTCACGAAAACGCTAACTCCGGCGGCCGCACACGGGAACCCGTGCCGACGTTCCGCTACCCGTGTCCCGGTTGCCGGACGACCAACAGCCTCCACGACGCCGACTGCGACTTCGAGGGCGTGAGCTGGCCCACCGTCGAGAAGGCGTACACGGACCTGCTCGCGGTCCTCACCGCCGAGCCCGACGGGCTGTCCGAGTCGGCCCTCCGCGAGGCCGTCGACGACGAGTGGAGCGGGCTCCACAAGGCCGGGTTAGGCGCGCTCGAACGCGAACAGCGGGTCGTCCGCGAGGACGACCGCCTCCGCCTGCTCACCGCCGCGGAGTTCAAGGAGCTCGTTTCGGAGCCGACCCGCGAGCCGATGCGGACCGTCTACGAGCGCGGCTCCGTCCCCGGCTGTCACGACAACGCCGTCTTCGCGATGGTCGCGTGGTACGAGATGGTCGGGCTCTCCTGGCCGGAGACCAAGGAGAACGTCGTCGAGTGGCTCCGCACCTCCGGCGCGTGGGACCGCGGCGGCTTCGAGGAGTCCACCCCGGAGGAGCTCGTCGAGGCGAAACGCCACGTGTACGACGCGGGATACGGCTGGAAGGAGAAGGGACAGGCGGCGAAACGCGTCATCGAACGACACGGCTGACGCCCGCCCGTTTAACACCCGGGAGAACGTTTCACGACCGTGACACACCCCGAGGCGGGAACAGCGTCGATCGGGGGCGCGGGATCCGACGGTCCGGACCCCGACGACCCGGAACCCGGCGGGGACGACTCGGGACCCGGCGGGGACGACCCGACGACGGCCCCGTCCGGGGAAGACGCCGACCACGGCGTGGCCAACCCGCGGCGCGCGCTCGCGGTCGTGGTCGGCGTCGTGTTCATCGACCTCGTCGGCTTCGGGATCGTGATCCCGATCCTCCCCTTCTACGTGCGATCGTTCGGCGTCAGCGACGCGTACATCGGGCTGTTGGCCGCGTCGTACTCGCTCGCGCAGTTCCTCGCCGCGCCCGCGCTCGGCCGACTCTCCGACCGGATCGGTCGCCGACCCGTCCTGCTCGCGTCGCTTTCGGCCGCCGGGGTCGCGTGGGTGACGTTCGGCTACGCCGGCGAGTCGGGCGCGCGGTTCGGGACGACGGCCGCGCTCGCGACGCTCTTCGCCTCCCGGGGGCTCGCGGGGGCGATGGGCGGCAACATCGCCGCTGCGCAGGCGTACGTCGCCGACATCACCCCGCGCGACCGACGGGCTGGCGCGCTCGGGCTGGTCGGCGCGGCGTTCGCGCTCGGCTTCGTCTTCGGCCCGGCGATCGGCGGGCTCCTCGCTGCCGACCCGGTCGTGGCCCGCGCCGACGCGCTCTTTCCCGCGTTCGTCCCGGCGACCCCGTACTCGCTCCCGAGTTTCGCCGCAGCCGGGATGAGCTTCCTCGCGGTCGGGGTCGGCGCCCTCCTCTTGGAGGAGCCGAACCGGGACCGGTCGCGGGACCGGCGAACGACCGCGGTCGGCCAGTTCCGCGACGCGCTCGCGTCCCCTGCGCTCCGGCCGCTCACGGTCGCGTACTTCGTCGTCGCCGTCGCGTTCGCGGGCGTCCAGGTGATGTTCATCCCGTACGTCGCCGACCGGTTCGGGTACGACGCGACCGCCGCGGCGTTCCTGCTCACCTACGTGGGCGTCCTCGGCGCGGTGAACCAGGGCGTGCTCGTCGGACGGCTCTCCCGGATCGTTCCCTCGCGGACCCTCGTGGCCGCCGGCGCGGGGGTCCTCGCGTGCGCGCTCGCAGTGCTCCCGGCGACCGCGGGGGTCGGCCGGAGGATCGACCTCGGCGGTCCGGCGTGGCTCACGGTCCCGCTCGTCGCGCTACTCGTCGCCCTCGCGGGGCTGTCGCTCGGGAACGCCCTCGTGAACGTCTCGCTGGCGACGCTGGTCTCGACGTCGGCCGACGACGCGGGCCAGGGCGCGGCGTTCGGCGTCACGCAGGGCGCGGCGAGCCTCGGACGGACCGTCGGCCCGCCGGTGATGGCCGTCCTCTACACGGTCGCCGTCGCGTCGCCGTTCCTCGCGGGCGCGGCGCTCCTGGTCCCGGTCGCCGTCGCCTTCGGGCGACGCGCTGTGGAGTGAAGACGCCGAACCGACGGACGGGGGGAACTACACGACAGCTTTAGGCTGGGCGTCTCCGTCGTACCGGGCGTATGGTCCCCCTCCCCGCGTGGCCCGCCGTCGGGTCGCTCGCCGGCGGGGTCGGCGCGCTCGCGCTCGCGTGGGCGATCCGTCGTCACCGCGGCCGGCCGGGCGTCGACTGGTTCCTCGGCGTGTTCGCGGCGCAGGCGACGTGGTGTCTCTCCTACGGGGTCGCCCTGCTCGTCGACGACCCGACGCTTCGGGTCGTCCTGGAGGCGACAACGTGGCTCGGTATCGTCTGGACGGGGATCGCCTTCCTCGGGTTCGCGCTCGAGTACACCGGGCGCAGCGACGTGGTCCGGAGCCGCCCCTTCGCCGCCGTCGTCGGGTTCGGGCTCCTCTCGACGGTCGTTCTCGCGACGAACCCGTTCCACGGCGCGTTCTGGACGGGGCTCCGGTTCGACCCGGTCTTCGGCGTCTCGGCCGTCTCGTACGCCTTCGGCCCGTGGGCGTACCTCGTCGTCGCCGTCGAGTCGGTCCTCGTCGCGAGCGCGGTCTTCCTGCTCGTCGACACCCTGCTCAGCTACGGGCCCCTCTACCGGCGCGAGAGCACGGCGGTGGCGTTGAGCTCGCTGCCGCCGGGGTTCGCCCTCGTCGCCTGGACGCTCGGAGCGGGACCGGTGTCACAGCTCCAGTTCGCGCCCCTCATGTTCGTCCCGCACGTGCTACTCGACGCGTACGCGTTCAACCGCGCGGAGATGTTCGACCGGAACCCGACCACCAGCCGCACAGCAGAACGCACGGCGATCGACGACCTGGCAGACCCCGTCGTGGCGCTCGCGCTCGATCACCGGGTCGTCCGGCTCAACCCCGCCGCCGAGACGGTGCTCGGCGTCGACGCCGAAACCGCCCGCGAACGCCCGTTCTCGGCGTTCCTCGACGTGCCGGTGACCGTCGACGAGGACGCCGAGATAACCGTCGACGCCGGCGGTCGACGTCGCACCTACGCGGTGTCGACCTCACGGCTGGCCGACCCGAACGGGACCCACGTCGGGTACACCGTCGTCCTCTCGGACGTCACCGAGCGCGAGCGCCGCCGCCAACAACTGGAGGTGCTCAACCGGGTCCTCCGGCACAACCTCCGCAACGACGCCGGCCTCGTCCACGGGTACGGCGAACTGCTCGTCGACCGGCTCGACGACCCCGAACTCGTCCGGATGGCCGACGCGATCGAGCGACGATCGGGGGCGCTGACTGCGCTCGGCGAGAAGGCCGGCACCGTCGAGTCGCTGCTCGCCGACGCCGACCCCGTCGCGATCGACGCCGCCGACGTCGTCGAGGGGGCCGTCGCCGACGCGCGCGAGCGCGACCCGGACGCGGCCGTCGACCTCACGATCGACGTGGGCGAGGAGGGAGGGGGAGAAGCGGCGGGGACGGGAGGAACGGGAGAAGCGGAGGGAGCGGAAGGAGGGAACGTGGCGGGCGGACCGACCGCCCGGCTCAGGCCCGACGCGCTTCGGGCGGTCGTCGTGAACACCGTCGAGAACGCGCTCGAGCACCACGACGGCGCGGGCACCGAACGCGAGGACGGCGGCGCGTGGGTCCGGGTGACGCTCCGACGCGAGGGCGTGGAACGCGACGAGGGTCCCGCCGGTGGCGACCGGCTCGTCCTCGTCGTCGAGGACGACGGTCCCGGGATCCCCGACCACGAGGTGAGCGCGGTCGAGTCCGGCCAGGAGACCGCGCTCGAACACGGCTCGGGGCTCGGGCTGTGGGTCGTCGAGTGGGCCGCCGGCGCGCTGGGTGCCGACGTGGCGTACGCCGACCGCGACCCGCGCGGGACGCGGGTGGCGGTGGAGATGCCGATCGAGAGCGATCTATAACGCCCGCGCCTCGCCGTACGCCTGTGCCTTCAGGCGGTCGTAGCGTTCTCGTGAGTCGAGAACCCACTTGTATTCGAAGCCCGGGGGCGGGTTCCCCATCCAGTCGAGAAAAGCGGGAGATTCCGGGCGTGAGAATCGGATCTCTCCCCGTTGGAAACCGGGATCGAACCCGTGACTCCGGAACAGATCGAGAAGGAATTCGGATCGATTCGACTCGGTTCGTACTCGGATCGTGGCTCGTGGCGTTCGATCGCGATCGACGTCGAGACAGCCCTCGGAAATGTACCAAAATTTTACTATTTCCAGGTCGGACAGACCGCGTTAGTCACTTTGTATTCTCGGAGCTAGCATGAACGTAACGTTCCCGAGCCCCTCAGCGAACCCGTAGTGGAGCTTGACGGGGAACTCCTCGCCGAGCTCGACGGTGACCTCGGCGTCGCCGGGGATCGCCTTGTTCATGTCCTTGAGGTAGTCGAGGCTGAAAAGCGAGTCCGCGGGGCCGGCGGTGAGCGCGATGAGGTCCTCGCGGGCGAGTTCCAGGTCGACGTCGTCGGTGTCGCCCTCGGCCTCGATGAGGAACGTCTCGGCGGCCTCGTCGACGCGCAGGCGGATGTGGTCGGAGACCATGTCGGCGGCTTTCACGCCGCGGTCGAGCTGGGCCCCCTCGACGACGATCTCGGCGGGGAGATCGAGCTCGGGGATGTCCGGCTCCTGGCGGATGGAGTCCGGGTCGATGAGCGCGAGGGTGTACGAGAGCCCGTCCGTCTCGATGTGGAGCTTGCGGGTCTCCTCGTCGAGTTCGAGGTGGATCAGGTCCCCGGAGTTGGCCATGCCGGCGATGTCCTCGAGGCGGGCGAGGTTGACGCCGATGACGCCGCCGTCGGCCTCGTAGGACTCGAACGCGGCGGCCTCGAGGGTGAGATCGACCATGCCGACGTTCGCGGGGTCGACCGCGCGGATCGAGAGCGCCTCCTCGTTCAGGCGGATCTTACACTCGTCGACCAGCACGCTCACCGAATCGAGCGCGTCCTGTAGCGTCGACGCGCTCACGATGGCCTTGAACATATACGCCCGACTAGGGTGGTATCCCCTAAAAAGGCACCCAATCCGAGCGCGTCGGGACGGGGCGCCCGGGGCGTCTGCCCGATGTGCTCGGCTCAGACGAGCGGCTCGACGAGTTCCCGGCCCGCCGCCAGCAACGACTCGACGCGCTCGTCGCTGTCGGCCTCGGCGTACACCCGCAACTTCGGCTCGGTCCCCGAGGGGCGGACGAGCAGCCAGGATCCGTTCTCCAGGAGGAGCTTGAAGCCGTCGAGCGTGACGACCTCGGCGACCGCGTGCCCGTCGACGGACTCGGGGATGTGCGCTTCCAACTCGTCGAGGACGCCCGCCTTCCGGTCGTCGGGACAGTCGAGCGAGACCTTCCCGGCGACGATCCGGCCGTGTTCCGCGAGCAGGCGGTCGACGCGGGCGTCGAACGGCTCCGCGACGGCGGCGTCGGCCGCGAGTAGCCCCATCAACACGCCGTCCTTCTCGCGGACGTGCCCCCGCACGGAGAACCCCCCGGACTCCTCGCCGCCGAACAGCGCGTCGTGTTCGCCCATCGCCTCGGCGACCCACTTGAACCCGACCGGCGTCTCGTACACCGCCTCGCCGTGTGCCTCCGCGATCCGGTCGACGAGGAACGTCGTCGAGACGGTCCGGACCGCCGGGCCGGAGTCGTCCTCCAGCAGGCGGTCGTAACAGGCGACGTAGAACAGGTTCGCGTCGAGGACGCCGCGTTCGGGCGTCACCACCGCGACTCGGTCGGAGTCGCCGTCGTTGGCGACCCCCAGGTCGACGTCGGTGCCGGGGTCGGTGACGAGGTCGGCCAGCTCCTCGAGGTGCTCCGCGCTGGGCTCCGGGGGCTCGCCGCCGAACGTCGGATCCCGGCCACAGCGCAGACGGCGCACCTCCGCGCCGGCCGACTCGAGCAGGGCGTCCGTGACTCCGCGGCCGCTGCCGTACATCGCGTCGTACGCGACCGTGAGCCCGTCGAGGTCGGCGTCGACGAGGTCGCGGGCCGCCTCCGCGTGTGGGGTCACGAAGTCGTGTCGGCGGACCTCGCCGTGTTCCTCCTCGGGGAGGAGGTCCGGTTCCGCGAGCCGCGCGACGACGTCCT
The DNA here is from genome assembly GCF_003287355.1 of Halorubrum sp. 48-1-W. GTDB lineage: Archaea > Halobacteriota > Halobacteria > Halobacteriales > Haloferacaceae > Halorubrum. Next base: position 66,759 of record NZ_QMIM01000011.1, read on the forward strand.
CGGTCACGTCGGGGAGCGCGGGGGCCCCGTCGCTGGGGATGAACTTCACGCCGTTGTATTCGGGCGGGTTGTGGGAGGCGGTCACCATACACGCGCCCGCGAGCCCCTCCGCGACGATGGCGTACGCGACGAGCGGGGTGGGGACGTCGCGCTCGGGGATCAACACGTCGAAGCCGTTCCCCGAGAGCACCTCCGCGAGGCTCTCCGCGAACCCCTCCGAGGTCTCGCGGGCGTCGTAGCCGACGGCGACCGGCTCGTCGTGGCCCGCCGCCGTGAGATGGTCGGCGACCGCCTGTCCCACGATCCGCACACGGTCGTCGGTGAAGACGTCGAGGGTCGCTCGCCAGCCGTCCGTGCCGAAAGATATCTCGTCCATGTTCGTCCCTCGGATGCCGGGACCATAACGTCCGGTGTCGCCTGCGAACCTTGCGTGGGCGAGTCGACGGGGCCGATCCGGTGAGAGTCGACGGGGCCGATCCGGTGAGAGACGAGAGCAGACCTCTCGCGTACAACCGACGCTACGCGCCGGCGACGAGGGCGAGGAATCGTGAGGTGCGGGGCCGTGTCGGGTGCGCTTCGCGAGCGTTCTCCGCGGAAGGATCGGTCTCGTCCCGAACGGCTCGAGGAACCCACCGTAACACGACGAGCGGACTACGCCGTCCACCTGATCTCGTACTCGAGTTCGTACCGCTGTTCGCCGGTCTCCGAATCCGTGAGTCGTTCGAGTTCGACTTCGAACCGAGGTCGCTCCGGGACGGTTACGTGCCGTTCTTCCGCGTCGCTCACTAACGTGACGTCGCCCGTTTCGACCTGCTCAGCCGCGTCGCGTAACGCTTCGGCGATCTCCGTTCTCGACACCTGTTTTTCGGTTTTGAACAGCTCTTCTTCGGGCATCAGTTCCGACTACGAACCCAACTGTCATATAGCCAATCGTTGATCCCGGACCGAGAGGACCGATCGACACGGCTCGGATACCCTACGGCGAACCGCCCCCGTTTTTGCCGCCACACCCCGAACCCGCGGTATGACACGGATCGTCGCGATCTCCGGCAGCCGAAGCGGAGCGAGCACGACGCGGGCCGCCCTCCGGGTCGCGCTCGGCGCCGCGGCCGACGTCGGCGCCGAGACCGACCTGATCGACCTCGGTCGGGTCGAGCTCCCGTTGTACCACCCCGACGAGGACGAGCAAGGCGACAGCGAGCGGCTCACACGGCGGGTCAGGGAGGCCGACGGGGTCCTCGTCGGCACGCCGGTGTATCACGGCTCCTACTCCTCGACGTTCAAGAACTTCCACGACTTCTGTGGCTCCGAAGAGTACGAGGACACCGCGGTGGGGCTGCTCGCCACCGCCGGCGGGGGTTCGTACGGCGGCACGCTCGAACACCTCCGATCGACGTTCCGGAACGTCCACGCGTGGACCGTCCCCCACGAGGTCGGGATCCGCGGGGCCTCCTCGGAGATCGACGAGGAGGGACGGATCCGCGACGGGGACCTGCGACGGCGGACAGAACAGCTCGGCCGCGTCGTCACCGAACACGCCGAGCGGATGCGGGAGTGACTTCTCCCACGACTACAGTCGTGGGCTTCCCTCACTGAGGGTAACCCGGAACGGGACCCGTCCGGACACGACCGTTTAATTGACTCCGCTCCGTTCCACGAGGAATGAACGATCTGACAGGCGCCCAACAGTCGATCGCGACCTCCGCGAACCCGTCCGCGGAGTTCGATCGGCTGTCGCCGAGCCGGCGACGGGAGGTGTTCTTTCTGCTTCCGGAGACGATGCGACGGGCCCTCGTCGAGGACCTCGACGACGAACGGCTGGGCCGGTTCGTCAACCGGCTCGACCCCGACGAGGTGGCGGACGTGCTCGGGCTCGCGGACGAAGCGAGACGGGAGACGGTGCTCCGGCGGCTCGAGGAGGATCGCCGCAGGAAAGTCGAGTTCCTGCTCGAGTTCGGCCCGGAGAGCGCGGCCGGCCTCATGCGGCTCAACTACGTCACCGTCGACGTCGACCGCGACCTCGACGTCGTCGCGAGCAGGGTCCAGCGACACGAGGAGCGTACCGGCGAGTTCCCGACGATCCTGCTCACCGAGGGCGAGGAGCTCCTCGGCGAGCTTCCGGGACAGGTGCTCGCGATGGACCACGGGGGGACCGTCGACCTCCGGGGGCACGTCCTCGAGCTTCCGGTCGTCGCCTACGACACCCCCCAGGAGTCCGTCGTCGACGTGTTTCGGGAACATCCGGAAAGCACGGTCGCGGTGTTGAACGACGACCGGACCGTTATGGGGGTCATCCACGCCGAGGACCTCCTCCGCGTCGTCGAGGAGAGTGCGGCCGGCACGCTCTACGAGTTCACGGGCGTCAGGAAGGAGGAGAGCATCCTCGACGGCCCGGTCTCGAAGATCCGGTACCGGTACAAGTGGTTGATAATCAACCTCGGGACGGCGTTCCTCGCAGCCGGGATGGTCGGCGTCTTCGAGGACACCATCCAGGCGTTGACGCTACTCGCGGTGTACATGCCGGTCGTCGCCGGGATGGGCGGGAACGCGGGCACGCAGTCGATGGCCGTGACCGTCCGCGGGATCGCCCTCGAGCAGATCTCGCTGGCGACCGGGAGTCGTGCCGTGGTCAACGAGGTGATCGCGGGGGCCGCGAACGGGCTCATCACGGGCGTGCTCGTCGCGATCATCGCGTCGGTGTTCAACCAGAGCCCGCTTCTCGGGCTCGTCCTCGGCGTCTCGATGGTGTTGAACCTCGTCATCGCGGGCTTCTTCGGGACGCTCATCCCGTTGCTACTCGACCGGATCGACAAGGACCCCGCGACGTCGGCGACCATCTTCATCACGACGATGACCGACGTGCTCGGGTTCTTCGTCTTCCTCGGGCTGGCGCGAGCCGTGCTGATGTGAAGCGGACGCGTCGGGGGGCCCTACGACACGTCGTCGTCGGCACCCAACAACTCGACCAGCAACGCGTTCTGGGCGTGCATCCGGTTCTCCGCCTGTTCCCACACCAGGGCACGGTCGGACTCGAGCACGTCGTCCGTGATCTCCTCGCCGCGGTGGGCGGGCAGACAGTGCATCACCGTCGCGTCGGTGCCGGCGAGGAGGTCGGCGTTCACCTGGAAGCCGTCGAAGGCGGCCAGCTTCTCGTGGCGCTCGTCCTCCTGGCCCATCGAGATCCACACGTCGGTGTAGACGACGTCGGCCCCGTCGACGACCGCCTCCGGGTCCGTCGTCGGCTCCACGTCCGCGCCGAAGGCGGCCGCCCGCTCGAACACCCCGGGGTCCATCCCGTAGTCGGCGGGGGTGGCCACCCGCACGTCGATGCCGGCCATCGCCGCGCCGACGACGAAGGACTGACCCACGTTGTTGCCGTCGCCGACCCACGCCACGGTCGCGTCCTCGCCGACCGACTCCCGGATCGTGAGCAGGTCGGCGAGCGTCTGGCAGGGGTGGGCCTCGTCGGTGAGCCCGTTGATCACTGGGCAGTCGGCGTGCTCGGCGAGCGTCTCGACGTCGGCGTGGTCGAACAGCCGCGCCATCACGACATCGACGTAGCGACCGAGCACGCGGGCGGTGTCCCGAAGCGGCTCGCCGTGGCCGAGATGGACGTCGTCGGGGCCGAGGAACATCGCGTGGCCGCCGAGCCGCGTCATCCCCGTCTCGAAGGAGATCCGCGTCCGCGTCGAGGGTTTCTCGAAGATCATCCCGAGCGTGGTGTCGGGGAGCCGCGGGTCGGTTTCGCCCGCCTTCATCGCTGTCGCGCGATCGAGCAGGGCGTCCAGTTCGGCTGGCGTCACGTCGTCGATGTCGAGGAAGTCGTCGGTAGCGAGTGGCATGTGGGTTCGTGGATGTGGTGGGTACGGGTGGCGTCGTTCGTCGGGTTCGAGTCGGTCGGATCGGCCGGATCAGGTTCGGTAGCGTCGGTCCCGTCGAGATGGGTGCGCCGCGGCACGCGGCCGCGACGCTAGGGTCGGTCGCGACAGACGTCCGCGAGGACGGTCGTCGCCCGGTCCAGCTCCGAGAGCGGGAGCCGCTCGTCGGGCGCGTGGTCCAGCTCGGAGTTCCCGGGGCCGTAGGTGACCATCGGGCAGTCCCACTCGGCTGCGAAGAGGTTCATGTCGCTCGTCCCGGTCTTCCTGAGCAGGCGGACGTCGCCGCCCGCAGAGCGGATCGCCACGCGGAACGCCCGCGCGAGGTCGGTCCGGGGGCTCTCCATCACGGGCGGGATCGGCTCCTTCCAGTGGACCGACCCCGTCGAGAGCTCCGCTTCGGCCAGCTCGTGGACCTCGTCGACGGTCCGCGAGGGCGGCACGCGGAGCTGGACGTCCATCGCGGCCTCGACGGCGAGCCCGTCGTCGGTCAACCCGCCGTCCATGGAGACGGGTTTCGTCGTCACCTGCTCGAAGACGGGCGTCCCCGGGTCCGCCGGCGAGAACGCCTCCTCGACGCCGTGCCACCAGTCGATCGCGTGCTGGATCGCGTTCGGCTCCGGCCGCGAGGAGTGGCCCGACTCGCTAGTGTTGACGTACGTGCCGGCGAGGAAGCCGCGGTAGCCGAGGGTGACGCCGTCCCAGCCGGACGGCTCGCCGTTCACCACGGCGTCGGGCGCGTCGCGGTCGGCGACGAGGTGGCGTGCCCCCCGCGAGCCGGTCTCCTCGCCGACGACCCCCGCGAAGGAGACGCCGGTCTCGACGGCGGCGACCGCCATCGCGACGAGCGGCCCGGTCGCGTCGACCGACCCCCGACCCCACAGCACGGGCTCGCCCGGCTCCCCGATCCGGACGTCGCTCGCACCGAGGTCGTCGGCCTCGGCGGGGGCCGGCCGTACCTCGACGGGGATGTCGCCGGGGACGGTGTCGACGTGGGAGGTGAGGAGGACCGCGTCGTTCGCGGGCGCGCGGACGTTCCCGACCTCGTCGATCCACGCCTCGCGGCCGTTGGCCTCGAAGAAGTCGACGAGCCGCTCGGCGGCTGACGCCTCCTCGCCGGAGGGTGAAGGGATCGACACGAGGTCGAAGAGCAGCTTTCGTCCCGGCGTGTCGCAGGCCTCGGGGTAGCCGCCGCCGGCGACGACGTCGGTGCCACGTTCGTCGGTGGCAGTATCGCCGGTTGTGTGCTCATCGGTCGACTCCGCCGAGTCGGGCGCGGCGGTCACGCGATCACCTCCGCCAACGCGTCGACCACGGTGTCGACGTGCCCGCGATCGACCGTCAGCGGGGGGAGTAGCCGCAACACGGTACGACCCGCCGGCAACGCGAGGATCCCGTGGTCGAGGGCGAGGTCACGGAGGAGCCGGTTGGAGCCGCGTTTCACCTCGATCCCGACCATCAGGCCCTCGCCGCGGACTTCGCGGACGTCGTCGCCGAGCCGCGTCTCGACCTCCTCGCGGAGGTACGACCCGACCTCGGCAGCGTGGTCGGCGAGCGCCTCCCGTTCGATCACGTCGAGGGTCGCGCCGGCCGCCGCCGAGACGACGGGGCCACCCGAGAAGGTCGAACCGTGGTTCCCGCAGTCCTCCGCGATCCAGTCGCGACACAGCGTCGCGCCGATCGGGAGCCCGCTCGCGAGCCCCTTCGCCGTCGTGAGCACGTCGGGGACCACGCCGTGGCGCTCGACAGCCCACATCGAGCCCGTCCGGCCGAGGCCGGTCTGGATCTCGTCGAGGACCATCGCCGCGCCCGCCTCCTCCGTGGCCTCCCGCACCGCACGCAGGTAGTCGGTCGAGGCCGGGTTGATCCCCCCCTCACCCTGGAGGGGCTCGAGGATCACCGCGGCGGTCTCCTCGTCGACGGCCTCCAGCATCGCCGCCGTGTCGCCGTACTCGACGAACTCGACGCCGCCGGCGAGCGGCTCGAACCCCCGCTTGTACTTCCCCTTCCAGGTGGTCGCGAGCGCGCCCATCGTCCGGCCGTGAAAGCCCTGCGTCGTCGCGACGATCTTCTCGCGACCGGTCGCGTGCCGCGCGAACTTCAGGGCGGCCTCGTTGGCCTCGGTGCCGGAGTTACACAGCCAGACGTCGTCGACGTCGCCCGGCCCCGCGTCGGACAACCGCTCGTACAGCGCCGTCCGCGCTGCGTGCGGGTACGACGCCTGGACGTACATGAGCTCCTCCAGCTGGCTCGTCGCCGCGTCGACGACCTCGGGGTGACAGTGGCCGACCGGGGTACACGCGTAGCTCGCGCCGAAATCAAGGTACTCGGTGCCGTTCGTGTCGGTGAGGTGGACCCCCTCCCCGCTGGCGATCGCGATCGGTTTCTCCGAGAAGACGAAACCGCTCATGCGTCGACCGCCTCCGTGTCCTCGGCGTCGTCGCCGTCCTCGACGCCATCACCGTCCTCGACGCCATCACCGTCCTCGACGCCGTCCGCGCCGAGCGCCGAGCGCTCGATCGTCGTCCCGCCGCCGCCGAGCGCGGCGAGGACCGGATCGTCGGCGTTCGCGTCCCCGACGACGACGCGACCGGAACCGCCGGCGAGCGCCTCCGTCGCGGCCATCACCTTCTTACCCATGAACCCCTCCGCGGCCCCTTCGAGGGTCGCGAGTTCGTCGGGCGTCGCCGCAGACTCGATCAGTGTGTCCGGGTCCTCGGGGTCGGCGTAGACGCCCGCCACGTCCGTCAGCAGGACGAGGTCCGCGCCGAGCGCGCCCGCGACCGCCCCAGCTGTGCGGTCGGCGTCGGCGTTGACGGGGGTCACGCCGCCATCACCTTCGTTGCCCGCCATCGGGGGCGAGACGACGGGGGTGTAGCCGTCCGCGAGCAGGCCGGCCAGCAGGTCGGCGTTCACCGACTCGATCCTGCCGGAGTGTTCGCCGCGGCGGATCTTCCGTTTGCCGTCCTCGACCACGCGGACCGCGGACTTGCGGGGCCCCGAGAGGAGCCCGCCGTCGACGCCCGAGAGGCCGACCGCGTCGACGCCGGCCCCGCGGAACAGCGCCGTCAGTTCGGTGTTGAGTTTTCCCGCCATCGCCATCGTGAACGCCTCCATCGCGTCGGCGTCGGTGAACCGGCCGGTGACGCCGGAGGCGGACTCGACGTACTCGGGTTCCATCCCCAACTGCTCGATGGTCTCGTCGACGACCGTCGAGCCGCCGTGGACGACGACGACCTCTCTGCCGTCGTCGACGAGGGTTGCGACGTCCGCGACCGCGCCGGCCGGGTCGACCGCCTTCGCGCCGCCGATCTTGACGACGACGGGGGGGTCGACAGCGTCGCCTCCGCCGTCGGCGGACGCGCGTCCGGTCCCGCTCATGGCGACCCCACGGGGTGAAGCCCCCCGAACTCCAGGCCGGCGGTCTCGGGCAGTCCGAGCGCGACGTTCACAGCGTGGACCGCCTGGCCGGCCGAGCCCTTCGTCATGTTGTCGATCGCCGAGAAGACGACGACGCGCCGGTTGCCGGGGTCGAGTTCGAAGCCGACCTCGCCGTGGTTCGTCCCCGCGACCGACTTCGGCTCGGGGTAGCGGTAGACGCCGCCCCCGCCGGAGACGATCCGCATGAACGGCTCGTCCGCGTACGCGTCGCGATAGCTCGTCCAGAGGTCCGCCTTCGAGACGGGCTCGTCGGGGAAGACGTGGCAGGTCGCGCTCGCGCCGCGGACCATGTCGACCGCGTGGACAGTGAAGGAGACGGAGAGTCCGAGGTACGCCTCGATCTCCGCCTCGTGGCGGTGGCCGGTCGGCGCGTACGGCCGCACGACGCCCGAGCGCTCCGGGTGCGAGGAGGCCGCGCCGCCACCGGCGCCTCCCTCCGAGGAGCCGACTTTCACGTCGACGACGACCTCGCCGGTCTCGGAGCCGAGCACGCCCGCGTCGACGAGCGGTTTGAGCCCGAGGATCGTCGCGGTCGCGTTACAGCCGCCGCCGGCGATCAGCTCCGCGCCGGGGAGGTTCTCGCGGTTAAGCTCGGGGAGCGCGTACTCCGCGCGCTCGAGGTACTCCGGCGACTCGTGGCCGTCGTACCACTCGTCGTAAGCGTCCTCGGCGGGGAGCCGGAAGTCGGCCGAGAGGTCGACCACCGTGTCCGCGACCTCGAAGTACTCGTCGACCCGTCCCATCGAGACGCCGTGGGGCGTCGCCGAGAAGAGCACGTCGACGGACTCGAGGTCGTCGGGGTCCGAGAAGCGCAGGTCGAGCCCGCGCAGGTTCGGGTGCGAGCGACCGACGGTCATGTTGTCGGCCGAGCGCGACGTGGCCTGGACGACGTCGAAGTTCGGGTGGGACGCGAGGATCCGCAACAGCTCGCCGCCGGTGAAGCCGGTGCCGCCGACGACGCTCGCGGTGTAGGTTTCGGCCGTTTCCCGTTCTGCGTCCATCCCTCCGGCCGTCCCGCTCATAGGACGACCTCGTCGGCGGCGTCTTCGGCGTCGGCGTCTTCGGCGTCGGCGTCTTCGGCGTCCGCGTCGATAGCGTCACCGTCCGAGCCCGCGGCGTCGGCCGCGAACGCCTCGGCTTTGGTCTCCAGCCAGTCGACGACCCGTGCGGGGACGTCGACCTCGCTGGCCTCCGTGAGCGCTTTGAACTCCACCGTGTGGTTCACCTCGTGGACGGTGTACTCGCCGGAGTCCTCGCCGCCGACCTCCATCAGGTCGATGCCGAGCATCCCGCCGCCGACGGCGTCGGAGGCCCGCTCGACCAGGTCGAGCGCGCGGTCGTCGATCTCGAACTCCGCGGTCGTCCCGCCCTTCGCGGCGTTCGTGAGCCAGTGGTCCGACGAGCGCGTCATCGCGGCGATCGGCTCGCCGTCGACCGCCACGACCCGGATGTCCCTGCCGGGTTTGTCGACGAACTCCTGGACGTAGAACACCTTGTGCTCGTAGTGACCGAGCGTCTCCTTGTGCTCTAAGATCGCCTCGGCGGCGCTGCGGGTGTCGATCTTCGCCATCAGCCGGCCCCACGAGCCGACGACGGGTTTGAGCACGCAGGGGTAGCCGAACGACTCGATCGCCTCCATCGCGGCCTCCTTCGTGAACGCGACCTCCGTCGCGGGCGTGGGGACGTCCGCCTCCGCGAGCGCGAGCGAGTTCTTCGCTTTGTCCGCACAGACGTCGCCCGTCTCGGGGGAGTTCACCACGGGGACGCCGTAGCTGTCGAGGAACTTCGTCGCGTACAGCGAGCGGCTCGTGGAGAGACAGCGGTCGACGACGATGTCGAGGTCGGCGACGTTCGCCGTCGTCGACTCCAGGCCGAACCGCTGTTTGCGCACGTCGATCTTCTCGACGTCGTGGCCGCGGTCGCGGAGCTCCTCCAACAGGAGCTTCTCGTCGCGGCGGACCCGCGAGTAGAGGATCCCTATGCGCATGTCGACCACTCGCGTGTCGCCGTCGTGACGGTCGTCACCATCTATTCTCCCCAGTCCTCCTCGAGTTCGGGCGCCTCCTCCAGCGTGACGGGGTCGAGCGAGATGACCTCCAGTTCGGTCCCGGTGACCGGACTGTCGATTATCTCGCCGACCTCGACGTCGGCCGGAAGTTCGATCTCCTCGCCCGTGATCGGGTCCTCTGCCAGCACCGGGTCGGTTTCGGTCGTCATCGTGAACGGTACTCGCCGCCGATAAAACATAAACCCTTCGAACTTATAATCTGTGTTACATTACACGAAGAGTCCTCTAACGGTACAGAAAGGCAACGGACGGGCCGTGTGAAATCCGATATCAGATTTCAGTAATTAGTTGTCCCCTCGCGGGGACGGCGGCGATCGCGGCGGTCGCGGCGGCTGTTTGGGCTGCCGGGAGCGCTGGAACCGTTTGGGGTGCTGGGACGGGGGGGTCGAACCCGCGTCGCGGACCGGCTCAGACATACGTCGCCACCTCCGCCTCCAGCCGGTCGCTCGCGACGGCGAGCGCGTCACTGCGCGCCTCCAGCGCCCCGCGGTCGTCGTCGATACCCGCCTCGCTCGCCGCGAGCGCCTCGGCGACCGCCCCGGGGGCGGGCCCGCCGGTCGAACCGCGGCTCGCGACGCTGTGGACGGGGTCGAGCACAGCCTCCACGTCCTCGCGGCTCACGTACGTCGAGAGGGGGTCACCCGTGATCTCCCGTGCGGCCTCGTCGACTTTCCCGGCCGCGGTCGCCGGCGTGTCGTCGTCGCCGATCCCCTCGGCGGCGGCCGCGACGATCTCGTGGGCGCTCCGGAAGGGCATCCCCCCCATCGCGAGCAGGTCGGCGACGCCCGTCGCCGTCGAGAAGCCGTCGCCGGCGGCCGACGCGAGCTCCTCGACCGCCCAGTCGGCGGTCGCGACCGCGCCGGCGGCGACCGCTGTCGCCTCCCGCACGTCGTCGGCGATCGCGAACACGCTCGCGTGCGCGCGCTGGAGGTCGCGGTTGTACGCGCGGGGGAGCCCCTTCAGAAGCGAGAGCGTCCCCGTCGCCTCGCCGATCGCGTCGCCGGCGACGCCGCGGGTCAGCTCCAGCGTGTCGGGGTTCTTCTTCTGGGGCATGATCGAGGAGGTCGACGAGTAGTCGTCGGACAGCTCGAGAAACCCCCTGTTCGAGAAGAGGATCAGGTCCTCCGCGAGCCCGGACAGCGTCGTCGCGAGCGTCGCGCACGCGGTCGCCCCCTCCGCGAGGAAGTCGCGGGCGGAGGCCGCGTCCATCGAGTTGTGGACGAGCCCGTCGAACCCGAGCAGGTCGGCGGTGCGCTCGCGGTCGACGTCGAACGGCGTGCCCGCGAACGCGGCCCCGCCGAGCGGCGAGCGGTTCGTCCGGTCGTACGCGCCGAGCAGGCGCTCGGTGTCGCGGGCGACCCCGCCCGCATACGACAGCAGGTAGTGGCCGACCGTCGTGGGCTGGGCGGGCTGGAGGTGGGTGTACCCCGGCATCACGGTCTCCGCGTGCTCGCCCGCGACGTCGACGAGCGCCTCCCGCAGGGTCAGCGTCGCCTCGGCCGCCGAGAGCAGGTCCTCTCGCAGCCGGTAGCGGATACACGTCGCCACCTCGTCGTTCCGGGAGCGCGCCGTGTGCATCCGGCCGCCGTCGGGGCCGATCCGGTCGATGACGGCCGTCTCGATCGCCTCGTGGACGTCCTCGCCGTCCGGGAGCGCGCCGTGGCCGGCGTCCTCGACGTCCGCGAGCGCTACGAGGATCTCCCCCGCGACCGCGTCGTCGACGATCCCCTGCTCCGCGAGCATGACCACGTGCGCGCGATCGACCGCGAGGTCGGCGGGGAAGATGGCCTCGTCGGCTGTGAGACTCGAGAGGAACTCGCGGGCGGGGCCGCCGCTGAACCGATCGCGGCGGACCGCGGTACCGCCCTCGGCCGCGTCGCCGTCGCTCGAGGAGCCCGCGGCCGCGTCGCCGTCGGCACCGATCCCGCCAGGAGCGGGGCCGTCCTCGCCGGGAGCGGAGCCGTCCTCGCCGGAACCGGAGTCGTCCTCGCTCATCTACGCGGAGTCGTCGTTCGTGGCGCCGCCGTCGGTGGCGATCTCGGGCTTTCTCACGCCCGCGCTCACGTCGTTGGCGAGGCGCTCCTGGAGCCCGTGGTACTTCGCGACGCCCGTCGCGTCCGACTGGGCGATACCGGCGACGTCCTCCGTGTTGAACGAGGCCATCTCCTCGGAGTACACCGCGTACTCGGAGTCGCGGGCGACGACGCGGCAGTTGCCGCCGGAGACCTTGACCGTCGCCGTGCCGGTCACCACGTCCTGCGTCTCGTCGATGAAGGCGTTCAGCGCGTCCACGACGGGCGCGAAGGTGAGCCCCTGGTAGGCCTTCTCGGACCACTCGTGTTCGATCCCCTTCTTGAACGAGCGCTCGTTCTTCGTCAAGACGAGGTCCTCGAGCGCGCCGTGGGCGGTGAGCAGGACGGTCGCGGCCGGGTGCTCGTAGTTCTCGCGCACCTTCAGCCCGAGCATGCGGTCCTCCATCACGTCGGTGCGGCCGATCCCGTAGCCGCCCGCGTACTCGTTGAGGTGCTGGATGAGCGGGACCGGGTCCATCTCCTCGCCGTCGACGGCGACGGGGACGCCCTCCTCGAAGGTCACCTCGATGGTCGTCTCCCCCTCGGGCTCGGCGGTCCACTCGTAGATGTCCTCCGGCGGCTCGTAGTTCGGGTTCTCCAGTTTCCCGCCCTCGACCGCGCGTGACCAGATGTTCTCGTCGATGGACCAGACGCCGCCGTCGCCGGCCTCGACGGGCAGGTCCTTCTCGGCCGCGTACTCGATCTCCCACTCGCGGGTGAGCCCGAGCTCGCGGACGGGCGCGATGACCTCGAGGTCGGAGCCGCGCCAGACGGCCTCGAACCGGAGCTGATCGTTCCCCTTCCCCGTACAGCCGTGTGCGATCGCGTCACAGCCCTGCTCCTCGGCGACCTCGAGGATCGCCTCGGCGATGACGGGACGCGCCAGGGCGGTCCCGAGCGGGTAGCCCTGATACGTCGCGTTCGCCTTCACCGCATCGAAACAGAGATCGGCGAACTCGGCCTTGGCGTCGACGACGTGGAGGTCGAGTCCCAGCGCCTCCGCGGTCTCTTCGGCCTCGTCGAACTCGTCGGTCGGCTGCCCGACGTCGACGTTGACGCCGATGACCTCGTCGTAGCCGTACTCCTCTTTCAGGATCGGTACGCAAACCGTGGTGTCGAGTCCTCCGCTGAACGCGAGTGCAACGCTCGTCATTACCGGGATAGAACCACCTCACACCCTTAAATTCATCGGTTTAGATATTGTAACAAATTTACGGAGCCGACGCTCGCGAACGATATGGAGACGGCTCTTGGGGACGAAACGGCGCGAACGCGACGAGTGAAACCTACGGCCTCAGGGGGCCGGTCGTCGCGCCGCGCCGGAGACCGGTCGCGGCGGTCGGACTGCTCGTCGCGGTCGCGGGGCTCGTCGCTGTCGGAAGAGGGCGAGGTCGCGACGAGCCTCCGCGGTCATCACTAGGACGTAATTCCGTTCCCGGATAAAAAGGTTCCGCAACCGTCCCGGGCGACGTCAGAGCGCCTCGCGGTACGCCTCCAGCGTCTCCTCGACGTCCGCCTCGGTGTGTGCGTAGGAGGTGAACTGACACTCGAACTGGTTCGCGGTGAGGAAGACGCCGCGGTCCTTCATCTCCTGCCAGAACACCCGCTCCCAGCGGTCGGTGGCGGCGTCCGCGACGTCCGCGCCAGTCTTCGGACAGGCGTCGTAGCGGGCGCAGTCAGGGCTCTGTCGACAACCGCCCGCACAGCAGGCGTCGACGTCGTCGGGGGCCTCCCGGGTGAAGATCGTCTTGAACATCGAGTCGGTGCCGACGACGGTGTACTCGGGCGCTCGATCGGCACAGATCTCCGCGATCCCCTCCCTGAGCGTCCGGCCGAGCCGGTTCACGTGTTCGTACACGTCGTTCTCGGCGGCGTACTCCAGGGTGGCCTTCCCCGCGGCCATCGTGACCGGATGGCCGGAGAACGTGCCCGACTGGAAGACGTCGCCGGCGGGGGTGAACCCCTCTATCACGTCCGCCCGGCCGCCGATCGCGCCGACCGGGAACCCGCCGCCGAGTATCTTCCCGAAGGTGGTCACGTCCGGAGTGACGCCGAACTTCGACTGCGCACAGCCGAGCCCGCCCACGCGGAACCCGGTGATCACCTCGTCGAACACGAGGAGCGCACCGTAGTCGTCACAGAGGTCCCGAAGCGTCTCGTGGTAGCCGTCGACCGGCATGACGATACCCGTGTTCGCGAGGATCGGCTCGACGAGCACCGCCGCGATCTCGTCGCCGTGTTCGGCGAACACCTCCTTCGCGGCTGCCGGGTCGTTGAACGGGATCGGCAGGGTGTGTTCGGCGAACGACTCCGGGATCCCCGCCGTCGACGGACGGGGGTTCTCGGCGGAGCCCTCCACGAGCGTCGACTCCTGTGCGCCGTGGTACCCGCCCTGCATCACGACGACCTTGTCGCGGCCGGTGTGGCCGCGCGCCAGCCGGACCGCCGACACCGTCGCCTCCGTCCCCGAGTTGACGAACCGGATCGACTCGACGCTCGGGACGTGTCGCGCCACGAACTCGGCGTGTTCGACCTCGACCTCCGTCGGCGCGCCGTACATCGGCCCGGCAGCGACGTGCGACTGGATCGCCGCCTCGACCGGCTCGGGGAGGTCGTGACCGTACAGCAGCGGCCCGTACCCCATGACCCAGTCGACGTAGCGGTTGCCGTCGGCGTCGATCACGTGACCGCCGTCGCCGCGCTCGATGAAGAACGGGTGCGGCATCGTCGCCCGGACCGAAGAGTTGACCCCGCCCGGCATGACCGACAGCGCGCGGTCGTACAGTTCGCGGGAGCGCTCGTGGTTCATACGTACCGGTTCGGCCGCCCCGTGGAAAGGTGTTACCGAGTCGGCCGCGGTCGCCTCAGTCGGCCCAGTCGTCTCCGCCGGCCCAGTCGCCTCAGTCGGCCCAGTCGTCTCCGCCGGCCCAGTCGCCTCAGTCGGCCGGGACCGATCGCCTACATACCGTCGTCGCTGCGGAGCATTATCGCGCCGCTGGCGAGCATGAGGGACGCGAGCACGACCATCCCGAGGTCCCACGGCATCGCCGCGGTCATCGTTGCGTCACCGCCCATGCTCCCCATCGCGCCACCCCCACCGTCCATCGATCCGTCCACGCCACCCATACCGTCCCCGGCCAGTCCACCCATCAGGCCGGTCGCCAGCGCCGCCTGGTTCGCGAGCATGACGACGGCGTACGCGAGCATCAGCCCGCCGCTCGTCCCGTCGGCGAGGGGAACCGACGGCGCGAGGAGGAGGGCACCGTGGACGACGACCACGAGGCCGAGAAGGAGCATGAGCCACATGCTCGCCGTCGTTCGAGTCGCCCCGAGCGCGCTCGCGAGCGAGTAGCCGCCGGAGGCGAACGCGATCGCCGCGCCGTACAGTCGGCTGTCGGATACCATGCGGTACGTGGCGACGGTGGGGACAAAAGCGTTGGTCGGTCGTGTGCCGGTTCCGCGAGGAAGTGGTCCGCGGAGGGTCACCCCCGAGAAGCCACCGGAGCGAGCGCGTTCGGCCGTCGAACTACACCGCCTCGGGACCGGTCTCGCCGGTCCGGACCTGAAGGGCGTCCTCGACCGGCAGGATGAACACCTTGCCGTCGCCCGGTTCGCCGGTCTCCGCGGCCCCGCGGATCGCCTCCGCGACTTCGTCGGCCGGGATGTCGGCGACGACCACGTCG
This sequence comes from Halorubrum sp. 48-1-W, assembly GCF_003287355.1. GTDB lineage: Archaea > Halobacteriota > Halobacteria > Halobacteriales > Haloferacaceae > Halorubrum. The sequence goes on from NZ_QMIM01000011.1 coordinate 81,898, forward strand.
ACTTTCACCTTCTGGTGGAGGTCGACGGTGAACTCCTCGCCGCGCCACTGGCCCGTCTTCGCGGGCTGTGAGCCGCGTCCGGAGACGTTCGTCACGGTGAGCGAGGGCGCGTTGACCTCGGCGAGCGCCTGTTTGATGTCGCCGAGCTTGTCCGGGCGGACGATGGCGGTGACCATCTTGATCGCCGTGCCGTCCTCCGCGCCGCCGTCGGCACGCGGGGAGCCGTCGACATCGCTCGAGGAGGCGACCGTCCCGCCGTCGGTGCTGACGGTCGGCTTGCCGAACTCGGGATACGTCTCGACGCCGTGTTCGCTGACGTCGAGGCCGTCGCGCTCGTGTTCGGGCGTGACGCGGGCCTGACCGACGGCCTTGAACACGCCGAAGACGGCGGCGGTCGCGGCGACCGTCCAGACGGTGATGACGGCGACCCCGATCACCTGCGAGACGAGCAGGCTGGAGGAGAAGCCGTCGACGTGGACGAACGGCAGCGCGAGCACGCCGATGACGCCGGCGGAGCCGTGGACGGGGAACACCGCACAGACGTCGTCGATCTTCATCCGGTCGGCCGCGAACTCGAAGACGAGCGGGAGCTGGAGGCCGCAGACAAGCGCGACCAGGATCGCTCCCCACCACGTGACGGCGTTCGCGATACCCGTCACGCCGACGAGACCCGCGAGCAGGCCGTTCGCGACGTACAGCGTGTCGACCTTCTTCGTGAGGTACAGCGAGGCGAGCGCGCTCCCGACCCCGCCCGCGGCCATGCCGAGCGTCGTCGCCAGGGCGACCCGGCCGACGACGGCGTAGCCGCCGAGCACGAGTTCGCCGCCGTCGACCGCGAACACGGTGGCGGTCGTGCCGACGTTGAAGCCGTACCAACCGAACGCCAGGACGAGGGTGCCGAGCACCGCGAACGTCATCGAGTGACCGGGGATGACGTTCGTGGAGCCGTCCTCCGCGTAGCGGTCCATGCGCGGACCGATCACGTACGCCGCGGTGAGGCCGGCGATGCCGCCGACCCCGTGGACGATCATCCCGCCCGCGAAGTCGGTGAATCCGAGCCCCGCGCCGCCGAGGAAGCCGCCGCCCCAGGTGATGCCCGCGACGACGGGGTAGATGACCGCCGAGAGGGCGATCGTGTACCCGACGTACGCGCGGAGTTTGGCTCTGCCGGCCACCGCCCCGGAGACGATCGTCGCGGCCGTCATCGCGAAGACCGCCCCGAACAGCCAGCTGTTGACCCAGTCGCCGTCGCCGAGGGCGGTCGCCGGGGAGAAGCCCGCGCCGCCGGCGACGCCCTCGATCCCGAAGCCGATCAGGAAGTACACGAGGACGCCGACGCTCCACGTGAGCAGGTTCTTCGTGAGCTGGTTGGCGACGTTCTTCGCGCGGACCTGCCCCGCCTCGAGCATCGCGAAGCCGGCGTGCATGAAGAAGATGAGGAAACACACCACCGCCACCCACATCAGGTTCACCCCTTCCGCGAGCACGCTCGGGTCGATGCTCGCGAGAACGCCGGTCGTCACGCCGAAGGCACCTCAATTAAACGTACGTCTAGCAGACGGTTCGATTTATCCGTGTTCATGTGCTGAATCACGTTCCTGGGTCGGGTATCACGGATATATAAACGTTTGAGTTGAGTTTCACAGGAAATATCTCTAATAATACAACTGATGTCAGATATAAGGACAACACTATTGAATATAAGGACGTATTCTCGCCGATCGTTCGGCAATCATTGCGAAAGAATCGATCGGATGTAGTGTACTATATTCGATGGTTCCGCTCGAACGGCGGGGATCGTGGGGGCGTCACGCCGGCCGCGACGCCTTCAAGCGAATATTGCCGACCGGGAACCCGGACTCATCATAGAACATCCGGTAGATCGGCCGATATCGGACGATACAGCGGGTGTATAGAGAAGTTGACGTTCGTACACCGGACGACGACGGGCATCGCGAAAGAACGCGACGGATACGGGTGAACTGGGGGCGAACGGCCAGATTACTCCGGTTTCAGTCCCTCACCCTGAACGCGCATCACGGCCTCGCCGTCGGCGAGGTTCGGCGCGTCGACGAGCCGGACGATCCGCTTGTTCCCCTTCGACTTGCGGAGGTACATCCGGAACGTGGAGGCGTGTCCGAGGATGTTGCCGCCGATCGCCTGGGTGGGGTCGCCGAAGTAGGAGTCGGGGTTCGACGCGACCTGGTTGGTGACGAGGATGGCGGTGTTGAACAGATCGCCGATCCGCATCAGGTCGTGGAGGTGTTTGTTGAGCTTCTGCTGTCGTTCGGCGAGTTCGCCACGCCCGACGTACTCGGCACGGAAGTGGGCGGTCAGCGAGTCGACGCAGACGATCCGGATGGGCCACTCGCCCTCCTCGTGTTCGCCCGCGAGTTCCTTGGCCTTCTCGGCCAGCAGGATCTGGTGGTTGGAGTTGAACGCCTTCGCGACGTGGATCTGATCGAGGAAGGCCTCGATCAGTTCCTCCATCGCCTCCTCGTTCCCCGGCGTGCCCTCGATCTCGCGCCGTTCCATCTCGTCGGCGAGGACCTCGTCGTCGAGCCCGCGTACCATGTCGTCGATCCGCTCGGGCCGGAACGTGTCCTCGGAGTCGACGAAGATACAGCCGCCGTCGAGACCGCCGTTCTCCCGCGACAGCTGGACGTTGACGGCCATCTGGTGGGTCACCTGCGACTTGCCGGACCCGAACTCGCCGTACACCTCCGTGATCGACTGGGTCTCGATGCCGCCGCCGAGGAGCTCGTCGACCTCCGGGATCAGCCAGGAGAGCTTGCCGATCTCCTGGCGGCGTTCGAGCACGGTCGCGCCCGTCTCGAACCCGCCGACGTCGGCGGCGTCGCGGGCGGCGTTGATGATGTCGCTCGCGGACGACTCGCCGATGTCGGCCGTGTTCGACATCTCGCCGGGGCTCGCCACCGCGATCGACTGGTAGCTCTCGAATCCGTTCTCGACGAGCTTGTCCGCGGTCGCCGGGCCGACTCCTGGGAGGTCCTCGAGTTCGTCTTCAGGCATGTACACCCGGCTTGTGCGGCTTCGGATATAAACCCTGGTTAACAGCCAAGTGGAAGTGAAGTACAGCCGACGGTGATGGACAAGTGGAAGTGAAACGGCCGACGGATCGACGGGCCAGAGAACGGTTCGCGCGTCCGAACGCGAGCCGGGTCAGAACCCGACGCGACGGACGTATCCCAGTTCGCGGATCTCGACGAGCAACTGGCCGGGAAGTTCGACGTCCGTGATCACGTACAGTTTGGGGTCGTCGGTGAACTCGGGGTCGTCGCTCAACACCTGTCGGATGGGAACGCCGTGGTCCGCGAGGATCCCGGTGACCTCGGCGACGATCCCGGCCTCGTCGGCCGCGGCGACCTCGATCGTGAGGACGGTGAGATCGAGGACGGGAGCCAGGTCCATCAGACTCGGTACCGACGAGATGTTGGTGAAGATGCGTTTCAGTTCGGGGTCCGCGAGGATCGCGTCGGTCGTGGAGTCGACGACCCGCCGGTCGACGTCGAGCTCGCGCGCGATCCCCGTGTAGGGGATCTCGATCCCGCCGGAGACGACCCGCCCCTCCTCGTTGATGGAGAAGCCGCGCTCCAAGAAGAGCCGGATGACGGCCTGCTGGCTCGGGGACCCCTCGAACTTCTCGAGGATCTCGTCGAACATTCGTTACTACCGATGATCGTCGCTCGTTCTTAAAAGGACGCGGTGACGAGCGGACGGGGACGACCGCGGAGCGAGTGGTACAGCCCTACTCCGCGAGCGCGGAGTAGACGCCGCCGAGGACCGTCCCGTAGACGACGTGGCCGACGAGGCTCTCGACGCCGACGTTCGGTAGCGGCGGCGCGCCCGGGAAACCGACGGCGCCCAGCCAGATCGGCATCACGATCACCGCGAGCACGATCCACACGAGGAGCCCGTAGCCGGCACCGACGGCGAGACTCGTTCCGGCGGAGCGTCCGAGGTCCGGCTTCAGGCTCGCGATCGCCGCGAACCCGAGACCGATGACCGCGCCGTGAGACATGTGGATCGCCCAGCCGACGGCGCCGGCCGGACCCTCGATTCCGTACATCGCCGGGATCGCCATCTGCAGTACGCCGGGGGTCATCATCGACATCATCGCGCCGAAGACGAGACCGCCGACCAGTCCACCGGTCACGCCCGCCTTCCAGTTACCGGTCTCCGTCGATACCTCGGTCGTCGCGGTGGCGGTTTCGGTTGCCATACCGGTCCGTCGACACGTAACCGGTAATATATGCCGCAATGTGGCGGGGAGGACGCACGCTCGCGGAACGTATATATACGTTGTGAAACTAATGTGATGGGGGAAACTCGCCGCGACCGTTCGTTCGGAGGCAACTCCATCGAGTTCTCGTTCGACCGCCCATCGGCGTTCCCCCCCGACCACTTCCGCCGAGGTACCCGACCCCTTTTGCCCGATGGCGCCGAAACGGCGACCGTGTCAGAGTCGCCGCACCTGCGGTTCTTCCCGTACGAGGAGCCGTACCCGAACCAGCGCGAGGCGATGGATCGGGTCGCCAACGCGCTCTCTCGGGGCCAGGACGTGCTGTTCGAGGGCGCACCGGGGACGGGGAAGACCCTCTCCGCGCTCGTGCCCGCGCTCGAGCACGCACGTGAGAACGATCGAACGGTCGTCATCACGACGAACGTCCACCAGCAGATGCGCCAGTTCGTCGAGGACGCCCGGTCGATCACCCGGACCGAGCCGATCCGCGCGGTCGTGTTCAAGGGGAAGTCGTCGATGTGTCACATCGGCGTTGACTACCAGGAGTGTCAGACGCTCCGGGACACCACCCGCTCGATGGTGGAGACGGAGTCCGAGAAACGCGAACTCGAACGGCGCCAGCGCGAGCTGCTCGCGGAGAGCCGCGAGGGCGACGCCGGGGCCGCCGAGGCCCGCGAGGCCGTCATGGACGAGCTCGACGACCTCGAAGGGGAGCTCGACGAGTTCGAGGCGACCAACGTCTGTGAACACTATCACAACAACCTGACCCGAGATACGGACGGCTTCTTCGAGTGGCTCTTCGAGGACGTTCGGACCCCGGAGGACGTCTACGAGTACGCCGAAAAGCGCGACCTGTGCGGATACGAGCTGTTGAAGGAGGGGATGAACGGCGTCGACCTCGTCGTGTGTAACTACCACCACCTGCTCGATCCGAACATCCGCGAGCAGTTCTTCCGCTGGATCGACCGCGACCCTTCGGAGGTGATCACCGTGTTCGACGAGGCGCACAACGTCGAGGACGCCGCCCGCGAGCACGCCTCCCGGTCGCTCACGGAGAACACCCTCGACGGCGCCCTCGAGGAGCTCGCCGACAGCGACGACTCCCGTGCCGAGCCCGCAGCGAACGTGCTCTCGGCGTTCCGCGACGCCCTCGTCGACGCGTACGACGGCGCGCTCGGGTTCGGCGCGCGCGAGTCCGTCGGCGAGGGCTGGGAGGACGTCTCGATCGCCAACGACGACCGCCGGGACGACCTCACGCTGGCCTTCCTCGAGCGGTACGAGGGCCGGGGGATCGACGCCGAGCTCGAGCTCGCCGTCCAGCTCGGGAAGGCGATAGACGAGGAGTACGAGCGGGCCTACCGCGAGGGCGAGGCGACGAGTCGGGCGGAGTGTCGCACGCTCCAGGCCGCCCGGTTCGTCTCGACGTGGATGGAGGAGGGGACCACGCTCGGCCAGTACCCGGTCGTCTCCGTGCGCAGGGACGGCGGCACCGACGAGGTGTACGGCCGCGCCGAACTGTACACGTGTATCCCGCGTGCGGTCACCTCGGCGCTGTTCGAGGAGGTCGCAGCCTCGGTGTTGATGAGCGCGACCCTCCGCCCCTTCGACGTGACCGAGGACGTGCTCGGCCTGGCGGACGTCGCCACCCTCGCGTACGGGATGGGGTATCCGGCGGGGAACCGGCGGACGTACGCCGTCGACACGCCGCCGCTTTTCGCCTCCGAACGGAACGACCCGGAGACCCAGGAGGCGGTGGCCGGGCTCCTCCGCGACGCGATCCGGTTCACGCCGGGCAACACGCTCGTCTTCTTCCCGTCGTACGGCGAGGCCGAACGGTACTACGAACGGCTCGGCGGCGGCGGCGGGCTCTCCGGGGCCGACCTCGGATCGCTGTACCTCGACGGCCCCGGCGAGGACGAGGAGGACCTCCGTCGGCGGTTCGTCGCGAGCGACGACGCCGCGCTCTTCACCTCCCTGTGGGGGACGCTCGCGGAAGGGGTGAGCTTCGACGGCGACGACGCCCGGACGGTCGTCGTGGTTGGCGTTCCGTACCCGCACCTCTCCGACCGGATGGAGGCGGTCCAGGACGCCTACGATCGGGCGTTCGCCGACCGTGACCGCGCACGCGATCCCGGCTGGGCCTACGCCGTCGAGATACCGACGGTTCGAAAGACGCGGCAGGCGATCGGTCGGGTCATCCGCGGACCCGACGACTTCGGCGTCCGGATCCTCGCCGACCGGCGGTACACGACCGCCGACATGGGGAAGTACTCCGTGCGGGGGACGTTCCCGCCCGAGGAGCGTGAAGAGTTACTCGACGTCGACCCCGGGAAGCTGAAGTTCGCGATGCTCAACTTCTACGGCGACCACGACGCCTACGGCGGTGACCCGCCGCAGCCGTGATTGGCCCCTTCTCGGACCGAACCCGAACTCACGTCGGGCGCGTCGAGAGCAGTAGCGCGACGCCGCCCAGAACGACGCCGACGAGGATCGTGACGGCAGCGTGGATGACGGTCAGCAACGCGACGACCCGCGGCGGCTGGTCGTAGCTCCACCGGAACATGAGGGCGTCGAGCGCGAACGCGACGGTCACCGTCACGCCTGCCGGAACGGCGAACCCGCCGCCGACGACGCTGACGGCGGCTGGGAGCGGCCCGACGTAGAGCGCGCGGCGCGGGTCGACGTCGCCGAGGACGTTGCGGGCGGCGAGGTGGGCGGTGACGGAGAGGAACAGCGCGAAGAGCAGGGTCGTCACCAACACCGACAGCGGCGTCACCGTCTGAGCGGGCATACCCGGCGTAGGCGGCCGAGACTAAAAGGACCGACGGGATCCGGCGGTCGGGGTCACCCGAGGAGACCGAGCCCCGAGAGTTCCTCGACGATCACGTCCACGGCCGCGGCCGCGTCCGCCGGATCGGTGCCGCCGGTGACGACGAGCTTGCCGCTGCCGAAGAGCAGGGCGACGACGTCGGGCTCGTCGATCCGATAGACCAGTCCGGGGAACTGCTCGGGCTCGTACTCGATGTGCTCCAACCCGAGCCCGATGGCGATCGCGTTGAGGTTGAGGCTCTCGCCGAGGTCGGCGGAGGTGACGATGTTCTGGACCGTTATCTCGGGGTCGTCCTCTATCGGGATCTGGAGGGCTCGAAGCTTCTCGAAGACGATATCGAGGCTCTCGTGGACCGCCTCCGTCGAGTTCGCGCCGGTACAGACGATCTTCCCGGAGCGGAAGATGAGCGCCGCCGACTTCGGATCGGTCGTGCGGTAGACGAGTCCGGGGAACTGCTCGGGGTCGTAGTCCGCGCCCTCGAGGTCCATCGCGACGCTCTGGAGGTCGAGCTCCTGTCCGATCCCGGTAGAGGCGACGACGTTCTCTATTGTGATCGTGTCCTTCGGGTCGGCCATTCACCCGGACGTACGACGGTCGGGATCTTAAAGCGGTCGGTAGCCGGATCGACGGATCAGTGACCCAGGGCTTCATCGTGGGTGATTTCCTCGTACGTCCGGGGAAGGGGACGAACAGCCCGACCACAAACCTATTCAATAAAAATAATACAATTTTTTCTGATAAGTATGCGCAGAGAGGGCGGCCGATCCCTCGAAAACTGACGTAAGGGATCGATCCGGTTCGAGTCGCTCTCCGGTCGTAAAGTCCAAACAGCGCCACGAATCGGGAGATACTGTTTTCATATGCTCTTCGTCACGGATAGTCGTGAGAACGTATTCGAGCGATAGAACAAAAAAAAAACGATTTACACGGGAAATAGCTAGGATACGAACTCTTTAAGCGATATAGTAGAGAATAGATAGCAGGCTATGAGAGAGAAGACAATGTTCGTTGGAAAGTGAGCGGTATAAAGTATAATTCAAATAGATGGTTAGAGAAATACTAATTTAGATTAGTAATTTGACGCCACGCCGCCGGAAGCGTCGAACGGGAGTGTACACACATACATTACAACAATAGGATTGTAACGCCAACGGCGGGCAGCGAGCCCGACTGGACCTCACGATCTGTCGAAGGTGATCGTCGGGTGAGGGTTTTTTACCTCAGTGCGTGATACGGAATCCATGAACCTCAAACGCACGCTCCTCATCACGCCCGCCTCGGACGAGGAACTGATTCGAAAGGGTCGTACGACGGACGCGGACGCGTTGTTCCTCGACCTAGAGGACGCGATCCTTTCCGAGGAGAAAGCGAGGACCCGGAGCGACCTCGTGGAGTTCTTGACGTCCGGTCCGGACCTCGAGAAGTCGGTCGCCGTGCGGATCAACGCGGTGACCACCAAGTGGTGGTACGAGGACCTGATCGAGACCGTCACCGCCGCTGGAGGGGAGGTCGACAGCCTCATCGTCCCGAAGGTCACGGAGGTGGAACAGCTCCACGCCGTCGACTTGCTGTTGCGACAGGTGGAGCGGAACGCCGGGATACCAGTCGGCGAGATCGGACTGATCCCACAGCTGGAGAGCGCGGAGGCGATCAACAACGCGACGGGGATCGCTCGGTCGGTCGATCGGTTGACCGCCCTGCTCTTCGGGCCGGGCGACTACGCGGCCAGTATCGGCGTCGGGGAGACGAGGGACGGCACCGAGGCCGGTCAACACTGGGAGTACGCCCGTTCACGGGTCGTGAACGCCGCGCGGGAGGTCGGGATACAGGTGATAGACGGAATGTATCCCGACACCGGCGACACACAGGGGTTCCGCACGGCGTGTCAGCGGAGCCGTGCCCTCGGGTTCGACGGGAAGACGGTCGTCCACCCGAACCAGATCCACATCGCGAACGAGATATTCACCCCGAGTCCACAGGACGCCCGTCGGGCGCGCCGGATCTACGAGGCGTACACGGCGTCCGATCACGGCGAACACGGGACGGTCGAGGTCGACGGACAGGTCATCGACGAGGAAACGTTCGCGATGGCGAAAGAGATCGTCGAGAAGGCGACGGAGGCCGACGAACTGGACGACCTCTGAGGTCACTTGAAGTGGCCGTGCCAGGAGTGCTTGGGGGAGAACGTCGAGCGGGAGTCGTACCAGGACGTGAGCGAGAGTTCGATGCGCTCGACCGTCTCGAGCAGCTGATCACCCGCCGAGAGCGGGCTGCCGACCTCGCCCGGAACGGTCACCGTCAACGCCCCGATAACCGTCCCGTCCCGGCGAGAGAGCGCGCCCGCGAACGTCCGGTCCGACCCCTCCGGTCCCGGTTCGACCGCGTATCCCCGGCGGCGGATGCGGTCGAACCGGTCCCGGACGTCGTCGGCGATCTCGGGTATGTCCCCGGCGGCGGTGCGATCGTCGCCCCCCTCGTCGTCCTCGCCGGCTCGCTCGTACTCGACGAGCATCACGGGTCCGGCGATCGACTCGGAGAGCGGCGTCCGCTCCCCGAGGTGTCGCTCCCGAACCCCCGGGTAGTACCCTTCCTCGGCGATCATCGTCGCGTCGTCCCCCTCTTTGAGGTAGAGACGGACGACGCCGTCGGTCTCGGTCGCCAGCGACTTCATCTCGATCCGCGCCGCCTGATACAGCGGCGACTGGTCGCGGAGTCTGCCGCCGAGCCGGAGGAGCTTCGTCGAGACGTGGTACTGTCTGTCGTGATGGGTCACGTATCCGCAGTCGACGAGCGTCGTCAGGTGACTGTGGACGGTGCTCTTGCTCATCCCGAGCGCGGTGGCCACCTCGGTGACGCCGGCACCGTCCTCCCGCTGGAGGAACTCCAAGATGGTGAACGACTTCTCGGTGGTCCCCACCCGGTTCCGCGATGGTTCGGTCATACGTAACGATCGATCTATGTATACTAATCTGTTCGGATATGCTAAATATATGATGTGTATGTCGACGCGATCGGCGTCCGATCGGGGATGGGGACGGTGCGATCCTGGTCCGAGAACCGCTATACTACACAGATATTCATTATAGTTGAACGGGATCGTGGGTTGTGAAGACAACCCACACGAGAATACGGGATATATAGCCGTCAAATCGGTCGTTTTCGGGTCTCACGTCCGTTCGCGAGTTCAGCGGATCGAAGCAGAACGTCGGCGTTCAGCGATATTGAACGGGTCATCGAGGAGGATTCGACACCTCGGGTACGGGACGACGAACGGTGGCGAAAAGGGATGGAACGTCGAGGGTGGCGAAGGTGGCGAAGGCGGGGTGAGGGTGGCGAGAACGGACAGCGTAGGAGAGTCTCCCGACCGTCAGTTCGACCACGTCGGCGCGTACGGCGGGTCGTACTGCCGGTCGCGCCGATCGAGCGCGTCGATCCGGTCGATCTCCTCGTCGGTCAGATCGAGGTCCCGAGCCCGAACGTTGTCGACGATGTGGTCGCGGCTCGTCGCCTTCGGGATCGGGACGACGCCCTTCCTCATGGCCCACGCGAGGCTGACGCGTGCCGGGCTGACGTCATGGGCGTCCCCGATCTCGGCGAGTTCCGGCACGTCGAGGACGCGTCCGTTCCCGAGCGGCGCGTACGCGACGAGGTCGATGTCGTGGGAGTCACAGTACGACCGGAGTCGTCGCTGGGGGAGGAGCGGGTGCATCTCGACTTGAAGCGCGTCGATCGGGATGGGTGACCGATCGCGTGCTTCGTCGATCCCGTCGGGGGTCATGTTACAGACACCGAGCCGGTCGAAGAGTCCCTCGTCGTGGAGCTCGGCGACCGCGTCGAACGTCGTCTGCGGGCCGTAGCCGTCGGCGGGCCAGTGGACGGCGTAGAGGAGGTCGACTCGATCGACCCCGAGCCGGTCGAGACACGCACGCGCGTTCTCCTTGACGCTCGCCGCCGAGTAGTCGTCGGTGAACTTCGGGTGTAACACTTTGGTGGCGAGGAAGACGTCCTCGCGGTCGACGTCGGCGGCGGCGAGTCCCTCACCGACGGCGACTTCGTTCCCGTACGCCTCCGCGGTGTCGACGTGGCGATACCCCTCCTCCAGTGCGGTCCGGACGCTCCGGACGCAGTCGTCGTGGTCCGTGACCCGATACGTACCGAGCCCCGGCGCAGGGATGTCCGTTTTCATGCGAGCGATTCACACATGCGGAACGAGGGTAGTAAGTGTTGTCCTCGCCCCGGGTTCAGCTCAGACGTCGTCGGGCGAGTCGACGACCCGGACGTCGGCGTCGTCGATCAGTTCGTGGATCCCGAGCAGGTCGGCCAGGGTCTCCCCGTCGTCGATCCGCTCCCGCAGGGTGGCCTCGTGGTCGGCGATCCCGGCGACAGCCGTAGCCGTCGCGTCGACCGCCTCACGCGGGACCACGGTGACCCCGTCCCGGTCGCCGACGACGACGTCGCCCGGGCGGACGGCGACGCCGCCGACCGAGACCGGCACGTTCACCGACCCGGGGGTCTCCTTCACCGCGCCCGCCTGCGAGACGGCAGACGAGAACACCGGAAACTCGCTTTCCGACAGGTGTGCCGTGTCCCGGACGTTGCCGTCGGTGACGATCCCTCCGAGCTCCTGTCGCTTCGCGTTGCGCGTGAGTAACTCCCCCCAGACGGCCGCCCGACGCGACTCGGCGGCGACGACGAGGACGTCGCCCGGCTTCGCCAGGTCGGACGCGAGGTGGACCATCGCGTTGTCGCCGGGCGGAACCCGGACCGTACAGGCGGGGCCACAGACCGTGACGTCCTCGTTTATCGGGCCGATCTCCGGGTCCATCGCCGTCCGTTCCCCCACCGCCTCGTGGACGCTCGCGGCATCGAACCGGTCGAGCGCGTCGATCGTGTCCCGGTCCGGCCGTTCGAAGTCCTTCACGACGACCATACGAGCGAGTGTCACCCGCGGGTCAAGAACGTATCGGCGATCGGAGCCCCGCGACGTTCGTGTCCGGGCCGGGAGCAAACACTTTTTCCGGTCCGCGTGTTCGGTCGGATCGTGAGCCGAGTTCACACACGATCGGCGACGGCGCTCGCCGAGGACATCCGCAGGGGGGATCGATCCCCGGTCGAAGTCGTCGAACGCCTGCTCGACAGGATCGACGAGCGGAACGACCGGACGAACGCGTTCGTGACGGTGGCCCGAGAACGGGCGCTCGAGCGCGCGAGGGAGGCGGAACGGGCCGTTGAGGCCGGCGAGGACCTGGGGCTGATCCACGGAGTCCCCGTGGCGATCAAGGACCTCGACGACGTGGCGGGCGTGCGGACGACCTCCGGCTCGCTGCTGTTCGAGGACCGGATCGCCGAGGAGTCGGACCCGTTCGTCCGCCGGCTGGTCGACGCGGGGGCGATCGTGATCGGGAAGACGAACACGCCGGAGTTCGGGCTCGGGTGTACGACGGACAACCGGGTCGTCGGCCCGACGGGGACCCCGTTCGACCCGACGCGGATCGCCGGCGGCTCCTCCGGGGGAGCCGCCGCGGCGCTCGCGGATCGGCTGGTTCCGCTGGCACAGGGGACCGACACCGGCGGGTCGATCCGAACGCCGGCGTCCTGTTGCAACGTGTTCGGTCTCAAGCCGTCCTTCGGCCGGGTCCCCCGCGTCGGTCGACCGAACGCGTTCGGCGACCACACGCCGTTCTCGCACACGGGTCCGATGACCCGAACGGTCGAGGACGCCGCGCTCATGCTCGACGTGATGGCCGGGCCGGACCCGCGTGACCCGTTCAGCCTGCCCGACGAGGGGACGGACTACCTCGCTGCGACCCGGGAACCGATCGACGACCTCACGGTCGCGTACAGCCCGGACCTCGGCATCTATCCGGTCGCGTCGTCGGTTCGGGCCGTCGTCGACGAGGCGGTCGGAGCGTTCGAGGACAGCGGGGCGACCGTCGAGCGAGCCGACCCCGACCTCGACCTCGAGAACTCGGACGTCCTCGACGCGTTCTACACGTTCGCGAAGGTGAAGTGGGAGGCGTTGTTCGACGGCCTCGAGGAACGGGGGTTGGACCCACGGGGGGAAGACCGGTCCGAGCTTCGACCGATCACGGTGGAGACGATCCTCGAGAGCGACCCGGTCACGACCCGGGAGTACAAGACGGCCGACCGGACCCGGACGCGAGTGTACGACGCGGTCGTCGACCTCCTCGGGGAGTACGACCTCCTCGTGACGCCGACGCTCGGCGTCGAGCCGTTCCCCCACGGGGAGTACCCCACGGAGATCGAGGGAACCGAGATCGAGCCGCTCCGTGGATGGCTCCTCACCCAGCCGTTCAACTTCTCGGGCCACCCCGTGGGGGCCGTCCCCGCCGGGATCTCCGAGGACGGGCTCCCCGTCGGGATGCAGGTCGTCGGGCGACGTCACGCCGAGGCGGACGTGCTGGCCGCCAGCGCCGCGATCGAGCGCGAACGCTCGTGGCACGACGACTACCCGGCGTGAGATCTGGTCGCGGTGGCGGACCGTCAGTCCGTCATCACGGTGACGACGGGACAGTCCACGTCGAGTAGCACGTCCTGGGTGACGCTCCCGAACAGCGCCTTGCCGACGGGCGATCGGCGTCGACCGCCGAGCACGAGGAACCGCGGATCGAGCTCGTTCGCCATCGAGACGATCTCCTCGGACGGCTCTCCGACGGCCCCACGCGCGTCGACTCGCGCGTTGTCGGACTCCGGGACGGCATCGCGGACCGCACGGCGGGCGAACCGGGCGGCGCTCTCCTTCTCCTGGGTGATCGAGATGTCGTGAAACCGCTTCGAGCTCTCGATGGTTTCCTTGTGGTCCTCGAACTCCGATCGCGGGACGACGTGGAACGCCGTGGCGGTGTCGTCGTATCGCTCCGCGAGCTCGTAGCCGAGAGGGATGACACGGTTCATGGCCTCGGTCTCGCCGACAGCTATTAGAACGGTCATACCCGTGATGATCGATTCCACCTGTAATATAGGTTGGCCCGGGACCGACAGCAGTCCACGTGTCCGTGCTGAACGGTGTTCGGAGGGAGGAGGCCAACGGTGTTCGGAGACGGAGGAGGGCGACCGGAGCAGAGGAGATGGCGCGTCCGTCGACGACCGAACCGTTCCGTTGCGGAAGCGTTTATATAGATACGGTGACCGGATAGGGACACCATGTCAGCCGACAACCCGCTTTTCGCGTCCGGCGTCCTCACCACCGAGGAGAGATCGGTGACGCTCTCCGAGGGGTTCGAGGAGGCGGTCGAAACGTACCTGTCACGGTTCGAGGGACACACGAGCGAGGAGTTCGCCGCCGAGATCGAAGCCGCCGTCGACGACGACGTCGCGGTCGAGCCGCTCGCGGCGCTCGGCGAGGAGGACCCGCGAACGATCGCCGAGCTGTGCGTCCTCGCCGAGCGCCTGGGGGCCGACGACGCCAAGACGGACGGAAACCCGGTACAGCTGCTTCCGTCCCTGCGGCTGTTTCGGGACGACGACGTTCGGTCCGACGGCGCCCCCGAGTCGTTCGTCCCCGTTGCTGCGACGCAGCTTCCACAGCTGTTACGGATCTACTCGCCGGCGCTGGTGTACGTGTGGCTGGACGACTCCGAGAAGTGTGACCTCGCGAAACGCGACCTCGAGACGGTGTTCGAGGAGCCACAGGATGTGATGCCGTTCGCGGTGTACGGCCCGGCGTACAAGGAGTTCCTCGACCGGGAGTACTCCCTGACGGCGGGTCCGGCGGTGTTGTTCACGCGTGACGGCGCGGTAGAGGCACGGATCTACGGCGCTCACGGACCCGGGACCATCGAGACGGAACTCGAACGACATCGACGGTGAACACGTCCCGCCGGACACTGACCCGAGAGGATCACCGAGCCGTCCCGGATTGACACCCTCATCCACCCGAACTTTTATTAAGTATTGGAAGAAGCCGACATACACCCCACAATGGCAATAACGGAGAGTATACACACTATCGAGAGGTCCGCACAGACCGATGAGCATTGCTGACAAGATCCACGCGTACCGCAACAGCGATCTCGCGATCATCGCGAGACGGGCGCTAGGGAACCTCCTCGAGGAACGGATCACCAAGGCGGCCTTCGTGATCCTGGCGATCATCCTCGTCATGGGTCTCGTCGGCCCGGTGATCGCGCCGTACTCGTACAACACCCAGCAGACGACGGACGACGGCGAGTTGATGCGGTACGCCGAGCCGTCCCTCGAACATCCGCTCGGTACGAACGACCGCGGGGAGGACGTGCTCTCGCGGCTGTTGTTCGGGGCGCGGTCGACGCTCATCACCGGCCTGCTCGCCGGTGGCCTGATGATGGTGATCGGGTTGACGGTCGGGATGACCGCCGGATACGTCGGGGGGAGGACGGAGAGCGTCCTCATGCGGTTCGTCGACTTCATGTACGGGATCCCCTTCATCCCGTTCGCGATCGTCCTCATCACGTTCTTCGGGGCGGGGTTCTACACGACGGTCGCGATCCTGGGACTCGTGCTCTGGCGGTTCATAGCCAGGGTGATACGATCCCAGGTGCTTCAGATAAACCAACGGCCGTACATCATGGCCGCACGAGCGACCGGGGCGAGCACTCCGTGGATCATGCGGAAACACATCCTCCCGAACATCGCGAACATGGCGGCGCTGTTCTTCGCGATGGGCGTCGGGTTGGCGATCCTCGAGCAAGCCGGACTTTCGTTCATCGGCGTCACCGACCCGTTCACGCCGACGTGGGGGATCATGATCCGGAACGCCAACCAAGCGGGTCGTATCGCCGAAGCCTGGTGGTGGACGTTCCCGCCGGGCATCATGATCGCGTTGACCGTGCTGTCGCTGTACCTCCTCGGCCGCGGGTACGAGGGGAGCGGCGGAGACGACGAGGTGGTGGTGTAAATGACGGACCCGATACTGGAATTCGAGAACGTCGACATTCGCTATCGGACGGAGAAAGGAAACGACGTATACGCGGTCAACGACGCGTCGTTCTCGATAGACCGGCACGACTACTTCGGGCTGGTCGGCGAGAGCGGGTGCGGCAAGAGTACGATCGCGGACGCCATCGTCGGTGGCCTCGACTCCAACGGCGAGGTCACCTCCGGGACGATCCGGTACAAGGGCGAGGAGATCCAGGACTACTCCGAGTCGGAGTTCAACGAGAACGTCCGGTGGAAGGAGATATCGGTCATCCCCCAGTCGTCGATGAACAGCCTGGACCCGGTGATGAAGCTGAGCAACCAGGCGGTCGAGATGGCGAAGTACCACACCGACCTCACGAAGACGGAGGCGGTCGACCGCCTGCGTGAGCTGTTCGAGGTCGTCGGGCTCTCCGAGTCGCGGATCCACGACTACCCGCACCAGTTCTCCGGCGGGATGCAACAGCGGGCGATCATCGCGTTCGCGCTGTACCTCCAGCCTAGCCTCATCATCGCCGACGAGCCGACGACGGCGCTGGACGTGATCATGCAGGACCAGATTATCGACTACATCAACGGCCTGAAAGACGAGTGGGACATCAGCATGCTGATGATCACCCACGACATCTCGGTCGTCTTCGAGAACTGCGACTCGATGGCCGTGATGCACGGCGGGCAGGTCGCCGAGACAGGGAGCGTGGTCGACGTGTACGACAGGCCGCGTCACCCGTACGCGATCCTGTTACAGAACGCGTTCCCGGACGTACGGTTCCCGGACCGCGAGCTGGCGGTCATCGACGGGCACCCGCCGCAACTCCGCGACGAGGTGGACTTCTGTACGTTCGCCGACCGGTGTCCGTGGGCCCAGCCCGAGTGTCGCGAGGGTGCCCCGGACGCCCAGCCCGTCGCCGGCGACGACGACCATCAGGCCTGGTGTGTCCGGGCCGACGAGATGGAGGAACTGGCGGCCGATCACCTCGAACCGAACGCCGACGAGGAGAGCATCCTGGAGGGACAAGAATGAGCGCGAACGATCCCGTCCTCGAACTCCAGTCGGTGGACAAACACTTCCAGACGACGTCGAGCTTCGTCGAGTCGGTCAAAGAGCGGATCTTCGGGGAGGGCCCGAAGCTGGTCCGTGCCGTCGACGACCTGGACATGACGCTCGAACAGAACCAGGTCCAGGGCGTCATCGGCGAGAGCGGCTGTGGAAAGACGACGCTCCTGCGGACCGTGATGGGGCTGTACGACCCGTCTGGCGGAGACATCCGATTCCAGGGGCAGTCGACGAGCGAGTTCGACAAGTCCGACTGGAAGGAGTTCCGTCGGAAGGTTCAGATCGTGTTCCAGGACCCGTTCAACTCTCTGGACCCGAAGTTCAGCGTCCGGCGCACGATCGCCGAGCCGCTGGAGATACACAATATCGAGTACGAGCGGTCGGACATCGAGGAGATGCTGGAGAAGGTCGGACTGACGCCCGCGAGCCAGTACATCCAACAGTTCCCGAACCAGCTTTCGGGCGGAGAGAAACAGCGCGTCGCCATCGCGCGAGCGCTCATTACCGACCCCGAAGTGATCCTCGCCGACGAGCCGTCGTCGATGCTCGACGTCTCGACGCAGGCGTCGATCCTCAACCTGTTGAACGATCTGACCACCGAGTTCGGCGTCTCGATGATCTACATCTCCCACGACCTCTCGACGGTATCGTACGTCTGTGACGAGATCAACGTGATGTATCTGGGACGGATCGTCGAGAAGGCCGAGACCCGGAAGCTACTCTCGGACCCGAAACACCCGTACACGAAGGCGCTGATCCAGTCGATCCCGATCCCCGACCCGCACCACGAGCGCGAGCGAGCGACGATCGGCGGGGAGCCGGGCGACCCGATCGACATGCCGGAGGGGTGTCGGTTCAAGACCCGCTGTCCGGAACGGATGGACGTCTGTGACCACGAACCGCTGGACGTCGATCCGGACGGTGACGGGGAGCGCACGGTCGCCTGTCACCTCTACTACGATCACGAAACGACGGCCGGCCAGGTGAACGAGCCGGCCGGGGAACACACTCCGGAGACACCGACATGACTCGATACGACCCGAGAGCGAACACGCGACCCGACGTGCAACGAGCGACGAACGCCCTCGTAGCCGGAGACGGCGAGGGGGGCAGAGCGAGATCCCAACCCGGAGGTGAGCGCCCGTGAGCCGTCTGAGCTACTTCGTCCGCCGGACGGCGATAACGGTGGGGCTGATCTTCCTCGTCGCCTCGGCGCTGTTCTTCTTCTTCCGGGCGATGCCGGGGGATTACTCGTCGCTACTGGTCCAACAGGGGATGAACCCCGAACAGATCGAACGGCTCCGGGCCGACTGGGGACTTGACGCACCCCTGTACGTCCAGTACTACGAGTACATCACCAACCTCCTGACCGGGAACGCGGGGCAGTCCTTCCGCTTCAGCGAGCCGGTCTGGGAGCTCGTGGCCCCGCGGATCTTGAACTCGTTCGTGCTGGTCGCACCGGCCATCACGGCGACGTACATCGTCGGCGGGCTGTTCGGCGCGTACATCGGGCGTCGCCGCGGGAGCCCGCTCGAGAAGTCGGGGATCATCTCGGTCTCCGTCTTCCACTCGATCCCGGACTTCTTCCTCGGGATCATGCTGATCGCGCTGTTCTCCTCGACGCTGGGGATCTTCCCGACGTCGGGGATGCTCCCGCCGGCGGCGATGCTCCAAGTCCAGGACCAGGCGTACTGGCAACGGTTCCTGTTGCCGGAGTTCTGGAGACACTACACGCTACCGTTCATGACGGTGCTCCTCTACTTCATGCAGTATCCGACGCTGATCATGCGTAACAGCGTCGTCGAGGTGAGCAACCAGGAGTACCTCCACTACCACCGGCTGAAGGGGCTTCCCGAGTCGAAGCTACTCCGGAAGATCATTCGTCACGCCTCGCTACCGGTCATCACGCTGTATCCGATCTCGCTGGCGGCGTCGATCAGCGGGCTCGTCCTGATCGAGGTCGTGTTCAACTGGCCCGGGATCGGCCAGCTGCTCGTCTCCTCGGTTCTGGCGAGGGACTTCCCCGTGATCCAGTTCGTGTTCCTCATCGCGGCCGTCTGGGTCATCATCGGGAACTTCGTCGTCGACCTCCTGTACGGCGTGCTGGATCCGCGCGTGTCCGTCGCCGGCGACGAGGACTGAGGGCGTCCTCGTCGACACCGACGGCCACGCCGGCCCGTTCATATGTTCGATCTCGAGCCATGAGGCGGGTCGAGACGTAACGTACGTCAGAAATTCTAAGTATCACAAATTTTTTAAATAGTTCCTTCGAACGCATAAGACATGCCACCAAGTGGCAACCGCGTGGAGGAGAAGGGTATCGACCGTCGGCAAGCACTGAAAGTCATCTCCGTGGCCTCTGCCGCGGCCCTCGCCGGCTGTGGCGGGAACGGCGAGGGCGGCGACGGCGGCGACGACGGGGGGGGCGGCGACGACGGAGGAGGCGACGACGACGGCGGCGACGACGACGGCGGCGACGGAGGAAGCAGTCCGGAGGGCCTCGGGGAGCGCGTCCCCACGTTGACCTTCCAGTACTGGTCGGACCAGGGGCCGCCGACGGTGCTGTTCGAGGAGACCATCTCGAGCATCCAGTCGGTCGCCTCGGACATCGGCATCGAGGTGGAGACACAGCCGATGACGACCGCGGAGGGCATCACGGCGGTCAGCGACGACGTGCGCGACTTCCACCTGGCCGTGAACAGCCACGGGCCGGACCCGGGCCGACTCGATCCCAACGGGCTGTTACAGGCGTACAGCATCGGTAACGCCGGATCGAACGGGCAGTACAACCCGTCGAACTACGCCAACACGGAGTACTCGGATCTCGTCAACGAGCAGGTGTCGATGGGCGTTCCCGACGAGCGTCGAGAGGTCGTCGGCGAGGCGATGAGCCTCTACTCGGAGGACCTCCCGTTCATCCCGACGATCGAGCGACCGACGACGGCCGCGATCAACACCGACATGGTGGAACCGGTCGAGGCGGGCGGTGCGGGCCTCTCCGCGGTTAACTGGGCCGCACTGGTCGAGTCGGGTGCTCAGACGACGGGCGGCACCGACACGATCCTTGCGAACCTCCCGGGGGAGTTCCTCACGGACAGCTTCTACCCGACGGTCGGCGACACCGACTCGCTGGGGCTGTACACGCAACTGACGCACTCGCCGCTGATGCTGTACGACTCCGACTACGAACGGGTTCCCGTGCTCGCGGAGGACTGGGAGGTCTCCGACGACGGGACGGAGGTGACGTTCAACCTCCGCGACGCCACGTTCCACAACGGGGAGCCGGTGACCGCGAGCGACGTCAAGTGGACCTACGAGTTCCTGAGCGAGCAGTACCACGACGGGCCCTACCAGTGGACGGACCTCCCGGAGGACCTGACCGTAGAGGCCGTCGACGAGACGACCGCTCGCTTCGAGACGCCGGAGCCGGCACCGACGCTGTTGACCGCACAGTTGCCGACGTTCGGCGTGTTGCCGCGTGACGCATACGTCGACGCCGGCATCGAGGAGAACCCGACCGACTTCGAGGACCCCATGATCGGCGCGGGCCCCTACGAGATCGCGACGTACAACAACCAGGAGAACATCGAGCTGGTGCCCCACGACGGGAACCCGGCGTTCGAAGTGGAGTCGCCGATCATCATGTCGATCTACGACAGCGTCTCGGCGGTCCGCCGGGCCTTCGAGAACGGGGAACTCGGCATCGCGGTAACGCTGACGCCGGACGCCGGCCGACAGATCGGCGAGACGATGGGCGACACCGCCCAGATCGTCAACGGGGCGGCGTTCCTGCCGTTCGGCATGATGCCGCAGATGTCCTACGCGCCCGGGATGCACCACGAGTTCCGGCAGGCGCTCTCACACATGGTCGACCGGCAGGGCCTGAACGAGACGTACGCCTTCGGGGAGTCCGACGTGGTGACGTACTGTACGTTCAACTCCCAACAACACCCCTGGTACAACGAGGACGTCCTCACGGAGGCCGGCCCGGAGACTCGCGACGTCGAGGCTGCCCGGCAGGTCCTCGAGGACGCTGGCTGGGGCTGGGACGACGACGGCAACCTCTACTACCCCGAGGACGCGGACCTCGAGGCGTGGCCCGAGGGCGAGGAGCCGAACCCGGACAACTTCTGACCGGCGTCGGTCACGACCCGGGAACGCCCTATTATTGTTCGCAGAACGTACCGAGTTTCGACGCCGTGATGGATCTGAACGGCGGATCCGCGGCGTCACCCAGAACCTTTTTTTAGAAGAGTCTCACACAGTAACTCGCCATGCGAAAGGTTAGATTCCGAGATCCGGCCGGATCCGTCCGTACCGGCGAATGGACCGACGATGACGAGATCCGGTTCGGCGGGGAGCAGTTCGACCCGTCCGAGGTCGACGTCCTCCCACCGACCGAACCGAGCAAGATCGTCTGTGTCGGCCTCAACTACTCCGCGCACGCCGAGGAGACCGACTCGGAGGTCCCCGAGCGGCCGCTGTTGTTCCTGAAGGGGCCGAACACCCTCGCGGGCCACGGTGACACGATATCGTTACCCGAAGGGAAAGAACGAGTCGACCACGAGGCCGAGTTCGGCGTCGTCATCGGCGAGCAGTGTCGAAACGTCCCCGAGGACCGCGTCGAGGAGGTCATCGCGGGGTACACCTGCGTGAACGACCTCTCGAACCGTGACGACCAGCGGAAAGAACAGAACTGGGTCCGTGGGAAGGCGTTCGACAACTCCGCGCCGGTCGGGCCGGTCGTCGCCGACCCGGAACACGTCCCCGACGACGCGACGATCAAGCTGACGGTCAACGGCGAGGAGAAACAGCACTCCTCGATCGACGACCTGATCTTCTCCGTCCCGGAGCTCATAAGCGAGATCACGAAGCTGATCACGCTCGAGCGCGGCGACATCATCGCGACCGGGACGCCCTCGGGCATCAGCCCGCTCAGTGACGGCGACACGGTCGCGATCGAGATCGAGGGGGTCGGTCGACTGGAACACGACATCGTCGGACCCGAGGAGTTCTCCGGCGACGTCGACCACCGGTTCATGCCGAACCAGTGACCGACGCCGAACGGGCTCGGAAGGCTCGGCGTGGACGGGCCTCCACGACGGACGCGTAACACGAGACGACGGGAACACGGGACCGACCGAACCGAGAACGACGACACGGAGGCACACGATCGGCGGAGCCGAACTCGCACGACGCCCAAAAGGGAAACGGGACCGCGTGTCCGATCCGTCGAGTCCCACGACGACGCCCGTGAATCCCATAAACATCAATATTTTATATATCACCGTTTACCGATAGTATACGCCAATATTTTCCACAAGTTTTTGTATAGGTGAAAGTAGCTCGATAGACTAGAGGTTCTATATAGCGATTTAGAGCTGAATAATCGAATTCAGTCACGACGTGGTCCAACGATCGAGAGATATCGATGTCGGTTCGAAGAAAACACTGAGATGGGATCCAAACCAGGTTAGACGTCGACTGCGTCGGAACGCTCGGATCGTGTTTACGATCGTTGGCATACCGAGAAAGTATAGTAATTCAGGTATTTCATGAGTATCATAGTATTTTCGATACTATGTCGGCGTCGATCCACAGCCCGGATCCGTCACGCTCATGCGGCGTCCTCCCGGAGTTCCGGGCGTGTACTGGCTCGAACTCGCGGGCGAGACGGACGCGTTCGCGGCCTACGAGGCGACGACGGGCGCGGCCGGCGTCGAACTCCTCGCGCCCGGTATCGCGCGCGCCGGCGGCGTCGGCGAGGGGATCGACCGGCTGGCGTACACCCGCGCCGTTCACGAGGCGGTCGCCCGGACCGACGCGACGGTCCCTACAGCGGTCGCCGCCCTCGAGGCCGTGCCGATCGATCGGGAGGGGAGCGTCGCGGTCCGCGCCCGCAACGTCCGGAACACGACCGACGTCTCCACGGCCGACGCCGAGCGGGCGCTCGGGAGCGTCCTCGTCGACCGTGGGTTCCCGGTCGACCTCGACGACCCCGACCACGTCCTTCGCGCGCTGTTCGCCGCGGGTGAACGCGCCGACCACGACGCGGTCGCCGGCGCGGACGGGGGGACCGCCTCCGTCTGCGCGCTTGGCTGGGTCGCCCGGGAGACGACCCGCGAGTTCGCGCCCGATCCGACCGATCGGCCCTTCTTCCAGCCGGGGAGCATGGCCCCCGCGGACGCCCGCGCGTACGTCAACCTCGCCGGGGCGGCCCCCGGCCGGACCCTGCTCGACCCGATGTGCGGGACCGGCGGGCTCCCGCTGGAGGCGGGGCTCGTCGGGGCCAACTCGATCGCCTGCGACGCTCAAGCGAAGATGGTCCGCGGGACGAGGGAGAACCTCCGGGCGTACGTGGGGCACGGCGACGGCGACGGCTCGCCGGGGTGGCACGTCGCCCGCGGCGACGCCACCGACCTGCCGCTCGTCGACGACGCGGTCGACGGCGTCGCCTTCGACGCGCCCTACGGCAGACAGTCCAAGATCGCCCGCCACGAGCTCGCGGACCTCGTCGCCGGCGCGCTCGCGGAGGCCGCCCGCGTCGCTCCCCGCGCCGTCCTCGTCGCCGACCGCGACTGGCGGGGTCGCGCCCGCGAGGCGGGCTGGGACGTCGCCACAGCCTTCGAGCGTCGGGTTCATCGGTCGCTGACCAGACACGTGCTGGTCCTCGACCGGGAGTGAGCCGGGACCGTGAAGGCCGGTCCGGAAGCGACGTGAGAGTGAAACCGAACGTCGGGTTTCCGCGCGTTTCGGTGGTCTTCCGGACAGCTTTCAGTTTCGCCGTGGCCGGGCAATCGTTAAGTGATCGGCGGGGAGTGATCTCCCCATGCCCGGGGACGCCGACGACGACATGCTCGCGTGGGACGAATCGGTGTTCCGCGACGAGTCGGTGTTCGAGATCGACCACGTCCCCGAGACGTTCCACCACCGCGAGAGCCAACTCGAGAGCCTCAAGTACGCGCTCCGTCCCGCGGTCAGGGGCTCCCGCCCGCTCAACACGATCGTCCGGGGGCCGCCGGGAACGGGCAAGACCACCGCGGTACAGAAGCTCTTCGCGGAACTGCGCGCGCGTACCGAGGTCCGAACCGTCCGCGTGAACTGCCAGGTCGACTCGACCCGCTACGCCGTCTTCTCCCGGCTCTTCGAGGGGATATTCGAGTACGAGCCGCCCTCCTCGGGGATCTCTTTCAAGAAGCTGTTCGGCCAGATCACTGACCGGCTCGTCGACGAGGACGAGGTGCTCGTGGTGGCGCTCGACGACGTGAACTATCTCTTTTATGAAAACGAGGCGTCGGACACGCTCTACTCGCTTTTGCGCGCGCACGAGGCGCACTCCGGCGCGAAGATCGGGGTGATCGTCGTCTCTTCGGACCTCTCGCTCGACGTCATCGACGACCTCGACGGTCGGGTCCAGTCGGTGTTCCGTCCCGAAGAGGTGTACTTCCCGGTGTACGACGCGACCGAGATCTACGACATCCTCGGCGAGCGCGCGGATCGAGGGTTCCACGAGGGCGTCATCGGCGACGCGGAGTTGGACCGGGTGGCCGAACTGACCGCCGAGAGCGGCGACCTCCGCGTCGGGATCGACCTCCTGCGTCGCGCGGGGCTCAACGCCGAGATGCGCGCCTCGAAGGCGATCGCGACCGAGGACGTCGAGTCCGCCTACGACAAGTCGAAACACGTCCACCTCTCGCGGTCGCTCCGCGGGCTCTCGGAGTCCGAGCGCGCGCTCGCCCGCGTGCTCGCGGACGTCGACGGCGAGCAGGCCGGGACGGTGTACGAGGCGTTCCACGAGGCGACGGGCCTCGGGTACACCCGCTACTCGGAGATCATCAACAAGCTCGACCAGCTCGGCGTGATCGACGCCGAGTACGCCGACGTCGAGGGACGCGGGCGCTCGCGCGAGCTCTCCCTCGCGTACGACGCCGAAGCGGTGCTCGACCGCCTGGAGTAAGTCGACGACGGTCCCGTCGCGATCGAGTCGAACGACGGCGACGCCTTTTCAATCCCTCCACGCGCACCCGGGGACATGAAGACGAGCGGCGGCACGGACGCGATGAAACGACGCGCCGGCGAGTCGGCCGCGGAGACGGTCGACGGCGGCGACGTGGTCGGGCTGGGGACCGGCTCGACGGCCGCACACGCGATCCGTGCGATCGGCGAGCGCGTCGACGCCGGGCTCGACGTCCGGGGCGTGGCGACCTCCTTCGCGAGCCGGGAACTCGCCATCGAGGAGCGGATCCCCCTCCTCGACCTCGACGAGGTCACCGGACCGGGAGCGGACGGGATCGACGTCGCCATCGACGGAGCCGATCAGGTCGCCGACGGCGACCTGATCAAGGGCGGCGGGGGCGCACACGCCCGCGAGAAGCTCGTCGACTCGGCCGCCGACCGGTTCGTCGTCGTCGCCGACCCCTCGAAGGAGACCGCGGTCCTCGACCGCCCGGTTCCGGTGGAGGTCCTCCCGAGCGGTCGCGGCGTCGTCGCCGACGCGGTGCGGGCCGCCGGCGGCGAGGCGACGCTCCGGCGGGCCGAACGGAAGGACGGCCCCGTCGTCACCGACAACGGGAACCTCCTCCTGGACTGTGCGTTCGGGTCGATCCCGGACCCGGAGGCGCTGGCTACGAGGCTCGCGGGCACGCCGGGCGTCGTCGAGCACGGACTGTTCGTCGGGCTCGTAGACGAGATCCACGTCGGGACGGCCGACGGGGTTCGGGTTCGGACCCCGTGATCGGCCGAGAGTGACCGATAGCGGGCACTCACCGGGTCGATCGCGTCAAAAAAACGGCAGGGTCGGACGCCTTACAGGTCGCGAGGCTGGACCGTCTTTCGGTCGTTGGCCTCGGCGCGGCGTGCGGCGTCTTCGAGCAGCTCGTCCACTTCTTCGTCCAGCGCGTCGTAGAAGTCCGAAGCGACGTTCTTGTCGTCCAGGGCTTCCTTGACTGCCGCTTTGACAATGAGGTCTGCCATGCGATCGGTGATATCCGTTGGGAGTTAATAAGAGTTCCTGAATTCGCCCGCGAGGGGCGCCGTGCGGGCGGTTCACGGCGAGGGGGCGATAGGAGAGTATATATGTCTTTTGAAGCCGGAGGTCGGACGGAACGCCGACGCGGATCGACGGCTACGAACCCCTGCGTCCCGAGGAGTCGACCATGCGCGAGGAACACGAGCACGGAACGGACGGTTCGCCGACGCGACGGACGTTGGAGGCGCTTTCGGCCGGCGAGATCGGCGTCGCGGAGGCGGAATCGCGGATCGCGGGGTACGCGACGACGGCTGTGGGTCGGTTCGACGCCGCCCGCGAGGACCGTCGCGGGATCCCCGAGGCGGTGCTCGCGGAGGGGAAACGCCCCGCGGAGACCGCCGCGCTGGCGACGACGGCGCTCGAGACGACGGGACGGGCGCTCGTGACCCGGGCGAGCCCCGACCACGCGGCGGCGGTCAGGGAGGCGGTGGGGGACGTCGCGCCGGACGCCGCGGTCGACCACGACGAGGTGACCCGAACCGTCGTCGTCCACACCGACGGGTACGAACGGCCCGCGCTCGCCGCGACCGTCGCGGTCGTGACCGCGGGGACCGCCGACGCGCCGGTGGCGGGCGAGGCGGAAGTCGTCGCCCGGGAGGTCGGCGCGAGGATCGACCGGATCGAGGACGTGGGCGTCGCGAACATCGACCGCCTGCTCGACCAGATCGAGCGGATCCGGGAGGCTGACGTGGTCGTCGTCGCCGCCGGCCGGGAAGGGGCGCTTCCCACGGTGGTCGCCGGGCTCGTGGCCGCGCCCGTGATCGCCGTGCCGGTCTCGACGGGCTACGGCGAGGGCGGCGAGGGCGCTGCCGCGCTCGCCGGAGCGCTCCAGTCGTGTACCGTCCTCACGACGGTGAACGTCGACGCCGGGTTCGTCGCCGGCGCGCAGGCGGGACTGATCGCCCGCGCGATCGACCGGGGCGGCGTCGACGGCGAGGGCGTCGACGGCGACGAGTGACCGGCCATGGCCGACCACCACGTCTACGTGCTCGAGTGTGCCGACGGCACCCTCTACACCGGCTACACCACCGACGTGGAGCGTCGGGTCGCCGAACACGACGCCGGCGAGGGGGCCAAATACACCCGGGGGCGGACCCCCGTGACCCTGCGACACGTGGAGTCGTTCAACTCGCGGTCGATGGCGATGTCGCGCGAGCACGCGATCAAGTCGTTGTCGCGTGCGGAGAAGGAGGAACTGATCGACGAGGGGTGAGCGCGCGACGAGGGGTGAGCGCGCGACGAGGGGTGAGCGCGGCGGTAGCCGAGGAGAGCGCTACTCGACGAGCCGTTCTATCTCGGTGACCAGGATGCCGCTCGCGCCGACCGCCTTCAGCTCCGAGATGGTCGCGAAGACGTCGCGCTCCTCGACGACGGCGTGGACCGCGACCATGCCGTTCCCCTCCGCGTCGGCCTCGACGTCCATCACGGTCGGGCCGCCGAGCCCGGGGATCACGTCCTTCACCTCCTCGAGCCGTCCCTTCGGCGCGTTCATCATCAGGTAGCGCCGGCCGTCGGCGGCCAGCACGGACTCGAAGGCCGTGGTCACCTGCTCGACCTTCGGGTCGTCGACGACGTCCGGGCGGGCGAACAGCCGGACCGAGGAGTCGAGCACGTCGTCGAGCACGGCGAGGCGGTTCACCTTCAGCGTCGTCCCCGTCGAGGTGATGTCGACGATGGCGTCGGCCATCTCGACGTGGGGGGTCAGCTCCGTCGCGCCGGTGACGGTGACCACGTCGGCGTCGACGCCCATCCGGTCGAGGTAGTCCCGGGTGACGGCCGGGAACTCGGTGGCGACCGTCTTCCCCGAAAGGTCCTCGACGGTCGCCACCTCGCCGTCCTCCGGCGCGGCGAGGACGAGCCGACAGGAGCCGTACCCCAGGTCCAGGAGATCGACGAGGTCGTCCTCGGACGCGTCCGCGGGATCCGCAACGACGCCGCCGGACTCGGCGGCCTGATCGAGGCCGGTGACGCCGAGGTCGGCCGCGCCGTCGCGGACGTACTCGGGGATGTCGGCCGCCCGGACGTAGAGGACCGTCACGTCCTCGTCGACCGTGTCGGCGTACAGCTGTCGGTCGGCGGTCTCCGCGACGTGGAGCCCGGCGCGCTCCAGAAGCGAGAGCGTCGGTTCGTGTAGGCGACCCTTGTTGGGGACGGCGATGCGCATACGGAGAGCGTCGCGGGGGGACGGGGAAACGTTTTCGTCCGGTGGCTCGGTCGCTGCGAACCCGAGACCGACGGCGGATCCGGGATATCGGACGAGCTACGTGCGAGTTAGCGCGCTAATATACGCTATCTTATATACTTATAAAACGTTATGAATATGGCATGAGTACAAAACCCACCGCCGCGAGACGCCGAACCGGAGGCCGTACCGACGGACTCGGACCGACGAGACGGGCGGTTCTCGCCGCCGGTGGGGTAGTCGCGCTCGGCGGGCTCGCGGGGTGTTCCGGCCTCGACGGACTGGTGGACCGCGCCGGCGAGCAGGTGCTCGGGACGACGGTCTCCACGCCGGCGGCGTTTTACGTCGGACGGCCGTCGGTAGACGGGTTCGCGGGCGGCGCCGGCGACGACGGAAGCAGCGGCCAGACGCAGGTCCGCCGAACCGGTCCGGTCGAGGTCGCATACGTGCCGGCGACGGCTCGGGCCGACTCCCGGGAGATCGAACTCGAAGGCTTTTCGACAAGTGGGGTGACGAAAGCCCGGGATTACAACTCCTCGCGCTCGAACAAACCCAGCTCGGAGTGGTGGGCCGGTCCCGACGACGACATCGACGACGCCGACGATGACGCAGACGGCATTCTGGACGTCGAACTCGAGTTGCTGGGCCACGTCGTGACCGCACAGGGCGCCGTGGACAGACGCGCTCCGGACGAAGCGAGACGCGCCCTCGACGCGTTTATCGACGCCACCGTGAACGCTCTCAGACCGGCCCTCGACAAGTGCGGGACCGGCGTCTGTGAGACGGTCCGTGAGAACTCCGAGATCCGAGAGCAGGGAATCCGGAACGCACGCCGGGGCGTCGAGGACGCCAACTGGGCCGTGGCGGTGCGAGAGCTCGCGGGCGTCGAGGAGATCGTCCTCGGAGACATCGAGCGGCTCGACGACCTCCTCGTCGAACGTCGCCCCGGGCGACCGCGGTTCATCGATGTTATCGAGTACCTGCGAGGCACGCCGACCGTCGGCGAGCGCTTCACCGTCAGCCTGCCCGACGCCAGGCTGCCGGGCGATCTCGGCTCGCTGGCCGAGGAACTCACGCCGGGACGCGTGCTCAGCTACTTCGCCGCGTCGTACGAGGAGGGCGGCAAGCGGGCGCCGTTTCACGATCGGTACGGCGCGAGCGGCGTCTCGTACGACGAGGAGGGCTGTATCCGGCTCGACGGCCCCGTCTCGTTCCATCGGGACATCTCCTGTGGGACGATACTCTCGGCCGAACTCGACACGTACCGCACCGAGAACCGGGGTATCGTCGGCTACAGCACCGAGGGCGGTGCCGTGGTGAGCGGCGCGCCCGCGTCGGCCGACACCGACGGGAAGTGCGTCTTCGTCGCGGCCGACGGCACCCTCCGCGAGCCCGAGACGCTCGACTCGTGGGGCGAGATCATCCTGGGTGAGGACAGGGATATGGTGATGCCGGGAGACGGCGACGTCTCAGTGAGCCCGACACTCGTCTGTCCCGTGGCCGTGACGCCTGCGGACTGCCCGTGTCCGTTACCCGGGTTGTTCTACGTCCGGCGGATCGTCCGCGACGATCAACTCGTCTTCGCCGGCGGGTGGATCCTCGACGAGGGCGCACTGTACGAGGATTCGGTGACCCTCCTCTTCGACGAGGGGCCGACCGAGGTCGCGAGCGTGGCCCCGGAAGACATCGAGAGCGATGACTACGACGACCGCGTCGTCGAGGGGTTCTCCCGCGACCGGAGCCGATACGGGTCGGCGATCGGTAGCGCTCGGGTACAGGGAACCGAGATGAACAAGGCGGAACTGATCGAGGCGATGGCGTCGCACGCGTTGACGCAGACCGATACGGGGCGGAAGGGACTCAACGCCGTGAACGTCAAGATACTCGGCAGACAGGGAGACGATGACGGCGACGAGGGGCCGACCTACGCGAGCGCAACCGCCTTGGACGCCCCGCTCGTCCATCTGGCCGGAGCCGGAGAGCGATCGCCGGACGAGAATATCGGGCTGTTGTTGCGAGGTATCGATAAGAAAGATATCCGCAGGGGGATGTGACCGCTCGCACGGGACCGCGCCGCCGTCGATCCCCGCGCCGCTCAAGTGCCTCCATCGCCAACGACGCGTATCGTGAGCGACGCCGACTCCCCCCTCTCGGAGGACCGCCCGACCGTCGACCGCCCCCTCCGCGTCGACGCCCCGTTCGAGCCCGCGGGCGACCAGCCCGAGGCGATCCAGGAACTCGTCGAGGGGTTCGAGTCGGGCGCGGACACGCAGACCCTCCTCGGCGTGACCGGCTCCGGAAAGACCAACACCGTCTCGTGGGTCGCCGAGGAGTTGGACCGGCCGACCCTCGTGTTGGCCCACAACAAGACGCTCGCGGCCCAGCTGTACGAGGAGTTCCGCGAGCTGTTCCCGGACAACGCCGTCGAGTACTTCGTCTCCTACTACAACTACTACCAGCCGGAGGCGTACGTCGAGCAGACGGACACGTTCATCGACAAGGAGATGTCGATAAACGAGGAGATCGACCGCCTGCGCCACTCCGCGACGCGCTCGCTGCTCACCCGCGACGACGTGATCGTGGTCGCCTCGGTGTCGGCCATCTACGGACTCGGCGACCCGGGGAACTACCGCGACATGGCGCTCCGCTTAGCGGTCGGCGAGGCGGTCGGTCGCGAGGAGCTGCTCGCCCGGCTCGTCGACCTGAACTACGAGCGCAACGACGTGGACTTCACGCAGGGCACGTTCCGCGTGCGCGGCGACACCGTCGAGATCTACCCGATGTACGGCCGGTACGCGGTCCGGGTCGAGCTGTGGGGCGAGGAGATCGATCGCATGCTCAAGGTCGACCCGATGAAAGGCGAGGTCGTCTCCGAGGAGCCCGCGGTGATGCTCCACCCGGCGGAGCACTACTCGATCCCGGACGACCAGCTGGAACAGGCGATCGCCGAGATCGAGTCGCTGATGGAGAAGCGGGTCGGCTACTTCGAGCGCCAGGGCGACCTCGTCGCGGCCCAGCGCATCGAGGAGCGCACCACCTTCGACCTCGAGATGCTCCGCGAGGCGGGCTACTGTTCGGGCATCGAGAACTACTCCGTCCACATGGACGACCGCGACCCCGGCGACGCCCCCTACACGCTCCTCGACTACTTCCCCGACGACTTCCTCACCGTCATCGACGAGTCCCACCAGACGATCCCCCAGATCAAAGGGCAGTACGAGGGCGACAAGTCGCGAAAGGACTCGCTCGTCGAGAACGGGTTCCGGCTCCCGACCGCCTACGACAACCGCCCGCTGACGTTCGAGGAGTTCGAGGAGAAGACCGACCGGACGCTGTACGTCTCCGCGACGCCGAGCGAGTACGAACGCGAGGAGTCGGCGAACGTCGTCGAACAGATCGTCCGCCCCACCCACCTCGTCGACCCGAAGGTGGAGGTGACGGGCGCGACCGGGCAGGTCGAGGACCTCCTCGAACGCGTCGACGAGCGGATCGACCGCGACGAGCGCGTCCTCGTCACCACGCTCACGAAGCGCATGGCCGAGGACCTCACGGAGTACTTCGAGGAGGCCGGGGTCGACGTGGCGTACATGCACGACGAGACGGACACCCTGGAGCGACACGAGATCATCCGCGACCTCCGGCTCGGCAACATCGACGTGCTCGTCGGGATCAACCTGCTCCGAGAGGGGCTCGACATCCCCGAGGTGAGCCTCGTCGCCATCCTCGACGCCGACCAGGAGGGATTCTTACGCTCGACCACCACCCTCGTCCAGACGATGGGGCGGGCAGCCCGCAACGTCAACGGCGAGGTGGTCCTCTACGCGGACCGGGTCACCGACTCGATGGAGCAGGCGATCGAGGAGACCCAGCGTCGCCGGGAGATCCAACTGGCGTACAACGCCGAGCACGGCTACGAGGCGACCACCATCGACAAGCCGGTCGGCGAGACCAACCTCCCGGGCTCGAAGACGGACACGAGCGGCGTCAGCGTCGGCGACGTGGAGAGCGAGGACGAAGCGAAAGCGCAGATCGAGGCGCTCGAAGACCGGATGAACGAGGCCGCGAGCAACCTGGAGTTCGAGCTGGCCGCGGACATCCGCGACCGGATCGCGGAGCTACGCCGGGCGTTCGAGCTCGACGGCGACGAGGAGGGCGTGCCCGCGCCGATGCTTGACGAGTAGCGGGGGCGGGCGGTTTCGGGACGAAAACCGATCCGGGGCGACACGATCGGTTGCCTCGAGGGGGTATCGGCCGCCGGTGAGAGACCGATACCAAATATCACGCTGGCGAGTCGGGGCGACGGAGTTTTCATCCGCGAGCGACCGACCGGGGAGCATGTACCGTCGCGCGCTCGTGGTCGGCGCGCTCGCCGTCGCGACCGCGGGGTGTACGGACCGGCTCCACGACCTCGCGGCGTCGACCCCGCGGGACCTCGCGGTTGCGAGCCGATACGTGGACGACGACCCGCTCGTTCCCGCGGAGAGCGTGCGCGCACAGCCGCCGGGCCTCCCGACACACGCCCTCGCGTTTCGGTCGTCGACGGGGGCAAAGCGGGCGATCCTCGGGGACGCGGAGCGGACGCTGTCGTTCGTCGACGCGACGCCGTTCGTCGACGACGGGGGCGACGCCGTGCTCGTGGTGCTCCAGCGGCTGGCTCCGCCGGGGCTCGACGTCCGGCTCGGGTCGGTGAGCCGGATCGGCGACCGCGCGCTGCGGGTCACGGCCGACGAGATCGGCCACCGGCCGGGCGACGAGGACGACCCCGCGGTCCACACGCTCCTCGTCCGCCTGGCCGACGGGCGCGGGCAACCGGAGCGCGTCGTCGTCTCGGTCGAGGGCGACCGGGCGGGCGTGACGGTGTGACACCGCGCCGGCGTGACGGTGTGACACCGCGCCGGCGTGACGGTGTGACGTCTCCCCCGCCGGTCTCGGCTCCGTCCCGCGACCGCTTTGTGCCCCGGCGGCCTTCCGGTCGGTATGGCCACCCTACGCCGTCGCCTCCTCGGACTCGGGCTGCTCGCTGTCGGCGTCGCCGCCTTCGCGACCGCGGCGACCGTCGCGCCCACGGTCGTCCCCGGCTCGGCGACCGCGTCCGGCGACCCCGACCTCGTCGTCCCGTCTCCGACCTCGCTTCTGGCCGCGCCCGGGCTCGGCGCTGTCGGCGCGCTGGCGCTCGGCACGGGGGTCGGCACCGACGTCGGGGCACCCTTCGCCGCGTTCGCCGCCTCGGAGGGACTCGCGACGCTACGCGCCGGTCCCCCCGCCACGGTCGCGGCCGGCACTCTCGCCGGCGGCGCGGTGGCACCCGTCGTGCGCGCGTCGACCACGGAAGACACGATCGCGCTGCTCGCCGGCGCGGTCCTGCTACTCGCGTCGGTCGCGGTCGCGTCGGCCGATCCGCTCGCGCTCGTCGCCGGCGTCCTCGCGGTCGGCGCGCTGTGGGCGGTCGATCCGGTGAACTGGCGGCCTTAAGTGGTGGCTCGCCCCCGCACCGACCTCCGTTATCAGCTCCCGAGCCGCTCGCTCTCGGTCACTAACTCGATGTCGTGGTCGGCCTCGCGGGTCTCGCCCCCCGGCGGGCGAGGTCGACATCGTCCGAGTCTCACGTCTCGTCGGTCTCTCGCTCGCGCCCGGTTCCGGGTTCGCGCTTCTCGCCGAACTGCTCGACGGGACCTCCGCGATCGGACTCGCGTGGGGGCTTGACGCTACCAGTTGGGCACTGTAGCGACCACCCGTAACCGGAGATCACCACTCAGTCTCCGTCTCGGCACCGTCCGTTCGTGGATCGGAGGAACGACTCTGCCCTCAGCATGAAAGCTAATTTGTTATACTACAATTTTGTTGGTAATACTTATAACAGTGGAGTCAGTGGGATCCGATACGGTTCACACGGCTAAACTCACGTTACGCTGTAAGACCGTCTCCCGAGCGACACGACTGCGGTCGGACTCACCAGACTGATGCGAGACAGTGGCAGAGGCAATCCAACGCAATCGGTCACGTTTGAGGTGGCCAAATGAGTGAAAGCGAAGACGCAAACACGAACGCGAGTACAGGCGCAGATATCGAGACGGACATCTTCTCGGAGAGAAAACAGCTGAAGCCCTACGAGTACAGCGAGTTTCTCGACTACGTCGAGGCGATCCGGAACAGCTACTGGGTACACACGGAGTTCAATTTCGACGGAGATGTCCAAGACTTCAAGGTCAACACGACTCCTGCTGAGCGGACCGTTATCAAGCGGACGATGTTGGCTATCGCGCAGATCGAGGTGCAAGTGAAGACGTTTTGGTCGGATATCTACGAGGAGATGCCCAAAGCCGAGGTCGGGAACGTGGGTATGACCTTTGCGGAAAGCGAGGTGCGGCACATGGATGCCTACAGTCACCTACTCGACGTCTTAGGGATCACGGACGATTTCGAGCAGGTAACTGAGGAGCCAGCGATCAAAGAGCGGATCGAGTATCTCGATGAGTATCTGGAGAAGAGCGAGAGCGACGACGAACGAGAGTACGTGATGAGCATCCTGCTGTTCAGTACGTTCGTCGAACACGTATCGCTATTCAGCCAGTTCCTCGTAATGACAAGCTTCGACAAGCACGAAAAGAAGTTCAAGGGAATAGCGAACGCGGTCGAAGCAACCAGCAAAGAGGAGCAGATTCACGGGCTGTTCGGGGTTGAGCTGGTGGAGACGATCAGAGAGGAGAACCCGGACCTCTTCGATGACGACTTCGGGGCGGACGTCCGGGAGGCCTGTCAGCAGGCCTACGAGGCAGAGATGGAGATACTGGATTGGATATTCGCCGACGGCGAGCTGGATTTCCTTCCCAGAGCGCATGTCGACGCGTTTCTGCGAGATCGGTTCAATCAGAGTCTCGAAACCGTCGGCGTTGAACCGATATTCGAGACGGACGACGACCTGCTTGAGGAGACGCGCTGGTTCGACGAGGACGTTATGATGACGAAGGATAACGACTTCTTCAGCAAGCGGTCGACCACGTACAACAAACACACACAGAGCGTTACCGCCGAGGACATGTTCTAAAATGGCACAAACAGAACTCGACAGCGTTGAGCAACAACATACCGAACCGTTTTACTGGCTGAACGAGGACAGCAGGGAGTTCCTTAGAGAGGGGTACCTGCTTGACGGCGTCGAAGCGGAAGAGAGAGTCAGACAGATAGCGGAGCGCGCCGAAGAGATCTTGGGTGAGGAAGGCTTCGCGGACAAGTTCTACGAGTACATGAGCCGCGGCTTCTACAGTCTCGCCAGCCCAGTATGGTCCAACTTCGGACTGGACAGGGGCCTTCCTATCAGTTGCTTCGGTAGCTACATGCAGGATAACATAGAGAGCATCCTCTACACCCAAGCCGAGGTGGGTGAAATGACCAAGCAGGGTGGGGGCACGAGCGGATACTTCGGTGAGCTGCGGCCGCGGGGCAGTCCGATAACGAACAACGGCAAGAGCAACGGGAGTTACAGTTTCACAGAGCTGTTCGATACGATCATCAACGTCATCAGCCAGGGAGAAACCCGGAGGGGGCAGTTCGCCGGCTATATCGACGTCGAACATGATGACTTGGAAGAATGGCTTAACATCAAAACCGAAGGGGACCCAGTACAGGACATCTACTACGGCGTCATCATCGGGGACGACTGGTTTCAGTCGATGATTGACGGCGACGAAGAGAAGCGAGAGACCTGGGCGGATATCATCGAGACCCGGATCAATATCGGCGTTCCGTATATCATCTTCCGGGGGAATATGAACGAGGGGAAACCACAGGTCTACAAGGACAAAGACTATCAAATAAACGCGTCCAACCTGTGTACCGAGATAGCACTGCCAGCCACGGCGGACGAGAGCTTCGTCTGCTGTCTCTCAAGTATGAACGCTCTCCACTACGACGAATGGAAGGACACCGATGCGGTGGAGACTCTGACGCGGTTTCTGGACGCGGTGATGGAGGAATTCATCCAGCTCACGGAGGGAGTACAGTTCATGGAGCGGGCTGTGCGGTTTGCGAAGAGACACAGAGCGATAGGAATCGGCGTCCTCGGTTGGCACAGCTACCTCCAGAGCAACATGATTCCCTTCGACAGCATGGAGGCGATGGAGAAGAACGGAGAGATGTTCCGGACGATCAAAGAGCGAAGTTACGAGGCGAGTGAAGCGCTTGCCGATGAGTTCGGGGAGCCAGAGGTTCTTGAGGGCTACGGCAGGCGGAATACGACGACGATGAGCGTGGCTCCGACAAAATCGAGCAGCGTCATTCTGGGTCAGGTCAGTCCGAGCATCGAGCCGCTGAAAGCGAACTACTTCGTGCGAGACAGTGCGAAGCTAAAGTCGACGCAAAAAAACAGGTTTCTTCAGGCGATACTGGCGGAGAGGGGCAAAGACACCCGCGAAGTCTGGGACAGCATCGCGAATAAGGACGGGAGCGTTCAACATCTCGACTGTTTGACGGACGAAGAGAAAGAGGTGTTCAAGACCTTCGCCGAGATACCGCAGATGGCGATCATCAATCAGGCAGCACAGAGACAAAAATACATAGACCAAGCGCAGAGCGTGAACGTCTCGATCGACCCGAGTGAAGTGAGCGTCAAGGAGATCAATCAGCTCTACATAGAAGCTTGGAAGAAGGGGGTCAAGAGCCTCTACTATCAGAACAGCGTGAATGCCGCACAGAAATTCAGTCGGGATATTCTCGAGTGTAGAGCCTGTGAGAGCTGATCGCCACTCGTAGCGGCTCGCCTACCGTCACAGTCAACCCGTCTCCGCCTCGGGATCGATGTCCGGTCCGCCTCGGGATCGATGTCCGGTCCGCCTCGGGATCGATGTCTTCGGCTCCGGGAACGTCACCGATCCATGCGGCGGCGCCGCGATCGCGGTGCCGGCGATCTTCTCCGTCGACGACGTGTGGCAACCGTGAGTCGGGCTTACGTTCCCGGTCGCTCGCTTTCGGTCTCCAGTTCGATGTCGCGGTCGGCCTCGCGGGTCGTCGCCTCCTGTTTGGCGAGGTCGACGTCGCGGGCCGTGTCGGCGTCCCGCGTCTCGTCGGTCCGCAGGTCGCTGTCGGCCACCGTATCGAGCTGTTCGAGGGCGCTCTCGATGTCCTCCAAGCCGAGCATCTTCTCCGTCTCCTCGTCGAACTCCTTGCTCGCTAACCCCTCCATCTGCTGGACATCGGAGCCGGAGAGCGCCTTGCCGTAGCGGCCGACGAGGCTCGTGAGCTCCTGGGGGAGGACGAACGTGGTGGACTCGCCTTTTCCGATCTCCGCGAGCGTCTCCATGCCGCGCTCGATGATGGCGCGTTCGCCCATCGATTCCGCGGAGCGCGCGCGCAGCACGGTCGATATCGCGTCCCCCTGCGCCTCGAGGATCTGGCTCTGTTTTTCCCCCTGTGCGCGGATGATGTTCGACTGTTTGTCACCCTCGGCCTGCTCGACGGCGGAGCGGCGTTCCCCCTGCGCTTCGAGGATCATCGCCCGCCGCCGGCGTTCGGCGCCGGTCTGTTGTTCCATCGCGCGCTGGACCTCCTGGGAGGGGCTCACCTCGCGGACCTCGACGCCCTCGACGCGGATCCCCCACTCGTCGGTCGGCTCGTCCAGCTCCTCGTTGATCCGGTCGTTGATCTGCTCGCGCCGGGAGAGCGTGTCGTCGAGCTCCATGTCGCCGAGGACGGCCCGGAGCGTGGTCTGCGCGAGGTTGGAGGTCGCGTTCTTGTAGTCGTCGACCTCGAGGAAGGCCTTCTTCGCGTCCATCACCTTGATGTACACCACGGCGTCGGCGGTCACCGGCGAGTTGTCCCGCGTGATCGCCTCCTGACGGGGCACGTCCAGCGTCTGCGTCCGCATGTCGAACGCGTACGTCCGCGAGACGAACGGCGGGATGAGGTGGACGCCGGGCTCCAACAGCTCCCGGTACTCGCCGAACACCGTCAACGCCTCCTTCTCGTAGGCGTCGACGATCTCGACCGCGCTGGCGACGGTGACCAACGCGAGCAGGACCGCCAGCACGCCGACCCCGTAGACGAGGCTCTGGCTCAACACCGCGAACCCGACGACCAGCGCGAACGCCAGCGCCGTGTACTGCCAGACCGAGTCGGGGATCCCGCCGGCCAGGTCGCCGAGCTCCGGAGGGCCACCCCGCGGACCTTGTGTTCCCATACACAACGTTACGGTTCGACGACGTTAACAGTTCGCACGAAACCGCACTCCGCAGATCCGAGCTACCGGTAGCATACGCGAACGTCTGCCGGGTTTAACCCACCCCGGAACGGAGGGGTCTACATGCCGACCGACGAGGACGACGACGGCCACGAGTTCCGCACGCGAAGCGTTCACGCCGGGTCGACACCGGACCCCACGACCGGGGCGCGCGCGACGCCCATCTACCAGACGACCGCCTACGAGTTCGACGACGCCGACCACGCCGCACGGCTGTTCGCGCTGGAGGAGGCCGGCAACGTCTACTCGCGGATCATGAACCCGACGAACGCCGCCTTGGAGGAGCGGATCGCCTCCCTCGAGGGCGGCGTGGCCGCGATCGCCACCGCCTCGGGAATGGCGGCGCTCGACCTCGCGACGTTCATGCTGGCTTCGGCCGGCGACAACGTCGTCACCTCCTCGGCGCTGTACGGCGGCACCTACACCTACCTCACCCACTCCGTCGAGCGACGTGGCGTGTCGACGCGGTTCGTCGACCCGCTCGACTACGAGGGGTACGCCGACGCGATCGACGACGACACCGCCTACGTCCACCTCGAGACGATCGGCAACCCGTCGCTCGTCACCCCCGACATCGAGCGGGTCGCCGAGATCGCCCACGAGCACGGCGTGCCGCTCTTCGTCGACAACACGTTCGCGACGCCGTACCTCTGTCGACCCATAGAGCACGGCGCGGACCTCGTCTGGGAGTCGACGACCAAGTGGCTCACCGGCAACGGGACCACGATCGGCGGGATCCTCGTCGACGGCGGCTCCTTCCCCTGGGGCGAGTACCCCGAGAAGTTCCCGGAGATAGCCCAGGACAACCCCGCCTACCACGGGATCAACTACGTCGACGCGTTCGGCGACACGGCGTTCACGTTCGCGGCGGTGACCCGGGGGCTACGCGACCTGGGTAACC
Source organism: Halorubrum sp. 48-1-W (assembly GCF_003287355.1). Classification (GTDB taxonomy): domain Archaea; phylum Halobacteriota; class Halobacteria; order Halobacteriales; family Haloferacaceae; genus Halorubrum. Next base: position 121,307 of record NZ_QMIM01000011.1, read on the forward strand.
AGCAGGCCCCCTTCGACGCGTGGAACACGCTCCAGCAGACCGAGTCGCTCCCGCTGCGGATGGAGCGCCACTGTGAGAACGCCGGGATCGTCGCGGAGTACCTCGAGGGACACGAGGACGTGGCGTGGGTGAACTACCCCGGGTTGGAGAGCCACGAGACCCACGAGGAGGCGGGCGAGTACCTCGAGGGCGGGTACGGCGGCATGATCGCGTTCGGGCTTGCGGGCGGCTTCGAGACCGCGAAGGCGACCGTCGAGAACGCGGAACTCGCCTCACTCCTGGCGAACGTCGGCGACGCGAAGACGCTCGTGATCCACCCCGGCTCGACGACGCATCAGCAGTTGACGGAGGAAGAACGGGAGGCTGCGGGCGTCACCGGCGACATGGTGCGGCTCTCGGTCGGGATCGAGGACCCCGCCGACATCGTCGCGGACCTGGAGACGGCGATAGAGACTGCGACCGAGTGAGGAGGGCCTCCCGACGGACGCTCACGCCGGCATCAGCCGCACGACCGGGGCGTCGCCGGCGTCGACCGCGACGTAGAGGTGGCCCGTGTCGGGAGCCTCGGCGACGGTGCGGACCCGCCACCCCCGGTCGGCGAGCAACCGCTCCTCGCCGGTCACCGTGCTCCCCTCGACGGTGAGGCGCCCGAGCGCCCGCACAGCGAGCCCGCCGACGAACAGGTCCCCCTCCCAGTCGGGGAACGCGGTCCCGGTACAGAACGTCATCCCGCCGGGCGGGAAGCCGCCGCTCCCGCAGGGCCACGAGTACGCCGGGGCGGTCACGTCCTCGCGGTCGTCGTGGGAGACGCCGATGGGCTCGCCCGAGTCGTAGGTACACCCCTCGTCTGCGACCGGCCAGCCGTAGTTTTCCCCCTCACGTATCACGTTTATCTCGTCGCCGTCCCGCTCGCCGTACTCGCTCTCCCAGAGCGCCCCCGTCTCGGGGTGGACCGTCAACCCCTGCGCGTTGCGGTGGCCGAAGCTGAAGATCGGATCCCGCGCGTCGGGGTCGTCGACGAACGGGTTGTCGTCGGGGACCGACCCGTCCGCAGTGAGCCGGAGGGTCTTGCCGAGTTCGACGCCGAGGTCCTGGGCGACGTGGTCCGGGCCGAAATCCTTGAACTGGCGGTCGCCGACGGTCACGTACAGCCGGCCGTCGTCGCCGAAGACGACCCGCGACCCGTAGTGGCCCGTCGAGTCGACGAAGGGCTCGGCGACGTGGAGCACCTCGAACCCCTCCAGCCGGGCGGACTCCGGGTCGAGCCGTCCGCGGCCGAGGTGGGTGGCCGTGTCGCCGTCGGCGTTCGCCGCCGAGTACGTGAGGTACGTCCAGCGCCGGTCCGGATACTCGGGGTGGAGCGCGACGTCGAGGAGGCCGCCCTGGCCGCGAGCGTCGACCGCCGGGGTCCCCTCGACGACCCGGAGGTCGCCCGATCCGCGGTCGACGAGGTCCAGCGTCCCGGCGCGCTCGGTGACGAGGAGGTCGCCGTCGGGGAGGAACGCGAGCGCCCAGGGGTGTTCGAACCCGGACGCGACGGTCTCGACCGCGTACGCGTCGGACGACGTGTCGCCGTCATCGACGCCGTCGCCGGTAGGATCGTCGGGCCTGCCCTCGGGGGCCGTACAGCCGGCGAGCGTGCCGGTCCCGGCGAGGCCCGCGAGCGAGAGGAATCGGCGTCGGTCCATGGACGGACGGTGGGTCGGCGCGGGGATGAACCACACGGTGGTCGTGAGACCGGGAGAGGTCGCGTCAGAGGTCTTCGCGGTCGAACTTCAACAGGCCGGCCAGCGGCGGCGCGAGCGCCCAGAAGACCAGCATCGCGACCGCGGAGACCTGCCGGTTCGCCGACTCGCCGGAGAACAGCTGGTCGGCGAGGAAGCCGTTCGCGAGCACCTCGATCCCGGTCGTCGGGTTCGCGACCTCGAGGAACGTCTGGATCTGTCGCATCGAGACGGGGAGCGCCTCGATGGGACCGGAGAAGGCGCCGATCACGCGCCCGGTGAACAGTCCCCACAACAGCACGAAGAGGGCGTAGACGCCGATCCCGGCGATCAGCGCGCGCTGGCGGGTCGCCACGGCGGCCGAACAGCCGACCGCGATGGCGACGAACACCACCCCGAGCGCCGCGGCGAAGACGGTGTACCCGAGGAACGAGCCCGCGTTGAACGTCACCGGGACGACGATCAACACGAGCGCGGGCAGGAGGAAGCCGGCGAAGACCGCGAGCGCCAACGCGGCGCTCCGCCCGAGCACCTTGCCGAAGACGACGTCCGCCCGCGAGTGGGGCAACGAGAGGAGCAGTTTCAGCGAGCCGGACTCGCGCTCGCCGCTCACGGCGTTGTACCCGACGACGACGCCCACGAGCGGGACCAGGCCGGTGACGAGCACCGGGCCGACGAACGTGCTCAAGAGGAGCTCCGTCGCGAACTGGTCGGCCTGCCCCTGGGGACGGACGACGTACGCGAAGACGGCGACGAGGAGCGAGAACAGCGCGACGAGAAGCACCATCCCGCGCGAGCGGACCGTGTCCTGGAAGTCCTTGTTCGCGACCGCGAGGAGGCTCACGCGTCCACCCCTCCGACGGCCGGGTCCTCCCGTCCGGTCGGCGTCGCCTCGCCCTCCGTGTACGCCAAGAAGAGGTCCTCGAGCGACGCCTCCGACGTGTGGAAGTCGTCGACGACGGCCCCGGCGTCCTCGGCTGCGGCGATGACCCGCGTCTTCACGCCGGGGTCACAGCTCACGAGGAGCGTGTCGCCGTCGGCGTCCACCCGGTCGACGCCCTCCACCGCGCGGACCGCGTCGAGGACGTCGTCGGACGGGGCGTCGACGGTCACCTCCAGCGTCTCACCGTCGCCGACCGCCTCTCGGAGCCCCTCGATGGAGTCCTCGGCGACGAGCTCGCCCGCCCGGAGGATGCCGACGCGGTCACAGACCGCCTCGACCTGTGCGAGCACGTGCGAGGAGAAGAAGACGGTCGCACCGCGGTCGGCCTCCGCGGTGACGATCTCGCGCATGTCCTTCACGCCCGCGGGGTCCAGCCCCGAGGACGGCTCGTCGAGGATCAGAAGCTCCGGCTCGCCGACCAGCGCCATCCCGAGTGCGAGCCGCTGGCGCATCCCCTTGGAGTAGCCGCCGGCCTTGCGGTCGGCGTCCTCGAGGAGGCCGACCCGGTCGAGGACGGCGTCGGGGTCGACGTCGACCTCCTTCGACTCGATGGCGAACTCGACGTGTTTCCGGCCGGAGAGCCGGTCGTACACGGAGAACCCGTCCGGGAGGACGCCGGTCCGCCGACGGATCTCGACGCTGTCGACGGTGGCGTCGCGCCCGAGCACCGTCACCGTCCCCTCGGTTGGCCTGACGAAATCGAGCACCATGTCGATGGTCGTCGACTTGCCGGCCCCGTTGGGGCCGAGGAAGCCGTACACCTCTCCCTCCTCGACCGTGAGGTCGAGGTCGCGCACGGCCGTGACACCCGGGAACTCCTTCGTCACGCCGCGCAGGTCGATGGCGGTCATACGTCCCCGTTCCCGTGGCATCCGATAAAGGGCTGCGGGTCGTCACGACGAGGCACCCGAAACGGGCGTCACAACGGCGTTCACCGCTGGCGGCCGTCGATCGTGGCCGGCCACGGGTCCGCCGCTGGTGGCCGTCGATCGTGGCCGGCTACGCGTCCGCCGCTGGCGGCCACGCGACCCCGCGCTCCTCGAGCAGGTCGGCGAACGCGGCCTCGTCGAGGACGGGCACGCCCTCCGCGTCGGCGTCGTCGCGTTTCGATCGGCCGGGGTCCTCGCCGGCGACGAGGTAGTCGGTGTTCCCCGACACCGACGAGGTCGCGTTCGCTCCGTGGGCCTCGACGTGCGCCTGCGCCTCGCCGCGCGTCACCGACAGCGACCCGGTGAAGACGAACGTGAGCCCGTCGAGGGGGGCAGTGTCGGCGTCGCCGGGAGTCTCGACCGGCTCGGGGTCGACCCCGCGGTCGCGGAGCGCCGCGATCGCCTCCCGGTTCTCGGACGCGTCGAGGAACGTCCGGATCGACTCGGCCACCGTCGGGCCCACGTCGTCGACCGCGCGGAGGTCGGCCTCGTCGGCGGCGAGCAGTGAGTCGAGGTCGCCGAAGTGCGCCGCCAGCGCCCGGGCGGTCGTCGGGCCCACGTCCGGGATCCCGAGGCCCGCGAGGAACCGGTCGAGAGGGGGCTCCCGGGTCGCCTCGAGCGCCGCGATCAGGTTCTCGGCGCTGGTCTCGCCCCACCCTTCCAGGTCGGCGAGGTCCGCGACCGTCAGGTCGTAGAGGTCCGGCAACGACTCGACGAGCCCGGCCTCCCGGAGCGTCTCGACGCGCTCGGGACCGAGCCCCTCGACGTCGAGACCGTCCCGGCGGGCCCAGTGTTCGACCGCGCGCTCCAGCTGGGCCGGACAGCCGAGCCCGCCGGTACAGAAGGCGAGGGGGCCGTCGCGCTCGACCGGCGCGTCACAGACCGGACACGTCTCGGGGAACGCGTACGTCCCGTCCGAGCGCTTCTCGACCACCTCCGGCACGTACGGGATCACGTCGCCGGCGCGGTAGACCCGCACCCGATCGCCGACGTTCACGCCGAGCGCCTCGATCTCGGCGGGGTTGTGGAGCGTCGCCCGCGAAACGGTGACGCCGTCGACGTCGACCGGGTCGAGCTCCGCGACGGGGGTGAGCCGGCCCGTCCGGCCGACCTGGACGGTCACGCCCTCGACCGTCGTCGTCGCGGTCCGGGGCGGGAACTTGTAGGCGAACGCCCAGCGGGGGGCCCGCGAGGTCGACCCGAGCGCGTCGCGGGCGTCGTGGTCGTCAAGCGTGATCACGACGCCGTCGATCCCGTAGTTCAGGTCGTCGCGGTCCTCGCCCAGCCGGTCGCGGAAGTCGATCGCGGCGTCGATCCCGTCGACCCGCTCGACGCGGTCGGTCCGCCGAAGTCCGAAGTCGTCGAACGCCAGCAGGTCGCCCCAGTGGGTGTCCGGCCGATCGGGAGCGTCCCCGTCGTCGTCCGCTCCAGCGGTCTCCCAACCCAGCACGTCGAAGAAGAAGACGTCGAGCGGTCGTTCGGCGACGACCGCGGGGTCGAGCTGGCGGAGCGTCCCGGCAGCCGCGTTCCGCGGGTTCGCGAACGGCTCCTCGCCGCGCTCGATCAGCTCCTCGTTGTACGTCTCGAACGCGGGGCGGGGCATGTACACCTCGCCGCGGACCGCGAGCCGGCCCGGCGGGTCACCCCGGAGCCTCCCGGGGACCGACCGGACCGTCCGGACCTGCTCGGTCACGTCGTCGCCCTCGAGCCCGTCGCCGCGGGTCGCGGCGCGGGCGTACTCGCCGTCCTCGTATATCACCTCGACGGAGAGCCCGTCGAACTTGGGTTCACACACGTACCGGCGGTCCTCCGGATCGAACCCCGCCTCGCGGAGCCCCGAGCGGACGCGCTCGTCGAACTCGCGGACCGCGTCGACCTCCTTCGCGCTGTCGATGGAGCGCATCGGCGCGACGTGCTCGACCGTCTCCAGCGCGTCTAGCGGCTCGCCGCCGACCCGACGGGTGGGTGACCCCTGCGTGTCGAGGTCGAACGCTGCTTCGAGCTCCCGGAGCCGGTCGAACAGCCGGTCGTAGGTCGCGTCCTCGATCAGCGGGTCGGCCTCGACGTAGTAGCGGTGGTCGTGCTCGCGGATCGCCGCCCGGAGGAGCTCGGCCTGCCGCTCGGCCGTCCCGGTCGACAGCTCGTCGACCGGCTCGAAGTCGGTCGGCGGCTCCTCGACGTAGGGGTTCTCCTCGGGGTCCGCGTAGCGCGTCGACGAGCTCGTCATCGGGTCGTCGTAGGGGCGGTATCCCTTAAAAACGACCGACGTCGAAACAGCCGAACTCCGGCCGGGGGAAGGCGTCGGCTCGATGCGGTCGACCCCGTGAAGGCGATCCGACGGACGCGGGGTTAACCGGAAGATAAGCTCCGCTGTGTGTGATATCGACCCACATATATAACCCATCGGCAGGGTATTGTCCCGAACATGGCAAAAGAGACACCCGACGGGCCGTTCTCGAACCTGTACGAAAACCGTATCGGGACCCCGACGACCGACGACGAGGTTCGGGGCTACTGGCTGTTCTCGTTCGGCGTGCTTCTCGGCGTGTTCGGCGTCGTCGTCTTCGCGGTCACCGCGCCGCGGACGACCGCCCGGGCGGTGGGATACGCCTTCGTGGCGCTCTCCCCGCCGGTGGTCATGCTCGGCGCGATCGTGCGCTTCCCGCTACGACGGTCGGCGACGACGCTCGGAACGCTCGGTGGACTGTTGACGCTCGCCGCGGTCGTCTACTTCTTCGTCGTCTTCCCCGACGGTTGGTCGCGTGCGACCGGGAACTCGACCGTCAACCTGCTGTACGCGGCGGGTATCGTCGTGATCGGCCTGGCGGGAACGATCGTGCCGCTGATCACGGACCCGGTCCACGAGGACTACAAGCGGATGAAAAAGGAGACGGCCGCCACCGCGAGCGCGAGCGAGAAGACCGGGCGCGAACTCGAAACGACCCGCGAAGAGCTGGAAACGACCCGCGAAGAGCTGGAAACGACCCGCGAGGAGCTCGGGGCCGCCGAGACACGGATCGAGGAGCTCGAGGGGGAAACCGAGACCGCACGGGACGAGACCACTGCGCTGTACGAGAGCAAGGCCCGGTTCGAGCTGTTCGAGGACGCGAGCGGGAAGCCGCGCTGGCGGCTCCGCCACCGCAACGGCAACGTGATCGCGACCTCCGGGCAGGGGTACAGTAGCCGCGGGAAGGCCCAGAAGGGGCTCCACAGCGTCAGGCGGAACGCGCTCGGGGCCGGCCTGTTACGGATCGACACGGCCGTCGAGGAGGCCGAGGCGCTCGCCGACGACGACGGCCCAGAGCCCGCGGACGCCGGCGAGCCGGACGTGGCCGTCCCGAGCGAGGACGAGGAGATCGCGAGCGAGGCGACCTTCGAGCTGTTCGAGGACGACGCCGGGGAGTGGCGCTGGCGGCTGATCCACGACAACGGCAACGTCATCGGCGACTCCGGCGAGGGCTACGCCTCGAAGTCCAACGCGAAGCGGGCGCTCTCGCGTGTCCGCGAGCACGTCGCCGCCGCCGACTACCTCCGGGTCGACCCGTCAGCGTTCGAGGTGTACGCCGACAGAGCCGGCAAGTGGCGCTGGCGGCTGATCCACGAGAACGGCAACGTCCTCGCCGACTCCGGGCAGGGGTACAGCAGCCGGTCGAAGGCTCGGCAGGGGCTCGAGAGCGTCCGGTCGAACGTCGGGGAGGCTTCCCTCGAGGACCTCGACGTCGAGGCGGGCGACGGGGCGGGGTCCGGCGACGGCGGGACGAAAGCGACCGTCGAGCTCTACGAGGACAACGCCGGGGAGTTCCGCTGGCGGCTCCGCCACCGCAACGGCAACATTATCGCCGACTCGGGCGAGGGCTACGCCTCGAAGGACGGGGCGCAGGCGGCGATCGAGCGTATCCGCGAGTACGCCCCCGATGCCGACGTGCTGGAGGTCGGGAACGCCGCCTTCGAGATCTACGAGGACGCTGGTGACGAGTGGCGCTGGCGACTCCGCCACCGCAACGGGAACATCGTCGCCGACTCCGGTGAAGGGTACGCCTCCCGGTCGAACGCGGTCGAGGCCGTCACTGGCGTGAAGCGGAACGCGCCGGGTGCCGAGGAGCGAACCGTCGAGTGAGCCGGAGCCGTCGGCCGACGGAGCGGTCCGGTCGCGCGTCCCGTGCGGTTTACGTCGGTTCGCTCACGAGGGGTCGACGATGAACCGGATCCGGGTCATGAGCTACAACGTCCGGTACCGGAACCGACACGACGGCCACGACGCCTGGCACGCCCGCCGGGACGGGGTCGCCGACCTGGTCCGGTTCCACCGGCCCGACGTCGTCGGCTTCCAGGAACCACGTCCCGACCAGCGCGCGGACCTCCGCGACCGACTCCCCGAGTACGACCTCCGCGGCCGGGGACGGAAGCGCGACGACGCCGGCGAGGGGTGCCCGATCGGGGTCCGCGCCGACCGCTGGCGGGTGACCGACGACGGGACGTTCTGGCTCTCGGAGACGCCGACGGAGCCCTCGACCGGCTGGGACGCCACCCACCCGCGGATCGCCAGCTGGGTCCGGATCCGGCCGCGGGAGGGAACCGACGAGTCGGCTGACGCGGCCGAGCCGTCGGTGCTCGTCGTCAACACGCACTTGGACCACGTGGGCGCACGTGCGCGCTGTGAGTCCGCCCGACTGCTCCGCGAGCGACTCCCGGAACTCGCCACAGCGGGGGAAACGGCCCGAACCGCGGACGGCCGCGGGGAGCCGTCCGAGGCGGACGGGCACGTTCCGCGAATCCTCGTCGGCGACTTCAACTGTACGGCCGGGTCGGATCCGCACCGGATCCTGACTGGAACCGACCCGGAGACGAACGATGACAGCCCGGAGACGAACCGCGGGCTCCGGGACACGGCCACGCTCGCCGACGTCCGACATGGGCCGCGAACGAGCCTCACCGACTTCTCTCGGCTGATCGACAACCGGCGGATCGACCACGTGCTCGTCTCGGCGGGCGTCGACGTGGAGGCGTTCGCGACGCTCGCCGATCGCGACGACCGCGGACGGTTCCCGTCGGACCACCTGCCGGTTTTCGCTCGCCTACGGCTGTGACGGTCGGAAGACGAACCGCTGTCCCTGGGTGACGCGGACGCGTCTCCGCCCTCGGGCGCTATTTCTCCCCCTCGTCCGCGTACCGCGCCAGCGCGTCCTCGTAGCCGCGGACGGCGGTCTCGAACGTCTCCCGGAGGTCGGCGATCGGCGTCTCGGTGGCGTCGACGCGGAGGTCCTCGGCAGCGGGGTCGAACCGGGGCACGTCCCCGGTGGTCGCCACCCGGAGCGCCGCCGACTGGACGGGGAGGTCCTCGCGTTTGTCGCCGCCGGCGTCGTGGCCCGCTGCGAGCGCGTCGATCAGCCGCTCGGCGAGCGGGGCCTCCCCGTGTGCGGTCGACTCGTAGCCGGCAGCGACGTCCTCGAGGACCGCCGGGCCGACGAGGAGGTTGCCGGCGACGGTGTAGTTCTGCCCGACGCGGTGGCCGTACCACTCCCCGCACTCGTCGCCGGAGAAGGCGAAGGTCCCGTCGGTGCCGACGCCGTGGAGTTGCCGGCGCTCGCGGCCCTCGTCGGCCGCCAACAGCGCGTCGAGCGCGTCCTCGACGGCGAGCCCGTCCGCGAGGTACGCGATCCCCTTACGGCCGAGCGCGACGTTGGTGTGTGACTGCGTCGCCACCGCACCGTGTTCGGAGGCGAACGGACACAGCGTCCCGACGCCCGGCAGCCGCGTCGTGACGGCCACGCCGAACCGGGTCTGGCCGTCGCCCGCGTCGTCCGTGTACCGCTCGCGAACGCAGATGCTGAAGGTCACGTCGCGTCCTCGGAGCCGCGAGCGAAAAAGCGTGTCCGCGGCCGCGACCCCTTGCCCGGCGCCGGAACGTGGCGTCGATCCCACGATGAGTATATGAATACCGGTGACGGACTCGAGGCGATGTCGGCCCGACGGCCGCCACAGGGGGCGATCGGCACCTCCTGCCGCGTGTCAACGGCCGACACGCTTATCAATGTGAATCCCTCCCACACGACTGGCCTCGGTCGCGGGCCGAAACGAGACCCCGTGTCGGTTCTCGACGGGGCGGCGGTTCCGCCCCGTCGACGAAGACGTCGTCGGTACGACGAGCCGTGCGTCCGTCCAGCCGGACGGAGGCGGCGCTCTCGGCACCGCCCGACCGAGACGAACGATACAATGCCAGACAGACAAACGCTCGAACGACTCAGCGAGGAGTACCGAACGACGGTCCCCGACGACCTCCGGGAGGCCCGCTCGTTCGACTGGTACCTCGACACGCTGTACGACGACCCGCAGGTCGCGCGGAACGCCCACCAGCGCGTCGCCGACATGTTCGACCACTACGGAACGCGATACGACGAGGAACGCGGCATCGCCGAATACGCGCTCGCGGCCGACGACCCGATCCACGGCGGCGAGAACGTCTTCTACGGCCGCGAGGTACACGAGGCGATCCACGAGTTCGTCAACAAGGTGAAATCCGGGGCGCGCGGACTCGGCCCCGAGAAACGGATCAAGCTCCTGTTGGGCCCCGTCGGCTCCGGGAAGTCGCACTTCGACTGGCTGGTTCGTCGCTACTTCGAGGCGTACACCCGCGAGGACGCGGGACGGATGTACACGTTCCGATGGACCGACCTCCGGTCGGTGATCGACGACCAGGACCCCGACGACGACACGGTCCGGTCGCCGATGAACCAGGACCCGCTGGTGTTGCTACCGAAGCCGCAACGCGCGGCCGTGATCGAGGACCTCAACGGTCGCCTCGACGCGCCCTACACCCTGCGGAACGAGCAACACCCGGACCCCGCCTCGGAGTTCTACCTGAACGAGCTCCTGGCCCACTACGACGACGACCTCCAGGCGGTCCTGGAGAACCACGTCGAGGTGGTCAGGCTCGTCGCGAGCGAGAACCGCCGGGAGTGTATCGAGACGTTCGAGCCGAAGGACAAGAAGAACCAGGACGAGACGGAGCTCACCGGCGACGTGAACTACGCGAAGCTGGCCGTCTACGGCGAGTCCGACCCGCGCGCGTTCGACTACGCCGGGGCGTTCTGTAACGCGAACCGGGGACTGTTCTCGGGCGAGGAGCTGCTCAAACTCCAGCGGGAGTTCCTCTACGACTTCCTCCACGCGTCCCAGGAGTCGACGATCAAACCGAAGAACAACCCGCGGATCGACATCGACCAGGTGATCGTCGGCCGGACCAACATGCCGGAGTACCGCGAGAAGACGGGCGACGAGAAGATGGAGGCGTTCAACGACCGAACGAAGCGGATCGACTACCCGTACGTCCTGGAGTACGAGAGCGAGTCGGAGATCTACCGGAAGATGTTGAACAACGCGGACGTCCCCACCGTTCACGTCGAGCCGCACACCCTGGAGATGGCGGGGCTATTCGGGGTGCTCACCCGTCTCGTGGAGCCCACCGACGAGACGGTGAGCCTCCTCGAGAAGGCGAAGGTGTACAACGGCGAACTGGAGGACGAGGAGATCGACCGGCGGAAGATCCGGGAGGACGCCGCGGAGCAGTCCGACATCGGCGAGGGGATGGACGGCGTCTCCGCGCGGTTCATCGGCGACGAGATCGCCGAGGCGATCATGGACGCCACCCACCGCGAGCGCTCGTACCTCTCCCCGCTTTCCGTGTTCGACCACTTCGAGGCGAACCTCGGCGGCCACGGATCGATCGCCGAGGACGACCTCGACCGCTACGAGCGGCTACTCGAGACGGTTCGTGAGGAGTACCGCGAGCGAGCCATCGAGGACGTCCGCCACGCGTTGGCGTACGACGTCGACGAACTCCGCCGCCAGGGCGAGAAGTACATGGACCACGTGATGGCGTACATCGACGACGCCACGGTCGACGACGAGCTCACCGGCCGGGAGACGGAGCCCGACGAGACGTTCCTGCGGGCGGTCGAAGAGCAACTCGACGTCCCCTCCGATCGGAAGGACGACTTCCGCCAGGAGGTGTCGAACTGGGTCTCCCGGCGCGCCCGCGAGGGGCGCGGGTTCGACCCGCAGGAGAACGACCGGCTCCGGCGCGCGCTCGAGCGCAAGCTCTGGGAGGACAAGAAACACAACATCAACTTCTCGGCGCTCGTCTCGGCGACGGACCTGGACGAGGAGGAGCGGAGCGCCTGGGTCGACGCCCTGGTCGACCGCGGATACTCCGAGGACGGGGCCGGGGAGGTGCTCGAGTACGCGGGCGCGGCCGTCGCCCGCTCGGAGATCGAAGACGGCGAGGAACGGCGATGAGCGACCGGATCCTCGAGGGGGTCGAACCGTGACCGACACCCCCAGTGGCGACGCGTTCCTCCGGGAGGCGGACGAGAGCCTCCGCGGGGCGTACGAGCCACCCATGAGCCTCGGAGCGTACGTCGAGCGCGTGCTCGAGAACCCGATCGCGGCCGCGTCCGGCGCCCGCTACGTCCTCGCGGCGATCGAATCACGGGGAACGCGCGAGGTCGAGGAGCGCGGCGAGACGCTGGAGCGCTACCGCTTCTTCGACGACCCCGCGAACGACGGCGAACACGCGGTGTTGGGCAACACCGACGCGCTCAACGCGTTCGTCGACGACCTCCGGGCGGCCGCGGCGGGACGCGGGAACGACGAGACCATCGTCTGGATCGACGGGCCGACCGCGACAGGCAAATCCGAGTTCAAGCGCTGTCTGGTGAACGGGCTCCGCGAGTTCTCGCGGACCGATCGGGGCCGACGGTACACCGTCGAGTGGAACGTCACCGGCGCGGGCGGCTCCGGGCGGTCGCTTTCCTACGGGAGCGGCGCCGACGCCGAAGCGTGGTACCGTAGCCCCGTCCAGTCACATCCGCTCTCGGTGTTCCCCGCCGACGTGCGCGAGGAGGTCGCCGAGGCGGTCGACGACGACGGCTATCCGATCGCCGCCGACGTGGAACTCGACCCGTTCAGCCGCGAGGCGTACGAACACCTCGAGTCGGTGTACCGCGACGAGGGACGGCGGGACCTCTTCTCGGCGGTCGCCGACCCCGATCACCTGCGCGTGACGAGCTACGTCGTCGACGTCGGGCGGGGGATCGGCGTGCTCCACGCCGAGGACGACGGGAGCCCGAAGGAGCGGCTCGTCGGCTCGTGGATGGGCGGGATGTTACGCGAACTCGACTCACGTGGCCGGAAGAACCCACAGGCGTTCAGCTACGACGGGGTCCTCTCACAGGGGAACGGCGTCGCCACCGTCGTCGAGGACGCGAGCCAACACGCGGACCTCCTCCGTCGGTTGCTCAACGTCCCCGACGAGCGGCGCGTCAAGCTCGACAAGGGGATCGGGATGGACCTCGACACGCAGCTCATCGTGATCTCCAACCCCGACCTCGACGCCGAACTCGACCGCCACGCCGACCGCGAGGGTGCGGACCCGCTAAAGGCGTTGAAACGCCGGCTCACTCGCCACGAGTTCAGGTATCTCACGGACCGGCGGCTGGAGGCCGCGCTGTTGCGACGGGAGGTGACGGGACGGTCAGTGGTCCCGGCGGTGGACGACGACCGCGGGACTGGAGACGGCCACGACGTCCGGGACGGCCACGACGTCCGGGACGGTCGAGATGTCCGTGACAGTCGAGACGTCGGTGACGACCACGGGTCGGAGCGGGACGTCGACCCCGAGACCGACCCCGTGAGCGCCCCGCTCACGGTTACCGTCCGGGACGACGACGGGGGCGAACGCGAGCGCGAGCTCGCCCCGCACGCGGTCGGCGCGGCGGCACTGTACGCGGTCGTCACCCGGCTCGAGACCGACGACCTCCCCGCCGGGATCGACCTGATACAGAAGTCCCGGCTGTACGAGACCGGCGAGATCCGGCAGGGCGGCGAGCGACTGACCATCGACGACGTGCCGTTCGGCGACGGTGACGGACGGTCCGGGATCCCCGTCACCTACACCCGGGACGTCATCGCGGACGTGCTCGTGGGCGGGACCGACCGGCACCATCCGGAACTCCCCGTCGAACGGGTCGTCACACCGCGGGACGTGCTGGACGCGATGGCCGACGGACTCGCGGACGCGCCGGTGTTCTCGCGCTCCGAGGTCGCCGAGTTCGAGAGCCGGCTCGCTCCGGTGGAAGCGCGGGTCGAAGAGCTCCAACGCGCCGACGTCGTCGACGCCGCGCTGGCGGCCGAGACGGTCTCGGCCGAGACGGTCGCCGAGTACGTCGAACACGTGTACGCGTGGGACGCCGACGAGCCGGTCGAGACCGACCGCGGCCCCGAGGCTCCCGACGCGCTCGCGATGAAGGTGTTCGAAACGGAGACGCTCGGCCGGTTCGACGACGGGGAGTACCGCGGGACCGAGCCGGGGTCGGCGGTCGAGACGTTCCGCCGCGAGCAGGTGATACGCGCGCTCACCCGCTACGCCTGGCGCAACCGCGGGGACGGGTTCAGCGTCGAGGACGTCGAACTCGAGGCGATCCCCGAGCTGAAAAGGGTGTTGGAGGGGAACGACCTGGCCGACTTGAAACGCCGGTTCCCCGAGCTCGACCCGTCGGAGTGGGCCGACCCGCCGTCGGGCACGGAGACGGAGCGCGTCAAGAACGCGACCCTCGAGCGCCTCGAGGGGCGTGGATACAGCCGCGCGTCCGCCGAGCTGACGAGTCGCGCCGTGATGGACGAGGTCCGCGACGAGTGGGCCGACCTGTCGGCGGACGGCGACGAGCGGTGGGACGGGGGCGACTCACACGGCGGAGGTGGTCACTGATGGGGCTCTCGTCGGACCTGGAACGCTTCCGCGAGGTCGGCGAGGCCCGCCGTGAGGACCTCACGGACTTCATTCGCCACGGCGACCTCGGCGGCTCCGACCCCGATCGGGTCGAGATCCCGATCAAGATCGTCGAACTCCCGTCGTTCGAGTACGACCGACGTGAGGCCGGCGGCGTCGGCCAGGCCGAGAACGGCCAGCCGCAACCCGGCCAACCCGTCGACCCGCAACCCGGCGACGAGGAGGGCGATCCGGGCGAGGAGGGCGGCGAACACGAGTACTACGAGATGGATCCCGAAGAGTTCGCCCGCGAACTCGACGAGGAACTCGGGCTCGACCTCGACCCGAAGGGAAAGCGGGTGAGAGAAGAGGTCGAAGGCGACTTCACCGACACCGCGCGGGCCGGCCCGAAGGGCACACTCGACGTCGACGAGTTCTTCAAACGCGGGCTGAAACGCCACCTCGCGACCGACTTCGACGAGGAGTACGTCCGCGAGGGGCTGTTCGTCGCGGGCGCGGGCGTCGAGGAGGCGTTCGAGTGGGCCCGCGAGCGGAACGTTCCGGTTTCTCACGCGTGGATCGCCGACGCCGCGGCGGGGCTCGAGACGGAGCGGGGCGAGCCGGTCGAGACGCTCGACCGGTGGGAGAGCTTCGCGGAGCTCGACGCCCACCGCGAGGTCGAGCCGGTCAGCCACCGGATCCGCCGGGAGGGGATAGACAGCGTCCCGTTCCGCCGGGAGGACGAGCGCTTCCGCCACCCCGAAGTCATCGAGAAGCGCGAGCGCAACGTCGTCGTCGTGAACGTCCGCGACGCCTCGGGCTCGATGCGCGAGACCAAACGCGAGCTGGTCGAGCGGGTGTTCACCCCGATGGACTGGTACCTCACCGGGAAGTACGACGCCGCCGAGTTCCTGTACGTCGTCCACGACGCCGAGGCGTGGGAGGTCGAACGCGAGGAGTTCTTCGGGATCCAGTCGGGCGGCGGGACCCGGATCTCCAGCGCGTACGAGCTGGTCGCGGAGCTCTTAGAGGAGTATCCGTTCAGCGAGTGGAACCGGTACGTGTTCGCTGCCGGCGACTCGGAGAACGCGAGCGACGACACGACGCGGGCGGTGATCCCGCTGATGGAGTCGATCGACGCCAACCTCCACGCGTACGTGGAGACCCAGCCGGGCGGGGGCGGGGCGAACGCCCGACACGCCGACGAGGTGGAGCGGGCGTTCGGCGACGCCGACGACGTCGCCGTCGCGCGCGTCTCCGGGACCGAGGACGTCACCGACGCCATCTACGACGTGTTGAGCACCGAGGCCGGAGGTGACGAACGATGAGGGACGACAGACTCGAGGCGAAGCGGGCGGCGGCGGCGCTGGACGAGCCGGCAGCGGAGGCGCGGAACCTCGCCGAACGGCTCGGACTCGATCCGTACCCGGTCCGCTACTGGGTCGTCGACCACGACGAGATGAACGAGCTCATCGCGTACGGCGGGTTCCAGCGACGGTATCCCCACTGGCGCTGGGGGATGAACTACGAGCGACAGCGCAAGACGGACCGCCACGGGCTCGGGAAGGCCTTCGAGATAGTCAACAACGACGACCCGAGCCACGCGTTCCTCCAGGAGTCGAACGCGACCGCGGACCAGAAGGCCGTGATCACCCACGTGGAGGCACACGCCGACTTCTTCGCGAACAACGGCTGGTTCGGGCTGTACGCCGACCGCGGGGAGGGCGGTCCGAACGCGGCGGCGCGGCTCGAGCGCAACGCCGACCGGATCGGGGCGATCGCCGACCGCCCGGACGTGAACCGCGACGACGTCGAGCGGCTTATCGACGCCGTCTCCGCGCTGGAGGACACCATCGACCAGCACAGCCCGGTCGATGCCGCACGCTCGTCCGAGATGCCCGGGGTCGCCGACGACGTGAGCGATCCCGGGGAGGACCCGGCCGCGGTCCTCGAGGCGCGGATCGACGAACTCGGCCTCTCGGAGGAGGTGCGCCGGGACGTGTTCGACGACGAGTGGCTCGAGTCGCAAGGGGAGGGCGTCGAACCCGACGAGCCGCGCCCGGACGTCCTCGCGTTCCTCCGGGACCACGGCAAGCGGTACGATCCCGACACCGGGAAGGCCGTCGACCGCGAGCCGTGGGAGACCACCGTCATCGACGCGATCCGCGAGGAGGCGTATTACTTCGCGGGACAGAAGAACACGAAGGTGATGAACGAGGGATGGGCGAGCTACTGGGAGTCGGTCATGATGGGCGGCGAGGGGTTCGCCGGCCCCGACGAGTTCCTCACGTACGCCGACCACATGGCCCGAGTGCTCGGGTCGCCCGGGCTCAACCCGTACAAGCTCGGCTTCGAGCTGTGGACCCACGTCGAGTCGCGCGCGGCCCGTCGTGACGTGATCGACAAGCTGCTTCGCGTCGAGGGGGTCACACCCGAGAACTTCCACTCGCGGGTCGACCTCGATCGGGTCGCCGAGGCGCTGGAGCCACACCCCGCGATCGCCGGCGCGGGGCCGGCGACGCTCGACGAGCTGGCCGAGCTGGCCGCCGAGGGCGATCCGCGGGTCGACGCGGAGGTGGTCGACCGGGCGCTCTCCGTTCGCGACGGCGACCTCGACCCCTCGGCGGGGCCCGACGTCGAGCGGTACCCCTGGAAGCTGCTCACCCACCGGGGACTCGCGGAGCGCCATTACGTCCTCGCGCGACCGGAGCACCGCGACGTCCTCCGAACCGTCTCGCGGGCGACGCTGGCGGAACGGGCCCGGTACATGTTCGACGTGGACCGGTACCGGACCGTCGAGGACGCGATCGCGGACGTCGACCGGAGCGCCGGCTGGGAGCGCATGTACGAGGTTCGCGAGAGCCACAACGACGTGACGTTCCTCGACGAGTTCCTGACCGACGAGTTCGTTCGCGAGGGGAACTACTTCACCTACGAGTACAGCCGGGCGAGCGAGGGGTTCCACGTCGCCAGCAACGAGGCCGCGGACGTCAAACGAAAGCTCCTCTTGCGGTTCACGAACTTCGGGAAGCCGACCGTCGTCGTTCTCGACGGGAACTTCCGGAACCGGGGCGAGCTCCTCCTGGGCCATCGGTACAACGGCGTCGCGCTCGACGAGGAGCGGGCGAAAGCGACACTGAAACGCGTCTTCGAGCTCTGGGGCCGTCCGGTGAACCTCGCGACGATCCGGACGGAGTACGACGAGGGAGAGACCCGGCGTGCGAAGCGGAGCGGACGCGAGCCCGACGGCGAGGAGGTGGGCGTCCGCTTCCAGTACGACGGCGGCGAGGTGACGGAACACGACCTCGACCGGGAGATCGAAGAGCGGATCGCGGCGGACGGGGTCGACTACGACACGAAGCCGGACGAGTGGCTGGCCTGACGGTGATCCGTGCGGTCGTTCTCGTGTCCACCTCCCCGATCCCGGGCCTCACGGCGTGTCGCCGACTCGCAGCACGGCGGAAACGGCTCGTACTGGTCACGACGAGGCGGCGGTCGAGCCGACCACGGATCCGCCGAGTCGACGGCGGTGAAGTCCACGGCCGTCCTAGAGGAGATCCGCCGCCATCGACGAGACGTGCTCGGTCTCGTCCGCGTTGATACCGTGGCCCATCCCCTCGTAGATGCGCGTCTCGACGTCACCGCCGAGCGCCTCCAGCACCGCCGCGGTCCCGTGAACGCGCTCTTCGGGGATGTGCGGGTCGACGTCGCTACACCCGAGGAACGCGGGCGTCCCGGCGAGGGCGTCGTCCGCGACGTCACTCGTGTAGTCGTCGACATCGATCGACTCGCCGATGAGCCCGCCGCTCAGGACTGCGAGCCCGCCGTACTCGCGGGGATGCCGTGCGACGAACTCGCTCGCGAGACACGCACCCTGGGAGAACCCGGCCACGAGGACGTGCTCGGGGGCGATGCCGGCGTCCGTCGCCGTCCCGACGGTGTTCGCGACCGCCCGAAGCCCGGAGCTCCGTCCCGGCTCGTTGTCGGCGACGGGCGCGAGAAACGAGTTCGGGTACCAGGTGTTCGCGGCCGCCTGCGGGGCGAGAAGCGCGACGCCCCCCGCTGTGGGCGACACCTCCTCGCCGAACCCGACGATACTCCGGGCGGTCGCCCCCCGGCCGTGGACGAGGACGAGCGCGGCGTCGGCCTCGTCCACGGGCGTGCCGGCCGTGACCAGCTCCTCGTCGCCGTGGGGGTCATCACCCGCGTGGGGAGTCCCTCGGCTCATACGCCCACGCCGGCGTCGGCGTCCGGGAGGTCGTACTTGTGGACGGGAAGGCCGAGCTCCTCTATGGCCGCCTCCATGTGGCGGTCCTGCGCGAAGTCCGCGCCGTCCGCCTCGCGGAGCCGCTGGGCGGTCGCGAGCACCTCGCCCTTGCGGTCGTCCGGGATCTCGTACTTGTCCGAGGAGAGCTCGATCACGAGCCCGTTGTTGTCCTGGGTGTAGATGGAGTGGAAGATCCCCCGGTCGAAGACGTTGTACCCCTTGCCGGCCTCCTCGAGTGAACGCATGATCGTCTCGTACTCGTCGGGGTCGACGCTGAAACAGAGGTGGTGGACCGCGCCGGTCCCCGGCCGCTGGCCGCGCGCGGAGGGCCGGTCGTCGCTCACGAAGACGGTGAGGATCCGCCCGTCGCCGGTGTCGAAAAAGAGGTGCGTCTGTGAGGGGTCGTCGAGGTTCGGCTGGCGGAGGACGAGCGGCATGCCGAGCAGGTCGCGGTAGAACGCGATCGTGTCCGCCTCGTTGCTCCCCCAGACCGTGATATGGTCGGTTCCGGTCGTGTGAAACGGCGCGTCGGGTCGCTCCGGCGTCACCGGAGCCTCGTCGGTTGCCATACGCCCCCTTGGGGTCCCACCGGAATAAAGCCGGGAGAGACCGAACGGTGATCGGCTGACGCGAGTGTTATCGGGGACAACGACCGGCGGCGGACCGGGCGTGAACGAGTGAGTTTTACCGTCTCGGCGAGGAGGGGTCCGTATGGACGTCCTGTTACACACCGGCCACGAACACCCCGAACTGCTTTGGATCGCCGTCTCGGCCGTCGCCTCCTTCGCGCTCGGCGTCGGCGTCGGCGCGTACGGGCTCGGCAGTGGAACCGACCGGGCCGCCGACGCGAGCCCCGACGAGGAGTAGCGCGGAGCGTCGCGGTCGGCGACGACGTCGCTCGCGATCGGCCGATCCACTCACTGTTCCCACACGTCGGGAGCGACGCCGATCGCGCGAATGGCAGTCGGATAGCCGACGGCGACGGCGAGAACGAGCAACAGCGAAGCCCAGAGTGGGACGCCGTCGACGACGCGCTCCGCGATCGCGAGTGCGGCCAGCATCGCGACGAACATGACGCCCCAGTGGGGCGCGAGCTGTCGCACCGTCTCGGCGAGAGGGGTCATACGTTCGCTACCGGTTCGGAGCGCTAGTGGATGTCGGTCGGGACGCGAGCAGTGCGGGCGGGAAACCGGGAGACCGATCCGGCAGGCTCAGTACCGCGAGGGCATGAACGCCATCGCGAGGAACAGCCCCGACGACAGCAGGCTGATGATCATCACGCGCCACAGCCCGTCGCTGTTCGTCTCGTGTCGCTCTATCTCGGCGAGTTGGGCCTCGAACGACTCGGCGTCGGTCGAGAGGACGAACGACGAGTCGTCCGGGAAGTGGGCGATATACTCCGTGTCGCCGATCGTCACCCGCGTGTTCTGTTCCACCTCGGTCGAGACGGTCTCCGTGCCGGTCCACACGAGGGTGGCCGCGTCCGCCGAGACCGCGTCGACGGTGACCGTCCGGTCGGCGTATTCGAACTCGTCGTCGACCGCGTACGAGCGTTCCTCGGGCGTGGGGAAGTACTCGTCCGCGGGGACGAGCTGTGTCTCGCCCTCGCCGTCCTCGACGACGACGTACTCCTCGCCGTCACGCTCGATCGTCTCGTTGTCGGCGTTGGAGTCCTCCTCGAGGATCGCCGTCCGGTCGAGGACCTCGACGAGCGTGAACGAGGAGGCGTTCTCGCCTTCTATCCGGACGTCCCACTCGTCACCGTCGACCTCGACGGTCGACCCGTTCGACCACGATTCGGACTGTTCGGCGGTCCGGTTCCGCTCGACTTGACCGAGGAGGTTGCCGTCGCCGTCCTCGCTTATTTCCGCGACGGCGTATTCGTCCCCGTCCACTTCGAACGTATCACCCGACGACAGCTCGTGATCCGGGTTCTCGAAGGAGACTTCCGGCGTTTGAGCCGTCGTGACGATCACCCCGGTCGCGCTCCCGACGAGCAAGAAGAACGCGACGTACACCGCGACAGCGCGTCGTTGCATGGTTCGAGTGTGGGTCACCCCGTGTATAACGGTTACTAACGAGTAGCGATCCGCCGGATCCCCCGACGGGGGTACCGGCGACCGACGGCCGGAGGCTATCGCCGAACGACGAGGACGGAGAGGTCCGAGAACGGCGTGTCCTCGCGACCGTTCCCGCCCGCGTACGCGGAGAGATCGCCGAGCGTCGTCCGCGTTATCCGCTCGTCGTCGTGTGTGAGGCGCTCACAAACGAGTGCGACGGTGTCCGTCCGGGCACCGTGATCGAGGAGGTCGACAGCGATATCTCCCGGCATCCAGTCGAACGGCCGCGGCAGGACGAGCAGATGACGGCCCCCCACGTCCCGGCGGAGGCGATCGAGGTCGGCCGTCAGGTCGCCGCGCTTGTGGAGCGTGACGAACGTCGCGTCCTCCAGCGGCGTCCGCGCCCTGCTCGCCGCGATCTGTATCGAGGAGATGCCGGGAACGACGCGGACGTCGACGCCGCCGCCGGTCGCCTCGTCGACGACGCGTTCGACCTTGCCGAGGAACTGATACCCGGAGTGGTTCGGATCGCCCATCAGGACCGCGACGCCGCGCTCGCCGCCGGCGACGCGGTCGGCAAACGCCGTCAGGGCCTCGGCTTCGTCGCGGTATCCGCACGTCAGGAGGTCCGCGTCGGTGCGGTCGCGAACGAAGTCGACGACCGTCTCGAACCCGACGACGACGGCCGCCTCGCGGAGCGCCCGCTCGGCCCGGGGAACCAGATACTCGAGGTTCCCCGGACCGATCCCGACGGCGTGGACCGCCGGGTCGACCTCGTCGAACGGCTCGTCCGCGGACGACGGTTCCGGGCCGTCGACGGCGTACGCCGCCGGATCGGGACCGAACTCGACGTCGTACCTGTCCGCAGAGCCCGGGTCATCACGGTCGCTTGACCTCGATCCCTCGGTCATCGTCCGGCACGCTCGAACGGGGCGGGGACGATCACGCGGGACGAGCCGAGGTTCGGCGCGGTCACGAGTTTCACCGTGTCGATCACGGGGACGTTCCCGGGGGACGTCGTGGTCTCGCTCATGAACGGAGCGACGGGACCGTCCCGGAATATCGCTCCGGTTCGAGGACGGCGTCAGTCGAATGCGTCGAACGCGACGCGTTCCAGGACGCGCGACCGGTTCGGGATCGCGCTACCGATATCGCCGATGCGTGTGCTCCCCCTACCGTGGGGGTGTGACCGACCCCGTTCGTGGATGCGCTGGGAGGTCCCGTCGAGCAGGGGGCCCCGTAGGTCCGACCACGCATCCTGGGACACCCCCGGTGGCACCGCTCGTGGGGGTGTCGCTCGCGGATCGTGAACGAGTAGTCGAGAGCCAAGGTCCCGAGCTAACGACGAACGGTGCTACCGAGCGATCGACCACCTCGAAAACGGATGGTGACCACAGGTTCCAGCCTGGAAGAACTTCGAGCGATGGTTCGCGGTACGCACCACTTTCGTCGCGTGTGCGGGCAGAAGCCCCGGGAAAGCCGTGCTAGGACTCAAAACGGTCAGACCGAACGATCCGTAGCGGATACCGCGCCTCCCGACGACTTATGCGTCCACCTGCTAACGGACGTACATGGGCGGTATCGAACTACGGAACGGGACACTCGTCGTCGAACGAGAGCCGAACCGACTCGACGAGCTGGCGATCGAATTCACTCACGTGCTCGATCGGTTCGACATCGAGCACGTCTACATCGCGGGGTACGTCTCCATTCTCGCTGGTCGAGCGCGCTCTACCGAAGACGTCGACGTCCTCATCGAACGGATCGGCGAAGAGACTGCAGACGAACTCGCAGAGACGCTCGAGGAGAACGGGTTCTGGGGCCCGGCGATGCCGCTCTCTTCGATATACGAGATGCTCGACAACGGTGACAACATCTGGGTCGCTCCAAGGGAGCAGGTCACGCCTCATCTCGAGGTGAAGTTCGCGCGCGACGAGTTCGACCGCGCATCCCTCAGAAACGCTATCACGGCCCGAATCGGTGGAAAGACTATCCCGATAGGCCCTTTAGAGCTCCAGATCGCGTACAAACTCTACCTCGGCGCGCAGAAGGATATCGAGGACGCGGTCCACCTCTACACCCTTCTCGAGGAAAGTCTTAGTGTGTCCCACCTCGAAGGGTGGGTAACGCGACTCGACGTCGAATCCGAATATGAGCGACTCAAACGCGCGTGAACACCTCGACGCGAAGCACGAGCGCAACCGTGAGCACCGCATCGAGGGCATCAAGCGCTGGGTCGAATACATCGAGTCAGAGCCACCGGAAACGTGGGGACCACAGCAGAACGCGGTCGTCAACGACCAGCTCGATGCGGCCCAGAGCGTCCAGACGTCGGCTTCTCACCAGCAACACGTGAAAGATGTAGCGGTGGAGATCCTCGAAGCGAGCGGCGAGTCCGACGCTGATTCGACGTAGACTGGTTCCGTTCAAGAACCATATCTAACGTCCGAAACAAGAGGGTTACAGAGATTCGAGGAGAAAGCCCACGACGTTAGTCGTGGGAGAAGTCACCGTATGAAAGCCAAGGGCCGGATTTGAACCGGCGTTGGGCGGCTCTGCAGGCCGCTGCGTCTGACCAGACTCTGCCACCTTGGCGCTACCGAGAGTATCACAGTCGAGCGTTTAAGCCTAGCGGTCGGGAAGCGACGTGCTAGCCGGGTGGATATGAAAAAAGCCCACGGACGCCGCGTCCGTGGGCTCGAGTATGAGTGGAGAGGCGGCGAACCGCGGTTCCCAGAGGATCGCTCACTCCAGTA
>NZ_QMIM01000012.1 GCF_003287355.1 Halorubrum sp. 48-1-W
TCTTGTTTCACGCTCTGCTAGGGTAGCAGCGTTTCCATCGAGTCAACAGAGCCGTTACTGTATTTGTGCTGTAGCTTCATGCTCTTCCCAGTGAAAAAGGACAGATGGTGATCGCTACGCTCGCCACGAAGTACGACCCGTACGTGGTCGTAGCCGGCGTAACAACCACATTCGGTGGCTGGACAGTGCTGGAAATTCCCCCGGGAATGCGCTGAAAGGTACACTCCCCGAAGTGTTACTCGACGGCCTCACTGCGGCGGCGTTCGTTATCTTCGCTACGTGGATCCTCTATATATCACAGCTAGACTTCGAGATCCTCCGGGAGTTCTACGCCGAGTGAGGAGGCCCGACGGATCACTCCTCCTCAACCACGACCGATCCCTTCATTCCCAACGCGAGGTGGGGCTCGCAGTGGTACAGGGCGATTCCCTCCTCGTCGAAGGTGTGGGTGTACTCGATGTCGTCGCCCATCTCTGCCTCTCCGGAACTGAACTCGTAGTCGGTTTCGCCGATCTGTTCGTCCGCTTCGGCCTCGACGTTGTGTTCCCCGCCCTCGCCGGTCCACTCCCACAGGATCTCGGTTCCGGCCGAAACAGCTACCGCGGGTGGTCCGTACGCTAACCCGTCGTCCCCGGCTCCGACGTCTATCGACACATCGCTCTCCTCACGGAGATCCACAATCTCTCCGTCGTAAAGCTTCGCCGCATCTCCGATTTCCGTCTCGGTCATCCACTCGTCGACGGCCGGATACTCATCTGCCGAAATCGTACCCGCACCGTCTCCGTTCCCGTTTCCACCGTCAGCACAACCGGCCAGTCCAGTCATTCCGGCGGCCGAGATGGCGCTAAGCGACTTGAGAATCGTTCGTCTGTTTGCCTTGGTGAGGGGTGATCGTGTCATCTTCTCTGAAAAAATAGGATGCCCAAACACATATATCCCTATACAAAGTTCTCGTCTGTGTGATAATCGCAGGAAAAACAACGAAATATATCAGCAGCTGTGGATTTGTCTGTCTTCGCTCACTCCCGGTGCGTCCTGATATCGGGACTATGAATATCGGGGGATTGTCAATAATTCTCGTAGCGGTAGATAGAACATGAGGTGCTCCTCTCCGAGTTCTCCGGGAACTGGTCGGTGAGTACCGCCAGTATGGACTGCCCGAGCTATCAGGTAGTTATAGCTGAAGTTGAGTCGGAAGTAGTCCTCGATAAGGGCAGTGGGGTATTCAGAAGATAGGCTGTCAAAGATCACTTCTCCTTGCGTCAGCGCGGTCTCACAACCTGGCTCGGGAAAGAATTCCCGGGCGAAGAACGCAAACCGATCATCCCGACCTGAGAACTGCGGCAACATATCGTCGATTGACGCAGAGAGGCCATTTCCGAGAGCCGGTTCGTTAATTCGGTCAGCGAATGGTTCGATCGAACGCCATTCGGGCGAGGGAGCGTTCGACGAGCGATCGTGGTAAAAGTCGATACAGCAGTCCGGATAGCCGTGTAACCGCCCCTGGTATCGTTCGAATTTTGGGAACGAGTCACTCAGAATCGCATCGATATTTTCCTGCATCACGTCCTTCGGAGTCGTGGAGTCGTCGTCCTGGAAGAAATAGACGCGTGCCCCATAGTGGAGGTGGTCTTCAGTTCGAAGCCATTCCGGGACGACGAAACACTGCCCCGGGAACTGGCGCTCGAGATAACTTATTTCCGGAATGCGCTGTAACTCTCGGCGAAACTGTGTCGATGCAGTCCAAAGACCGTCCTCCGTGAGTGCATCCACGTCGACCTCAATGCTCCTGTACGCACGTCTCGATTCTCGGAGATCTCGCGACCGTTGTCCGCGACTCGAGTTCGAGGATCCATCGGTATCGCCGTCAAATGCCTCAAAAGCTTGTAACTGCCCGGAGAAATACGTCTCGTCGAGCTGGACGCTCGCTCCCTGTCTCTGGCCAGCGAGAACTGCGTAGCTGTCCAGGGCAATGAACGTCGGAAGGGTAGTGATGTCACGCTGCGGGTGCATTATCTTGCGTGTGCTCTTAGACTCCGAAGTGTCCGTGTTCGGGTCGATTCTGAGTCTTCCCGTTAGTGATGGTCGATGTATGTAGCGTGCTATCGCCAGAGCGGATTTCGCTCACCGTCCCCCCGTTGGCCGGGTAGCCAGCTACTTTCTTCCGGTCAGTGGTGTCGATCCCTACGGCCTCGTTGATCGGACACTTCTGGGTTGTGCCGGTAACGAAGAGTATCACTCCAACGAGGAGTCCGACCCCTCCGATGACGGCTCCAGCGGCCCAGTAGCCGGTAAGAGCGGCAATACCGGCGATAACTACGATGGCACCGTGGACGATACGCCCGGCCCAGTCAATCCCGCCGATATGCTTGTCCATACGTGTTCGGATACTATATTATGGAGCGGGATATTGTTATCGTGAGTCTTTGTCGATCACTTAGAATCATTGTAGCTCGAACAGGGACAAAGCAGAATACCCGCGAACCCGGGAATTATTCCAATTTGTTGTCGGGCAACGCAATCAGAGCATCCTCGATCTGGGGTTCTACCGCATTAACCATCGCCTCGACGGGAGCGTCGGCCCCCATCGGGAAGCGAGTAGGAGAGTACGATCGATGCCAGTTGTGATGGAGATCGTAGGCTCCAAT
Source organism: Halorubrum sp. 48-1-W (assembly GCF_003287355.1). Lineage (GTDB taxonomy): Archaea > Halobacteriota > Halobacteria > Halobacteriales > Haloferacaceae > Halorubrum. The sequence continues at coordinate 2,649 of NZ_QMIM01000012.1, forward strand.
GAGGGTGCGCTTGGCACTGTTCGGCGCAAGCTCGGCACTACAAAGACGATCGAAATCGATCTCGAATACGGTAGCGGGTTCGACGAACGCCTTGCGCTCGGGGGCGCGCTCACGCTCGATCAAGAAGACGTAGAGACGCGAGAACTGAGGGCGCTCATGTGAGACAACTGAACTCGTGGAGCGAAGTACGCAAGATATGCGCTCTGTATCTCGCACGACCACTGAAACGTCTCTTTGAATTGGTAGAACCCTTGGTGGACAATACGCAGTCAAATTCTAACGGTTGCTTCAGCCAAGACTGTGTCTGAAAAATAGGATTTCAACAGAGCCGCTGCGATCGCGCCCTCAGTCCGAGATGAACTCGTTGTCGCGCCAGTTAACGCCGCCGTCGCCGTCCCCCGCGCCCTGCGGGCTCTCCACGACCTCGATGCTCGCGGGGCGGGACTCGCCCTCGACGATCCGGGTCGCTTCGAGGTCGCCGTCGGCCTCCGTGATGGCCGTGAGCGTTCCCTTCTCGGCGCGCGTGGCGAGCTCACGGAGCACGAGGAACATCGGGTACTGGAGCGCGGTGTTCTGGAGGACGGTCTCGCGGTCGCCCTTGAAACACGCGAACTCGACGAGTTCGGAGGGGATCTCCTCCTCCTCGTCGTCCATCCACTGCGGGCCGCCCGCTCGCGGGGGCTCCTCTTCGTACACCCGGGTCTCCGTGACCGACGCCTTCAGCTGGGCCGTCGGGGTGTACTTGCTGATCGACTCGTCGTCGGACAGGGCCTTGATGATGAGGGTGTTGTTTCGACGCGTGATATCGATGTCGTCGATCTCCGCGGGGAGGTCGGGGTCTTCGTCGAAGTACGCCTCTACGTCTTCGAGTGGCAGTTCGAGCGTCGAATGAAGTCGGAACACGCGGCCTGTCATTGTTTGGGTGGGTGTGGGTCGGACCGGTCGTCACGGCGCGGGCGGCAAGCGACTGCGTCTACCCTACATAGGTAACGTAGGCTTATATGGGCTACTCTTCGAGAGGCTCGGAACGCGGCGGGTCGGTTTCGGACGACCGCACGGCTACTCGACGCCGAGCTCGGCGGCCAGTTCGCCGCGCTCCTCGAGTTCGGCGAGCACGTCGCTGCCGCCGACGAACTCCCCGTCGACGAACGTCTGCGGGATCGTCTCCCAGCCGCTGTGGTCGGCGAGCGCCTCGCGGTAGGCCGGAAGCGCGGATAGGACGTCGACCGTCTCGAACTCCTCGACGTGCGCGCTGATCAGCTCTATCGCCCGCTGTGAGTACCCACACTGTGGCATCAGGCGGTTCCCCTTCATGAAGAGCACCACGTCGTTGTCGGCGATCGCTTCGTCGACTCGATCGCGCACCGCGTCTTCGTCCATGTCGCTTTCGGGCTGGAACGTCATGAGCGAGGGTAAGAGACGCCGAGTCAAAGGGGTTCCGGCCGGTTCGACCGGAAGCGACTCGCCCGCGACGGGCCTCTCCGTCGTCGGTTCACTCGCGGTCGACGCTCACGACGTCGACGAGCGAGTAGACGGGGACGTCGTCGATCTCGTCGTAGCCGACCTTGTCGACGAGGACGACGCAGGCCACCGGCTCGCCGCCGCGTTCGCGGATCGCGTCGATCGACTCGCGCATCGTCGTTCCCGAGGTGATGATGTCGTCGACCACGTAGCAGTCGCGGTCGCGGATCCCGGCGAAGTTGCGCGAGAAGCCGCCGCCGTGGTCGGCGATGTCGCCCTCCTCCCACTGGTGTTTCGCGGGGGCGTACGTCCCGAGGTCGGTGTCGAGTTCGCGCGCGACCGCGGTCGCGAGCGGCGCGCCGGCCTTCTCGATGCCGACGGTGAGGTCGACGGACTCGCCCTCCTTCGCGAGGAGGTCGGCCATCGCCTTCGCGGCGTACGTGAGCCGCGTGGAGTCGCGACCGATCGCCGACCAGTCCACGTGGATGTCAGCGGTCGCCCCGGTGTCGGCCTCCGCCACGGCTCCGTCGTTGCCCCCCGCCCGTTCCACGAGCCAGCTCGCCGTCTCCCGCGAGACGTTCAGTTCGTCCGCGATCTCTCCCTTCGAGAGCCCGTGGTCGGCGAGCTCGGCCGCGCTGTCGATCAGGTCGTCAACGTTCTTCATACGCGGCGAATTCGACCGCCGTTTTAATAGTCGTGTCGTCATCCACGAAGGCGGCCTCGAACTCCGCGAGGGGGTGGACGCCGGTAACCAGCTTCGAGAGGAACGCCTCCGAGAGCCCCGAGAGCGAGTCGACGGCTGCTTCGAAGTGTTCGTACCCGGAGTTGACGCTTCCGACGAGCGCCTTGTTGTGTAAGACGATCTCACGGTGGAGCCGTCCGCCGTCGACTTCGAACGTCCAGTCGGCGGGCACGCCGAGCAGCGCCGTGACCCCGTTCGGCGCGAGCGCCTCGATCGTCTCGAAGGCGTGGGGCGCGTACCCGGTCGCCTCGTAGACGAAGTCCATCGGTTCGTGGCGGTCCGGAACGTCGGAGACGGACACCTCGTTCGAGTTCACGTACGTCGCCCCGAGCGATTCGATCACGTCGATGGTCGGGTCGGGACGTTCCCGGCGGCCGAGACAGTAGAGGCGGTCGAACTTCGAATCGAGCATCGCGACGGTGAGCAGTCCGAGCGACCCGTTCCCCAACACGAGCGCCGAGTCGGGCTCCCAGTGGAACGCCGACCGGCTCGCGAACGCGTGTTCGATCGCCTTCTCCGTGATCGAGGCGGGCTCGACGAGGAACCCCCACTCGGCGATCTCGGACGGGATCTCGACGAGGAACTCGGCGGGGCTCGTGAAGTACTCGGCCATGAACCCGTGAGCGCCCACGATCCCCCGCTCGTGGTACTCGCCGTCGGGGGCCATGTCCGGCTCGCCGCGTGCGAAGTACTCGTTCGCGCCGTTGGGCGGCCGACGGACCGTCGGGACGACCACGTCGCCGACCTCGAATGGCGTGTCGTTCGGCTCCTCGACGACGCCGACCGCCTCGTGGCCGAGCACGATGTGGTCCTCGCCGTCGGGCGGTCCGCCGTGGCCGCCGGCGATGACCTCGTGGTCGGTCCCGTCGACGCCGACGCGGAGCGTGCGGACCAGCGCCTCGCCCGCGCCCGGCTCCGGACGCGGTTTCTCGATCACGACCGGCTCGGTCCCGTCCTCGTACACGGCGATCGCTTTCATACACGAACCGAAGACCCCAGCCACCAAAAGATTTCTTTTATGCCGAGTAAACATCTTCCGGCGGGACGCGGTCGGCGTCGACCTTTTCACCCGGCCGTTCCCACTCGGAGCCGTGTGTACGCTCACGCTCGCCTGGCGGGTCTTCCCGGACGTCCCGGTGGCGCTGGCCGCCAACCGCGACGAATCGCTCGAGCGCGCCTCGGAGCCGCCCACGGTCCGCGGGATCGACCGACGGTTCCTCGCGCCGCGCGACGCCGAGGCCGGCGGTACCTGGATCGGCGTGAACGACGCCGGCGTCGTCGTCGCCGTCACGAACCGGTGGCTCGAGGTCGACCGCGATGGGGACCGCTCGCGCGGCCTGCTCGTCGAGGACTGTCTGCGCGAGCCGTCGGCGGAGACGGCCGTCCGCACGGTCGAACGGGAGACCGCCGAGCGCGACTACGACGGCTTCAACCTCGTCCTCGCCGACGACACGGCAGCCTTCCTCCTCGCCTACGACGGCGGGCTGACGGTCACCCGCCTGGACCCGGGAGTCCACGTCGTCGGCAACGTCGGCGGAGCGGTGAACGGCGGGACGCGGTTCTCGATACCCGACCGGCGGGCGGAGTTCGGCGAGGAGCGCGCGGAGAGCGTCCGCCGGATCGCGGGCGCGCTCGTCCCGGAGCCCGGCGAGTCCGGCGAGGCGTGGCTCGACCGCGCGAGCGACGTCCTCGCCGACCACGGGTACGGCGCGTGTCTCCACGGCGACGGCTACGGGACGCGCTCGTTCACGCGGATCCGGACCGGGTCCGACCCGGCGATGGCGTTCGCCGACGGCCCGCCCTGTGAGACGCCGGCCGAACCGGTCGCGGTTCCGTCGGCGTTCCGGACGGAAAGCCAGTTTTAAGCGACTCGCGGGCGGCTGTGTGGGTATGAGCGTGTCCGAACTGGAGTCAGAACTGTCGGCGGACGAGCGCGCCGGCCTCGATCTCATTCGCGAGACCGGCGGGATCCACCAGAGCGACTTCTGGAAGGAGCTCGACGTCTCCTCGCGAAAGGGGAGCAGAATCGCGGAGGCCTTGCAAGAATCCGGGCTGATCCAGCGCGAGAACACCGTCTACGACGGCCACAACACCTTCTACCTGGAGCCGGCGCCGCGCGACCTCGACTTCTCGCTCCTGATGGCCGGCGACATGCTCTCGCCGTTCATCGGCGAGGAGGAGATCGACCCGCAGTCGGACGCGTTCTCGCAGTGGCTGATGAACCTCGCGTACGAGGAGTACTGAGCCGACCCTCTCATTGAGCCGACTCGCTTTCCTCTCCGCCCCCTACCCCCGCCAGTCGTCGACGACCGCCCGCGCGACCCGCACGGCGTTCGCGAGCCCTACCTCCAGTCCCGCCTCGGTGAGCGACCCTTCGAACGACTCGCGCGAAGAGGTCCCCGGCTCGGGACGGTCGTGGTTCGAGACCCCGCGAACGCTGAGGTACCGGTCCCCGAGCCCGAACCGCTCGAGCGCCCTGGCCGTTCCCGCGTCCTCCATCTCGGTCGCCCGGTACGGCCCCCGGCCGACCGCCTCGACGAACCACGACACGTGCTCGGCGACGGTCCGGCCGTGCCACAGCTCGTCCGCACAGACGTTCGTCCCGCGGACCACCGTCGGTTCCGCCCCGTCATCGGTTCCGGCGAGGTCGCCGAGAGCCGTCAGATCGACGTCCGCTGCCAGACCGACCGCGTCCGAGACCAGCCCGGGAGCCACGTCGAAAACCCCCTGCCCCTCCGTGTAGGGGTCGGGGGCGATCGGGACCTCCCCGTCGTCGGGGTCGAACCGACACTTGTCGTCCCAGTCGACGATCGCGTCCGCGATCACGACGGACCCGATCGGGAGGTCGGGCGGCGCGCCGGCGATCCCGACCGAGAGGACGACCGCGTCGGTCAGGTCCACCGCGTCGCCGGCACAGCCCGCGGCGGTCGTCGTCGCCCCAGCGGTCTTGCCGATCCCCGTGGGGACGACGCCGAGGCCGGATCCGTCGTGACGCAACGGGGCGGGGACGCCCGGGACGTCGATCCGCTCCGTGAGGTCGTAGGCGTCCTCCCACGGGCCGACCTCGCTCGCCGACGGTAGCGAATGGAGCTCCTCGACCGCCGGCAACACGAGCGCGTCCAACGCGACTGACATGCGAACTCTATCACCCCAACAGCAACGCGAACAGGGTGACGGCCGCCGTGAGCGTCAAGAACAGCACGCTCCGGCCGATCCCCGCCCGTATCTCGGCGTCGACGCCGGCGTTCGCGAGCAGCTGCCGCGGGTTCATCGCGACCCACTTCGCGCCGGCGACGAGCCGCATCGTCGCGCGGTCGACGGCGGCCCACCCCTCGGTGACGCCCCACACCGACCACCGCCCAGCGTAGAAGGCGGCCGGGAACAAGACGGCGTCGACGTCGCGCATGTGGTGGGCGAGCCAGCCCAGCGGCCGCTTCAACGCGAAGAAGCCGACGAAGCCGGCGACGAGCAGGGCGGCGCTCTCGGTCAGGTGGCTCGTGCTGTAGGGGTGGAGCTCCGGCGCGACGATCGCGGTGAACGGCATCAGCTCGACGAGGTAGCCGTAGGTGAGCGGCGTGCCGAAGAAGACGCACGCTCCGCCGGCGAGCAGCATGCCGGCGGTCTGGAACGGCGTGGCGTCGTCGGGCGACAGGGTCGCCGACCCGTGGAAGAAGACGTAGTAGCCGAGCTTGATGAACGACATGAACGTCCCGACGCCCCCGAGGATGAGCAGCCACCAGAGTAGCCCCTCGCCGAACAGGAGCTCGTAGTTGTGGATCTCGTGGGCGGAGTCGATCACCATCCCCTTCGAGATGAACCCGTTGAAGCCGGGCACGGCGGTAATGGAGGCCGCGCCGACGACGTACAACAGGAAGGTGAGCGGCATCACGCGCCAGAGGCCGCCCATATCGCGGATGTCCTGGACGCCGGTCCGGTAGATCACGACGCCGACCGCCATGAACAGCAGGCTCTTGTAGAGGACGTTGTTGAACAGGTGCGCGAAGCCGCCGGTGACGGCGAACTCGCCGACGGCGCTCGCGAGCCCGAGCCCCGCGAGCATGTACCCGACCTGCGCCTGGATGTGATACGACAGCAGGCGTCTGGGGTCGTACTGTAACAGCGCGAAGAACGCGCCGTAGACGGCCATGAACCCGCCGAGGTACGCGAGCCACATGCCGCCCTCGGGAAACGCACGGTACATCACGTACACCGCGGTCTTGGTCGTGAACACCGAGAGGAACACCGACGCCGCCACGTGCGGGCGCGGGTAGGTGTCGGGCAGCCAGGAGTGCAGGAAGATGAACCCGCAGTTGATCCCGATCCCGATCGCAGCGAGGAGGGTCGCGGCCGGGTCGATCCCGGTCGTCCCCGAGAACAGGAACGTCCCGGCGTTCGCGAAGTGGACGACGACGGCCGCGAGCAGGACCGTCCCGCCCGTGCCGTGGAAGAGCGCGTAGCGGTAGCCGGCCCGCACCGCCGCGCCGCCGTACTGCCACACCAGCAGCGTGCTGGTGACCGCCATCAGCTCCCAGAAGAAGACCAGCGTGAGCCAGTCGCCGGCGTAAATCGTCCCCACCGTGGTGGCGACGTAGATCAACGCCAGCGACGTGACCCACTTCGGCGCGTCGCTGCCGTAGGCGTACAGCACCGCCGCAGTGGCGAGGAAGCCGACGACGACGCCCATCAGGAGCGAGAACTGGTCGACGTTGAAGAGGACCACGTCGAAGCCGAGGAACCGCGTCGCGAGGTGCGCCCCGGTCCCGCCGTCGCCGAGCAGGACCGCCTGCGCGAAGACGAACGCGGTCGCCAGCGCGCCGAGCGCGTGACCGACCGCGCGCGGGAGCGCGAGCACGAGCAACGAGGCCACGGCGACGACGAGGTACGGCGGGACCGCGGTCAGCACGGCGGTCACACCCGTCATGGCCGAGCCACCCCCTCCGGGAGCCGCGTGTCGACGATGAGCTCGATCAGCTCGAGGAAGCCCATCTCGTAGGGGATCACGCCGAGCAGGACGGCGAGACCCATCGCGGTGAGGATCGGTCCGAGGGTGAACCACGTCGACTCGCGTCCCCGGAGTGCCTCGAGCCCGCGCAGGTGGTCCCAGCCGCCCGGCGGCGGGCCGCCGTGGTGGTCGACCCCGTGGTCGTCGTCGTGGTGACCGGCGTCGTGGTCGTCGCCGTGGTGATCGTCACGGTCGTCGCCACCGGTGTCGACCCCGTGGTCGTCGTCGTGATCGGCCGGGTGGTCGTCGTCGTGATCGGCCGGGTGGTCGTCGTCGCCGTCGTGACCGGCGTCGCCTCGGCCGACCCCGAACGGGACGTCCGCGTCCGAGGGCTTCTGGTCGACCGCGTAGTCGCCCGTGTCGACCCGCTCGGCCGGCTCCGAGAAGTCCCGCTCGCTCGTATCGAAGTCCGGGCGGACCACACCCTTCTCGTCGGTCGGGAGGTCGTCGAGTTCGGCGTCAGGGATCTCCGAGTCGTCCGGAACCCCGGCGTCGTCGTCGGCCGTTGGCGACCCGTCGCTCCCGCCCGCGTCGCCTTCCACGCTCTCGACGACGTCGTCGACGTCGACCGCGTCGTCGTCGGTCTCGTCGTCACCGTCGGTCTCGTCGTCATTCTCGTCGTCACCGTCGGTCTCGTCGTCGTCGTCGGGACGGCCCCCGTCGGTCGACGCGTCGTCCGGGCGGCCCCCATCGGTCGCCGCGAGCGTCGACCGCCGCTCCCCACCCATCCGAAAGTCGACGAGCGGCTTCGCGTCGTGGTCCGCCTCCGCCTCGAAGAAGGCGGTGTAGATCACCGGCCAGAAGTACGCGACGTTGAGGACGCCCGAGAGCAGGAGCGCGCCGACGAGGTAGTAGGCGACGGGGGTCAGCTCCATCCCCATCCGCACCCCGCCTATCAGCATGTAGTACTTGCTCACGAAGCCGGCGAGGAGCGGGATCCCGGCCATCCCGAGCGACGCGACGGTGAACGCGCCCATCGTCAGCGGCATCCGTTTCCCGATGCCCGCCATCTCCGAGATGTAGTCGGTGTGCGTCGCGACGTGGAGGTTCCCCGCACAAAAGAACAGGGTGAGCTTCATGAACGCGTGCGCCGGGATGTGGAGTAGCGCCCCGACGAGCCCGTACCAGCCGAAGAGGCCGAGCCCGAGCACGATGTAGCTCAACTGGCTCACCGTCGAGTACGCGAGCCGCTGTTTCAGGTGGTCCTTCCGCAGGGCGATGAGCGAGGCCGCCGTCAGCGTGATCGCGGCGACCGTCGAGAGCACCAGCCCGGCGGAGAAGCCGAAGGGAAGCGAGAGGTCGAAGACGAGCTCCGGCCCGAACACGTCGAGGACGACCCGCGAGACGCCGAACGCGCCGGACTTGACGACCGCGACCGCGTGGAGCAGTCCGGAGACCGGCGTCGGCGCGACCATCGCCTCGGGGAGCCACTGGTGGAGCGGCATGATCCCGGCTTTCACGCCGAAGCCGATCGCGAGCAGAAAGAAGGCGAGCATCGCCAACCCGGGGTCGGCGCTCGCCAGCTCCCCGATGCCGCCGGCGGTGAACGCGACGGTCCCCGTCAGCCAGTAGACCATGACGGTCCCGGCGAGGACGAGCACGCCGCCGCCGAACATCGTGTACGCGAGGTACTTCCGGCCGGCCGAACGCGCCTCCGGCGTCTCGTCGTGGGCGACGAGCGGGTACGTCGCGATCGACAACAGCTCGTAGAAGACGAAGATCGTCACGAGGTTCCCCGCGAACGCGATCCCCATCGTCGCCGACAGCGACACGGCGAACGCGGCGAAGTAGCGCGTCTGGTTGGCCTCCTCGAGCCCGCGCATGTAGCCGATGCTGTAAAAGGAGGTGACGATCCAGAGCCCGGACGCGAGGAACGCGAACAGCATCCCGAGCGCGTCCGCACGGAGCACGAACGCGATGTCGGGGAGGAGTTCGACGACGGTCCACTCGAAGACGGTCCCCTCGAGCACGCGCGGGAGCATCGAGGCGACGATCGCGAACTTCGCGACCGCTGCGAGGACCGTCCATCCCTCGCGGACGTTCGGCGAGCGATACGACGCGACGATGAACACGGTCGCGACGAGCGAGACGAGGACGGCGAGCAGTGGACGTGGGTCCTGAACGATGGCTTCTGTCATGCGAACACCTCCGAGAGGTACGGGTCGAGGAGCGTCTCGAACCCGGCCCCCGCGAAGCCGAGTCCGACCGCGACGAGCGTGACGGCGACGAGGACGGCGAGCGGCGCCGTCGGGACGGTTCCGGGCGCCGCAGCGTCGCCGTTCCCGCCGTCGGCGACCGCCTCGCCGTCCGACACCGTCTCGCCGGCGTCACGGTCCGGTCCGGCGACCGGATCGACAGGACCGCCCGAGACGCCCCCTGCCGCGTTCTCGGGGTCGACGCCCGCGAAGTACAGCCGTTCTATCACCCGGGCGACGTACGCCAGGGTGAACAGGGTGCTGACGAGGATCACGACCGCGATCCAGATCCCGGCCGTCCCGCCGCCCGCGCCGGCCGACCGAACGGCGCCGAGCGCGATGTACCACTTGCCGAGGAACCCGATCGAGGGCGGGATCCCGACGAGCGCGAGCCCGAGCACGGCGAGCGCGCCCGTGGCGAACGGCGCCCGGCGGGCGAGACTCGAGAGGTCGTCGACACGACGCGCGCCGTAGCCGGCTGCGAGGAGCGCGAGGCCGAAGAAGAGCCCGAACTTCAACAGACCGTGGCCGATCAGGTGGACGATCCCCCCCAGTAACGCCGTCTCGTCGGCCATACCGACCGCGGCGGCGATCATCCCGAACTGCGCGACCGAGGAGTACGCGAACATCCGCTTGAGGTCGGACTGCATGACCGCGAGGAGGGAGCCGGCGACGATCGAGACGCCGGAGACGACGAGGATCCCCGTCGTGATCGCGTCGTTGGCTGTGAGGAAGTCGACGGTGAACACGGAGTAGCTCACCCGGATCAACGCGTAGGCGCTGGCGGTCGAGACGAGCGCGGCGACGACCGTGGTCACCGCGTCGGGCGCGCGCTGGTAGGCGTCCGGCTGCCAGGAGTGGACCGGGAACAACGCGATCTTCAGCGCGAAGCCGGCCACGATGAAGGCGTACCCGGCCCGAACCAGCGGGTCGGTGTGGCTCGCCTGTTCGACGATCTGGATACTCACGTCGGCCATGTTCAGCGTCCCCGTCGCGAGGAAGACGTAGCCGACGCCGACGAGGTACAGCGACGCGCCGACGGTCCCGACGACGAGGTACTTCAACGAGGCGTACGCGCTCGCGCCCGAGCGGTCGGCCGCGATGAGCGCGTACGTGGTGAGCCCGACGATCTCGAGGAAGACGAACAGGTTGAACAGGTCGCCGGTGAGCGAGACGCCGACGAGCCCGCCGGTCAAGAGCAGGTAGGCGCTGTGGAAGGCGTTCCCGCGCGGACCGACCGCCCGCGAGAGGACGAGCGTGGCCGCCGAGACGAGCGCGACGAGGAGGAACACCGCCGCCGACAGCTCGTCGGCGACGAGCTCGATCCCGATCGGCGGCGCGAAGCCGCCGAGCTCGTGGTCGAACGGTCCGGCCGTGTACACCTCGAGCGCGACCGCGACGGCCGACCCGACCACCCCGAGGGTCGTGACCGCCGCGACCGGCCAGCCGACGTCGTCGTACCACAGCCCGAAGGCGAGCGGCAGGGTCGCCGCCACGATGGGGACCGCGATCGACAGCGGCAACAACACGTCAGTCATCGCCCTCACCCCCCTCGCCGTTCGAACCCTCGCCCGGGAGCCCCGATCTCGGGGGCAGCGACCCCTCCTCGCGTAACAGCTCCCGGAGCGTGTCGGCCCGGAGCGTACCGTACTCGTCGTATATCCGGATACACAGCGCGAGCGCCACCGCGGTGAGGCTCACGCCGACGACGATGGCGGTGAGCACGATCACGTGCGGGAGCGGGCTGACGTACGGTCCCTCCCCGCCCGAGTACACGATCGGGATCGCCCCGCCCTCGACGTACGCCGAGGCGATGAAAAGCAGGAATATCGCTGTCTGGAACAGGTTGAGGCCGATCACCTTCTTCACCAGGTTGGGGTTGGCGATCATCATGTAGAGTCCGATACAGAGCAACAGCGCGAACGTCACGTACGCGTGACGCGTCCCGAGCACGTCGAGTACCGATCCGGCCGCGACCGACGATCCGGCCGCGACCGACGATCCGGCCGCGACCGACGATCCGACGAGCAGTTCGGCCACGGAGCGTGCGGCGGGTCCGACCGGGGGAAGCGTCATCGCTCACCCCCGTCGGTGGCGACGACGTCGCCGTCGCCCGTCGCGTCGGCGCCCTCCTCGGGGCCCACCCGGTCGTCCTCGTCGACGAAGAGGTCGCGTTCGCCGGCGGACGACCCCGAGTCGTCGCCGTTGAAGCCGCGGGCGAGCACGAAGAACAACCCCATGAGCACGCCGCTCACGATGGCGGCGATGCCGACGATCTCCACGGCCTCCATCCCGTACTTCACCGGATCGAGGATCGGGATCGGCAACAGGTCGTACTGGAGGAAGGCACCGCCGAGCGCAACCGGGACCAACCCGATGGCGGCGAACGCGAGGGTCCCGCCGACCGCGAGCGCGACGACGACCGTGTTGGCGAGCCACTGGCGAGTGGCTTCGATGCCGAACGCGAAAGCGATCATGAAGACGACCGCGGCCATGATCGCGCCGCCCTGGAAGCCGCCGCCGGGCGAGCCGCCGCCGTGGAAGGTGACGAACAGCCCGTAGGTGAACGCGAACGGCGAGACGACCTTCACCGTCGACATGATGACCTGACTCTCCGTGTACGGCGTCCCCTGTCTCGTCTCCGAGTCGAGCCGTCCGGAGCGGCGCGGCTCGGCCGGTTCCGATCGATCGACGTCGCCGTCGGGAGCGTCGCTCATGCGAACACCTCCCGTCTGAGGACGATGAGGGCAGCGATCCCGGCCGCGAAGACGACGACCGCCTCGCCGAAGGTGTCGAACCCGCGGAACGCGGCCAACACCGCCATCACGGTGTTCTCGACGCCGGTCTCGGCGTACGTCTCCGCGAGGTACCACTGGGTGACGTCGGGGTTGCTCCACACCGGCGCGTCCGCCGAGCCGACCGCCGGCACGTCGACCATGGTGACCGCGAGCCCGGCGAAGAGCAACCCGGCAGCCCCCGCTGCCGGGTAGTTCACCGACTCGAAGACGGCCTCGTGGTCGATCCGCGTCGTCTTCGCGAGCGTGAGGAGCAGGAGGATGGTCGTTACGCCGGCGGAGATGGCCGCCTCCGTCATCGCGACGTCGGGCGCGCGATAGAAGGTGTACAGCGCGGCCATCCCGAGGCTGTAGGCCCCGAAGACGATGACCGCGGCGAGTACGTCGCGCGCGAACGCGGTCGCGAGCGCCGTGAGCACGACGAAGACGAAGAGGCTCGCCTCGATGGCGGTGACCTGCGCGACGACGGGCGAGACGGTCCCCGTCATCGGCGCTCGTCCCCCTCCGTCCACGGCACGATCCCCTCCTCGAAGGCCGCCCGCGCGATGGCGTGGGCCGCCGTCGGGTTCGTCACGAAGATGAAGAACACCAGGAGCAGAGACTTGAATCCCGCGCCCTCCCAGCCGGCCGCGATCGCGACCGCCGCGAGCGTGAAGCCGGCCCCCAGCGTGTCCGCCTGCGAGGCGGTGTGCGCCCGCGAGTAGACGTCCGGAAGCCGGATCACGCCCGTCATCGAGACGAACGTGAAGAACAGCCCGAGCAGGCTGAAGGCGACGACCAGCGCGAGCCGTACCGGACCGATCGCGTCGATCACAGCACACCACCCCGCTCGACGGTGAACTTCGAGATGGCGATCGCCATCAGGAAGTTCAACAGCGCGTACACCAACGCGATGTCGAGGAACGTCGGTTCCGCGAGCGCGGCCCCGAGGATCGCGAGAATGACCACGGTGTTGGTCCCGAGCACGTTGACCGCGAGCACGCGGTCCTGCATCGTCGGGCCCTTCACCGCCCGGTAGAGCATCCCGATCGCGAGGACGACGAAGCCGGCGGCCACGACAAGCAGGAAGTCGCCCACGGCGTAGCCGGCTGCGAGCGTCGTGTCGACGACGCTCATTCCGTCGTCACCCCCCCGGCGTCGTCGTCGTCGGCCGAGCCGTCCGCAACGGGGTCATCTTCCCCGCGCGTTCCGCCGTCGGAGCGCGCGCCGGGGTACTCCTCGGTCGCGTCCGGTCCCTGAAAGATCCCGATATCGTCGCGTTCGCGGGGGGTCGGGAGCCGCGCCGCCTCCCGGCCGTAGAAGACGAACCGGGTCCACCGCTCCAGCGAGCCGTCGAAGAGGCCCTCGCGGGCCCACGGGATGAGCGAGTGGACGTAGAGGTTCCCGTCGCGGGCGCGGACCGTGAGCGTCCCCGGCGTCAGCGTGATCGAGTTCGCGAGCGTCGTGACCGGGAGACCGCTACCGACGATCACGCGGATCCGGTTCAGCGTCGGGTCGATCGGTAGCCGCGGGTCGAGGATCACCCGCGCCACGACGAGGTTCGATTTGAGTATCTCGAAGAGCAAGACGGGGACGTACACCGCGCCGCGGAGCAGTCGGACGGGCGTCCGCGAGAGCGACGGGTCGGCGTCGAGGCTGATCCGCGAGAGCGTGATCGCGACGATCGCCGCGCTCGCGACGCCGCTCGCGAGGTCGAACCAATAGAGCGGGTCGCCGAGTGCGAGGTAGAAGGCGAGCGACAGCCCGAACGTCGCGGCGAAGCGGATCCCGGTCGCCTCCTTGCGGAGCCGCTCGCCGCGGCTCGGGCGGGTGACGGGAGCTTTCCTGACGGCGAGGTCGGTGCTCGAGAGCGCGAACTCCAGCGGCTGGAGCAGCGTCGTGTTGCCGACCGGGGTGTACTCCGGGTCCAACACGACGGTCTCCGCGCCGTGCTCGTCGGCGTACGCCGACAGCTCCCGGACGTAATCGTCAGCCCCGAAGAGGTACTCGTCCGCGCCAACGACCGCGGTGACGACCTCCACGTCGTCGACGTCGGCGCCGTCGACGTCCGCGAGGTCGGCCTCGGCCCAGGTCGAGACGCGCTCGAGCAACCGGTCGATCGACGTCTCCCGGTCGGCTATGTCCGGATCGTCGCGGCGCCACGTGGCGAAGACGACGAAGTGGATCGACGAGAACTCGCCGTCGGCCGCCGACTCGACGAGGTGAGTGACCGTCGCGCGAAGCGTCGGCGTCGATTCGACGGGGACCACGACCGAACCGCGCGTCGGAGCCGGTTCGTCGGCGTCAGCCACCCGATTCACCTCCCGGGGCATCGGAGATGGCCGTCTGGCTACACATGGGTATGTCTACCCGAGGCGTAGCCCTACCGGCCCAAAACAGTTTGTATCCCGGTCGACCCGCTTTCGGTCGCGTCGGCCGATCGATCGCTTCCGGATCCCGAGCGGTCGAGCGATCGCGCCCGAGTCCCCCGTCGGACCCGTGGTCGAGACCGTCAGTCGTCGCGTTTCAGGACCGCTGCCAGCCGGTCCGCGATCCGCCCGGCGACGGCGTCCTTCGACCCCGAGACAGGTTCGGGCTCGGTCCCCGCCTCCCCGACGAGCAGGACGCGCGTCCGGTCGTCGCCCATCACGCTCGCGTCGTTGGCGACGACGAACGCGAGCCCGACCCGGTCGCGGATCCGCTCGGCCTCCGCGACCATCGCAGTGTCGTCGCCCGACGTCTCCGCTTTGAACCCGACGAGCGGGAGGTCGGGGTGCGCCTCCCGGACGGAGTCGATCAGCTTCGGCGTCGGCCGAAGATCGACCGACAGCGGCGACCCCGACCGGATCTTCTCGTCGACGGCGTCGGCGGTGAAATCGGAGATGGCCGCCGCGGAGACCAACGCGTCCGCGGTCACTGCCGCCTCCCGACAGGCGTCGATCATCTCGTCCGCGGTCTCGACCCTCACGACGTCGGCGTAGGGGACCTCCGGACCGTCCTGGACGAGCGTCACGTCGGCCCCGCGGACGTAGCACGCGCGGGCGATCGCGCGACCGGTCTTGCCGGACGCCCGGTTCGTTAAGATTCGGATCGGGTCGATCCGCTCTTTGGTCGCGCCCGCCGTGACGACGACGTGGGTGCCGGAGAGCGCGTCCGACGTCGTCGCACGGGCGACCTCCGTGAGTATCGTCGACTCCGCGGCGATCTTGGCTTTCCCCTCCTCGATCCGCGGGTCGGCGAACGTCACGCCCCACGACGAGAGGGTGTCGAGCGCGGCGAGCACGCCCGGGTGGTCGTACATCGGCTCGTGCATCGCCGGCGCCATCACGACGGGCACGCCCGCGCCGAGCGCCGTGGTCACACACGTGGTCACCGGCGTGTCGTCGACGGCAGCCGCCACCTTCCCGGCGGTGTTCGCGGTCGCGGGCGCGAGCAACAGCACGTCCGCCCAGCCGTCGCGACCGCAGAGCTCGACGTGCTCGACGTTGCCGGTGATCTCCGTGACGACGGGCTCGTCGGTGGCGAAATCGACCGCCCACGGGTGGACGATGTTCGTCGCAGCCGGCGTCATCACCGCGCGGACGCTCGCGCCGTGGCGGCGCAGTTCGTGGGCGAGCTCGACCACCTTCACCGCCGCGATGCTGCCCGAGACGCCGAGCGCGACGTTGACCCCCGCTAACATTGTCGGCCGTTCCCGCCCCGGCGGCTTATAATACGCCCATCTCGTCGAGCCGCTCGGGGAGGTAGGTGTCGGTGACGAAGTCGAGCCCGCGGCTCGCGAGCGACTGCTGTTCGGACTTCTTGCCGATGTCGAGCTGGAGTTCGATCTGTTCCTCCCAGTAGTCGGTCTGGAACCGTGGGTCCTCGAGCTCGGACTCGAGGGCGTTGACGTCGGAGTCGGAGAGGGGGTCCGACGGGAGGTCGTACTCGACGATGTCCGCCGGCTGGATCCCGATGAACCGCGCCTCCGGCGTCGCGAGGTACTTCGAGAGGTGCGCGGACTTGATCGACCCGTACGCGACGGAGCCGTAGATCCGGTACGACCAGGGGTCGCCGTCGGTGAAGACGACCACGGGGAGGTCGAGCTCGTCGCGGAAGCGCTTCGTCAGCCGACGCGTGGCGCGGGCGGGCTGGCCGCCCAAGTGGACGACCAGCGCGTCGTGTTCCTCGTCGAAACCGTTCTCCACGAGCCGGTCGCGCATCCCGCCGGTCTCGACGCAGAGGACGAACTCCGCGTCGTTCTCGAGGAACTCGATGGTGTCGGGGTTGTTGGGGATCTGGTAGCCGCCCTGCCCGACGTCGAGCTGGCAGTGGATGTCGCGGTCGCCGCGGTTGGTCTGTTCGCGGATCCGCAACGGGCCCATCACCTTCGCGCCGGACTCCTCCGGGCGCATGTGGAAGTCCTCGCGGGTGACGCCCGTGACGATCTCGAGGTCCTCGACGAGGTCGTTCGACTCGTCCTGGCTGTTGAACTGCGCCTCGTCGTTGTCCCACGACTCCGAGAGGTAGTACAGCTCACGCAGTGTCGAGGAGCGGTCGTCGTCGAGCTGGTCAGCGAGGAACTCGATGGTGAACGCCGCCTTCAACAGCTTCCGCGCGCCGTTGACCGAGTTGGCACTCCGGACCGACGTGCGGTCGCCGTAGGTCCAGACGCCGCTTTCGGTGTCGTACTCGATGTTGCTCTTCGTCCGGGTCGGGAGCTCCAACTCCGGGATCCGCCCGGCTGCGAACTGGTCGTAGAAGTCCGCAGCCAGGTCGATCAGCTCGTCTCGTGCGTCGCTTTCGGTCGTCATTTACGCGTTCACCGTGAGTTTCTCCGTCTCCACGCCGCCGACGCTGACCTCGAACTCGGCGTCGTCGGCGACCGTGTACGTCAGTTCTCGCTCGTCGCCCGAGGGGACCTCGGGCTTCCACTGGACGAACCACTCGCCGTCCATGTCGACGACGGTGCCATCGGAGAGGTCCGTGGGCTCCGCCGAGACGATGTCCGTGATCTCCAGGGTCTCGTTCACGTCCGAGTGGTTCTCGACGACGAGCCGGACCGTCCCGTCGTCGCGTTCGCGCTCGACGCTCACGTTGTTCATGATCCGCGCCAGCGCGCCGTCGATGTCGGGGCGCGGCCGGCCGGTCACCTCCGAGACCTTGTCGGCCATCTCCGGGAGGATCTTACCGAGGACGTCCTGTTTCTCCCGGCGCTGTTGCATCGACCGCCGCTTGTTGAGGTACGACTTCAGCTCGCGCGCCGCCTCGCGGACCGCGAGTTCGATCTCGTCTTCGATCGCGGGGACGTTCGCGAGCGCGTCCTTCGACTCGCTCGTGAACGGCACGTTCGTCGACGCGACGTGGATCGATATCACCGCGGGGCCGTTCGGCATCCCCGATCCGCCGGGCTGGTCGAGCCCGTAGTTGCGCCAGCCGATCGACTTGATCACGTCGGTGGTCGCACACGCCCCGCGCTGGTAGACGAGCGGGACGCGGTTCGCGAACCGGAGCAGTTCGACGGAGCCCTCCGCGGGGATCGCTCCCCCGTAGGCGATCCCGGCCTCGACGATGAACGGGTCGCCCCCGTGGACCTCCGCGTCCCGCGTCGCGGCCGCGTAGAAGTCGGCGTCGTACTCCTTTCGGAGCCCGGCCTCAACCAGTTCGGCCGTGATCGGCGCGAGACAGTCCGTCGGCGGCGCGAGGATGTCGGTCGCCCGCATCGCCTCCAGCAGGTCGGCCGCGGTGTCGCGGTCGCCCGCCACGTCCCGCACCTTCGGCGGGTCGTCCGGGACGGTCCGCGCCCGCGACCAGACCGCGTCGACGACGTTCCCGCGGGCGGTCTCGCCGAACGTCGCGTCGTGCTGTTCGGCGACGAAGCTCGCCGCGTCCGCGACGAGCCGCTCGAGGTCGTCGCGGGTGATCCGGAACGCGTCGCCGTCGAGGTCCTCGAACCGACGCGCGAGCGCCTCGGCCATCGCCCGCACCACGGCGTCGTCCTTCCGCGTCGACGTGGCGTCGTCGACCAGGGCGTAGACGTCGGGGACGAGCGGCGGCTCGCCCGGATCACTCCCCGCGGAGTCCTCGTCGTCGCCCGTTTCGCCGGTTCCGTCGCCGTCGCCGCCGACCCCGGTGATCGCCCGCCATGCGGCGTCGACCGCGTTGCCGCGGACGGTCCTGCCGAACGTCTTCCCCGTGTCGCCAGCGACCGTCTCCGCGACGTCGTCGACGATGCTCGCGAGTTCGGACCGCGAGAGCCGGTCGCCCCCGGCGACCGTCTCCGCGATCCCCTCGGAAAAGGCGGCCGTCGCCGTCGCGCCCTTGTTGGCGACCGCGTCCGCGACCGCGTCCGCGACGTCGCGGTCGTCGTGTGCGCGCGGCGGCGACCACGACAGTTCGCGCCCGTAGTACACGTCGCGGAACTCGTCGATCACGTTGTCGGCGGTCTTCTTGCCGACGCGCGTGAACTCCTCCTGGAGGAACCCCGAGATCGAGTAGGACTCCGTCGCCTCCAGCATCTTGATCAGCGCGCCCAGCTCGACGCCGTGCGGGTGCGGCCGGATCTCCGTCGTCTCCGCCGGTAGCTCGTCGGTCGCGCGCTCGAACTTCATCGGCCCCTCGAGGCCGGGCTCCCGCAACTCGATCCGGGCGTGCGGGTTGACGACGGCGGTGTGTTTCACGTAGTCGTGGAGCTGGGAGCGCGCCCGCATGTTCGCCTCCATCTCCAACTCGATCCGGGTGCCGTGCGGGCGGTCCCAGGTGGTGGTCTCGTCGACGCTGATCTCCGGTTCGTTGGTGTCGGTGTCGATGATCAGCTCGAAGTACTGCGCGTCCGACTGCCCCTTCGGACGCGAGGTGATCCTCGCCGGCTGGCCGGAAGTCAACTGAGAGTACAGGACGGCCGCCGAGATGCCGATACCTTGCTGGCCACGTGACTGCACTCTGGCATGAAACCGACTACCATACAGAAGCTTTCCGAACACTTTCGGGAGCTGCTCTTTGGTGATCCCCGGCCCGTTGTCCTCGATCACGAGCCGGTAGTAGTCGCCGACCTCAGTGATCTCGACGTAGATGTCGGGGAGGATCCCGGCCTCCTCGGTCGCGTCGAGGGCGTTGTCGACCGCCTCCTTGACGGCGGTGACGAGCCCGCGAGCGCCCGAGTCGAACCCGAGCATGTGTTTGTTCTTCTCGAAGAACTCGGCGATGGAGATCTCGCGCTGGCTCTCGGCCAACTCCTCCGCGATCCCCTCGTCCTCGCCGAGGCTCGACTGGAAGGACGTCATTCGGTGAGCGTACCTTTCGCCGAGGGGAATAAAAACGAACCGGCAGCGAGGTGAAAGTAGAGACCGATCGATCCGACCCCCATCCGCCGGACCCGGCGGAGAGGTTTATGCGTCCCTACAGCGTGATCACGGCCGTGATCGAGTTCACCCGCCCTGCCTACGACGCCGTGGTCGACCACGCCCGTGGCGGTGACCCGGCCGAGGTGTGCGGCGTGTTGGCGGGAACGCCCGTGGACGGAGCCGCCGATCGGGACCACGACGTCGTCGTCGAGGCGCGCCCGACCGACAACGTCGCCGAGCGCCCGGAGACGCGTTACCGGATCGACCCGGAGGAGCTGTTCGCGGTCGTCGAGTCGGTCGAGGACGATAGCCTCGAGGTCGTCGGCTTCTATCACTCACACCCCGGGGGACCGGCGCGACCGAGCGAGACCGACGTCGACCGCGCGACGTGGACGGACCGCTCGTACGTCATCTGCGCGCTGGACGGTCACCCGTTCGTCGGGTCCTGGCGCTGGCGGGGAGACGACGAGGGGTTCGAGCCGGAGACGGTCGCGCTTCGGGAGTAACGAAATCGAAGTCCGGTGAGCTGCCTCGGGGCTTGACCACCGCAACAGTTCACGACGTTCTCGCGTCCAAGATCGACGGCAGTAGGTATACACAGCGTCGCGTCCGACCCCACTATTCAAACTAGTTTATATCCAATATGATTAAGATGCGTCACACACGATCTAATTCAAAATGAGAACTCGAGATCTGCCTTCGGAGGCGCCGGGGCACTATCGGCAGTCCCATCCACGCCCCTACTACATTCCGGAGAAATTGCCCGTCTCATCCCCGATCGAGATCGATGGCGAACTCACATCGACGATATCGGACGCAACGTTTCAACTCGGACGCATTGACGGAATAAGTCCGACAGTCGATTTCTCGCCGGTGTTGTACACGTCGCTTCTCAGACTCGAAGCCGTCGAAACTGCCGAAATTGAGGGGGCGGACGTCGAGATGGATGAGGTATACGCGTACCACACACGGAGCAAGTCCGGTGACGCCGGGAGTGTGAGTCGTGACTTACAAGAAGTTCTCAACGCCGAACAAGCCCTCAGAGACGGCTTTGATGCGATCAAAGGCGACGAGTCGATCTCGTTAGCACTACTCAGATCCCTACACGAAACACTTCTCGAAGGGGTTCGGAACGAAGGCGAAATCGTCGGAGAGTGGCGAGACAGTGATGTCCATATCCCGTCACCACGTCGAAGTCAACCACCGTTTGTTCCGCCACCAGCGGACAGCGTCTCGGGATTGATGGAATCGCTTGAAGCGTACATTCGAATGGGGGGTGAGTATCACCCGTTAGTCGACCTGGCGATCACCCACTACCAGTTCGAGACGATTCACCCCTGTTCGGATGGCAATGGACGCCTTGGACGCATCTTGATCGTGTTACAATTACATGAAGCCGGCTACCTGTCCGACCCATACCTCTACCCGAGCGCCTACTTTAATCGGAACAAGCGGGAGTACGTTGAAAAGATGCGGGCGGTCAGCGAGGAGGGCAACTGGTATGACTGGATCGCGTTCTTTATTGAAGGCATTACAGAACAAGCCCGTGATTCCTACGAGCGGACGTTCGAACTGATCGAACTGCGCCGAGAGTACGAAACGCAATATCCGGGTCAAAAGACGAGTCACAAGCTCGCGCGAGATCTGTTCGAGCTTCCGTACTTCACTGCGAACGACATCACGGAGCGATTCGATGTGAGCCGACAGACTGCCTACAACGCGATCGAAGAAGTCGAAGCAGAGGGCTTGGTTGTCGAGGTGACTGGCCAACAGCGCAATCGGGAGTACAAAGCAGTCGATATCTTCGAAATCCTCGAGCGGGCTCCCACAGGTGCGTGAGTTTTCGGACGATTCCGGAAACGAAGTGTTTCCACAAGTGAATTCGGGAGACAGCGAAGGAACGAAGGAAGGGATGAACGGCGATTAGGGGCATTCCGGACGACCGGCGCGAACGTTTAATTGGGGACGACGCGACTGCCTACGCGAGCCGCCAGTTACAGGATCCGACACGATACGTCGAGATACACAACACATGACGACTCAGACACACCACCCGATCGAGACCGTCCGGAGCGACACGACGAGCGACGCAGCCGCGGGGGTCCGAGCGTGACCGACCCCGAGACCGGCGCTCCGGAGAACAGGGCGGCCGCGTTCCGCGAGTCGACGCCGGGCGCGGACGTCGAGATGGCCTACGCGGGGATCGACACGTTCCTCAAGGGCGAACCGCGCGATCCGGGCGACCTCGACGACGTCGACGTCGCGGTCTTCGGCGTCCCCTACGACGGGGCGGTCTCCAACCGGCCGGGCGCGCGGTACGGTCCCGGCGCGGTCCGCGAGGCGAGCGCGTGGTGGGCGTACCTCTCCGAGTACAAGGGCGCGCTGACGAACATGCGGACCGGCGAGGGGGTCGACTTCGACGCGTTCACCGTCGCGGACGTGGGCGACGCTCCCGTCTTCCCGATGGACCACGAGGCGACCGCCAAGAGCGTCACCGCCCACACTGCGACGCTCGCTGCCCGGGCGTTCCCAGTGATGATCGGCGGCGATCACTACTGTACGTTCCCCGCGTTCCGCGGCTTCCTCGAGGGGTCGGACCACGACCGCGTCGGCTTCGTCCAGATCGACGCCCACACCGACACGGTCGCCGAGAGCCCCGTCTTCGGCACCGACTTCCACGGGTCGAGCACCGCCCGGATCGCGGAGCTGCCGGGCGTCGAGTACGACTCGGTGAGCCAGGTCGGGATCCGTGGCTACGAGTCGCCCGGCTTCTTCGAGTTCGCCGAGGAGACGGGGCTGAACCTGTACACCATGCGCGACGTCGAGGAACGCGGGATCGGGCCGGTCGTCGCCGACGCGGTCGAGGCCGCCACAGCGGACACCGACGCGGTGTACGTCACCTTCGACATCGACGCCGTCGATCCGGGGGTCGCGCCCGGCACCGGCACGCCGTGTCCGGGTGGGCTGACGTCCGGGGAGGCGCTGGAGACGATGGAGGTGCTCGGCGCGCACGACGCGGTCGGGGCCGTCGACCTGATGGAGGTCGCCCCGCGGTACGATGCCACCGAGGGGACGGAGCGGCTCGCCGCGTACCTCCTCGTCACGTTCCTCGAACGGAAGTTCGCCACGTGAGGAAGCGTCGGAGGCGGGACGGCCAGAAGGTATTTTCCCCCGCGCCGACGATTCTGGGTATGATCCGCTCGTTGGAGACCGGCCGGCGACGGCCCGGCGATCACCCCACAGAAGGCGAGACGACCGGGCGACTCGGGGGGGACGCGACGGTCCCGCGTCGCCGGCGGGTCGTGGGGGTGAGCTGAGATGGTGTCCGGGACGGCGACGGGACCCGAGGAGCCTACGGGTGGCCCCGAGGAGCCTGCGGATGACCTCGAGGAGCCTACGGGTGACCCCGCGGACCCGCCCGAGAGCCCGGTCGTCCTCTTCGACGGGGTGTGTAACCTCTGTAACGGGGTCATCCAGTTCCTGATCCCGCGCGACCCGGAGGGACGGCTCAAGTACGCCGCGTTACAGTCGCCGGCCGGCCAGGCGCTGTTGGAGCGACACGACTTCCCGACCGAGGAGTTCGACTCGTTCGTCCTCGTCGAGGGCGATCGGACCTACACCAAGTCGGGCGCAGTGATCCGGATCGCGGAGCTACTCGGCTGGCCCTACCGGATCGCGAGGGTCGGGCGGGCGCTCCCCCGGCGGGTCCGTGACCGACTGTACGAGTTCGTCGCGGACAACCGGTACGACTGGTTCGGGCGAAAAGACCAGTGTATGGTGCCCGACGAGGACGTCAGCGACCGCTTCCTCTCCTGATACCGCCGACCTACTCCGCGGTCACCGTCCGACCAATTCCGCCGTTTCCGTTGTCCCGACCTATTCCGCCGTCCCGACGGCCTCGGTCGACCTGGACCCCCGGGTGGCCATCCGTTCCGCGACGAGCTGTTCGAAGTTCTCGAACACCCGACCCGGCGTGACGTCCGCGAAGGAGAACCCCCGTTCGTCCCAGCCGCCGCCCTCGCGGATCGCCTCGCGGTGTTCGGCCTCGATCTCGGGATGGAACTGGACGGTCCACAGCGGCGCGCTCCGGTGGCGGGTGCCGAATATCCGGGCGTGGTCGGCCGAGGCGATGACCTCCAACCCGTCGCCGAGTTCGGTGACCGCGTCGCCGTGGAGGGCGACGACGACCGGGGCGACCCCGTCGAAGATCGGGTCGTCGCCGAGGTCGGCCTCGACGAGCGCGTGGGTCGTCCCGACCTTCTCGACGGTCCCGCCGAGCGCCGAGTTCACCACCTGGTGGCCGAAACAGACGCCGAGCGTCGGGATCCCCCGGTCGACGAGCTCGCGGACCAGCTCCTCCGCCTCGCCGATCCACGGGCGGTCGTCGGCCTCGTAGACGCCCGCGGTGCTCCCGGTGAGGACGACGCCGTCGGCCTCCTCGAGCGGGACGCGGTCGCCCGCGACGAAGTCCACCTCCGTGGCGTCGGGGAACCACGACGCCAGCGCGTCGCAGTGGTACTCCCGGTCGGGGTTCGGCTCGTTTCGGACGACGTACAGGTGCGGTTCCTCGGCGTCGGTGTCGGGGGCACTCATGCGTATCGGATATCGGTGTCGAGGGGTCTTAGTTGTGGCCCGTCAGACGGGAGAACGCGGGCGGTCGAGGGTGTCGGGCGGTCAGTCGTCGGCAGTCGCCATCGGGTCGCCGTGTGTGACCTCGTCGCCGAGGAGGTCCATGAACTCGGCGAGCCACTCCGGGTGGTCCGGCCACGCCTGGCCCGTGACGAGGTTGCCGTCGCGGACGACCCCGTCGACCCACGAACAGCCGGCGGCCTCGACCTCGGGACGGACCGCCGGGTACGCGGTCATCTCGTACCCGTCGAGGACGCCCGCGGCCGCGAGGATCTGCGGGCCGTGGCACACGGCGGCAACCGGCTTCTCCGCCTCGAAGAAGTGACGGACCGCCTCGATCACCTCCTCGTGGGTCCGGAGGTACTCGGGCGCGCGGCCCCCCGGGACCACGAGCGCGTCGTAGTCGGCGGGGTCGACGTCGTCCATCGTCGCGGTCAACGCGAAGTCGTGCCCGCGCTCCTCGAGGTACGTCTGGTCGCCGCGGAAGTCGTGGATCGCGGTCTTGACCGTGTCGCCTTCCTCCTTGTCCGGGCACACCGCGTCGACGCGGTGGCCGACCGCCTGGAGGGTCTGGAACGGGACCATGATCTCGTAGTCCTCGCCGAAGTCGCCGACGATCATCAGGATGTCCTTCGTCATTGCGTCTCGATGATACGTCGAGGAGTGACATAAGTCTTTAACGAACGTTTTCGATCGATGGAGTCCCGGATCGTCTTCCGGGTACGGATAGAACCGACGATCCAGTACTCGAGCACGGGGTTCCCGTTGGAGAACGCCACCACGATCGTTTTGGCGGATCTAACTTTCACGCTATGCGATACATTCATAACTTATAGACATCCTGATGTATGCTGTGCGGTAACTGGATACACGATCGTATCCGGGCCGCGACGGAGTATTCATGTCAAAAGAACGCACGAACGGTGGGTCGGATAGATGGGGGAGAACCGGGCGACGGGCGTTCATCCGGTCCGCGGTCGCCGGAACGGCCCTCGTCGGTGGGTCGGGAATGGTCGCTGGAGCGCCGGGGAACGACCCCGGTGGGAAGGACGGCGGAAACGATGGCGGCGGGAAGGGGTTCCCGCCCGAGGGGGTCACCGAGTACGGCGACAGCGTCGACCTCGGGGACGGCGAGGTGCGGACGTTCACCACCGAGACGCCCTCCGGGAACCCGAAGTACCACGGCGTCGAGTTCGAGCGGTCGGCGCTGGAGGGGTTGCCGAGTGCCGACGAGTTGGGGGACGTCATCGGAGACGAGGACGACGACACGTACGACGACAAGTACGGTAAAAGCGGCGAGGCGTTGACGGTCCACTTCAAGAACTCCCTCGAGTTCTTCGTCCCGTTCCCGGACGCCGAGGGGACGCCGTTCACCTTCCTCGGCCTCAACTGGAACCCGGGCGGGCACCCCGGCGGGGTGGGGGCGTGGGAGAAACCGCACTTCGACATCCACTTCAACACGCTCGAGACGGAGACGGTCGACGCCATCGAGGGCCCGCAACTCCCCCCGTACGACGAGATAACCGATCGGAACGACGACGGCGTGCCGATCGCGATCGACTCGGCGCTGGAGGAGTCACAGATCCCGGCGGGCTACGCCCGCTCCCCGCCGGTGGCGGCCGAGGAGCGGTACATCACCGACATGGGAGAGCACACGGCACCGATCGACGCGCCCGAACTCCCCGGCGCACCCGGCGAGTCGGGCGATCCGGACGCGTTCTCGAACACGCTCATCCAGGGGTTCGTCGGCGTCGACGACCACGGGGACGAGCTCGGGTCGAACCCGCAACTGGCGTTCGTCGAGCCGATGATCACCGAAGAGTTCCTCAAGGGGCACACGGGAACCGAGGAGTACGAGATCCCGCAACCGGCGGTGTATCCGTACGAGGACACGCACCATCCGACCGGCTACAGCGTCCGCGACGTCCCGTCGAGGGATTCGATCGTCGTGGCCATTGAGGACTTCGAGGAGGTCTGAGACGTCGAGGAGGTCCGATCCGGTTCGGTGGCGACCGCCCTCCAGCCGGCGACCGCCCTCCAGCCGGCGACCGCTCCGGCGACAGCTTTCTCCTTCCGGCGCCACTCCGATCGGATATGACCGACTGGACTCCCGCTGAGATGCCCGACCTCGAGGGGAAGACGGTCGTGGTGACCGGGGCCAACAGCGGGCTCGGATTCGAGGGTACCCGCGCGTTCGCGAGCAGGGGCGCGACCGTCGTGATGGCGTGCCGGAGCGTCGAACGCGGCGAGCGGGCGGTCCGCGAGATACGCGCCGACTCCGGGGGCGAAGTCGACGGCGACCTCGACGTCCGCGAGTGCGACCTCGCCTCGCTCGACTCGGTGGAGGCGTTCGCCGAGGGAGTGCGGGGAGCGTACGACGCGGTCGACGTCCTCTGTAACAACGCGGGCGTCATGGCGGTCCCGCGGAGCGAGACCGCGGACGGGTTCGAGACGCAGTTCGGCGTCAACCACCTCGGCCACTTCGCGCTGACCGGCCGGCTGTTCGACCTCCTGTCCACAGCCGACGGGGTTCGTGGGACCTCCCGCGTCGTCACGCAGTCGTCGGGCGCGCACGAGCAGGGCGAGATGGACTTCTCCGATCTCAACTGGGAGGAGTCGTACGGCAAGTGGAGGGCGTACGGCAGGAGCAAGCTCGCGAACCTCCTCTTCGCCTACGAACTCCAGCGCCGGATCGAAACCGCCGAGTCCACGGGCGAGGACCTCGGCGTTCGGAGCGTCGCCTGCCACCCGGGATACGCGGACACGAACCTCCAGCTACGGACCGCACGCGAGAGCGGCAATCCCCTGTGGAAAGTCGGGATGCGCGTCGCGAACGCGCTCTTCGGCCAGGACGCCGCGGTCGGCGCGGAGCCGATGCTGTACGCTGTGACCGCCGACGTGGGCGGCGGCGCGTACGTCGAACCGGGCGGGTTCTTGAACATGCGCGGACATCCGACGGTCGGCCGGTCGAACGACGCTTCCTACGACCGCGTGGACGCCCGCAGGCTCTGGGAGTACTCGGTCGAGGCGACCGGCGTGACGTTCCCGTTCGGCGAGAGGGACGGTTCGTGAGCGGACCTCACCCGGCGCGGTCGCTGGCGGGTGTAATATACGCGGGACACGTTTCGGGAGCTGTCCGGACGGTCCTCGAACCGTCGGTTACAGTCGAGTGAGGTTCTTCGCGCGCGGACCCTTCTCCGCCTCCTCGATCTCGAACTCTACCTCCTGGCCTTCCTCGAGGTCCGGGCCGCCGACGTCCTCCATGTGGAAGAACACGTCCTCGTCAGCGTCGTCAGTCTCGATGAATCCGTAACCGCCGGTGTCGTTGAAGAAGTCGACCTTACCTGTCGCCATCGCACCCGAACCCACTCGTAACGGGAATATAAGTGTTGTGTACACCCGACCCCGTCCTCCGGTACGAGCGCGGGTTTATACTCCGGTTCCGTCTCGTCCCAGTATGGGACCGACTATCACGGCGGTCGAAACCGTCACGTTCGAGTACCCGGCCGACCACGTCACGCCGAACCCGCTCGGAACCGGCCTCCAGTACCAGCCCGGCGCGCGGACCGACCTGACCACGCACGCGATCCGTATCGAGACCGACGCGGGCGTCACCGGGGAGTACGTCGGCGGAACCGCGCCCGGAATGGCGCAGGTCCGGAGCAGCGCGGGGACGCTCCTCGGCCGGGACGCGCTGGAGCGCGAGCGGATCTGGGACGTGCTGAAACGGACCCTCCGGAAGTTCGACGGGACGGGCATCGGCCCGATCGACATCGCGCTGTGGGACCTCGCCGGCAAGCACCACGGGGCCCCGGTTCACGAACTGCTCGGAACGTACCGCACCCGGCTCCCGGCCTACGTCTCGACGCACGCGGGCAGTGAGGACGGGGGGCTGGACACGCCGACCGCCTACGCGGACTTCGCGGCCGACGTGAGGGACCGAGGGTTCCCGGCGTACAAGCTCCACACGTGGCGGGGGTTCGAGGAAGTCGACATCGAGCGGGAGATCGAGACGGTTCGGGCCGTCGCGGAGCGGGTCGGTGACGAGATGGACCTCATGCACGACCCCGTGTGCGAGTACGAGACGTACGGCGACGCGCTCGCGGTCGGTCGCGAACTCGACCGGGGCGGCTACTACTGGTACGAGGACCCGTACCGCGACGGGTCGAAGTCACAACACGCTCACCGTCGGCTCGCCGACCGGCTCGACACCCCGTTACTCTTGACCGAACAGACGAGGTGGCTCGAACCGCACGCCGACGCCATCGCGAACGACGCCACCGACTTCGTCCGCGCGGACCCGGACCTGGACGGCGGGATCACCGGGGCGATGAAGATCGCCCACGTCGCGGAGGGGTTCGGCCTCGACGTCGAGTACCACCTCGCGTCCCCGGCGTCGAGACACTGTATGGCGGCCACGCGGAACACGAACTACTACGAACTCGGCCTCGTCGCCCCGGAGTGTCCGACGCCACACTCCGAACCGCCGGTGTACGACTCGTACACGGACACACTCGACGCCGCGGAGGACGGCCGGTATCCGGTTCCTGACGGCGACGGGCTGGGCGTCACCTACGACTGGGAGTACATCCGCGACACTGCGACCGCGTCCACGCGCGTCGAGAAATGAATCGCCGCCGACACAACGGTTATTCCCGACGCCCCGCATTCGGTGCCATGACCGGACCCGACCCGGACGTTCGTGGTGAGTTCCGATGACCGACGCCCCCGACGTGGTCGTGCTTCGACGAAGCGCCCACGGGATGGACACCGAGGAGTACGCACGCGAGTTGCGGAAGCGGCTCCCCGACTGGACGGTGGCGCGGGCGGCGACGCCGGCCGAAGAGCGGGACCTCGTTGAGCGGGCCCCGGTGGTGACCGGCCACCGGCTCCCGCCGGCGGTCCTGGAGGCCGCGGACGCGATGGAGTACTTCGCGTGTGCCTCCGCCGGAACCGGTCACCTCCCGCTCGAGGCGCTCGCCGACCGCGGCGTCGTCGTCTCGAACGGGTCGGGCGTCCACGGCCCGAACATCGCCGAGTACGTCCTCGGACAGCTCCTGGTCTTCACCCGCGACTTCCACCGCTCGTGGCGGCAGCACGAGGGACGGGAGTGGCGGCACCACCAGTCGCGGGAGCTGAAGGGGGACACGGTGACGATCGTCGGACTCGGCGCGATCGGCCGGGAGGTCGCCCGGCGGTTGCCCCCGTTCGGCGTGGAGACGATCGGCGTCCGGTACACCCCCGACAAGGGCGGCCCGACCGACGAGGTGATCGGGCTCGACCACGACGCGTTCCACGAGGCGCTCTCACGGACCGACTACCTCGTGATCGCCTCCCCGCTCACGGCGGAGACGAGGGGGTTGGTCGGCGAGGCGGAGTTCGAGACGCTCCCGTCGGACGCGGTGCTCGTGAACGTCGGTCGCGGTCCGATCGTCGACACCGACGCGCTGGTGTCAGCCGTCCAGACGAACCGCCTCCGAGGGGCCGCACTCGACGTCACCGACCCCGAACCGCTCCCCCCAGACCACGACCTGTGGGGGTTCGACAACGTGTCTATCACGCCCCACAACGCCGGCCACACGCCCGAGTACTACGCCCGGCTCGCGGAGATCGTGGCAGCCAACCTCGAACGAGCCGCCGAGACCGGCGACTACGGGACGATCGAGAACCGCGTGGCGTAGGGGTCAGTGCGAGCCGAGGGTCAGTGCGAGCCGAGCGACCGGATAACCCTCGCGCTCGTCCGGATCCCGTTCTCGAAGCAGTCGACGTCGAGATGCTCGTTCGGCGAGTGGTTCCCCTGGTCGTGGTTGGCGTACGGGACGACGAGGACGGGCACGTCCGCGAGCGCCTCCACCTCGCGGAAGTAGGCGGCCGGCAGGCTCCCGCCGAGCACGGGCAGTTCGACCACGTCCTCGTCCCACACCGTCGCCAACGACTCCCGAACCGGCACGGCCATCGGCGTGTCCACCGGCGTCTTCATCGGCGGGAAGGTGCCGTGTTTGGCCACCTCGACCCGCGGCTCACGCTCGCGGAGGTGGCTCCGAACGGCCTCGAAGACGGCGTCCGGGTCCTGGTTCGGGACGAGCCGGAAGTCGAGCTTCGCCGACGCCCTCGCCGGGAGGACCGTCTTCATCCCTTCGCCCTGATAGCCGCCGGAGAGCCCGTTGATCGTCATCGTCGGCCGGGTCAGGAGTCGCTCGTAGTAGGGGTCCGCGGTGGCGAGCCGGTCGACGTCGAGCTCGCGCCGGATCGCGTCGCTGTCGTCGGGGATCGCTGCGA
Organism: Halorubrum sp. 48-1-W; assembly: GCF_003287355.1. Taxonomy (GTDB): domain Archaea; phylum Halobacteriota; class Halobacteria; order Halobacteriales; family Haloferacaceae; genus Halorubrum. Next base: position 33,053 of record NZ_QMIM01000012.1, read on the forward strand.
CGAGCTCGCGGTCCGCGTCGGTGATCGCGGTTCCGTCGTGGAAGCCGTCGACGGCGACCCCGTCGCCGTCGTCCGCCCGCATCGACGCGAGGAGTTCGACGAGGCGGTTCGTCGCGCCCGGGATCGGGCCGCCGAAGTTGCCCGAGTGGAGGTCCGTGTTCGCGGTCCGGAGGTCGACCTGGACCGAGAGGACCCCGCGGTTGCCGTACATCAGCGTCGGCACGCCCGCGCGGACGCCGTTCTCGCCCGCCACCGCGTGTCGGGGCCCGTCGGCGACGTACACGAGGTCGACGTCGGCGAGCGCGTCGGGCTGGCTCCGGAGGTACTCGCGGAGGCCCGCACTGCCGCTCTCCTCGCCGCCCTCGACCAGGAGTTTCACCGTCACGTCCGGGAACGCGTCGGCTGAGAGCAGGGCGTCGACCGCGAACGCGTGGGCCGCGAACTGGCCCTTGTTGTCGCCCGCCCCCCGGGCGTAGATGGAGCCGTCGCGGACCGTCGGCTCGAACGCCGGCGACTCCCACGCGTCGACGTCGCCCGGCGGCTGGACGTCGTAGTGGCCGTAAAACAGGACGGTCGGCGCGTCGTCTCCGGCCCCGGCAACGTCGCCCGCTCCGCCCACGGGACCGCGCTCCGCGTACACCAGCGGGTACCGCTCGGTCTCGATCCGCTCGGCGTCGAGCCCGGCGTCCGCGAGGACGTCGACCACGAGCCCGGGGGCCACGTCCATCCCCTCCCCCGTCGTCGAGACGCTCGGCTGGGCGAGGAGGTCGAAGAGCCGGTCGCGGTACGCGTCGGCCCGCTCGGTTATCGTCGCCGCGACCGCGTCGTCGGTTCCTCCTCCGCCGTCGGTGCGTGCTCCGCCGCTCGCGTGTTCCCGGTCGTCCATGTCGACCCCGACGCCGGGGCGGGTCGTCGTCCTTGCGGTCGCGGCACCCGTCTCCGGGAGACCGACGAGGCGTCCATCCACGGGACAGCGAGGTCACCACTCGAGCCGCTACGTGCCGGTTCGGCCGCCGATCGGTAGCAAGAAGGTCACCACGCTCCCCCGTGGCTCGTTGTCCGAGAAGGTCAACTCCCCTCCGAGCATCGTGGAGACCCACTTCATCACCCACAGGTCGATGCCGAGCCCGTGACTCAACGCCGTCTCCTCGCCCGACTCGATCGCCTGCCGTTCGAGCTCCGGGATCCCTGGACCGTTGTCGGCGACCGTTATCCGCAGTTGGTTGGCGTCCGGCTCCCGGCGGACCGCGATCGCGACTTCGGGTGGCGAGCGATCGTTGTGGTCGATCGCGTTCTCGACCGCCTCGTCGATGGCCTTCTTGAACAGCTCTACGTTTCGAACCCGGATCTCCCCGCCTTCGATCGTCCCGGTGACCTCCGCGTCCGGATACTGCCGCCGATACGTTTCGACGAGGGACTCGACGTCGAGGCGGCCCCACCCCCGATCGGCGTCGCTTCGATCCCAGACGTCGCGGATCTCCGCGGTCTTCTCGGCGATGGTCGTCATCGATTCGGCCTGCTCTCGGATCGCAGCGATCGCCGTCCGGCGAGCCTCGCGGTCCAACTCCTCGTCCTCCAGCAGGTCCGCGTACCCGTCGATCACGTTGAGAGAGTTCCGTAGGTTGTGCCGCAGGACGCGATTGAGGACGTCCAGCGTTTGAGTCGTGAGCATCCGGTCGGTGACGTCTTGTTCGATCCCGACGAAGTGCGTTATCTCGCCGTTTTCGTCCGTCACGGGGACGATCTTCTGTTCGACTTCGAAGAGTTCGCCGTGTTTACTCCGGTTCGTCAGTTCCGCTTCCCAGACCTCACCGGCCGTGATCTGCTCCCACAGCTCCGTGTAGAACTCCTCGTCCTGCTGGTCGGAGTTGAGGATCGAGGGGTCGCGTCCCGTCGCCTCGACGGCCGTGTATCCGGTCAGCCGTTCGAAGGCGGGATTGACGTATTCGATCGTTCCCTCGGGGTCGGTGATCAGAACGGCTTTGTCCGTCGCTTCGGCCTGTCGCTTGAAAAGCGAGAGGTCCTGTTCGTACCGTTTCTCGGCGGTAACGTCGTGGTGATAGCCGAGCCAGTTCGTGACCGCGCCGGACTCGTTCCGGATCGGGACGACCGTGACGCGGTTCCAGAACATCGATCCGTCCCGCCGGTAGTTCCGTAACTCGACGGCGACGGGCTCTTCGGCGTCGATCGCCTCCCGCATCCGTGCCACTGGCTCCTCGCGTGTGTCTTCTCCCTGGAGGAACCGACAGTTCCGGCCCAGGGTCTCCTCGCGCGGATAGCCGGTGAGTTCGACGAAGCCGTCGTTGACGTACACGAGCGGGTTGCCCGGCTGAGAGGGGTCCGCGATCGTGATACCGATCGGCGCTTCGTCCATCGCTCGGTCGTAGAGCAACCGGCGGCCGTTCGGGTCCCTCCCGGCGATCGGGAGCACCGACGTGTGGACCCGTTCCGTGCCCTCCCATTCGATCGACGAACTCACCAGGATCGCGCGTTGCGGGTGCTCGGTGGACGTCCGGAACTCGACCGTAAATCCGAGGGTCGGTGCCTCGCCGTCCTCGATGCGTCCCACGTGCTCCCGAAGCGGTGCGTGGTAGTCGGACGTGACGAAGTCCGTGAGCGCGGTACCGACGAGTTGCTCCTCGGAGTCGACCCCGACGAGCGTGTGGAACGCGGGGTTCGCGTAGCCGATCTCCATGCCGGAGTGGACGAGGAACACGTCCGGCACGGTTTCCGATGACATGCTCGGCCCTATCCGTTCGAACCATGAGACAGTTGCGACGTGTCGCCGTCGATGAAGCGCTCGATGGCTCCGTCGTCCCCGCTTCCCGTGTGCGGTCCGGTCCACCGATCCACCCCGGTCCGCCGATCCCCTCCGGTCCCGCCGGCTCCCGAAACGTTAGGTCGGGTGCGACCCACTACCCGGGCAGACCTCCCCGTGGGAAACGACGACGCCCGGGTCGATATGACGACGGGAGCCATCTCCCCGAAGCTGTTCGACCTCGCGTGGCCGCTCGTGCTCGGCAACCTCCTCCAGACGCTGTACAACCTCGCGGACATGTTCTGGGTAGGGCGCGTGAGCACCGACGCCGTCGCCGCCGTCTCGCTCATGTTCCCGCTGTCGTGGCTGTTCGTCTCCACCGCGATGGGACTCACCGCCGCGACGATCGCCCTGGTCTCCCAGTACGTCGGTGCGGGCGAGGACCGCCGGGCCGACGAGGTGGTCGCCCAGACGGTACTGCTCGCGGTCGTCGTCTCCGTCGTCCTCGCGGCCGTCGGCTTCGCGACACGCCACTGGCTGCTCTACTGGATCGGCGCGCGCGACGCGGTGTTCACGGAGTCGCTCGCGTACATCGAGGTGATCTTCCTCACCCTGCCGCTCACCTTCCTCTTCTTCGCGTTCCGTGCCTCGCTCCAGGGCGCGGGCGACACGAGGACCGCGATGTGGCTCGTCGCCATCTCCGCCGCGATCAACATCGTCATCGACCCCGTCTTCATCCTCGGGTGGGGACCGGTCCCGGCGCTCGGGACGCGGGGGGCCGCGATCGCGACGTTCCTCGCCCGCCTGTTCGCGACCGCGGTCGGGGTCTGGATCCTGCTCCGGGGCGACTGGGGCGTGAAGCTGTACGTCCGCGACCTCCGGCCGAACCCGGCGATCCTTCGGAAGCTGATCGACGTGGGCTACCCGGGGACGCTCGACGGGTGGGCCCGGTCGTTCGCGGCGGTCGCGATGGCCGCGCTCGTCGCGCGGTTCGGCCCGGCCGCCACGGCCGCCTACGGCATCGGCGTCCGGCTGATGTCGATCTCGTGGGGCGTCGCCGGCGCGGTCGGCCAAGCTACGGCGACCGGCGTGGGACAGAACCTTGGCGCGCGGACGCCCGACCGCGCCGTCGCCGTCACGCGCGCTGCCACCGCGGGCACGATGGGACTGCTCGCGGTCGCCGGCGGGCTCGTCTGGACCTTCCCGGGGGTCGCGATGGGCGTCTTCGTCGACGACCCGGCGACGATCGCCGAGGGGATCGGCTTCCTCCGGATCGTCGCGCTCTCGTGGGCGTTCTTCGGCGGCCTCATGGTGATCCAGGGCGCGTTCCGTGGGGCGGGTCACACGAAGGCGGCGATGGCGCTGTCGCTACTCTCGCGGTGGATCTTCCGTATCCCGGTCGCGGCCCTGCTCGCGTTCGGAGCCGTGAGCGTCACCCTCGGCGGGTTCGCCGTCGGCCCCGTGACCCTTCCCGCCGTCGACATCGGTTACACCGGACTCGGATGGGGCGTAGAGGGGCTCTGGTGGGCGTACACGACGGCGGCGGTCGTCTCGTTCTTCCTCGGCACGGCGTGGTTCCTGCGCGGGACGTGGACGGAGGGGGTCATCGACGAGTCCGAGGACGCCGTGGTCGACCCGGACGCGGACGCCGCCGTCGCGACCGGGGACGAGGAAGGGAGCTCCGACGCGTCTGCCGAGACGCTCGACGAGTCAACTACCCCACCCTAAACGCCTTCGGCGTTTTGAGGGTGGGGTTTGTCCGTGAACTCGGCCTCGAACCCGTCCGGGTGGGCGGTAAATCCGCCACGCGGCTTGAACCGGACGCGCGCGCTACCGTCGCGCCTTCGCCATCTCAAGCGAGACGACGAAGCCGAAGTACGCCGGGATCCCGGCGACGAGGAACATGTACAGTACCCACTGCGGGGTGCTCGCGAACGCGACATCGTAGAGGAGGGACACGAGCGTCACCCACACCACCGCGAACACGAGGTCGTAGACCATGCCGCTCCGGTTCTCGCTGACGTGCGATCGGACGCGGTCGACGACGGACCCCTCGTCCGGTTCGTCGGTCGGTTCGGTCTCGGTCATGGGTGATCGTGTCGGTCGGACCACATCGGTGTTCCGGGAGCGACAGCGTTCGACACGTGAGACGGGGCGATACCCGGATTCGGGACTGAACTCCCGCCGAGTGCGCGGTTCAGTCCTCCTCGGCGTAGTCGACGACGAGGACGGGGACGTGCGTCGAGCGTAGCGTGCGCTCCGTGACGCTCCCGAGGAGCGCACGCCGGACGCCGGCACGACCGTGGCTCCCCATCACGATGAGGTCCATCCCGTGGTCCTCGGCGTAGTCGGCGATCACTTTGTGCGGCCGGCCGCCCGAGACGTGTTCGACGACCCTAACGTCGCGGTCGGCTCCGTGCCCGGCGACCACGCCGGTCGCCTCGTCAGCCCGCTCTTTCAGCTCCTCCATCTCGTCGAACCGGCCCTGTTTGAGCCGGTCGACCTGTTCGGTGCCGAGGCTGAAGTTCACGGAGTCGATGTCGACGACGTACAGCGCGTGGACCTCGGCGTCGTACTTCTCCGCGAGGTCGAGCGCGTGGTCGACGGCCGCCTCCGCGACGTCGCTTCCGTCCGTGGGAACGAGTATTCGTTCGTACATGGATCACTCCTCCGTGACTGCGTCGGCTGCACAGCCACCATCGGTCGCCAGCTCCTCGCCGCCGTCGGCGACGACGTCTTCGGCGGTCTCCTGTTGCCCCATCGGCTCGGGGCTGTGACACTGTCGGACGATCCGCTTCGTTTCGATCGACGGCTCGTCGGTCGTCACCGAGACGACGATGGTGACCGCGAACACGACCGGGAGGGTGATGAGCGCCGAGCCGATGGCGGGCATCCACTGGGCCAGCCCCGCCGACAGCGGTGCCTCGAGCGACCCGATGTACGTCGGGACGATCTCGTTGATCATCGGGATAGACCAGAGAGTCAACCCGGTCGTCATGCCGGCGAGCGCCCCCTGTCGGTTGGCGTTCTCCCACCACATTCCGAGGAAGAACATCGGGAACAGGACGGAGCCGGCGAGCGAGAACGCGTATCCCACGAGCGCGGCGATCGACGACGCGGGATTGAGTGCGGCCAGCGTGGTCAACGCACCGAGCGCGACGATCGAGAGACGGCCGACGAGGATCTGCTGGCGCTGTGTCGCGTCCTCGTTGACGATGTTCGTGTAGATGTCGTGGCTGATGGCCGACGAGCCGGCGATGAACAGCCCGGCGACCGTCGCGATGGCCGCGGCGATACCGCCGGCCGCGACGATGCCGACGAACCAGTCCGGGAGCCCCGACAGCTGTGCCGCCAGCACGACGATGACCTCGCTGGCCGCGCTGGCCATCCCGGGGTCGCCGTACGTCGGGTTGACGTTCTGCGAGTAGAGATCGGTCCCGAACGCCGCGAAGGCCGGCGCGCTCCAGTACAGGATACAGATGAAAAAGAGCCCCCACACGGTCGACCAGCGTGCCGTCCGCTCGCTTTCGACCGTGTAGAACCGGACGAGCACGTGCGGCAGCCCGCAGGTACCGACGATGAGCGAGAACGTCGTGGCGACCCAGAGGTAGTAGCTCGAGGACACGAACGGTTCGGAGAACTCGCTGCCGAGTTGACCGATCAGCGCTCCGTACTCGAGCTGTGGCAACACCGTGGAGTAGCCGTTCGTCCAGCCGACGACGAACAACCCGACGACGAACGCGAGGATGAGGATGACGTACTGGACCGCTTGGTTCTTCGTGGCGCCCAGCATGCCGGACAGCGTCAGGTAGCCGACGGTGACGACCATCATCGCGACGACCATCACCTGGTACCCGTCCAGGCCAGGGACGAGCCCGCCGTAATCACCGAAGATGTACAGGCCGACGAGCGCCATCCCCTTCGCCTGTCCGATGGCGTAGACGAAGCCGATGAGGAACGTCGTCACCGCCGCGATGGCGCGCGCGGTGTCGGAGTTGAACCGGTCACCGACGAAGTCCGGCGCCGTGTACTTCCCGAACCGGCGCAACTGTGCAGCGAGGAAGATGAGCAGGATGAAATACCCCGTCGTCCAGCCGACGACGAACACGAGGCCGTAGAACCCCGCTAACGCGATCGACGCCGCCATGCCGAGGTACGAGGCGGCCGACATCCAGTTCGCCCCGATCGCCATCCCGTTCTCGACGTTCCCGATGGACCGGCCGGCGACCCACATGTCGTCGGTATCAGCTACACGGAAGACGAAGCCGATCGTGAGGAACAGCCCCAACATCGCGAGCACGAGGAGCGACGGCACCAGCTTGAACGAGATGTCGAGGGCCTCCGGGAGGAGGGATTCCTGTAAGAGGACCGATCCCCCCGTCATTCGTCGGACCCTCCGTCGGCCGCCGCGACCTCGGCACGGCTCTCCGTCTCCGTGGTGGACGCGTGATCGATACCGTACTTCTCGTCGAGCGCGTCCCGCTTTCGCGAGTACCAGAACGCGAGGATCAGCGCGCTGGTCGGGGCGCCGAACGCGACGAGGAAGTAGTGGAGCGGGAACGCGAGGATCGGCATCTCGCTCGTCATCGGACCGGGCGCGAGCCGCGTCAGCGTTACCGGTCCCCACACTGCGAGGACCCAGATGGCGAATCCCGTCCAGACGATACGCAGGTGATCGCGCATGAACTGCGTGCTCGGATTCAGGATGTTCACCTCCGCTCCGAGGTAGTCGGTGTCGTTGTGCTCCTGTGCCGCGGTCGCGGCGACGCCGCCGTCGGTCTCGACGGGGTTCGCCCGGTCGTGCGTGTCGTTGTCTGTCATAGATTGGGTCGTGCGTTTTCGTGGGTGGTCATCATAATTCGGTGCTCGTTGAACGGAGAGTACGCGTCGTCCGTGGATCGCCGACGTGGGCCGTCAGTCACGGACCGACCCGGGCCGTCGGTCACGGGCCGCCCCGGGCCGGACGAACGCGAGTCAGTCGTCGTTCGCCTTGGCTTGGATCTCCGCGACGATCTCCGGGTTACGAAGCGTGCTGGTGTTGCCGATCTCTTCGCCGTCGGCGATGTTCTCGAGCAGTCGGCGCATGATCTTGCCCGACCGGGTCTTCGGGAGGTCGGGGCTGAAGACGACCCGCTCGGGGCGGGCGATCGGACCGATCGCGTCCTCGACGCCCGCGACGATCCGCTCGCGGAGCTCGTCGTTCCCCTCGTAGCCGTCCTCCGTGATCACGTACGCGTAGACGGCCTCGCCTTTGATGTCGTGGTTCCCGCCGACGACGGCGGCCTCGGCGACCCCCTCGACGCCGACGATCGCCGACTCGATCTCCATCGTGCCGAGCCGGTGGCCCGAGACGTTGATCACGTCGTCGACGCGGCCGAGCACGGTGATGTAGCCGTCCTCGTCGATCTTCGCGCCGTCCTCGGGGAAGTACACCCAGTCGTCGGGGTCGCTCGAGTCCGTGTCGGAGTACTCCGCCCAGTACTCGTCGATGAACCGCTCGTCGTTCTTGTACAGCGTCCGGAGCATCCCCGGCCACGGCTTCTGAACCGTGAGGTAGCCGGCCTGTCCGGGCTCGATCTCCTCGCCCCTCGTGTCGAGGATCTCCACGTCGAGTCCCGGTAGCGGCGGCCCGGCGGACCCCGGCTTCATGTCCTTGATGCCGGGAAGGGTAGTGATCATCATCCCGCCCGTCTCGGTCTGCCACCACGTGTCGACGACGGGGCACTCCTCGTCGCCGATGTGCTTGTAGTACCACTTCCAGGCGCGCGGGTTGATCGGCTCGCCGACGGTTCCGAGCAGGCGGAGGCTCGAGAGGTCGTGGGAGGCGGGGTACTCCTCGCCCCACTTCATGAACGCCCGGATCGCTGTCGGCGCGGTGTACAGCTGGGTCGCCTCGTGCTCCTCGATTATCTCCCAGAGGCGGTCACGGTCGGGGTGATCGGGCGTCCCCTCGTACATCATCGTCGTCGTTCCGAGCGCGAGCGGCCCGTAGACGATGTAGGAGTGGCCCGTGATCCAGCCGATGTCGGCCGAACAGAAGTAGGTGTCCTCCGGTTTGACGTCGAGGACCGCCTGCGAGGTCCACGAGGCCCACGAGAGGTACCCGCCCGTGGTGTGTTTCACGCCCTTGGGTTTCCCGGTGGTCCCGGACGTGTACATCAGAAAGAGCATGTCCTCGGCGTCCCGCGTGACAGGGTCGACCTCGGCGCCGGCGTGCTCCTCGACGAGGTCGCCGTAGTCGAGCTGGTCGTCGCCGAGATCGTGGCCGAAGTCGTCACCGTTCGAGCCGAGCCGGTCGACGACGACGGTCGTCGTCCCGTGGTCGACGTTCGCGAGGCCCTCGTTGGCCTTCTCGAGGTGGTCGAGGGGGTCGCCGCGCCGGTAGTAGCCGTCGCAGGTGACGAGGTACTCCGAGTCCGCGGAGTTCATCCGCGTCGCGAGCGCCTCCGCGGAGAACCCGGCGAAGACGACGCTGTGCGGTGCGCCGATCCGCGCACACGCCAGCATCGCGATCGGCAGCTCCGGGATCATCGGCATGTACATCGTGACCACGTCGTCCTCCTCGACGCCGATGTCCCGCAGGGCCGCCGCGAACTCGTTGACCTCGCGGTGGAGCCCCTCGTAGGTGTACGTGCGGTCCGCCTCGTCGACCGGCTCGCCGATCCACTCGATGGCGGCCTCGTCGCCGCGCTCTTCGAGGTGTCGGTCGAGGCAGTTCGCCGAGGCGTTCAGCTCGCCGCCGGTGAACCACTCGTAGAACGGCGGGTCGTCGTCGTCGAGCACCCGGTCGTAGTCCGTCTCCCAGTCGAGGAGGTCGGCCGCTCCCTCCCAACACTCCGGCCAGTTCTCCTCGAACTCCTCGTAGATGCCCGGGTCCGATACGTTCGCCTGCTCGACGAACGAGTCGGACGGTTCGAACACCTCCTGTTCCGCCAGTCTCGCCTCCAGTTGTCCGTCTTCCTCCGTCATGGGTTCGATCATATACACCGACAGGGCCTACATAAACAACCACCCTAAATACGAAAAATCGTGAGGAATCCGGACGGACCCGGAGGGACCGATCGTGGCGGTTCCGGGATCGACGGCGAGGACACTCGTGGCGGCTCCGGGATCGACGGCGAAGACACTCGTGGCGGCTCCAGGATCGACGGCGACGGGACACGATCACACAGCGTCCCGCGTGTCGCGGTCCTCGAAGAGCGTCTCGAGCAGGGCGCGCTCCGCCTTCCGGAGGTGGTTGTGGAACGTCGGCGAGGAGACGTCCATGGCGTCGGCGACCTCCTCCGCCGTGCTCCCCCGCGGCCAGTCGAAGTAGCCGCTGTGGTACGCCGCCGACAACGTCGCCCACTGTCGGTCGGTGAGCCGGTCGGCGACGCCCTCCCGCAGGGTCGATTCGGTCCCGGGCGAGCGCGCGACCGACTCCTTGCTCACGAGCCGGGCGTCCGGGAACGATTCCCGGAGACCGTCGGCGATCCGCCGGACGTCGGTGCCGTCCGGCAGGTCGGCGACGACCCGAACCCGACCGTCCTCTGCGGCCGCCTCCCGGACGGTCGCGCCGTGTCCCGTGAGCGCGCGGACGATCGATCCGCCGGTCGCCCGGACCGACACCGCACAGCCGCCCTCGCGCGTCTCGATCACGCGGAGCTCGGAGAGACCGTCCGCCGCCTCGACCGCGTTCGCCACCGCCTGGGGGCCCGCGCCGGTCACGGCGAGGTACCATCGCGAGGCCGAGCCGGAGACCACGACCGTCGACTCGAGCGCGATCCGGCAGTCGAGCGCCGCGCTCGTCGACGCGAGGAACGCGGCCTCCGACGCGGTGTGGAACTCGACCGCGGTGACCGTGTCGGAGTGGAGCAGGTCCCGCCAGCGGTCCGCCGTGACCGCCCAGCCGAGCGCGCGCCCGAGCGCCGTGACCGCCCGCCGTTCCCCCGGGGTCACCGGCTCGCCGTCAGCGAGGAGACACACGCGTCCGTAGTCGGTCCCCCGGTGTTCGACCGGAGCCGTCACCGCCCTCCCGCCCCCGTCCCGGACGTCGTCGAGCGCGGCCTCCCCGTCCGTGGCCGCGGCGAGGACGTCCTCTCGGTCGTCGGCGGGTCGACCGCGGACGACCCACGCTGCCCGCCAGCGGTCGCCGTCGGTGGCCCGCTCGACGACGGCCTCGAAGGCCGTCCCTCCCTCGGAGGCCGTCGCGATCGCCTCGAACGCGCCGAGGAGCGTGGAACCGCCGATCGCGTCCCCGTCGTCGGTTCGGTCTCCGTCGTCGGTTCGGTCTCCGTCGTCGGTTCGGTCTCCGTCGTCGGTTCGGTCCTCGTCGTCGAGGCCGCTTCCGTCGTCGACCCGATCCGCGTCGACGATCGCCGCCGCGATCGCCTGCCCGTCGAGCGGGTCGAGGTGGGGCTCCAACGCGTCCATCGTCTCCCACCCGCCCGCCTCGCGGACGACGTGCGGGTCGACCCCGCGGTCGACGAGCAGTCGCCGAGCGAAGGTTCGCCGGAGGTCACGGGGCGTCGTCGACGCCAACGACGGCTCGTCCCGGCGCTCAGCCGCGCGCTCGGCGGTCTCGCGCACCAGCATCTGGACGCGGCGTGCGGAGACGTCCACGAACGGGTCGGCGGGCGCGAGGTCTTCGCTTTCCGCGTACCGCTGGAGAGCCGCCGCCAGCGACGCCGAGACGGCCGTCTCGCGGTCGATCGACGTGCCGGTCGGGCCGGAGCCGTCGCCCGAGTCGCCCTCGACCGATCCGCTCCCGGGCGCCGGGATCGAGAGGAGGTAGGCGTCGGGGATCGACCCCGCCTCACGGAGGTCACGCGGGCGGACGCGAACGATCTCGCCGGTCCGGAGGCCGACCTCGCCCGCGAGCCGGACGACGATCGCCGCCCGGTGTGTCCCCGCGGCCGTCACCAACGCGTCGTACGCGTCCGGGGGGAGCGTGTCGACCATTCGTTTCGTGATCGTTCGCTCATCCGAAACAAGGTTCTTGCGGTGGATCGCCGTTCGAACCGGAGCGTCGGAGGACTGTCGCGACGACGCGGGAACACCGCCATTTTCGTTTCGGGTTTGTCGGTATAAGCGAAACTTATTGAGTGTGCCCCTCGCCGCGGACCGTCGACTCGATCTCGCCGACGACCTCGGGGTTCCGGAGCGCGCTCACGTCGCCGAACTCCTCGCCGCGGGCGATGTCCTCCAGCAGTCGGCGCATGATCTTCCCCGACCGCGTCTTCGGGAGCTCCGGGGTGAAGACGGTCCGGTTCGGTCGTGCGACCTCCGCGACCGTCCCCGCAACCGCCTCCGCGATCACCTCGCGGAGGGCTTCGTCCGGCTCGACGTCACTGCGGGTCGTCACGTACGCCACGACTCCGCCGTCGCCGTCGCCGACGACCGCCGCCTCGGTGACGCCGTCGACCTCGACGATCGCCGACTCCAGCTCGGCGGTGTTGAACCGGCGTGCCCGGACGTTGATCACGTCGTCGACGCGGCCCAGGATCGTCACGTAGCCGTCCTCGTCGACGGTCGCGCCGTCGCCGGTGCGGTAGCGCCACCCCTCTTCGCCCTCGATCCAGTACTCACAGCGGTACCGCTCGTCGCCCTCGCGTAGCCCGCGGAGCATACCGGGCCACGGCGACGCGATCGTGAGGTAGCCGGCCTCGCCCGGCTCCACGGGCTCGCCGTCGTCGTCGACGACGCGCGCGTCGATCCCCGGGAGCGGCGGACCGACCTTCCCGGGTTTCATCGGGGTGACGCCCGGCAGGGTCGCGAGGGCGATCGCCCCGGTTTCGGTCTGCCACCAGGTGTCGACGACGGGCGCGTCGCCGCCGCCGACGTGCTCGCGATACCACCGCCACGCCTTCGGCGTGATCGACTCGCCGACGGTCCCGAGCAGGCGGACGGACGAGAGGTCGTGGGAGGCGGGGTACTCCGCACCCCACTTCATGAACGAACGGATCGCGGTGGGGGAGGTGTAGAAGACGTTCACGGCGTTGCGCTCGATCAGGTCCCACACACGGTCGCGGTCGGGGTAGTCGGGCGAGCCCTCGTAGAGCACCGCCGTCGTTCCGACCGAGAGCGGCCCGTACACCCCGTAGGAGTGGCCCGTGATCCAGCCGATGTCGGCGGCACACCAGTAGGTGTCGTCCGGCCGGACGTCGAGGACGTTCCGGGTCGTCCACGTCACGTGCGCGAGGTAGCCGCCGGTGGCGTGCTCGACGCCCTTCGGCCGTCCCGTGGTCCCCGAGGTGTACATCACCAAGAGCAGGTCGGTCGCGTCGCGGACGACCGGCTCCACCGTCTCGCCGTCGTGTCCCGCGATCAGCGTCCCGTAGTCGTGCTCGTCCGGCCCGAGGGGGACGTGGAGCTCGTCGCCGAGCCGGTCGACGACGACGGTGGCCTCGAGGTCCGCGTCGGCCCGAAGCTGGGCGTTGTCCGCGCGCGACTTCTGGTTGAAGGCGTCCTCCCGGCGGTAGTAGCCGTCGCAGGTGACGAGGTACTCCGAGTCGGCCGCGTCGATCCGCGTCGCGAGCGCCTCCGCCGACAGCCCGGCGAAGACGACGTTGTGAGGCGCGCCGATGCGCGCGCAGGCGAGCATGGTCGCCGGTAGCTCCGGGATCATCGGGAGGTAGATCGTGACGACGTCGTCCTCGCCGACGCCCAGCTCCCGCAGGCCCGCCGCGGTGGCGTTCACCTCGCGGTGGAGGTCCGCGTAGGTGTACGACCGGCGCTCCCCGCGCTTGCCGAACCAGCGGATCGCGAGCCGGTTACGCCGGTCGGCGAGGTGGCGGTCGACGCAGTTGACGGCGGCGTTGAGTCGGCCGTCGGGGAACCACTCGTAGAACGGCGGGTCGCCGTCGTCGAGCACCGTCTCTGGATAGCGATCCCACTCGAGGAGGTCGGCAGCCGCCCGCCACGCGTCGGGCCAGTCGGCAGCGAACGAGTCGTACACGTCGGCGTCGGCGACGGCGGCCGACTCGCGGAACGCCTCCGGCGGATCGATCGCCCCCTCGTCGCCGGACGCGCTCCCCACGTGCCGGCCGTCGGCCCCGGCATCGTCCATGGGGGTACTCCAGACCGGAGAACCGTATACTTTGTCCGGCGCCCCCGTCTCACTACCCTCACCCCTCTTCGGTCCACCCCCGTCCGATCCCGGCGACGACGGTACGGTCCGATCGTGTGGGACGGGTGCTTTCGCACCCAACATTTATTGCCGGTAGTTTCGCATGTTACCACATGACAGAACGGAGCGGCAGGTACGTCGTCGTCAGGGTACGCAACGATCACGACGCGATGACGGTCCGGGACCCCTCCCGGAACAGCACGTTTCACGTCGTCGAATGTGACGGCGAGGAGTTCGAGGACGTGCTCGACGAGGTTGGCGTCGGCGACGTCGTCCGGCTCGACCTCCGCAGGATCGGGCGTCGCGGGAACGCCTGGTGTGTGACGGACGCGCGTTCCGTGGGGGACGCGACGCCGGTCGTCGGCGATTGAGGCGCCCTCGCCGCCGTCGAAGAGGCCGGACCGTTCGCCGCGAACGCACTGCCTCTGCGAACGCGCTGCCTCGGCGAACGCACTGCCTCTGCGAACGCGCTGCCTCGGCGAACGCACTGCCTCGGCGAACGCACTGCCTCTGCGAACGCACTGCCTCTGCGACGGGACGGTTCCTCCGCCGACTACATCCCCTCGACGCGCCGGAGCGTCGACCGGACCTCCCCGGGGGTCGCGTACGGGCCGCCCTCCACGCGGTGGTCCGGGAGGACGATCGGGAGCGGATTCCCGCGGAGCGCCCGCGTCACCGACTCGAGGTCCGCAGCGTCGTTGTCGTCGAGGCCGGCCAGCCGCGTGAGCCGGCTCACGGACCAGGACTCGCCGGCGGGTAGCTCGCGGAGCGTCTCCAGCACCCGACGCTCGTCGGTCGGAACCGTGAGCCCGATATCGACGTCGTCGAACCGTTCGTCACCCCCCGCCAGATGGTCGCCGATCCGGTCGAGGAGCGGGTGATCGGCGTCGGCGTCGGCGGGGACGTCGGTCGGAAACGACACCGCGATCAGCTTCCCGCCGGCGAACCCCACCTCGACCGCCCGTCCGATCGCGTCGTACTCGCGCGCGAAGACACCGGAGACACCGGCCGTGGACATACGCCCCGATCTGCGCCCGCGACGGTTAAATAGACCGAGGCGGTCGACGGCGGGGACGACTCTCCCGCAAGTCTTATGTACAGATACGTCCATTAGTGTACAGTAATGAACGATACAGCGGAGTTGGATCCGGCGGTACGGTCGATCCTCGCCACGGCCCGCGACCGAGCGGGGACGGGCGGGCGAGACGATGGCGATCAGAGCGCAAACCGCGTCGCCGTCGACCCGCGCGACCTCCGGCCTGCCTTCGAGCGCGCCGAGGCCGACGGGCGGGTCCCGGTGATCGCGGAGGTCAAGCCGACGAGCCCGACCGCGGACGGGACCCGCGAGGACGACCCCGTCGAGCTGGCCGAGTCGATGGTGGCGGGCGGGGCGGCCGCGCTGAGCGTGCTCACCGAGCCGGAGCACTTCGGCGGGAGCACGGGAACCCTCGAGCGCGTGCGCGAGGCGGTCGACGTGCCGGTCCTCCGGAAGGACTTCCTCGTGGCGGAGTCCCAGCTCGACGCCGTCGAGAGCGACGTGGTCCTGCTCATCGCCCGGTTCGTCGGCGACGACCTCCCCGCGTTGCTCTCGGCCGCCCGCGACCGCGGCTTCCAGGTCCTCGTCGAGGTCCACGACCGCGAGGAGCTCGCTGCCGCCGTCGACGCGGGCGCGACCACCATCGGCGTGAACAACCGCGACCTCGCGAGGCTCGAGGTCGACCTCGGGACCTTCGAGTCGGTCGCGCCGGCGGTCCCCGACGACGTTACCCTGATCGCCGAAAGCGGGATCGCGACGCCCGCTGACGCCCGCCGGATGCGCGCGGCCGGCGCGGACGCGCTGCTCGTCGGGAGCGCGATCATGGACGGCGACGTCGAGGCGAACACGCGGGCGCTGACCCGTGCGAAAACCGACACTGACACCACGGACGAAGCCCAGGAGACACGTATATGAGCGAGAGCGAACCAACGACGACCGACGCGCCGGGGCTCTCACGGCGCCCCGGCCGACGCCGCGGGCGCGACGACGGGAAGTTCGGGCGCTACGGTGGCCAGTACGTCCCCGAGGCGCTGATGCCCGCCATCGAGGAATTGACCGACGCCTACGAACGCTACGTCCTGGAGAACGAGGACGGCTTCATGGACGAGTTCCGCGAGCGGCTCGCGGACTTCGGCGGCCGGCCGACGCCGCTCCAGCGCGCCGAACGACTCTCCGAGCGCTACGGTCGCGAGGTGTATCTCAAACGCGAGGACCTACTCCACGGCGGCGCACACAAGCTGAACAACGCCCTCGGACAGGTCCTGCTCGCGAAGTACATGGGCAAAGAACGGATCGTCGCGGAGACGGGCGCGGGCCAGCACGGCACCGCGACCGCGATGGCCGCGGCCCACCTCGACGTACCCTGTGAGATCTACATGGGCGAACGCGACATCAACCGCCAGCGGCCCAACGTCTTCCGGATGAAGCTCAACGGCGCCGAGGTGAACCCGGTCACCGCCGGCCGCGGCACGCTGAAGGAGGCCATCTCGGAGACGATGCGCGACTGGGCGACCACCGTCGAGAACACCCACTACGTCATCGGGTCGGTCGTCGGGCCCCACCCGTTCCCGGTGATGGTCCGCGACTTCCAGGCGGTCATCTCCGAGGAGGCGCGCGAACAGTCGATCGGGAAGACCGGCGACCTCCCGACCGACGTGGTCGCCTGCGCGGGCGGGGGGTCGAACACGATGGGAGCGTTCACCGGGTTCGTCGACGACGAGGACGTCGCGCTCCACGCGATCGAGGCGGGCGGCTCGACGCTGGAGGTCGACGAGGAGGCCGGCGTCGCGCCCAACTCGGCGTCGCTCTTCACCGGTGAGGAAGGCGTGCTCCACGGCGCCCGCACCAAGCTACTCCAGGACTCCGACGGCCAGATCATGGAGAGCCACTCCGTCTCCTCCGGGCTCGACTACGCCGGCGTCGGTCCCGAACTCGCGTACCTCGTCGACGAGGGACGGGTGACTCCCGTCGCCGTCGACGACGACGCCGCACTCGAGGGCTTTCACCGCCTCTCGAACACCGAGGGGATCATCCCCGCGCTGGAGACGGCCCACGCGTTCGGCTTCCTCGAGGAGCACGCCGACGACCTCGGCGAGCGCGTCGTCGTGAACGTCTCGGGCCGCGGCGACAAGGACCTCGACGCCGCGATAGAGGAGACCGACGGCCGCGATATCGACGGCGCGCCCGACATGTCGATGTTCACGGAGGGGATCTGAATGCCGACGACCGGCAACAGCGAGGCGCTCGCGGCCGCGTTCGCGGACGGCCCCGCCTACATCCCGTACCTCGCGGTCGGTGACCCCGACGACGACGCCTCGCTGGCGTACGTCGAGGCGCTCGACCGGGGCGGAGCCGACGTCATCGAACTGGGGCTCCCCTTCTCCGAGCCGATCGCCGAGGGCCCGACGATCCAGGGGGCGGTCGTCCGCGCGCTCGAGGGCGGGATGACGCCCGACCGCTTCTTCGCCTTCGTCGAGGACCTCGACGTCGACGCGCCGCTCGTGTGTATGACCTACTACAACCTGATCTACCAGTACTCGAGCGGGGACGACGGGACTGCGAGCGACGGTCCCCGGGACTTCGTCGAGCGCGCGGCCGAGGTCGGCTTGGAGGGGTTCGTCGTCCCCGACCTCCCGGCCGAGGAGGCCGACCCACTTCGGGAGGCCTGCGACGAGTTCGGGCTGGACCTGGTGTTCATCGTCGCGCCGACGACGACGGGTGAGCGGCTCGAACGCATCATGAGCCGAGTTTCGGGGTACGTCTACGTCCAGGCGCGACTCGGGACGACGGGCGCGAAGAGCGACGTTGCCGACAGCACGACCGAGAGCCTCGACCGGCTCCGGGAGTTCGACGTGCCGAAGGCGGTCGGCTTCGGGATCTCGACCGGCGAGCACGCCGAACGTATCGTCGCCGGCGGGGCGGACGGGATCATCGTCGGCTCCGCGCTGGTGGACATCGTCGCCGACGGGGTCGAGGCGGACCTGTCGACGGCGGACGTCGCGGACCGACTCGAGTCGCTCTCGCGGGAGCTGAAGGCGGGCGCTGAGCGCGGCTTCGCGTCCCGGATGGAGCCTGCGGAGTCGCGCTGAGCCGCGGTCGTCGACGCGGATCGGAGCCAATACCTCCCGGAACGAAACCGACTTACCTCCCTTTGACACAGGGTCACATAAGAGCGATCCACAATGACAGCAGGACTCACAGCACGACTCGACCGGATCTCGACGAACGATCGATACCTCGTCGTCCCGATGGACCACGGGATAACCATGGGCGCGGTGAAGGGGCTCGTCGACATCGAGTCGACGATAGACGGCGTCACGAGGGGCGGCGCGGACGCGGTGCTCACCCAGCGGGGGATCGCCGCGCGCGTCCACGACAACAAGAACGGCGCGGGCTACATCGTCCACGTCAACGCCTCGACGACGATCGGGCCCGACGAGAACGACAAGCGCGTCACCGCGAGCGCCGAGGCGGCGGTCCGTGCCGGCGCGGACGCGGTCTCGTTCCACATCAACGTCGGCTCCGACCACGAGCCGGAGCAGATAGAGGAGCTGGCGGAGCTCTCCGAGGACGCCTCCCGGTTCGGACTCCCCGTGCTCGCGATGGCGTACGCGCGCGGCCCGGGCGTCGACAGTACGGACCCCGAGTCGCTCGGACACGCCGTCCGGCTCGCCGAGGAGCTCGGCGCGGACGTAGTGAAGACCGGCTACTCCGGGGACGGCGACTCCTTCGAACGCGTCACCGAGTCGACACGCCTCCCGGTCGTCATCGCCGGCGGCTCGAAGGGGACGGACCGCGAGACCGTCGAGATGGTCCGCGGGGCGATGGACGGCGGCGCGGCCGGCGTCTCGATGGGGCGGTCCATCTTCCAGCACGACGACCCGGAAGGGATCGCGAGCGCGGTGTCGGCGGTCGTCCACGACGACGCCGACGTGGAGTCGGCGCTCGAGGCCGGCGGCTTCCTCGAAGCGTAAACCGGCCGGCGCGGCTCACTCCGCCCCGACGTTCTGTCCGCCCTCGAAGGAACCGGGATCGGGCTCGATCTCGGCGTACTGGACCGCCCGGCGACCGAGCGTGAGCGTCCGGTGGTCGAGCCCCTCGTCGACGAACTCGTCGCCGTCGAACTGCTCGCCGGCGTGAGGGATCGCGACCTGATGCGGGATCACCCACGCATTGAGCGCCCGACAGACCGACCGGAGATGCTCGAGCGCGGTGACGGGGAACCCGCCGCCGGCGACCGCCAACAGGCCGACAGTCTCGTCCTCGAACTCATCGAACCCGCAGTAGTCGATCGCCGTCTTGAGCGGCGAAGAGTACGAGCCGTGGTACATCGGCGTTCCGAGGAGGACGGAGTCCGCTTCCCGGATCCGTCGGGTGAACGCTCCGGCGTCGCCCGCCTCACCGCGGTCGGCGTCGAACGCCGGGAGGTCGTACTCCCGAAGGTCGAGCAGTTCGCCGGTCCCGCCGGCCTCACGAACGCCGTCGAGCGCGCGTCGGAGGCCCCTTCGGGTGTGGCTCGTCTCCCGGAGGCTTCCGGGGACCGCGACGACGTGTGGTGCGTCGGACATGGACGCCCGAACGGCGGCCGATCACTAATACGGTTCCCCGGCCCGCACCCCGATCGCTCGCGGAGACGTATCCGTCTCGCGTCCGCGACGACCGATGTCCCTTCCACAGTTTTCAAGCCGGCGCGCCGTGAGGGTCCGGTAATGACACGCACCGTCTGGGTCAAAGCCGACAGCGCGGTCGGCGACTGGGAGACGCGGAAGCGACGGATCACGACTGCCATCGAGGCGGGCGCCGACTGGGTGCTCGTCGACGAGGCCGACGTCGGCAGGGTCAGGGAACTCGGCGACGTGAACGTGGCGGCGTTCCTCGCGGACGCCGACGTCGTCGACGGCGACGACGAGAGCGCCGAGGCGGACGCCTACTTCGTCGGGAAGGGCGGCGAGGGCGACGGCACCATCGACCTCCCCGAGGACTTATCCGGGTCGGCCGACCTCACGACCCTCCGGCGACGCGACGACCGCGCACAGGGCGCGTACGTCCGCGTGCTCGGCACGGAGTACGAGGCGTTCGCCGAGGAGGCGGCGGAGGCGGCCGACTTCACCGTGATCGTCGGCGAGGACTGGTCGATCATCCCGCTCGAGAACCTGATCGCTCGCGTCGGCGAGGAGACCCACCTGATCGCGGGCGCGACGACGTCAGCGGAGGCGCAGACCGCCTTCGAGACGCTGGAGATCGGCGCGGACGGCGTCCTCATCGATTCGGACTCGCCGGACGAGATCCGCGGCGCGGTCGAGGTACGCGACGCGGCCGACCGCGAGACGCTCGACCTTCGACACGCCGAGGTGACCGCGGTCGAGGCCACCGGTATGGCCGACCGCGTCTGCATCGACACGGGGTCGCTGATGAACGGCGACGAGGGGATGCTGGTCGGTTCGATGTCCCGCGGGCTCTTCTTCGTCCACGCGGAGACCGCGGAGTCGCCGTACGTCGAGTCGCGCCCGTTCCGGGTGAACGCGGGCGCGGTCCACGCGTACGTGCGCAACCCCGAGGGCGGAACCAACTACCTCGCGGAGCTGTCGAGCGGCGACGAGGTCCAGATAGTCGACGTCGACGGGGGCACCCGGGAGGCGATCGTCGGCAGGGTGAAGATCGAGAAGCGTCCGATGTTCCGGGTCCAGGCGGAACTCGAGACCGACGACGGAGTCGACCGGATCGAGACGCTCATCCAGAACGCGGAGACGGTGAAGGTGGCCACGAGCGAGGGCCGAACCGCCGTCACCGACCTCGAGGAGGGCGACGAGGTGCTCGTCCACTACGAGGACGTCGCGCGTCACTTCGGCGAGGCGGTCGAGGAGAGCATCATCGAGAAGTAGGGTCCACACGACGAGAAGGAGGGTCCACACGACGAGTGGAGGGCCGATCCGTCCGGTCCCCGGGGCGGCCCCTCAGTACACGACAACTGTTTTTACACGAGATCGAGGAGAAAGCCCACGACGTTAGTCGTGGGAGAAGTCACAAAGCGCGTCGTTGATACAGGAAGCCCCATCACCAGAAGTCAAAGACTTCTGGTTAGCAGTCAGAACCCTTCGAGTTCTGACGACATCCTCAAGCGCGAGCCGTCAGGCGAGCGGTAGGGTGGGGTAGTTCACCGACCCACGGGAGGGTACCCCATGGCCAACACAGGCGGAGCCGTCCCATCGGAGATCGCCGATCTGTCGACCGCGTATCCGGGATACGGCGTCGACGTGCCGGACGACACGCTCCCGTTGACCGACTACGACGCGTACGGCCACAACCGGTCGGCTGGGCGCTGTCGGCCGAGCGGATGGACTCGCTCACGAACACCGGCAACCTCGGCGACCCGACCGTCGCGACGCGCGAGAAGGGCGACGAGATGGTCGCGGACGCGGTGGCGAACGTGACCGAACTCGTGAGGGCACTGGACGGGCTCGATGCCCCCGAAGGCAGTGACGCCTGACCGAGCGTCCGGCACCGCTTCCCGGTCCGCCGCGGTCGTCCCCGACAACTGTTAGCCCCTCGCGTTCGTATACCCGTATAACGATGACCACAATCGGTATCGTCGGCGCGGGCGCGGCCGCGGCCGCAGCGACGCACGTCCTCGACGCCGCCGTCCCGGACGCGGAGGTGACCGTCCTCGAGAAGTCGGGCGGGCTCTGTGGTCGGGCCGCGACCCGACGGAACGACGACCGGGACCTCGTGTACGACTACGGCGCGAACTACCTCAAGTCCGACGACGACCGCGTCGTCGAACTCGTCACCGAGACGCTCGACGACGAGGGGATGGTCGACGCGACCGAACCTATCTACACCTTCGACGAGTCCGGGGAGGTGTCGCCCGGCCGCGACGACGACGACCACAAGTGGAGCTACCGAACGGGGCTCACCCAGATCGCCAAACGGCTGTTCGGCGGGACCGACGCGACGGTCCACCGACGGACCCGGGTCGAGACGATCCGGCGGGAGGGCGACGACGGCGGAGGGCGGGGGGACACCGACGCCGGAACTTGGACCCTCGTCGACGACGAGGGCGACGTGTGGGGCCCCTTCGACGTCCTGCTCGTGAACCCGCCGGCCCCGCAGACCGCCGAACTGCTCGCCGACGCCGAGTGGGAGTCGCCGGCCCGCGACCGGCTCCGGTCAGCCACCGCCGACGTGGACTACCGCACCGTCTGGACCGCGGTCCTCCACTACTCCTTCCCGCTCGAGAGACCGTACTACGGGCTCGTGAACACCGACAAGGAGCACGCGGTCGGCTGGATCTCCCGCGAGGAGTGTAAGGCCGGCCACGTGCCCGACGGCGAGTCGCTGCTCGTCGTCCAGGCCGGCGGCGAGTGGTCGGCCGAACGCTACGACGCCGACCCCGTCGACAACCTCGCCGAACTCGCCGGCCACGCCGCCGACATCGTGGGCGACGACCGCCTCGTCGATCCGGACTGGACCGACCACCAGGGGTGGCGCTACGCGATCCCGGAGGGTGAACTCGAGCGCGACCCGGATGACGGGGAAGATCCCGTCGACGCGGCCGCCCGCGAGGGGCTGTACGTCCTCGGCGACTGGGTCGCCGGCGAGGGGCGGGTCCACGCCGCGCTCGCGAACGGGCTCGACGTGGGCGAGCGGGTCGCCCGGGAGGTCTGAGTCGCCTACGATATCCGGTCACCGGACGAGGCCAGGTGTCGTCGAAACGCGTCCTCGGGGGCCTAGAGGCCGTACAGCTCGCCGTACTTCGCCTCGACGTAGTCGGTGAAGGCGTCTGCCGAGAAGTCCTCGCCGGTCGCCCGTCGCACCAGCTCGTTCGTCTCGTAGCGTGAGCCGTGTCGGTGGACGTTCTCTCCGAGCCACTCGCGGAGCGGGTCGAACTCGCCGTCGGCGATGGATCCCTCGAGGTCGTCGACGTCGTCCTCGGCTACGTCGTACAGCTGGGCGGCCATGACGGACCCGAGCGAGTACGTCGGGAAGTAGCCGAAGTTACCGTGGCTCCAGTGGATGTCCTGGAGACAGCCCTCTGTGTCGGTCTCGGGACGGACCCCGAGGTACTCCTCGTACTTGTCGTTCCAGGTCTCGGGCACGTCCTCGACGGCGAGGTCGCCGCGTATCAGGTCGCGTTCGATCTCGAAGCGGACGACGATGTGGAGGTGGTAGGTGAGCTCGTCGGCCTCGACGCGGATGAGGTTGTCCTCGTACACCTGATTTACGGCCTCGTAGGCGTCCTCGACGGTCGCATCGGCGGTCTCGGGGAAGCGGTCCTGGAACGTCGGGAGGAACAGCTCCCAGAACGCCCGGCTCCGGCCGACGTGGTTCTCCCAGAGCCGCGACTGCGACTCGTGGACCGAGAGGTCACGCGACTCGCCGAGCGGGGTCCCCCAGTGCTCCTGCGGGAGTCCGAGGCTGTACTGGGCGTGACCGAACTCGTGGATCGTCGAGCCGATCGCGCCGAGCGGCTCGGACTCGTCGAACCGCGTCGTCACCCGACAGTCGAACTGGTTGCCGGCGGTGAAGGGGTGCGAGGAGACGTCGAGCCGGCCGCGGTCGAAGTCGTAGCCGACGAGTTCCAGGGCGTCGCGTGCGAGCGCCTCCTGCTCCGCTGGGGGGAACGTTCCCTCGAAGGTGTCGACGGCGAGGTCGCGGTCGGATGCGCGGATCTCGTCGATCATGGGAACGAGCGTCTCCCGCAACTCTTCGAGGATCGCCTCGGTGCGCTCGATCGACAGGCAGGGCTCGTACTCCTCGAAGAGCACCGCGTAGGGGTCGCGGTCGGGGTCGACGTGCTCGGCGTACTCGCGTTTGAGCTCGACGTGTTTCTCCAGGTACGGCGCGAACGACTCGAAGTCGTCCTCGGCTTTCGCCTCCTCCCAGGCCGCGAGCGCCTCCGAACTCGTCTCTGAGATCTCCTCGATCAGTTCCCCGGGAACGGCGTCGGCGCGGTCGTACTCCCTGCGGACCTCGCGGACGACCGCCGCCCGTTCGTCGGCCAGCTCGGTCCCCTCGAGTTCGTCGAGGAGCTCGCCGGTCTCGTCGTCGGTCAGCATGTCGTGGCGGACCGACGAGAGCGTCGAGAGCTGTTTCGAGCGGGCGGGCGTGCCGCCCTCGGGCATCATCACCTGCTGGTCCCAGCCGAGCACGCCGGCAGCGCTGCCGACCGCGTTCCAGCGTCTCGCGCGCTCGAGGAGGGCGTCGTACGCGTCCGGCGCGTCGGACCCGTCGTCGGATACGGCTTCCGTTGCCATACCGCGTGGAACGGTCGGGTCCGTTAAGAAGGGACCGAACCCGGTAGCGCCGGTTCGGGCGGGTCGTCCGCTATGGGGTCGTCCTCAGCCCTCTCTCATCCATCCGTTCCCCCTCAATTCGTTCCGCCTCCATCCCCCTCCTTGCTCCGATCGACCTGTGGTCCGGCGCCATGTCCCGGCGCCGTGTCCGGGAAACGGTTCGCGGATCGAGAGCGACGAGTCGCGAGTAGAAACGGTCATTAGCGCGCGGATCCGACGCCGGGCAATGGCCGAGCGCGTTCACAGCGTCGACGCGATGCGCATCGTCGCGGTCGTGTTCGTCGTGTTGATCCACACCGACCCGTTCCAGGGGCTCGGGACCGCCGGCAACGCCGTCAACTTCGGGATCAAGACGACCGCGCGGTTCGCGGTGCCGTTCTTCTTCGTCGCGTCCGGCTACTTCTTCGCGCGCAAGGCGGCCGACCGTGATCCCCGCGCATATCTCGCCCGCCGAGCCGTCGCGCTCGGGTCGGTGTACGCCTTCGGGCTCGTCCTCGCTGTGCCGGCGTTCCTCGGGGGACGGATGGCGCGCGACGCGACGGCCGGACGCTCGATCGTCGACACCGCGTTGGGCGAACTCCCCGCGTTCTTCGACCCGGTCGAGTTCCTGTACTACGGAACCTCCGTCTCGGAGGTCCTCTGGTTCCTCCCGGCGCTCCTGTTCTCGCTCGCGTTCGTGGCCGCGTTCGCGGTGGCCGGACGAACGGACCTCGCCCTCCCGGTCGCGCTGTGTTTCCACCTCGTGGGCCTGCTCGGAACGAGCTACACGATGGTCGTCGACGTGCCCTTCGAGGTCCGCGACGGGTTGTTCTTCGGGTTCTTTTACGTGAGCCTGGGCTACACCGTCGGCAGGCGGGGATGGACCCCGGCGCGGGACCGGAGTCGGGCACTGCTCGGGCTCGTCGCGTGTTTCGCCGTCCTCCAGCTGGTCGAGTTCTCGTTGCTCGGGTATCCCCTACGTGGCGAGCCGTTCGGCTCGTACGTCTTCGCCCCGAGCTACGGGGTCTCGACGGCGCTTCTCACCGTCTCGTTGTTCCTGTTTCTGCTCTCGAGACCTCGGCTCGGGGCCGACACGCCACTCCCCTCGTGGGGCGTCTACGCCGTGGGGATCTACGTCGTTCATCCCGTGGTTTTGGAGGCGGTTCGGGCGCTCCGCGACGCGTTGACAGCGGCGGGATACGGGGTCGGCGCGGAGGTGTTCTGGCACCTGGGCGCAACGCCGGCGACGCTACTCGGCGCGCTCGCGCTCTACCGGCTCGCCCACCGGCTCCGGATAGTCGAGATCGGCGGGACCCACCTCCCGGGCGCGCCGCTATTGTCCTCGCGCTGGCCGCGGTAACGGGGCGCGGTCGTCGCTCGGAGGGACCGGCCTCGAGCGCGAGCTATTTCACGCCGGCCGCGAAAAGGCTCCCAAGGAATGTCCACCGACGACTTCATCGACATGCGATCGGACACCGTCACCCGACCGTCCGAGGCCATGCGCGAGGCCGCCCGCGACGCCGACGTCGGCGACGACGTGTACCGCGACGACCCGACGGTCAACGAGCTGGAGCGCCGCGCGGCCGAGGCCGTCGGCATGGAAGCCGCCCTCTACACTCCGTCGGGGACGATGGCCAACCAGATCGCCGTCAACGTCCACACGGAACCCGGTCAGGAGCTCCTCTTGGAGCGGGAGTCACACATCTACCGCTGGGAGCTCGCCGGCGCGTCGGCGCTCTCCGGGCTCCAGACCCGGACGATCGACGCCGGCGACCGCTGTGTTCCGACGCCCGAAGAGGTCGAGGAGGCGATCGTCGAGGAGGACCTCCACCGGCCGGGGACCGGTCTCCTGACGCTCGAGAACACGCACAACTACCGCGGCGGGAGGGCCGTGCCCAAAGACCGGATCGACGCCGCTGCTACCGCCGCACGCGACGCCGGAGTGCCGGTTCACCTCGACGGCGCGCGCGTGTTCAACGCGAGCGTCGCGCTCGACGAGCCCGCGCCCGCCCTCGTCTCCGAGATCGACAGCGTCACCTTCTGTCTCTCGAAGGGGCTCGGCGCGCCGGTCGGCTCGGTCCTCGCCGGCGAGGAGGCGTTCATCGAGGACGCCCGGCGGGTGCGCAAACTGTTCGGCGGCGGGATGCGGCAGGCGGGGATGATCGCCGCACCCGGACTGCTCGCGTTGGAGAACGTCGATCGGCTCGCCGAGGACCACGCGAACGCCGCCGACCTCGCTGCCGGACTCGACGACCTCCCGGGCGTCTCGGTTCCCGACCCCGACACGAACATCGTCGTCGCCGACACCGAGGCCGCCGGGATCGAGGCGAGCGACTTCGTCGATGCCTGTACCGACGCCGGCGTCGGCTGCGGGGAGTTCGACACGTACACGACCCGGTTCACGACGAACCTCGATATCGACGCCGAGGACGTCGCCGACGCGGTCGACCGCGTGAGCGCGGTCGTCGAGGACCTCTCGGCGTAGCCCACGGGGTCGTCCCGTTCTCGTCCCGCTCTCGTCCCGTTCACCCCGACCCGGTCGCGACCCACATCAGCCGGACGTTCGAGGCCGTGAGGTATAGCCCGACGGCGGTCAGGAGGACGGGTGGGAAGTAATACAGGAGCCCGTCGCCGTCGCGGGCGCCGACGACGCTGATCCACAACATGACGAGGTACACCGCGATCTTGAGCGCGACGAGCCCGGCGAGCCCGAAGGAATCCAGCGCCAGGGCGACGATCGGATTGGCCTCGTCGATCTCGGGAACGTACGTGAGGAAGGCGATCGTCGAGACGATGTCGCCGACGCCGTACGTCGACGTCGCGGCGATCCAGAGGGTGTAGAACTCCCTCGGCCGCCGCAGGTACGCGGGATGGCGCCGGCGCCGATCGCGGGATCGTGACACGTCGGCTCCTCCATCGGAGGGACCCTGAAAGTATCGCTCCGCGGGCGTGCCCGGACGCGTCCGTCTACCTGTTTGAACGACCCGGGACGGTTCCGGATCGTTTTATGTCGACCGGCGACTGCGACGCGTATGGGAACGCCGCTCGAACCGCGCGAGGCGCAAGTCGAGGAGGTTCTCGAGAGGCTGTACGAGGAGTACCCCGACTCCACCATCTCGCTGAACTACTCGAACCGGCTGGAACTGCTCATCGCCGTGATCCTCTCGGCACAGTGTACCGACGAGCGCGTCAACGCGGTCTGTGCCGACCTCTTCGAGACGTACCGGACGCCCGAAGAGTACGCGAACGCACCCCAGGAGGAGCTGGCCGAGGCGATCGACTCGATCACCTACTACAACAACAAGGCGAAGTACATCCGTTCGGCGTGTGCGGACATCGCGGAGAAACACGGGGGCGAGGTCCCGGACACCATGTCCGAGCTCACCGACCTCGCGGGCGTGGGACGGAAGACCGCCAACGTCGTGCTCCAGCACGGTCACGACGTCGTCGAGGGGATCGTCGTCGACACGCACGTCCAGCGGCTCACCCGCCGGCTGGGGATCACGGAGGCTGAGCGACCGGCGGCGATCGAGGAGGACCTCCTCGGGATCGTTCCGGAGGAGGACTGGCAACAGTTCACTCATCTCATGATCGACCACGGGCGCGCGACGTGTACCGCGATCAACCCCGACTGTGCGGACTGCGTGCTGGCCGACCTGTGTCCCTCCGCGAAACCCGACGCAGTCGTCGACCTGGCGAGCGGTGAGGAGTGGTGAACACGGGACACAGTGACTGGGGACGTGCGGGTGTGCCAATAAAGACCCCGCCGACCGGGGGAGTCGGCGGTTTCCTTCCCCGGACCGTGGAACCCGCTTCCCCCCTTATGTGTCCGTCCGGAGTATCCGGAACCGGAGAGAGACAATGTCCACGAAAACCACGAACGAGTTCGGTGGAGAGTTCGGCGGGATCACCCTGCTCGGGAAGGCCCACTCGCTTTCGGCGCTGTTCATCGTCCTGCTTCGGGCGGCCATCGGCGGAATGATCCTGTTCGCGGGGCTCGGCAAGGTGACGGAGTGGCCGTTCGACGCGGCCGGCTACCTCGCCAACGTCGACCCCGCGAGCCCGGTCAGCGGCCTCTACGCCTCGATGGCGTCGATGCCGGCGCTCATGGAGGTCGTCAACGTCGTCGTCCCGGTCACGCAGGTGCTCATCGGCGTGGCGCTCATCGCCGGGGCGTTCGTCCGGCTGGCCGCGCTCGGCGGGGCGCTCCAGATGACGATGTTCTACCTCGGCGGCTGGAGCGGCGACGCCATGGCGCTGTTCGACTCGACGCTGATCTACGCGGTCGTGTTCCTCACGGTCGCCGCGTTCGGCGCGGGTCGCGTGCTGGGCCTCGACGCGTACATCGAGCGGCTGAACGTCGGCGGACAGGCGCTCGTCGAGCGCGTCCCGAAGCTCCGGTACGTCCTCGGATAGCTCCGACTTCCCCCGGCAACACCGACGTCAGCCGGTTTCTATTCCGTTCTCGAGTGTGCATGTACTCCCGACACGTAGCTCGGGTATGACTCGATCTCTCGCGACACCCGGGATCCACCACGTGACCGCGATCGCCGGCGATCCGAACGCCACCCACACCTTTTATACCGAGACGCTCGGCGAGCGGCTCATACTCCCCGAGTGGTCGGAGGACCGACGCGAGGAGATCGAGGCGGGGCTCCCGGCGCTCGAAACGGAATCCCCCTCGGTGGAGTGACGGACGGTTTCACCGAGGGTCGGACGGTTTCACCGAGGGTCGGACGACTTCACCGAGGGCCGGACGGTTTCACCTAGCGCAGACACGCCCACCGCACGTCGACGAGTTGGTCGCGCTCTCCGCTTATCGTCGGCTGCGTGAGGTGGTCGTTGGCGTCGACGCCGCGCTCGGCGAGCCCCAGGAGGGCCTCCTCGAGCGAGCGGTCCGATCGCTCCACGCTGGCGTCGCGGACGTACGGCACGTCCCGCGGCTCGTCGACCGAGTTGGCCGTCTCTATCCGGTCGGTGAGCTCGCTACCGAACGCGTGGGGGGGCTGGTGGAACTCCCAGCCGTTGACGGTGACGAGCAACCAGACGTCGCCGTGGACCGCGTGGTACTCCCCGGAGACGGCGGCGGGGTCGCCGGCGACGATCCGGTTCAGTACCTCGGTTTTCGTCCGATACAGCGCGTCCTTTCGGGCGGAAGCGACGTTGCTGTCGGTGACGTCGTTGCGGTCGTAGGCGGCGGTCGCCTCGTTGGCGAGCCGTTTCGCGACCTTGTTCACGACGTAGAGCGATTCGAGCAGGTCGTCGTCGGGTTCGAGCGGTTCCACGGTCTCCCTCGGCGGATCGACGACAACTCCGCGCGTCGCGGGCAAATACGTTTCGGGCCGTCGAGATATCGGATACGTTTCGGGCCGTCGGGGTCACGGATCGACGGCAGTCGACCCACGATCGCGACCGCCGGTTCCCCGGATGGTTAATTCTTTAAGCACGCGGACGAAGGTGACTCCAAGAAATGTCGTCCGACTCCGTCAAACTGTACTCGGCGATATACGTCGCGCTCCTGTTCGCGGCGATCCTGAACTTCGTTCTCTTCGAGGTGGAGTTCTTCGGCTTCTCGTACTGGGAGGCGTTCGCCGGGACGATGATCATCTCCGTGGTCAAGACCGTCCTCATCGTCGCGTACTTCCAGCACCTGCGGTGGGAGAACCCCTCGTTGACGTACCTGATGGGACTGGCGCTCGCGTTGACCATGTTGCTCATGGCCGCTGCGGCGTACTCGATCTCCTAACCGGACGACGAGGCACGTGATCGTCCCGTCGCGGAACTTTTTGTAGTCGTAGCGACACGGGTCGGTATGGATCTGCGACCAGCCACCGCCGACGACGTCGGATCGATCCGTGAGGTAGCGTTAGCGTCGCTCACCGCCTCCTACGGCCACGCGGTCGACGAAACCTTGCTTTCGGAGGCCGTCGAGAACTGGTACGGCGCCGACGACGTGGGCGAGGACATCGCCGACCCGGACACCGTCTGTCCGGTCGCGGTCGTCGACGGCGAGGTCGTCGCGTTCGCGGAGAGCTACGTCGTCGACCGCCGCGAGCGAGTCGGCGAGATCGACTGGCTCCACGTCCACCCGGACCACCGCGAGTCAGGGATCGGCTCGGCGCTGCTCGAGCGCGTCGAGGACGAACTGCGCGACCGCGACGTCGACAGCATCGAGGCGAAGGTCCTCGTCGACAACGAGGCGGGGGCCGCCTTCTACGAGCGCGAGGGGTACGAGCTCTCGGGCGAGCGCGTCGTCGACATCGGCAGTGAGGAGTTCGACGAACGGCTCTACCGCAAGCGGGTCGGGACCGACGGAACCCTCCGCGAAGGGATCTACGAGACGGCCGACGGCGAGACGGTGTACGTCGCGTTCGACGAGGTCGAGCGCGGCTCGAAGGCGCCCTTCTACGTCGCGTACGCCGACGCCGACCACGCCGAGCGGTACGGCTACTTCTGTGGGAACTGC
This sequence comes from Halorubrum sp. 48-1-W, assembly GCF_003287355.1. Lineage (GTDB taxonomy): Archaea > Halobacteriota > Halobacteria > Halobacteriales > Haloferacaceae > Halorubrum. The sequence continues at coordinate 63,692 of NZ_QMIM01000012.1, forward strand.
GAGGGGACGAACGTCGCGATCGACACGATGGACGCCATGGAGTGTCTCGACTGTGAGAACCGGCGGAAGGCGGCGCGGTGGGACGCGGCGTACTGAGGGACGGAACGACAGCGTACGGACGTCGCCCGCCTACAGCGTCTCTTTCACGCCCAACACGCGTTCTTCCGCCTCGCGTCCGGGATCCCACTCGCTCCCGTCGCGATCCGACTCGCGGTGGTCGGCGACGCTCCGTGCCATCGCCTCCTCGACGGCCGTCGACTCCCAGCCGAGGTCGGCGAGCGCGCAGGTGTCGAGCAGGTGCGGGTACTCCCGGTAGAGCGTGAAGTCGGTCGGCTCGAGCCCGCCCACTGCGAGCGCGTCCGCGCCCGCGGGGACGACGGTGACCTCGGTGTCCGCGACGTCGGCGATCGTCTCCAGCGTCTCTTCGAGAGTGAGCGCCCGGCGGTCGCCGACGTTGTACGCCGTGCCCGACTCGCCGCGCTCCGCGACGATCCGGAGCGCCCGCGCCACGTCCTCGACGTACGCCCGGTGCCAGAGGTTGTCCCCGTCGCCCGGAACGACCACCCGGTCGTGGGTGAGGACGCGGTCGATCCAGTAGTCGAGCCGCTCGGTGTAGTCGTGCGGGCCGTACACGATACACGGCCTGACGGACGTCGCGTTGACGCCCGCCTCGGCGGCAGTGAAGACCGCCCGGTCGCCCGCGGCCTTCCGGTTGCCGTAGGTCGCGCCGCTTTCGTCGACCGCCTGTTCGGGCGAACACGCCTCGAGGGGCGTCTCGCCCTCGCGTTTCGGGACGTGTTCGGCCGCGTAGGCGGCCCCGGAGGAGACGTACACGTAGCCGTCGACGTCGGCGAAGATCTCGGTCGCCGTCACGACGTCGGCGGGGTGGTATGCCACGCAGTCGATCACGACGTCGGGGTCGACGGACAGCTTCGCGGCCTCCAGGTCGCGGTCGTTCGTTCGGTCGCCCTCGACGTGTGAGACGCGCTCTTCGTCCGCGAACGGGTCCTCGCGGTTCCCGCGGGTCAAGGTCGTGACCCGGTAGCCGTTCTCGAGGAGGTCCGCGACCGTGTGCCGGCCGATGAACCGCGTGCCGCCGATGACGAGCGCCGTGTCGGTCATACCGGACCTCCGGCGGGGGACGTCAAAAGGGTAGTCGAAGCGGAAGCCGGGGGAGGCGGTCGTTCGCGGATCCGTGTTCGGCAGTCAGCGATCGTCGGCAGAGGGTCGGCAGTCGGCGGTCACTCGTCCGCCTCGCCGTCATCGTCGGTCTCGCGGGGTCCGTCGCCGCGCCACCGCCTGTACAGGAGGTACGCCACCACGAACCCGCCCCCCCAGTAGACGACGGCGAAGAGGGCGATCCGGAGCCCCGTCAGTAGCTCAGTCGTCGGGATCCCGGCCATGATTCGACTGTGTGTCTCGGAGGCATAAACGCTCCGAGGGAGGGACAACTACACGGGCCCGGAGTCCGTACCGCCGAGACATGAGCGAGATCCGTCGACGGCGGCCGTGGCTCGCCGTTCTGTTAGCGCTGTTGATATCCGGTCTCGGCCACGCCTATCTCCGACGGTGGGCCCGCGCGTTCGGCTGGTACGTGGCGATAACGGCGACGCTCGTCTTCCTCGTGCCGGACGCGGCCGTCGACAAGCTGTTGGCCCGTGAAGCGCCGCCGATCGCCGACATCGCGCCCGGGCTGCTCGCGGTCCTCGCCAGCGTCGTCGACGCGTACGTCCTCGCGGTCCGGAACAACCGGCGCTACGACCGCAAACAACGTACAGCCGACCGGCGCATGGACAGGGCGGGGACGAGGTCGGCCGGGACGGACGCGGTCGAGACGGGGGACCCGGGGGTGGACCCGACCGGCGGAGCCGACGCCGAGCCCGCCGTACGGGACGACGAGCGACCGGCCATGCGGACCGGGTCAGACGATACCGGCGGGAAACCCCCGGGGATGGCCCCGGACACGGTGGAGTGTCCACACTGCGGGAAACGTACCGACGCGGAACTCGACTTCTGTCACTGGTGTACCGAGCCGCTCGACGCCACGAACGGCTCGTTGGGGTGAGGCGGCGTCACACGTCTCCCGTCGCGTTTTCGCCGGCGTCCCGCGTTTTCGCCGGCGTCCCGCGTTCTCGGTGATCGCGGTCGCGTGCTCACTCGAGTCGCGCCTCGACGAACGCGACCACGTCGGCGAGCTCCTCCCGACCGATCCCGTGGCCGGTCGCGTACGTCCCGTAGGTCACGTCCGCGCCGAGTTCGGCGAACCGCTCGACGGCCGTCTCGGCTCTCGATTCGGGGATCACTCGATCGCCCGTGCCGGCACCGACGAAGACGGGCTTGCCCTCGATCCCGTCGGGGCTCAGATCGGCGTGTGAGTCGGCCAGGTAGCCGTGGAGCCCGACGACCCAGTCGTAGGAGCCGGGGTCCTCCACGAGCAGCGAGAAGCTCGTGATCGCGCCCTGACTGAACCCGAGCAACCCGATCCGGTCGGCGTCGAGGTCGTAGGCGTCGGTCGCAGCCGCGACGCTCTCTTCGACCAGATCGAGGCTACGCCGGAAGTCCGCGGGGTTCGGCTGGCTCTCGTGGAGCCCGCCGCCGGAGAGGTCGAACTCGTACCACGTGTAGCCGCCCTGGAGCCGGTCTGGAGCCCGGAGGCTGATCACGTGGAGATCGTCGGGGAGCGACTCGGCGACGGGGAGGAGGTCCTCCTCGTCCGCACCGCGACCGTGGAGCACGAAGACGGCCGGCGCGCCGTCGAGGTCGTCGCCGGGAGCGACGTGAACGTGTTCGAGCGGGATCTCGGTCATGGGGAGCCGTTCGCCGGCTCGGCGGTTGTATCCGTCGACCGCGGCAGTGGGAGGGGGGGTGGGATGAGGAGGAAGAACGTACGGCGCCGGTCGTCGGACCCTCACTCCTGATAGGCGACCCGAACCTGATCCCACTTGCCGACCTCCTCGAGGTGTACCTGGAGCTCGTCGGCGTACTCCTGGACGAGTCGTTCGGCCGCCTCCAGCTCCTCGTCGCTCACGCCGTCGTTTCCGCCGCCGAGCCCGAGCGCGCCCTTGATCGAGGCGACGATTCCCCCGCCGGAGCCTCCGGATCCCCCAGAGCGATCGCCACCCGAACCGCCACCGCCCATCGCGGCGACCTGCGATCGGACGTTCTCCAACTCCGGCATGATCGCCGGCAGGCTCGAGGTGTCGGCGACGATCCGTGCCGTTTCGGGGTCCTCGGAGTTCTCTATCTCGAACTCCGTCGCGGTCATGATGAGCCCCCACTCCTGGCTGGAGAACCGGGAGGCCATCACGCGGTCGTTGAACTCGTTGTCGACGGTCATCCGCTCGCCGACGATCGCGTCGGTCCACTCGCTCATGTGCCCCCTTCGACACAGCAGGTGAAAAACCCGTTCCCACCGCCGGGGAGTCTCCGAGACGTTTTACCGGATCCACACCCTCCGATCGACCACATGGTCGAACATAGCCGTCGCGCGCTCGTCGGGTCCTGTGGTGCCGCCTCGCTCGCCCTCCTCGCCGGCTGTGCCGGGCTGACCGGCGGATCGGGCGGGGGCGGGACCGACGCGGTCGACGCGGATCAGGTCGACCGGACCGGCCGGGAGGCGGTCGAGGTCGCCGTGGGGGCCGGCAACGGACTCGCGTTCGAGCCGGCGAACGTGCGGGTCGACCCCGGAACGACCGTCGTCTGGGAGTGGACCGGCGAGGGCGGCGGCCACAACGTCGCCGACGTCGACGGCGCGTTCGAGTCCGAGCTGACCGACGAGGCTGGCCACACGTTCGAGTACACGTTCGAGGAGGCCGGGACCGTCGAGTACGTCTGTACCCCACACCAGACGCAGGGGATGCGCGGGGTCGTCGAGATCGTGGAGTGAAACGCGCGGGGATCACGGGCTACCCGTCCGGCCCCATCTCGCCCCGCAACCGCGCCACGCCCCCCCGACCTCGTCGCCGGCGACGCCACCGCACGGATCCGACCGGTACCTGGGTCACGTTCGGATCGCCGGTTCGCCGGTGATCCGAGCCGCCGCCCGAACCGTTCCGAGACCCTGCCTACCAGTCGTACTCCTCGCGCGGGTCGACCGCGTCGCGCTCGCGGTCGAAGACGTGTTCGCCGTCGACGAAGACGTGTCGCGTCCGGCTGTCGGTCTCGTAGAAGACGCCGTCCCAGACCGCCACGTCGGCGTCGGTGCCGACCTCCAGGGTGCCCACGCGGTCGTCGATCCCGAGGATCTCGGCCGGGTACCGCGTGACCGCCTCCAGCGCCTCCTCGGCGGGGAACCCCTCGCGGACCGCGAGCCCGACGCAGACGTCGAGGTGCCGTTGGGGCAACACGGGCGCGTCCGTCTGGATGGCGACCTTCACGCCGGCCTCGTGGAGGATCCCCGGCGTCTCGAAGGTGATGTTGCGCAGTTCGTACTTCGCGCCGGAGTACAGCGACGGGCCGACGATCGCCGGCACGTCCCGCTTCGCGAACTCCTCGGCGATCAGGTGGCCCTCGGTGGCGTGCTCGATCGACAGCGACTCGATGCCGAACTCCTCGACGATCCGGAAGACCGTCATGATGTCGTCCGAGCGGTGGGCGTGAACCCGGAGCGGGAACCCCTCGGTGAGCACGCGCGCGAGGTTCTCCATGCCGAGGTCGCGCTCGAACGGCTCGCCCTCGTTGCGGGCGTGCTCGCGCCGGTCGACGTAGTCCTCGGCCTCCATCAACGCGGAGCGGAGGGTGGCCGCGACGCCGGGACGCGTCGAGGGCTGGCGACCCTGCTCCTCGCCGTGGAAGCGCTTCGGGTTCTCGCCCATCGCGGCCTTCATCCCGTCCTCGCGGATCAGCATGTCGTCGGCGGTCAGCCCGTGGGTCTTCATCGAGCAGATGACCCCGCCGATCACGTTCCCGGACCCCATGCGTGCCGACACCGAGGTCACCCCGTTCTGAAACGCGTGTTTCAGCTCCTCGTCGCGGGGGTGGAAGCCGTCGAGCGCGTTGACGTGGGGGGTGACCGACGACGTCCCCTCGTTGTAGTCGCGGTCCTCGGGCTCTCCCCACTCGGCCATGCCGGCGTGGCTGTGGGCATCGACGAGCCCCGGCGTGACGTGGAGCCCCTCGACGTCGACGACGCCCGCCTCCGCGGGCGGATCGACGTCGCCGAGGGCGACGATCTCGCCGTCGTCGATGACGACGGTCGCCTCGATCGTTCCCCGCTCCGTTGCCGTGTGGACGGTCCCGCCGACGAGGGCGTACATGGAACGGCGTTCGACGGCGCGGTACTAAACGGTTCAGGACGTGGACCGGCCGATCGGTGGACGCCACCGGGTTCCCGGAGCGTCGCGCACCGAGCCTTCGCATGCGAACTACCGAGCCTTCGCATGCGAACCACCGAGCCTTCGCATGCGAACCACCGAGCCTTCGCATGCGAACAGTACTCTCACACACGCGCTCCCTCTCGCGTCGCTTTTCACGTCGGACGGCTCACTCCGGGTAATGAGTTACCGGATCGGTCTCGTCGGTAAGCCCTCGGTGGGCAAATCGACCTTCTTCAACGCGGCGACGATGAACGACGTGCCCGAGGGAGCCTATCCCTTCACGACGATCGACCCGAGCGTCGGCGAGGCGTACGTCCGCGTGGAGTGTACAGCGCCGGAGTTCGACGAGACGTGTACCCCGAGCGTCGGCATCTGTCGCGACGGCACGCGGTTCGTCCCGATCGAACTCGTCGACGTGGCCGGGCTGGTCCCGGGCGCTCACGAGGGACGCGGGCTCGGCAACCAGTTCCTCACCGACCTCAACGAGACGGACGCGCTGGTCCACGTCGTCGACTTCTCGGGGACGACCGACATCGAGGGCGAACGAACCGAGGGCCACGACCCCCGCGAGGACATCGACTTCCTCGAAGCGGAGCTCGACGCCTGGTACCTCGACGTGCTCTCGAAGGGGATCGAAAAGTACGAGACGCGTTATCAAGGTTCCGAGGCCGTCATCGAGGAGGAGCTCGCCGAACAGATGTCCGCGTTCGGGACCACCAAAGAGGGGATGAAGCAGGTCATCCTCGCGCAGGGGCTCGAACTCGACCCCGAGACGTGGGACGACGGAGACCGCGAGGCGCTCGCCCGCGAGATCAGAAAGCGCACCAAGCCGATGGTGGTCGCAGCGAACAAGACCGACACCCCCGAGGCGCGGGAGAACTGGGAGGCGATCACCGCCGACCCCGACTACGACCACCTCTCGTTCGTCCCCGTGAGTGCCCACGCCGAGAAGGCGCTCAAGAACGCCCACGAGGCGGGCGTCGTCGACTACATCGCCGGCGACGACGACTTCGCGGTCGTCGGCGACGTCTCCGGCGAGCAGGCCGCGGGCCTCGACGCGATCCGCGAGCACATGACCGAGTACGGCGGGACCGGCGTCCAGACAGCGCTCGAGGCGGCCGTCTTCGACGTGCTCGGCTGTATCGCGGTGTTCCCGGGCTCGGCGAACGGGTCGAGAGACGAGAAGGGCGTCTTCCGCGACTGCTTCCTCCTGCCGGAGGGCGCGACGACGGAGGACTTCGCGTATCACATCCACTCGGACATCGGCGAGGGCCTGCTCCACGGCACCGACTGCCGGAGCGGACGACAGGTCGGGGCCGACCGCGAACTCTCCCATCGCGACGTGATCGAACTGATCTCGACGAAGCAGGCCGCGCCGTAGCCGCGCCGCCGACCCTCGTACGTCCGTCCCCGCACCCGGCCCGTCAGCTCAGTGCTCGTCGGGCTCCCCGGAGTAGACGTCCTCCTCCGCGAGTTCACGGAGATCGAGCCGGTCGAGGAGGTCGTCGGTCGGTCGCCCAGTCTCGTCCCACTCCCGAACCGCGTAGTACTCGTCGAGGAGGGCCTCGAACACGTCGGGATCGATCGGGTCCGCGGAGCCCGATCCATCGTCGTCGCTGGGGTTCGCCCCGGCGATCGCTGTCGGCAGCGCGTCGTCGTCGCGGTCGAACCCCTCCCGGACGTTGTACAGCCGGGTGAGCGTCCACACCCGCTCACCGAGGGTGGCGAGGTCCGCGGGGTCGTGGTCGTACCCGCGGGCAGCGAGCCACTCGGCGACGACCGCGGGGTCGAACACGTCCTCGAGGAAGTCGTCGGCGACGAGACACCACAGCCCGGCCCGGCGGTCCTGCTCGGCTGTGACCGCCGCTACGACGTCGCCGGGGTCGCGTGTACGGGGGGCCATCGCGTCCACCTCGACCGGCCGGGCCCGACGATGGCACGCGCCGCGGTCGCTGGTGGCGTACGCCAGGGCCATCGAGGTCGCGCCGCGCGGGTCGTACGAGGAGAGCTCCATGCCCTTCACCGTGGGGATCAGGTCGTCGCCGCCGAGACCCGTCGCGGCGGCTGTAACGCCGTCGGCGAGGGCGTCGCCCAGTCGGCCCTCCCGCCGTGCGATCTCCTCGATCAGCGATCGCGCGGCCGCTTCGTCGCCGAAGGCGACCTCGCGATCGATCAGTCCCTCCTCGCCGGCGCGGACCGCCCAGGCGACCGCGTTGCCCGCGGAGATGACGTCCATGCCGAGCCGGTCACAGACGCCGCCGAGCGCGGCGACCGCGTCGAAGTCGTCGATCCCGAGGCCAGCGCCGAGGACGATGGGGGTCGCGCCCCGCGGGACGCTGTCGGCGGGAGCGGCGACGTCCTCGCCGTCGTCGGTCCGCGCGTCCCCGTCGTCCGTCCGCGAGTCCCCGTCGTCCGTCCGCGCGTCCGTCTCACCGGCGTGCTCGGTGTCGGCGGGGATCCGGAACCCACCGGGAACCGAGTCATCCTCGCGTTCGCGGCCCGTCGCGCGCTCCCTCGCGCGTTCGATCCCGATCGCGTCCGCGCCCTCGAACCGTCGCTCCTGCCAGCCGCGGGTCGGGAGCACGCCCGCCTCGTTCGCGAAGTCGACCGTCTCGAGGGTGTCGCTCGCTGCCAGCCAGCGCCCCGCGTCGCTGTCGGCGAACGCCGCCCCGTCGCGCTCCCTGAGGGCTGCGAGCCGTCCGGAGGGCTCCGGCGGTGGGTCGCGTGCGACCACCGCCTTCAGGCGTTTCGACCCCATCACCGCGCCCGCACCGCCCCGTCCGGCGTGGTGGTCGCCGCCGTCGGAGGCGATCGTCGCGTACCGGACCGCGTTCTCGCCCGCCGGACCGATACAGGCGATAGCCGCGTCCGGGAACCGGTCGTCAGTCGACGCCGTGTCGAGTCCCCACAGATCGCCCGCGGGCTCGATCGTCGCCTCACCGCCCGAAAGCGAGAGGACGACCGGCTCGTCGGCCGTGCCGGTGACGAGCACGCCGAGGTGTGGCCCGAGGGAGACTGCGAGCCGTCCCGGAAACGTCCCGCCGCCGTAGGAGTCGAGGAACGCGCCCGTGAGCGGCGACTTCGTGATCGCCGCGTAGCGCTGCTCGCCGGGGGTGTAGCCGGTTAGCGGTCCGGTCATTAACGCGAGGGGGTTCGCGGGCGACTCCGGGTCGATCCCGCTACCGGCCGCGTAGAGGTAGCGGGCGCCGAGTCCCTTCCCCCCGACGTACCGCTCGAGCCACCCCTCGGGGACCGGGTCGCTGTCGATCCGACGGGCCGAAAGGTCGACGCGGAGGATCCGGTCCGGTGGGTCCATCACCCCCGTTAGCCGCCGAAACGGGATTAAACCCCACGGTGCCGACGGCGGGCCGAGCGACGGGGTGAGACGGCTCCGCGGTGTCGGAGCCCTCCTGCCGGGACCGACGTGTTTTCGACGTGGGAGCGTAAAACGGGAGGAACGTCATCATGAACGTCGTCGACGCGCTCGATGCGAGCGAGGGAACCACCTGCCTCGTCGGTGCCGGCGGGAAGAAGACGACGCTGTACGCGCTCGCCTCGCGCCTCGATCGGGCCATACTCACCGCAACGGTCCGGATCCCGATCTTCGACCGGCAGGTCGCGACGGTGCGGACGGCGGCGGATCCCGTCACAGCACTCGCCACGGTCCGCGAGGAGTACCACGATCGCGACGGGGAACCCGCGTTCCCGCTGGGGCTCGTCCCCGAACGGGAGCGCGACGACCGATACCGAGGATACGACCCGGAGACGGTCGACCGCCTCTCGGGGGCCCACGACGGCCCCGTATTGGTGAAAGCCGACGGCGCGCGGACGCGGCTCTTCAAGGCACCGAACGACCGCGAACCGCGGATCCCCGCCGGAGCCGACACCGTCGTTCCGGTGGCGAGCGTCCAGGCCGTCGGCGAGCCGCTCTCGGAGGCGGTCGTCCACCGCCCAGAGCGCGTCGCGGCGATCGCCGACGCGACCGTCGGCGACGAGATCACGCCGGAGCTGGTCGGGCGGGTCGTCGCCGACGAGGCGGGTGGGCTGAAGGGCGTCCCCCCGGACGCGACCGCGATCCCACTGGTAAACATGGTCGACGACGACGCGGACGAGGCGGTCGCCAGGGAGATAGCAACAGCGATCCACGAGCACGCGGACGTGCCGCGCGTCGTCCTCGCGCGGATGCACGGGCCGGCGATCGTCGCGGTCGTGACGTGATCGGGTACCGCCGGAGTCAGGTGCTCAACCGAGTCAGCTACCCAGCCGAGTCAGGTAATCAACCGTGTCAGTTTCCCGGCGGTCCGTGGACCGACGAGTCCGCCTCGGTTCCGTTCGTCTCGGTTCCGTTCGTCTCGGTCGTCTCGATCGCGTCGCCAGTCGCGGTCACGGCGACTGAGTCGGTCATCCAGCAGCCGTCGTACCCCGTGGAGGAACCGTCCGAGGCGTTCATCTTTCGCAGTCGGAACTCGTAGCGGCCGGTCGCGGAGCTGTCCTCGTACGTGACGACTCGCACCGTGGCACGGTCGCCATCGATGCCGAGCGGGGTGTACCGCACGGAGTCGTGGCTGAGCATGGGCGCGTAGCTCGTCCCGTCGAAGATCTCGACGAACCCCTCGAAGGTGCTCACAGCCTGGCGGTTTCGCGGCGACGCGAACCGTCTCGTCGTCCGGATCCCGTCGTTGGTCGCCGGGTCGTTGTACCGGAGCGCGTTCATCTGGATCTGGACGACGTGGAGCGGCCCGCGCTCGCAGGTCGGTTCGAGGGCGGTCGCGCGTTCGGCCGCCGACCCGTTCCGGTCGGTCTCCCCCGAATCGGCGAACGGTCCGCCCGAGTCCGTTACGCCGGTGTCGGTCCCGGAATCTCCCACGTCGACCGACCCGGTCGAGTCGGTCGAAGACGAGTCGCTCGACTCCCCCACCCCTTCACTCCCGTCGACCGTGTCCCCCCCGCTCGCCGGCATCGGCTCGCCGTCCGGGTCGAGTCGGTCGCCGACCCCGTCGGAGAGCGACTGATCGGTCAGCGACGCGGCACCCGCGATCGTCGCGAACAGGAGGACGACGACCACGGCGACCGCGAGTCGACCACGGCGGGCGTCGCCGTCGCGCTGGCGGGGTCGACTCGCGGCGATGTCGGGCCTCGGATCGGACGACGACACCGTCGATTCCTGCGCGGTCGAGACGGAACCGGTTCCCCGGTCCGCGGTCAGCCGATCGTCGGCAGTCCGACCCTCCGCGACTCGGTTCCCGGCCGCTCCCGCGGTCCCGTCGGTCTCCCCGGTCGATCCCCGACCGACCGGCCGCCGATCGTACGATCCCGACCGGGCCGGTACCCCGAGGAACCGCTCACACACCGACTCGGCGTCGGCCATCGGCAGGGCGTACAGGAGCCGCTCCCTGAGGTCGTCCGAGGAGACGGTCTCGGGACCGGCGTCGGGGGGGACGGAGCCCTCGTCTGGGAGCACGACCGTCTCGGGGGAGGCACCGGGGCCTCCCTCGTCGGCGGGACGGCTCGCGTCGATCGCGGCGTCCGACGCTGCGGGCGCGACGACGAGGTCGGTTCGACTGCCGTCGCTCCGTACCGTGACGATCGGCGGATCGACGTCGACGTCGTTGCCGGTCGCCGCCCACAACTCGCCGACGAACGCCACGAGGTCGTCCGGGTCGAGGGAGTCGAGCGCGGCTGTGAACTCGGCGGGCGGGATCGGCGCGGGATCGGTCACTGACGGGCCTCCATGCGTACTGATCGTACGGGTCGTGTTCACTTCCCGCTTGCGCCGCTCGTAGTGTCGTGTTCACTTCCCGCTTTCGCCGCTCATGGTGGGTTCACGGCGGGCCGTAACGGCGTCGTGCGCGCGACGGTGAGCCGGTCCCGGTCAGAGTCGGTCGATCGAGTGTGCCGAGACGTCGAGGTCAGTCCGGCCCTCGGTCGCGAAGTCCGCGAGGACCTCGCCGGTGGCGCTCGCGAACTTGAACCCGTGACCGGTGAAGCCGGTGCCGACGGTGACCGAGTCGTACCCCGGCACCCGCCCGAGCACGAAGTCCTCGTCCGCGGAGTACGACTGGAGGCAGGTCCGCAACGCCAGGGTGGGCCCCGCGCCGGCCGGGAAGAACTCCTCGGCGAAACGGCGGTGGAGCTCCTCCTCGGCCGCGGTCGGCTCCCGGTCCATCCGGTCCGGGTCGACGACCTCCCGCTGGTCGCCGGAGTAGCCGAACTTGAACCCCGGCACGTCGTGGACCGGGAAGCCGTAACCGCCGCCGTCCTCGCCGCGGAGCACGAAGACGGGGAACCGGTCCGGCGAGAACAGCTCTGGCTCCGTCGGCTGGAGCCAGGCCATGAGCGCGCGGACGGGGACCGCGTCGTCGGCGACGGAGGGGAGCAGTTCGGCGGTCCACGGCCCCGCCGTCACGACGAGCTCGTCCGCCTCGTAACGGCCCTTGTCCGTGCGGACCCGAACGCCCTCGCCGGTCTCCGACCAGTCGATGGCGCGCTCGCGGGCGCGGACCGTCGCCCCCTCGGCGTGGGCCGCCTCGACGTGGGCGCTCACGCAGCGCTCACAGTCGAGATAACCGCCGTCGGGCTGGAACACCGCCTCGAAGTCGGCCGGGAGGTCGTAGCCGGGGAATCGCTCGTTGACCTCGCCAGCGGAGAGGTCCTCGTAGTCGATGTCGTGGGTCTCACACGCCTCGCGGGCGTTCGCGACCACGTCCGTGCCCGGCGCGCCCGCGTGGACGGAGCCGGTGACGGTGAGGAGGTCTCGCTCCGTCCGCGCCTCCAACTCGCGCCAGCGCTCGTAGGCACGCTCGACGAGCGGCACGTACTCCGGCCCCTCCTGTTGGGCCTTCCGGATGATCCGGGTGCTGCCGTGGGAAGAGCCCATCGCGTGGGGCACGTCGTACCGCTCGATCCCGAGCACGTCGAGGCCGCGCCGTGCCAACTCGTAGGTCGTCGCGCTGCCGACGCCGCCGACGCCGACGACGATCGCGTCGTACCGGTCGTTGCCGTCTCCCGTCCTGCTCATGGTTCCAACAGATGGAGGAGGAGCAAAATCCCCCGAGATCCGGCGGTTCCATCCGGGAACCACGGGCGAACTCGGCGGGAACCACGGGCGAACTCGGCGGGAACCACGGGCGAACTCGGCGGGAACCGACGGACGACGACCCCGGACGCGCTCGGACGAGAGTATATTACCCGTCGTGCCGGAACGGGGGTATGGAACGGATCGTCGAGGTGGTGCCGGCAGCGGGGTTACACGCGAGACCGGCCTCGAAACTCGTCAAGACGGTCAACCGGTTCGACGCGGACGTCTCGGTCGGTCGCGCCGACGACGGCGAGGAGGGCGCCGTACGTGCCGACAGCATGCTCGCGGTGACCGGGCTCAACGTCCGGCACGGCGAGTCGGTCAGGGTCGTCGCCGACGGGCCGGACGCCGAGACGGCGCTCGACGCGATCGAGGACCTGCTGACGAGTCCGGTCGAGGGCGAAGGCGAGGGCGAACATATCGCGGACGACGCGGGAGACGACCCGACGTGACGGGGTCGACGACGCTGACCGGGAGCGGGAGCACCCCCCGCGCCGGGGTCGGGACCGCGCGGTGGTACCGTCCGGGGACGGACCTGACGCTGCCGGACCGGCCGGATCCCTCGACGGTCGATCCCGCGACCGAGCGCGAGCGGTTCGAGACCGCCAGAGGGGAGGCCCGCGAGGGGATCCGACGGGCACGCGAGCGGGCCGAAGCGCGCGTCGGCGATGAGGAGGCAGCCGTCTTCGACGCTCACGAAGCGTTCCTCGACGACCCGGGGATCGTCGACGACGTCGAGGCGGCCGTCGCGGACGGGGCTCCCGCCGAACACGCGGTTCACGACCGTTTCGAGTCGGCGATCGAGGGGTTCGAGGGCATGGACGGGCGGATGGCCGAGCGCGCCGACGACCTCCGAGACGTGCGCGATCGGCTGTTGCGCGCGCTGCTCGACGCCCCGGCATCCACCGACCTCTCGACGCTCCCGGCGGGCACGGTCCTGCTGGCCGAGCGGCTGACCCCCAGCGACACGGCCGAGTTGGACCCGGCGGCGGTCGCGGGGATCGCGACCGTCGCCGGCGGCCGCACCTCCCACGCCGCGATCATCGCGCGCTCGCTTTCGATCCCGGCGGTCGTCGGCGTCGGCGACGCGCTCGCGGAGGTGCCGGACGGAACCGTGGTCCTCGTCGACGGCGAGACGGGCGAGGTCGTCGTCGACCCCGACGATCGGCGACGGGCGACGGCGCTCCGTGGAGACGACGTGCCGGTGGTCCCCGAGCCGGTGTCGACCGCCGACGGCCGCGCGATCGAGGTCGCGGCGAACGTCGGGAGCGAGCCGGAGGTGTCGCCCGCGAGCGACCGCGGCGCGGACGGGATCGGGCTGTTCCGGACCGAGTTCCTCTTCCTCGACCGGGAGTCGCCGCCCGACGAGGCGGAGCAGTACGGGGCGGTCGTCGCCGCGCTCGAGGCGTTCCCCGACGCCCGCGTCGTCGTGCGAACCCTCGACGTGGGCGGGGACAAGCGGGTCCCCTACCTCGATCTGCCCGAGGAGGCCAACCCGTTCCTGGGCCGGCGGGGGATCCGGCTCTCGCTCGGGGACCACGCCGACCTCTTCGAGACCCAGCTCCGGGCGCTGTTGCGGGCGGCCGCACACGGGAGCGACGGCGACGGTGCTGGCGACGGCGACGGTGCTGGCGACGGCGACCGCGGCGACCTCGCAGTCATGTTCCCGATGGTCTCGCGAGTCGAGGAGGTCGAGGCCGCGCTCGACCGGGTCGAGTCGGTGGCCGACGACCTCACGGCCGAGGGGATACCCCACGCGGTCCCGGAGCTGGGCGCGATGGTCGAGACGCCGGCCGCGTCGTACCTCGCGGACGTGCTCGCCTCCCGGCTCGACTTCCTGAGCGTCGGGACGAACGACCTCGCCGGCTACGTGATGGCCGCCGACCGCGAGAACGACGCCGTCGCCGACTACCACGACCCGCTCCACCCGGCGGTGTTGCGGGCGATCGACCGGACGACGGCGGGCGCGGAGGGAACCGACGCCTGGGTCGGCATGTGCGGCGAGATGGCCGGCGACCCCGACCTGACCGAGCTACTGGTCGGCCTCGGGCTCGACGAACTCAGCATGAGCGCGGTGACCGTCCCGGCCGTGAAAGAGCGCGTTCGCGAGGTCGACTCGGCGGAGGCACGCGAACTGGCCGAGGCGGTACTCGCCCGCGAGACGCGCGCCAACGTCCGGGACACGCTGGGCCTCGACGGCTGACGCGTCCGGTCCGGTCACCGTCCAGCCCAACCCCCATCTGACCCGATCCCCATCCGGTCAGGTCCCGGGGATCTCAGACCTTCGATATCTCGCCCGCGGCCTCGGCCTGCTCGCGGACCGATTCGAGCGTGGCGTTCGGGTCGGTGGCGGCGACCGCGGCGTTGACTGCGCCCTCGAGCACGGGCGCGTCCGCGATGACCGCGTCGACGTCCGCGAGTTCGATGGCGACCTCGGCGTTCATCACCGCGCTCCCGAGGTCGACGAGGACGACGACACCCTCCCCGTCGTCGTCGCCCTCGTCTCCCGCGTCGCCGGCGGCGGTCACGAGGGCGTCCTCGATGTCGTCGGGGACGGTCCCGATCCCGCCTCGGCCGTCGCCGCCGACCGCCTCGATACGGGTCTCTCCCGCCATCTCCGCGGCGATCTCGACGATCCCCTCCGCAGCCCGCGCGCTGTGTGAGACCACCACGAGTCCGACGCTCACTCCGAACCCTCCGGGGCTGGACCGTCCGATCCCGCTCCGTCCGCCTCAACGTCTTCCACCTCCGCGTCGTCAGGGATCGTCGGCGAGGTCGCGTCCGTCTCGGGTACCTCGCCGTCGAGCCGGTCGGCCGCGACCTCGAGAACTTCCTCGAGGATGAACAGCGTGCTCGTCGCGCCGGGGTCCTGGTGGCCGACCGACCGCCAGCCGAGGTACGAGGCGCGGCCCTTCCGGGCCCGGATCGGGACCGTGAACGCGACGCCACGCTCGGCCGCGTCGACCGCCTTCGCGAGCGCCGAAAGCGGATCGAGGTCGTCGACCTCGATCGACTTCTTGAACGTGTGGACCGCCGGCGTCAGAGCGTCGACCATCGTCCCGTCGCCGAGTCGGGCGTCGCCACGGTCCTCGACCTTCGCGAGGTACGTCTCCGCGAACGCGACCACGGTCTCGGGGGTGACCCCGTCCGCGAGTTCCGCGCCCGCGAACACGAGCGAGCCGCCGAACAGCGGCCCTGACGCGCCGCCGACCTCGGACATGAGCGTCTTGCCGACGGTCTTCGCGACCGTCTCCGGGTCCGGGTCCTCGATGTCGCGCGCGGCGTCCACAGCCTTCGCCCACCCGCGGGCCATGTTGCCGCCGTGGTCCGCGTCGCCGATCGCCGAGTCGAGGTCGGTCAGGTGGTCGCGCTCCGACTCGATCCGCTCGGCGACGGCCTCGACGGCCGCGACGACCGCCTCGCCCTCCCCGCTCATTGGACGCCGAGCGCGGGGGTGTCGGCCGTCGCGTCGAACAGCTCCTTCAGCTCGTCGTCGACGGCGCAGACGGTGATCGAGACGCCGGCCATGTCCAGCGAGGTCATGTAGTCGCCGACCCAGGCGTCGTGGACCGCGAGTTCGTGGTCGCCGAGCAGTTCCTGGAGCTTGCGGTTGACCACGAACAGCTCCATCTGTGGCGTCCCGCCCATGCCGTTGACTATCGTGACGACCTCCTGGCCCGCGTCGATGTCGAGGTCCGCGAGGACCGACTCGGTCAGCTCCGCGGTCACGTCGTCGGCCGACATCACGTCGGTCCGCTCGGTCCCCGGCTCGCCGTGGATCCCGATCCCGAGTTCGATCTCGTCGTCGCCGAGGTCGAAGGTTGGCTCGCCCTTCTCGGGGGTGACACACGAGGTGAGCGCCATCCCCATCGTGGCGACGTTGTCGACCGTCTTCTCCGCGACCCGCTTGACCTCCGAGAGGTCGGCGCCCGTTGCCGCCTTCGCGCCGGCGGCCTTGTGGACGAGGATCGTGCCGCAGACGCCGCGGCGGCCGGAGGTGTAAAGCGAGTCCTCGACGGCCACGTCGTCGTCGACGACGACGCTCTCGACGGTCGCGCCCTCCATCTCGGCGAGTTCGATCGCCGTCTCGAAGTTCATCACGTCGCCCTCGTAGTTCTTGATGACACAGAGGACGCCCTCGCCCCCGTCACAGGCGGCGATCAGTTCCTCGAACTCGTCGGCGGTCGGCGAGGAGAAGACGCCGCCCGCGGCGGCCCCGTCGAGCATGCCGTCGCCGATGTAGCCCGCGTGGGTGGGCTCGTGTCCGCTCCCGCCGCCGGTGACGATCGCGACCTTCCCGTCGACCGGCGCGTCCTCGCGGACGAGCACCTGCGTGTCCGGGAGCCGGCGGAGCCTGTCGGGGTGTGCTGTGGTCATTCCGTCGAGCATCTCGTCGACCACGTCGTCGGGATCGTTGATGAGCTTCTTCATGATCGAATAGTACCTTACTCCGTGTTCAATTAAAGATAGTGGCGAGAACGCGGTTCACCGGCGTATGCGGGCGGTTTCTCCTGGGATGCGCCGACCCCTCGACCGAGTCCGTGTCCCTCCCCGGGATCACGGGGAGATATATATCCCCCGGACGCGTGGGTCATGATAACATTACTATGTACGACCGGATCCTGGTTCCGACCGACGGCTCCCCGAAGGGAAAACGCGCCGTCGAACACGCGCTCGCGCTCGCGGCGATCCACGACGCGGAGGTCCACGCGCTGTACGTGATCGACACGGCGAGTTACGCCGGGACCGGCATGGAGGCCACCTGGGCGGGGATCGACGACCTGCTTCGGGAGGAGGCCGAGGAGGCGGTCGACCAGGTCGCGGCGTTGGCCGAGGGGACCGACGTCGTCATCGAGACGAGCGTCGTCGAGGGGGCGCCGGGCCGGGAGATCGTCCGACACGCGACCGACCTCGGCTGTGACCTGATCGTCATGGGGACCCACGGCCGCGGCGGGATCGACCGGCTGTTGCTCGGGAGCGTCGCCGAGCGCGTCGTGCGCCGCTCGCCGGTCCCGGTGTTGACGGTCCGGCTGGCCGAGGGGGCGGAAGCGTCGGGGACGGTCGAGGACGGCTGAGCGAGTCGACGAAAGGCGATCCGTCTACCGAACGTCCGCGTCCCGCAGGTGCTCGCAGTCACCGGCGTGGACCCGCGTTCGTCCCTCGCCGGTGTCGACGACGAGCGTGCCGGGCTGTTCGACGTCGACCGCAGTCCCGACGACCGTTCCGCCCGGCGTCTCGACGCGCACCCGCCGTCCGAGCGTGCTCGTCCGCTCCCGCCATGCGGGGAGGACCGCATCGGGGTCGGCGGCCAGTTCGGCGTACGCTTCGAGGAGTCGAGCGAGGAACCGACGGCGGTCGACGTCCTCGCCGCGTTCGGCCCGTAGCGAGGTCGCGCCGGCCGGGAGCGTCTCCGGGTCGAGGTTCGCGTTGACCCCGATCCCGACGACGAGCCAGGAGACGCGGTCCGCCTCCCCCTCCATCTCGGTGAGGATCCCGGCGAGCTTGCGTCCGCCCCGGGCGGGACGGTCCACGAAACCGGGACGATCGCCGCTTTCGTCGCCGTCTCCCCCGTCGGATCGCTCCACGAGCACGTCGTTCGGCCACTTGATCGTCGCGTCGACACCGACCTCCCGGCAAGCGTCGGCGACGGCGACCGCGGCCGTGAGGGTGAAAAGCGGCGCGCGGGCCGGGGCCACGGAGGGTCTGGTCAGGACCGAGACCCAGACGCCGCCGCTCGGCGCGACCCACTCGCGATCCGACCGCCCGCGCCCGCCGGTCTGTGCGTCCGCCACGACGGCGACGTCGGCGTCGTCGTCCGCCGCCAGCGCCCGCGCCCGGTCGTTCGTCGAGGGGAGGCTCCCGTGGTACTCGACGGTGTACGGCGCGTCAAGTCCGAACTCGATGCCGGCCGCACGGTACGCGGGGTCGCCCGGCGCGACGTACCCGTCGTCCGTGGCCCTGATCGCGAACCCCTCGTCGCGGAGCCCCTCGACCGCCCTCCGGACGGCTGTGCGGGACACCCCGATCTCGTCCGCGAGTGCCGGCCCCGACACCGGTCCCGACTCGAGGGCAGTGAGAAGCGCGCGACGCGTGTCCATACCCGCCGAGTGCTGCCGACCCGGCAAAGCCGTTTCGGGTGGACCGCGTCGGCCGGACGGATCGCTTTTCTCCGGTGGGTCGCTACCTGCTCACATGCACGGACTCGTCCTCGGCGGGACCGCCTCGGGCGTCGGGAAGACCGTCGCGGCGCTCGCCGTCTCTCATGCGCTCTCGGACGCCGGCTACGACCCGGTTCCGGCGAAGGCGGGCCCCGACTACATCGACCCGAGCCACCACGCCGCCGCGCTCGGCCGTCCCTCCCGAACGCTCGACACCTGGATGCAGGGCGTCGAGGGCGTCCGGCGGAACCTCCACCGAGCAGTCGAGGACGGGAACGGTGGGTCGCCCGGACCCGTCTCCGCTCCCGACGACGATCCCGATCACGTCGCAGTCGTCGAGGGGATGATGGGGCTGTACGACGGCTCGGCCACGTCGACGGCGGCGACCGCGGCGGCGCTCGACGTCCCGGTCGTCCTCGTCGTCGACGCGGGCGCGGGGATGCAGAGCGTCGGCGCGACCGCCCTCGGGTTCCGGGAGTACGCGGCCCACGCGGATCTCCCGACACACGTACGGGAGGATGTCGACGATCCCCGTATCGACGTGGTCGGCGTGATCGCCCAGAAGGCACACAAGGGCCGCCACGCCGACGGGATCCGCGAAGCGCTCCCCGACGGGATCGCCTGGCTGGGCCACGTCCCGCCAGCCGAGGGGTTGACCGTCCCCGACCGGCACCTCGGGCTCCACATGGGCGACGAGACGCCGCTCCCCGAGCCCGCGATCGCGGAGGCCGCGGAGACGATCGACGGCGATGCGGTCGCGCGGGTCGCCGAGGCGGTCGCACGCCCGGAGCGTCCGGGCGGACCCGACCGGTCGATCCCCGGAACCGGCGGGATCGTCAGCGACGACCGACCGACCGTCGCGGTCGCCGTCGACGACGCGTTCCGGTTCGTCTACCCCGCGACGTGGGATCTGCTCCGCGAGCTGGCGACCGTCGAGCCGTTCGCCCCGGTCGCCGGCGACGATCTCCCCGACTGTGACGCCGTCTACCTCCCCGGGGGGTATCCGGAGAACCACGCCGCTGTGCTCTCGTCGTCGCCGGCGCTGTCGACGCTCGCCGACCGGGCTGTGGACGGGCTCCCGGTGCTCGGCGAGTGCGGCGGGTTGATGGCGCTGTCGGCGTCGTTGACCACCGTCGACGGCGAGACACACCGGATGGCAGGGGTCCTTCCCGGCAGCGTCCGGATGCACGACCGGTACCGCGCGCTCGACCACGTCGAGTTGCGCGCGACCGCCGACGGCGTCACCGCCGCGGCCGGCGAGCGCCACCGCGGCCACGAGTTCCACTACTCGAGTCACGCGCTCGGGGAGGACGGACGCGACCCCGAGACGACGCCCGACGCCGACGCCCGGTTCGCCTTCGAGGTCGCCCGAGGCGAGGGGATCGACGGCGACCACGACGGGCTCATCGCCCACCGAACCGTCGGGACCTACGCCCATCGTCACCCGGCGAGCAGTGCGTTCGACCGACTCGTGGCGGCGGCGGCGGCGTACGCCAGGGGACCATAGGGCATGACGGGTGGCGACGGCCCGAACGGTGGCAACGCGGTCGATCCCACCGGCGACGACGCCGACCCCACCGGCGACACCGACGGTGTCGGGAGCGTTCCTGTCGTCGTGATCGACGACGACGGCAAGCGCCACGAGCTTCCTGTCGAGCAGGGTCGAACCCTCAGGAACGTCCTCCTCGAGGCGCATCACTCGCCGTACACGGCGGCGACAGAGCGTCTCAACTGCGGCGGCCGCGGGCTCTGTGCGACCTGCGGCGTTCGGGTACGGGAGGGCCCCGCGCCGGACCACTGGCACGACCGACTCGCCGAGCGGTTCGGCTATCCCCGACTCTCCTGTCAGGTGGTCGTCGACCGACCGATGACCGTCGAACTCCTCGACAAGCGGGTCTGGGGTGGTCGCGAACGCGAGCGATAACTGTCGGGTGACCCTCCTGCCTCGATCCGGCACCCTCCCGATCGACACCGGGTTTCCGGTGAACCCACGGACGCCGAAGGCCCCAACACCGCTCGTCGTCCGGTGACTGAATCCGCCATGAGGCGACCGATTTCGGGCGACCCACATGCCGTTAGGCCATCCAACGCGCCGGTCGGCACAAGACACAAGTCCTCACGGCCGGGATCTGGAGTATGCAACCCTCCAAGGAGCGAGAGGCCGGGGAGACCGGAGATACCGGGGACGGCGACCCGCTCGACGACCTCGACGACCTCCTCGACGACGATCTGGCGGGCAGCGGGGAGTCCGACGTCGGCGCCGACGCCAACCCGGAGGCGTCCGCCGGCCCGACGGCGACACCCCGATCCTCGGCCGGTTCGGGAGGGAGTACCGGCCGGATCGGCGTCGACGGTCGCTGGTTCTCGCTCAAGAGCTTCGCGGTCACCGTACTCGCCGTCGCCGTCTCGAGCGTCCTCGTCGGATTGGTCCCGCTCGTCGGCGGGACGGTCGGTGCCGTGGCCGGCGTGCTGCTCGGGGCGTTCCTCGTCGGGCTGGTCTTCGCGTCGCCGAACTACGCCGAGGCGGGGCTCGCCGGGACGCTCGCGGGCGCCGGCACCGCCGTCTCGAGCGTGCTCGGCGTCGGGTTCCTCCCGATCGGGATCGACTACCTCGGCCAGTGGGGACTCCCGCTCCTCGCGGTCGGCGGCGGGGTGGGGCTCCTCTGCGGGCTCGTCGGCCACTACTTCGGTCGCGACCTGCGTGCGGGCGTCACCGGTGACCTCCCCGAGTGATCGGGCAACTCGGGGGAGGACGTCAGCCCTGAACGGAGACGGCACCTTTCGTTCCGACCGCCTCGTGGGACGTACAGACGTAGGGGTGGACGCCCGACGCCTCGAAGGTGTACTCGAACGTGCGTCCGGATTCGCCGACGGCCCCGACCTCGACGGCCACCTCGTCGACGTCGGTCCGGTCCAGGGTTCCCTCGTAGTCGCTCACGTCGTCGAACCAACCGTCGTAGTCCGGCTCCTCGGAGAGGTACTCGGCGTCGTCCTTCGTACGACGTCGCGTAGGTGTCGGGGGATGATACCCGTGAGGATTCCCGGAGGACGAGGTGGTCGATCGACCTGTTCGGGTCGGGATACGAAAGGGCGTTTCCGGTCGGCCGGGCCCGCCGGCCGGCCGATCACTCCCCGTCGAACTCCATCGCGACGGAGTTGATACAGAAGCGCTTGCCTGTGGGCTCCGGCCCGTCGTCGAAGACGTGCCCGAGGTGTGAGTCACAGGACGCACACCGGACCTCGGTGCGGCGCATGCCGTGGCTGGTGTCGAGCGTCGTCGTCACCGCGTCCTCCTCGGCAGCGTAGAAGGCCGGCCAGCCGCAGCCGGACTCGTACTTCGTCTCAGCGTCGAACAGGAGTTCCCCGCAGGCCCTACAGCGGTACTCGCCGTCCTCGGGCAGGTGGTCGACGTACTCCCCCGAGAACCGCGCTTCGGTGCCGCTCTCCCGGAGCACGCGATACTCCTCCGCGGAGAGTCGCTCGCGCCACTCCGCGTCGGTCAGCTCGGCGGGGTCGTCCGCGTCGGGCGAGGTCGGGTCGGTGTCGCTCGTGGAGTCGGTGTCGCTCATGGACCGCCCTACGGGCCGAGTCGGTAAGGCGGTTGTGGCGGCGTCCACGGCGAGCGAGGGGAGGGGACGGACCGCTCGCTACTCGACGATGACCGCACCCCGCATTCCGATCGCCTCGTGCGGCAGGCTGGAGTAGCGGTACGTCCCTGGCTCCTCGAAGGCGTGTTCGAACGTCGTCTCCGGGTCGGCGGTTGGATCGCCGGACCGGACGTCGAGGTCCTCGAACGCCACGTTCGTCGATCCGCCCTCACCGGTCCACTCCCAGACGACCGTCGTCCCGGGCGACACCTTGAGAACCGGCGGGTCGAACGCGAGGTGACCGCCGTTCCCCTCGGCACCGACGGCCACCGACGCGGCGTCGTCGTCGGTTTCGTCCGCGATGCTCCCGTCGAAGTTGTCGCTGTGGACGACCCACTCGTCGACGGCCTCGTACCCGGTTGAAGGGGGCTCTTTCACGACGACCGCGCCCTTCATGCCGTCTTCGCGGTCGGGCTCGGAGACGAACGGATACGTTCCGGGCTCCTCGAACACGTAGTGGTAGCTCGTCCCCGACTGCGCGTTCGGGCGACCGCTGTCGAACGTTCCGTCGAGCGCGGCGACGTTGTGTGCGCCACCGTGGCCGGTCCAGTTCCATCGAACGTTCGTCATCGGCGGTACCTCGATGACGACCGGACTGAACCCGAGGCCGTCGTCGTACTCGCGACCGAGTCGGAGTTCCGCACGCCCGTTCGTCCCGGTCCGTTTTCGTTCGCCCTCGTATCCGTTCGCGTCCGAAAGCCAGTCCTCGAGCGAGTCCGGGGGTGAGAGTTCACTCACCGGCGTGTACGTCGGCTCGCCGTCAGCAGTGGATTCGCCACTGCCGGATCCGTCGTCCGCCGTCGAGTCGACGCCGGTGACGGAGCTACAGCCGGCGAGCGTGGCGACTCCGGTGACGCTCATCGCGTGGAGGACGTCGCGTCGCGCGGGGGTGTGTCCCATACGCCCGCTTCCGTCGAGACGGAAATAACGGTGGTGTCGATGCCGACCTGGCAAAAAATGCCAGTAAATATAAGTATATTCCTCAGAAACGATTCGGATTCGGGTTCGAGATCGGTTCTGTCGCTACCCTCGCGCGTGAAGCCACTACCGGCGCCGTTTCGGATCTCGAAAGGCCCTCCATCCCCTCGATCCACGGCCGTGGATATCGTCTCTCCTCCGCGACCCGAGGGATTCAAGAGACTGCCGGACGCCTACTCCGACGATGCGTCAGGACCACCTCATCACCGCGACCCAGCTCTCGCGGGATGACATCGAGGCGGTGCTCGACCGGGCCCGCGAGGTCGCCGCCGACCCCGGAGCGTACGCGGGCCGACACGCGGGGACGATGCTCGCCCTCTGTTTCTTCGAACCGAGCACACGCACGCGGATGAGCTTCGACGCCGCCGCACAACGGCTCGGGATCGACACGATCGACATGGGCGACGTCGACTCCTCGTCGGTCTCGAAGGGCGAATCGCTCGCGGACACCGTCCGCGTCATCGAGGGATACGCCGACTCGATCGTTCTGCGACACCCCAGCGAGGGCGCGGCGACGCTGGCTGCGGAGTTCGTCGACGTCCCCGTGATAAACGCCGGCGACGGGGCGGGTCAACACCCTTCCCAGACCCTCCTCGACCTCCACACGATCCGGGAGAACCACGGCCTCGACGACCTCACCGTCGGGATCATGGGTGACCTGAAGTACGGCCGGACGGTCCACTCGCTCGCGACCGCGCTGACCAACTTCGACGCCCGCCAGCACTTCATCAGCCCCGAGTCGCTTCGGCTCCCGCGGTCGGTCCGGTTCGATCTCCACGAGACGGGCGCCCAGGTTCGCGAACACGACGACCTGGAGGCGGTCCTCCCCGAACTGGACGTCCTCTACGTCACCCGGATCCAGAAGGAGCGGTTCCCCGACGAGAACGAGTACCACCGCGTCGCGGGCCAGTACCGTATCGACGCCGACACGCTCGAGGCCGCCCCCGACGACCTCACCGTGATGCACCCGCTTCCCCGCGTCGACGAGATCGCCCCCGACGTCGACGACACCGACCACGCCCGCTACTTCGAACAGGCACACAACGGGATCCCCGTCCGGATGGCGCTCCTCGACACGCTCCTCGAGAACGCTGAGGCGGCCGAGGGGTTGGAGGTGGACCGATGAGCGAGCACGAACTCCGCGTCTCGAAGATCCGCGACGGGACCGTGATCGACCACGTCGAGGGTGGACAGGCGCTCAACGTGCTCGCGATCCTCGGGATCGACGGCTCGGAGGGACTCGGCGTCTCCGTCGGAATGAACGTCCCGTCCGACCGGCTCGGCCGGAAGGACCTCGTGAAGGTGGAAGGCCGGGAGCTCTCACAGTCGGAGGTGGACGTCCTCTCGCTTATCGCGCCGGAGGCGACTATCAACATCGTCCGGGAGTTCGAGGTGGTCGAGAAGAACCGCGTGACGCGACCCGACAGCGTCGTCGGGGTGCTCTCGTGTCCGAACCGGAACTGTATCACCAACGCCGAGGAACCGGTCGAGACGCGGTTCGAGGTGATCGCCGACGGCGTCCGCTGTGACTACTGCTCGACGGTCCTCCGGTCGGACATCGCCGAACACATCGACGTGTGACACATCGACGTGTGGCACATCGACGTGTGACACATCGACGTGTGGCACATCGGCGTGTGACACATCAACGTGTGATCGACCGTCCACGTGCGGGCGAACGTCGGTAGTTTTTAGCGGTCGCCGGTCGACAGTACGTCCATGGGAACGAAAGCGAAACTCGTCGTCGTACTGTCGCTCGTGGTCCTCGCGTACTTCCTCCTCGCCGGCGACAAACAGCCGGTCGAAGTGGAGTGACGCACGTCGGGGAACCGACCGCCGAGGGAGCGTAGCCGTTCGACCGGGGCTGCCCGGGCACCAAGCCCGCGGTTTTTATCCGTCACCCGCGTAGCGGTTCGCATGTACGGGGTCGTCACGCGGAACGCCGACGAGGTCGACATGGAGCCGTTCGACCTGGGCTGTTACGAGGTCAAGGACGTCACCGGACGGGCAGCCGCGCCCCTCCCGAACGCCGTGAACATGGTGTCGTGTTTCGGCGACAACGCGGCCGCGAGCGAGAACCCGGAGCTCGTTCCGGTCGACGATCGCGGGGAGCCGGCGACCCGCGACCGCGAGTACTTCGACTGGGCGTACGTCTGTCCGACCCACCCGGACTACCGCGAGGGACTCCTCGAGATCATCGAAGACTGCGCCGTCGAGAACGACGACGTTCGCCTCGACGACGTGGGGTTCCCGCGTGAGGGGTTCTGTCGGTGTGACCGCTGTGAGCGGCTGTTCGCCGGGAGCGACCACGACGAGTGGGCCGACTGGCGCGCCGACGTGATCACGGGGTTCGTCGCCGAGGCGGCCGAACGCGTCCCCGGCCGGACCCTCCTCACCCTCTACCCCGACCCGTATCCGGGGCATCTCCACGCGCGCTCCGGGCTCGACCTCGACCGGCTCACGGACCACGTCGACGAGTTCGTCGTCCCGCTGTACGACACCGAGTACGCGACCACCTACTGGCTGGAGGCGATCCTCCGCGGTTTCCGCTCGCGACTCGGCGGCGACTACGACGTTCACGGCGCGCCGCCGGAGACGCCCTTCTCGGCCGAACTCTACGCCGTCGACGTCGACGTCGACGACCTGATCCACGCCACGGAGGTCGCGGAGGCGTACGCCAAGGACGTGTTTTTCGGGTACGACGCCAACAACGCGGCGGCGGCGCTCCGTCGAAAGGACGCCGACGCACGGGAGGGAAAGGTCCACCGACCGGAGTGAGCCGCCGTGCGGCGGCTACCGGTCACCCGCCCCGTGGAGGAAGCAACGACTCGAGCCGGTCCGATAGCTCCGCCCTGTGGACCGTTTCGGTCGTGACGTCCGTCCCGCCGGTCCCCAACTCCTTGAAGCCTGTCCCGGTCGGAACGAGAACGACCGACTCCTCGGGGGAGACGTCACCCTGCTCCGCGAGCCGTGAGACACCCGCCAGCGGCGTCGCGGACGCCGGCTCGACACAGAAACCGCCCTCGACGGCGAACTGACGCTGTGCGGCGCGTATCTCGTCGTCGGTGACCGAGACGACGGCGCCGTCGGTGTCGCGAACCGCGGCGAGCGCACGGCCGCCGCTCGGGGGGTCCGGGTTCCCGATCGAGTGGGCGATCGTCTCGCCAGCCTCCTCGGGTGGGACGGGCGTCGGGTCAGTCGACCCGTCCTCGAACGCCCGCGTTATCGGGTCGGCGGCGGCGGTCTGGACGAGACACAGGCGCGGCGGTTCGTCGATCACCCCCGCACGCTCGAGCTCCCGAACGCCGAGCCAGACGCCCGATGCGAAGCCGCCGGAGCTCGCCGGGAGCGCGATCACGTCGGGCGTATCGGGGGCGAACGACTCGTAGATCTCGAACAGCGCCGTCTTGTACCCGCTGATACGGGTCGGCGCGTCGCTCACGAGGACGCTGATCGGCAGTCGCTCGGACAGCTCGAGCGCGTCCTCGTACAGCGCACCGTACTCGCCGCGGACCTGGACGATGGTCGGCTCGTACTGTGCGATGAGTTCCAGCCGGACCGACGAGATCTCTTCCGGGACGAACACGATACACTCCCGGTCGAGACTCGCCGCGTGGGCGGCGGTGCTGATCGCCATGTTCCCGTACGAGACCGTGCCGACGACGTCGTCGCCGGCCGCGACCGCGTGGGGAACCGCCACGGCACTCCCGCGGTCCTTGTAGGAACCGGTGGGGTTCTCGCCCTCGTCCTTGACGAACACCCGGCCGCCGGCGGCGTCGTCGAGGCCGGGGCTTCTGACGAGCGGCGTGCCCCCCGCCGCCCGCGCGACTCCGTCCGGTCGGTCGGTCGGTAACAGCGTCTCGTACCGCCACATCCCGGACGCGTCTCGACGCTCGTCCCACGCGAACGTCGTCGGGTCCGCGTCGATCCAGAGCGGTTCCCCACAGTCACACCGGACACGGATATCGTCGTATCGTCTTTCACAACGGTGACAGCTCAAGGCGACGGCCATGGCGGCTCTGTGACTGCGAGGTAGGTATTCGTTTTCGTTTCGACACCGAAGCCTTCCCGCCCCGAAGCGTTTCGACACCGAAGCCTTCCCACCTCGAAGCGTTTCGACAGCCAGCGACGGGTCTCCGCCGGCGTGAACGAGGGTTTATCCGTGAGGGCGGACGAGTCTCACGTGACCGGCCGCCGGTGTGTGACGTCGCTGGTCGTCCTGCGTTCGCGTGGGGCGGTCACCTTTCACGGTCCGCACCGTAGCGGCGGTCGCCCTACAGCCGCCAGCCGACGGCTCGTTCGGGATCGGGGGCGTTCGACGACCTCCCCGAGGAGGGCGGCTCAGCGGTCCACTTCCCCCATGATCGTGTCCAGGCTTCCGAGCGAGGCGACGAGGTCCGGGATCGACTCCCCGTTGGCCATCTCGGGTAGCGTCTGGAGGTTCGAGAACGACGGACCACGGATCTTGAAGCGGGCGGGTTTGTCGGTGCCGTCCGCGCGGATGTAGATGCCGAGTTCGCCCTTGGCCGCCTCGACGGCGCGGTAGATCTCGGTGTCGTCGTCCGGCCGCAGCGTCCGCGGGACGTTCGCCTGGATGGTTCGCTCGTCTTCGGGCCAATCTTCGAGCAGGTCGACGCACTGCTCGATGATCTTCGCGGACTCCTCGACCTCGCGCATCCGGACCAGCAACCGCGAGTAGTTGTCACAGCCGCCCTCGGTGACGACGTCCCAGTCCAGCTCGTCGTAGTAGCCGTACGGGTCATCGCGACGCAGGTCGTAGTCGACCCCCGACCCCCGGAGCACCGGTCCGGTCGCGCCGTACTCCTTCGCCACCTCCGGCGGCAGGGTCCCCGTGTCGATCGTCCGCATCTGGAGGATCTCGTTTCGAGTCAGGAGGTCGTGGTACTCCTCGAGACGACGCGGGAGGCCGTCGAGGTACGCACGGACCGCCGAGAAGAACTCCTCGCGGGGCTCGGGGAGGTCCCAGACGACGCCGCCGAGTCGGAAGTAGTTGAACATCAGCCGCTGGCCCGTCAGGTCCTCGAGGAGCTCTTGAACGCGCTCCCGCTCCTGGATGGCGTACATGAACGTCGCGGTGAAGTCGCCGATCACGTCGAGGGCGTACGCCCCCATCGCCAGCATGTGCGAGAGGATCCGGCACATCTCCGCGCCCATCGTCCGGATGGCCTGCGCGTACTCGGGGACCTCGATGTCGGCGAGGTCCTCGGCTGCCCGCGCGTACGCCCACTCGTTGAGCAGGCCCCCACCGCCCCAGTCCCAGCGGTCGGGGTACGGCATGATCTGGTGGCGGTAGGTGCCCGACTGGGCCATCTGCTCCTCACAACGGTGGATGTAGCCGATGTCCGGCTCCACGTCGATCACGTCCTCGCCGTCGAGGGTGACTTGCAGGTGGAGGACGCCGTGGGTCGCCGGATGGTGCGGCCCGATGTTGAGCAACATCGTGTCGCTGCCGGTCGCCGTCGACGAGCCCGGTTCGACGGGCTCGTTTTCCGAGAGCGCGACGATCTGCGGGCGGTCCTCGTCGTAGTCCATCGACAGTGGGTGACCCTGCCAGGTCTCGGGGAGGAGGATCCGCCGGAGGTCGGGGTGGTCGTCGTACTCGATCCCGATCAGGTCGTACGCCTCCCGCTCGTGCCAGTCGGCCGTGCGGAACACCGCCTCGCCCGACTCCGAAACTGGGTCGTCCTTGTCCGCGGGGACGACGACGCTGACCTCCCGGGTCGGGTCGTCGAACTTCTTCAGGTGGTAGATCGACTCGTAGCGGTTCTCGTACTCCTGGGCGGTCACGCAGGCCAAGTGGTCGTATCCCGCCTCCGATTTCAGCGTCGAGAGTGCTTCTTGTACCGTATCCGGGCGGATCCGAGCTGCGGGGGCGTTCAGGTGCGTCTCCCGTGCCGTGACCAACTCCCGGATCGACGAGAACGGGTCCTCCGCGTCGGCTCGTTCCCGTTCGATCGGTGCGTCCATCGACATACTCGGACGAACGTGACCGGACGACCCGACGCTTCTGCCGTATGGGGACGGGTTTTTATAAAGTACCCGCAGAACTGACCGACGTGAAATACCTCCGGATAGAGCTTCGGTACCCGCCGGACCTCAGGCATCCGATCCATCGGCTCGTCGACGGGTCGGACGCGGTGGATCGGGACGTGCTCCTCCACGGAACGGTCCTCGGCGAACCGGACGACACGTTCCTGTTCTACGTCGAAGGCGACATCGACGTGTACACCGAGGCGCTCCGATCGGTCGACCGGATCCGGGAGTTCGAGGTCACCCGGATCGACGAGACGGGACACTACGTCCTTCTCACACAGCGGCGGAACACGGTCGACGACGCGATGTTCGCTCCCCTCCAGCGAACCGGGGTCGTCGTCGTCCCGCCGATCGACTTCCGTCCGAACGGGATCGCCCGCCTGACGGTCATCGGAACCGTCGAGCCGCTACGTGACGCGCTCGCGGGATTTCCGGAGCGGATCGAGACCACGGTCCTCCGGATCGGCGAGTACGACTGGCGACAGGACCTCTTCGACCCGGGACTGACCGATCGACAGTTCGACGCGCTCGCGGCCGCCGTCGAGGAGGGATACTACGAATCCCCCCGGGAGACCACCGTCGAGGCGGTCGCCGAACGGATCGACGCCGCACCGAGCACCGCCTCGGAACACCTCCGGAAGGCCGAGTCGGCCGTGATGGCCGCGTTCATCGGGTTGCGCGAGGTGTCGTGAGCGACCCCGGGACGTCGTACGGACCCGGATCGGCGGCGGGCCCTCGAGTACGCCGTCGTTAGTGGACCGTTCGATCGTCGCTCGTGTCGATGTCCTCGATGGGGTCGGCGTTGCCGAACTCGGGCGTCGGTCCGTCGCCCGGCGTTGCCCACTCGACAGCGTTCCGGAGCACCTGCCGGACGTCGTCGTCGTAGTAGATCGGATAGGTCTCGTGACCCGGCCGGAAGTAGAACACCCGGCCGTTCCCCCGCCGGTAACAGCATCCGGAGCGGAAGACCTCGCCGCCCGCGAACCAGGAGGTGAACACGAGCGAGTCCGGCCGGGGGACGTCGAACCGCTCGCCGTACATCTCCGTCTCCTCGAGTTCGATATACTCGCCGACCCCGTCCGCGATCGGGTGGCCGGGCTCGACCGTCCACAGGCGCTCGGTCTCGGCGGCCTCGCGCCACTTGAGCGAGCAACTGGTGCCCATGAGCCGTTTGAACACCTTCGAGTAGTGCGCCGAGTGGAGAACGAGGAGCCCCATCCCGTCGAGAACACGCTCGCAAACGCGCGCTACGACCTCGTCTCCGACCTCGTCGTGGGCGGCGTGACCCCACCACGTGAGCACGTCGGTGTCCTCGAGGACCGCCGCCGAGAGGCCGTGCTCCGGACCCTCGTCGAGGGTGGCGGTTCGTACCTCGTGACCGGCAGCCTCGAACACGTCGGCGAGGACCGCGTGGATCCCGTCGGGGTAGACCTCCGCGACGTCGTCGCTCTCGCGTTCGTGCCGGTACTCGTTCCAGACCGTGACGTGTGCCATGCGGACCCTCCCGTCCGGACGGCCTTGTAGGCTCGTGTCCCGAGACGGCGCTCTCGCCGTGTCGCCGGGTCCGAACCCTCGTTCTCTCCGTCACCTAGTCCGAACCCTCGTTCTCTCCGTCACCTAGTCCGAACCCTCGTTCTCTCCGTCGCCCGGTCCCGCCAAGAGGTCGTCTTCGTACGCGGCGATCGCCCGAACGACGGCGTCCGCGTCCTCCTCGGGCACGTCGAAGGCATCCAAACTCTCGTACAGCAGTTCGACGGCTCGCTCGATGCGGTCGGGGGTGAACGGGACGTGGAGGTGGGCTTCCCGGACCGGTGCCGCGTCGTAGGTTTCCGGACCACCTGCCGCTTCGCACAGGAAATCAGTCTGTGTTCGTCGGAGTTTCTCCATGTCTGCTCCCTCGAAAAAGGGGCCCAATTCGTCGTCCGCGAGCAACCTATCGTAGAAGTCGTCGACGACCGCTCGAATCCCCTCGTTCCCGCCGAGACGATCGTACAGCGTCTCCTCAGTCATCGTTCGAATATCTACTGTCCCGGAGAAATGCGTTCCGCATCGACACAGCTCCCGGTCCGTTCCACACGACTACTCACGACTTCACACGACTTCCCGATCCCACCGCTCCCGAGGTTTCGACGGACTCGGCTACGACGGTCCGGGCGTGAGCCGATCGACGGCCGTCCCACAGGCTGAACACGAGAGGACGTAGTCGTCGCCGTCGACCGCGTACGTCCGATCGCTCTCCGCGCCGCAGGCCGGGCACGGCTCCTCGATTATCGCGCCGTCGCTGTCCTTGGGAGCGCCCACGGCGATGACGCGGGCGGGCCCCTCGCCGGTCGCCCGCGCCAAGTTCGTCGTGTCGGGCGGGACGAAGGCCGCCTCGCCGGCCGACACGGGGAGCACCCCGGCGGACGTCTCGACCTCGATCGTCCCGTCGAGGACGTAGAACAACTCCTCGTGGTCCGGGTGACGGTGGCCCCCCCACGGGAGCCGTTCGCCGGGGTCGGCGACGTAGTAGTTGAATCCGAACTCGGTCGCCCCGACCGCCTCGTCGACCTCCTTCTTGTGACGCGTCGGGTTCGGGGCGTCCGGCAGGTCCTCGACGGCGACCTTGGTGATGTCGGTCATGGTAGTCGGGTCGGCGTCCGACCGGTTAATCGGGTCGATCGGTCGGGGTGACAAGAATGAAGTAGGTCCTCGACCAGCGATCGGCAATGTATCGGGCGAAGATCCACCTCCGTCTCGACGCCGACTGCGTGTTGAGCCGAGTGACCGACGAGTGGAGCGTCTCCTTCCCGGTTAGCACCGAGGAAGTCATCGGCGACGACAGGGTACGGTTCGTGCTCGATGCGGGCGACCGCCTCGAGGAGATCTCGACCGCTTTCGAGGCGTCCGACGAGGTGACCGACCTAGACCGTGTCGAGGCGAACCGGCTGGTCGTCACCAAACACGCCTGTGGCGCGCTCCCGATCATCCGCGAGAACCACGGCATGTTACAGGGTCGCGACCGCGTCAGCGGCGACCAACGGGTGTTCGACGTGGTGGTGTTCCGGCGTGCGGACCTCCGGAACATGATCGAGGAACTCGCGGCGATCAGCACGGTACGACTGGACCGACTCACGCCGTACCTGGAGCCCGAGAGCATGCTCTCCGAACGCCAATCGGAGGTGATCACGGCGGCCCTGCGAGGTGGCTACTACGAGTGGCCGCGCGACGTCGACGCGGAGACGCTGGCCGCCGACCTCGGTATCGCCCACTCGACGTTCCTCGAACACCTTCGAAAGGCCGAACGGGCGTTACTCGAGGACGCGCTCAGTCGCGGGGACCGGAGCGCGAACCCCAGTCCGGACGAGGCCGCGTTCATGGACGACGCCGGTCCCGAACGACAGCCGAGGGAAGAGAGTATATAAAAAGCCTACAAGTGTGGGCGAGAGAACGAACCACCGGAACGATAATGATGTACAGGATGGCATACAACCGGTTCACACGCCGGCAGTTCCTCGGCACCGCGGGCGCGACGACGACCCTCGGAGTCGCGGGCTGTCTGGGTGGCAGTGGAGGCGATAACGGCGAGACGATCAGGTACCTCTCGGACCGCGGGGACTCGAGCGACGTCGTCGACGACATCATCGCCGAGTTCGAAGAGGAGTACGACTACACGGTCGAGGTCACCTACACCTCACGGGGGACGTCGACCGACGAGGAGTTGTCACAGATGCTCGCAGCCGGCGACCCGCCGGACCTGGTGTTCGACACGTCGGCAGACGCCTACCGCTACCAGCGTGACGGCGACCTCGCTCCCGTCACCGAGGCGGTACAGGACGTCGGCCTCCCGGACCCGGTCAACGTCGACGGAGACTCCTACTTCGCCCCGACGATGGTCGAACCGCTGATGGGCTGGTACCGCAGCGACCTCTACGAGGAGAACCCGACCACGTTCGAGACGTGGCAGAGCGAGGCACAACGCCTCTCCGAGGAGGAGGACATCGACGGGTTCGTCGTCCCGACCGGCGGGACCAACCACGCCGACACGTTCACGACACAACACCTCTGGCAGAACGACGTCGAGATCTACGGGGGCCCCTCCGACGACATCGAGGTGACCATCGACCAGGGGGACAACCGCGAGCGCGCGGAGGAGGCGTACGCGTGGCTCCAGTCGATGAACGAGTACGCGCCGAACGGCTCCGGGTGGGAGTGGGGCGACGGCACGCAGGCGCTCCAACAGGAGAACGCCGCGGCGCTGATGTCGGTGGGGGGCCTCCCGATCCTGACGATACGAGAGAACCGTCCCGACCTCGTGGAGAACCTCGCACCGACCGCGTATCCGATCCCGGACGGGAACGGTCAGGACGAGTGGTGGGCGTACATGGAGGGACACGTGGTCCGAAACGACGGCGAGGCCACGGAGGGCGCACAGGAGTTCGCGCGCTTTTTCAGCGAATCCGACCGGTTCTTCGACTTCGTGCTCTCGGCGCCGCTGTTCCAGTGGCCCCCGACCGAGGAGCTGATGAACGACGACCGGATGAGCGAAAACGAGATCCTCGCCGAGCACCAGGACGCCGTGGACCTCGTGCGAGACAACTGGGACGCGTTCACCACGGTTCTCGCGACGGGCGACGAGGGTGCCCCGAACATCGTCGCTGCCGACGCCTACAGCAACCAGCTGCTCGGCCAGTCCGCCGAACAGATGATCGTCGGGGGACAGTCGCCCGCGGAGACCGTCGACTGGATCGCCGAGGAGCTCCGCGGACTACAGGAGGAGTAGTACCGCTCGATGTCCGCAGTAGGCACGCTGGAGAGCCGACTCGGCGAGTTGGACGAGAAGCGGTTGCTGTTGGTCGCGACGTTCGTCCCGTTCACGCTGTTTTTCGTACTGGTCTGGGGGTTCCCCATCGGCTACGCCTTGGGGATGAGCCTGTTCGAGGACCCCACCGGTACGGCGGCGTTCGCGGGACTCGCGAACTACGCCGACGTCGTCACCGACGACCTGTTCGTCACGGCGCTGGTCAACAGCGTCGTCTACGCGCTCTCCTCGACGCTTCTGAGCCTCGTTTTAGGACTCGGGTTGGCGCTCGTCGTCAACCGTGAGATCCGCGGGGGCCACGCGCTCCGGACGATGATGATCTTTCCGTACCTGCTGCCGACGCTCGTGGTCATCTTCATGTGGACGTTCCTGCTCGACCCCAACGTCGGCGCGGTGAACGAGTTCCTGCTCGATAACGGGGTGATCGACGAACCGTTCGCGTTCTTCTCGTCGACGACGTGGGCGATGCCCGCCGTCGTCGTCGCGAGCGTCTGGAAATACGGCTCCTTCGCCTTCTTCATTCTGCTGGCTCGCCTCCAGGCGATCGATCCGAACCTCTACGAGCGCGCTCGCGTCGAGGGTGCCTCGACCTGGCAGGCGTTCCGTGACATCACCGTTCCCCAGCTCCGGGGGGCGATCCTGATCATCATCCTCGTGAGGGGGATCTGGATGTTCAACAAGTTCGACATCATCTACCTCGCGACGGGCGGCGGACCGTTGGATGTCACGACGACGCTACCGATCATGGTGTACGAGATGGCGTTCCAAGGGACGCCCGACTTCGGTGGCGCGACGGCGCTCGCGGGCATCATGTTCCTGCTTCTCGCCGTGGTGGCGGTGGTGTACTTCGTGGCGTTCAAGCCCGAGCGGGAGGTGGCGACGTGATCGATCTCGGAGGTGGTGCTGCGGGCAAGTACGTCAGTCAGCACACCCAGGAACGGATACGCCGAACGGCGGTGGTCCTCACGGCGCTACTCGTCGCGATCTTCGTCAGCATCCCGGTGTACGTGATGATCGCCATCGCGTTCCAGCCGTCGACGACGACGTTCCGCGGCGGGACGGTGAGCCTGCTGTTCGACTCGTTCACGCTCGACAACTTCGTACTGCTTTTCACCGACACCGGGACCCCGCGATACCTGTTCAACAGTCTGTTGGTCACGGCGTCGTCCACGTTGCTGGCGACGGCGCTCTCCGTGGCTGCGGGCTACGGGCTCACGCGGTTCGAGTTCCGCGGCAAGACCATGGCGGCGCGTGCGGTGTTGTTCGCGTACATGTTTAGCCCCATCGTACTCGCGATTCCGCTGTACGTGATCTTCTTTACGCTCGGATTACTGGACAGTTACTTCGCGCTCACGATGGCGCTGACCGGGATCTCCGCGCCCTTCGGCATCTGGCTGATGTGGCAGTACTTCCAGACGGTCCCCGAGGCGCTCGAGGAGTCGGCGTGGATCCGCGGTGCCGGTCGAGTGCGCACGCTCTGGGACGTGGTCCTCCCGGTCGCACGGCCTGGTACCATCGCCACGGCCATCTTCGCGTTCTCGGTCGCGTGGAACGACTTCACCATGGCCCGCGTCGTGATGAGCCAGGACGAGATGTACACGATCACCGTCGGCGCCAGCCTGTTCCTCGACCGCGCCTCGATCGGCTGGTCGGAGACGATGGCGGCCGCAGTCTTGATGTCCCTGCCGCCGTTCGCGATCGCACTGTTCCTCCAGAACTACCTATTACAGGGCTTCAACGTCGGAGGCCTCGAATAACCATGGCACGATCTATACGACTCGAAGACGTCCGAAAGGAGTATCACACAGCCGGCACGACCCACCTGGCCGTCGACGACCTCTCGCTCGAGATCCCGGAAGGGTCGTTCACGACGATCGTGGGGCCCTCGGGCTGCGGGAAGACGACCACGCTGCGGATGATCGCCGGCTTGGAGACTCCGACGTCGGGGTCGATCCACTTCGGCGACCGCGACGTGACCGACGTCCGACCGCAGGACCGCAACGCGGCGATGGTGTTCCAGTCCATCGCGCTCTACCCCCACATGACCGTGCGGGAGAACATCGCCTACGGACTGAAGGTCGCGGGGGTCCCCAAAGCCGAGCGTCGTGCCGCGGTCGACGAAGCCGCAACGACCCTCCAGATCGGCGAGCAACTGGAGAAGATGCCCGCGGAACTCTCGGGCGGCCAGCAACAGCGGGTCGCCCTGGGCAGCGCGTTCGTTCAGGACCCCGACGTGCTCCTGCTGGACGAGCCGATGTCCGACCTCGACGCCAAACTCAAAGCCGAGCTCCGCGTGGAGGTCCAGCGGCTCCACAAGGAGATGGACGCGACGATGGTGTACGTCACACACGACCAGACCGAGGCGATGACGATGAGCGACTACGTCCTGCTCTTGGAGGGCGGTCGGCTCGCGCAGTTCGCACCGCCCGGAGACCTCTTCGACCGGC
Organism: Halorubrum sp. 48-1-W; assembly: GCF_003287355.1. Taxonomy (GTDB): domain Archaea; phylum Halobacteriota; class Halobacteria; order Halobacteriales; family Haloferacaceae; genus Halorubrum. The sequence goes on from NZ_QMIM01000012.1 coordinate 100,170, forward strand.
CCGTCTCGCAGTACGTGGCGGAGTTCATCGGAACCCCATCGACGAACGCGTTGCCGGCGACCGTCGAGATCGGCGAGGGGGGTCCAGTCGTGGTCGGCGAGTGGTTCGAGATCCCGGCGCCACCGGACCCGTTCGAGGACCGGATCGGCGACGCGGTCACGCTCGGCATCCGGCCGCAGTACCTCTCGCCTGACGGCGGCGACCACCGCGTTCGCGTGGTCGTGGACGTGGTCGAACAGCTCGGCACCGAGTTCGTGATACACGGAACGGGCCTGGACGGCACCCACATCAACGTCGTCGACGAGAGCGTCGGGGACGCGACGGCCAGCGACGAACTCGACGTCGGCTTCGACGCTGCCGACGCGTTCGTGTTCGACGACGACGGTCGGACGATCTGCCACGGCGACCGTCTCGTCGCCGCCCGGTCGAGACCCAACCAATGACGGGGAAAGGAGAGACGACGAACGACGAGTCGAGCCGTACTGGCGGAACCGACGGCGACAGCCAGCGCATCGCCCCGAACCTGTTGCCCGGCACGGAGGGTCGGCCGCTCTCGGACGTGACCGTCCTGGAACTGGGCCACATCGTCGCCGGCCCGTTCTGCTCGATGGTGCTGGCGGACCTCGGCGCGGAGGTGATCAAGGTCGAACATCCCGAGCGTGGCGACGCGGTCCGGAACTCCTCCCCCGTGGGAAACGCCTCGTTCGACTACGTGAACCGCAACAAAATCGGGGTCTCCATCGACCTGAAGTCCGAGGAAGGAAGGGCGGTGTTCGAGGACCTCGTCGCCGAGGCCGACGTGCTCATCGAGAACTTCGCTGCGGGCACCGTCGACCGACTCGGCGTGGGGTACGACGACCTGTCGGCGCTCAACGACGAGCTGGTGTACTGCTCGATCAAGGGATTCAACGAGGGACCGTATCAGGAGTACCCGGCGCTCGACCCCGTTGCGGAGGCGCTTTCCGGTGTGATGAGCGTCACGGGACGACCCGGTCACCCGCCGGTGCGCTGTGGAACCAGTCTCGCCGACATGGCGGCCTCCCTGTACGGGGCCGTTTCGGTGCTCGCCGGCGTGCGACAGCGCGACGCCGACGGCGAGGGACAGCACATCACCGTTCCGCTCTACGGGAGTACCGTCTCGTTGATGGGGTACTGGCTCGCGTACACCCAGTCGTCGGGACACGTCGCCGAGCCCATCGGCGCCGGCCACCCGAACTGGGCGCCGTACGACGTCTTCCAGACGGCGGACGACGCGTGGGTTTTCGTCGGCCCGTCCTCCCAGCAGCAGTGGGAAGCGCTGTGTACGGCACTCGAGGTCGACCTCCATCGAACGGAGCGCTACGCCACCCTCGACGACCGACGCGCGAACCGCGAACGTCTCACCGAAGAGCTACAGACCGTCTGCGAGCGCTTCGACGCCGGGGACCTGATCGACCGACTTCGCGACGTCGGCGTCCCGGTCGCGCCCGTCAACGACACCAAGGACGTCGTCGAGGACCGCCATCTCCGGGAGACCGACGCGCTCGGAACGATCCGGGCGACGGAGGGCGGTGGTGGCGACATCGACGTGCCGCGGTACCCCGCACGGTCGAACGCCTTCCGACGCGTCGAGAACGCCGACCCACCGGAGCTCGGCGAGGACACGGACGCCGTGCTCGAAGCGCTGGGATACGGAGAGGAGGAACGCGAACGACTCCGGCAGCGGGGGGCGGTATGAAGCTGCTCGATCTCACCCTCAGGGAGGGCGAGCAACGCCCGGGGATCGAGTACACCGTCGAGCAGAAGGTCGAGGCGGCCCGCGAACTCGACGCGCTCGGTGTCGACTACCTCCAAGTCGGGTTCCCGATCGCCGACGAGGACGTGCGAACCGTCTGTGAGCGTCTCGACGTCGACGCCGACGTCACGGGTATCGCGCGGGCCATCCCGGGCGACGTCGAGGCTGCCCTCGATGCCGGCGTCGACGTGGTGGACCTGTTCGCCCCCACGAGCGAGGCACATCTCGAGGCGGTCCTCGGCACCACCCGCGCGTCGATGGTCGAGTCGGTTCGGGAGGCCGCGGCGCTGGCTCGGGAGGGTGGTGTTGCGGTACAGTTCACCGCGATGGACGGCTTTCGTACCGAGCCCGCCGCCCTCGACGAACTGTTCGCAACCGTCGACGCCGACTGGTACACGATCGCGGACACCGTCGGCTCGCGGACCCCGGCCGGAGTGGAACGGTTCCTCGAGTCCCTCGAGAGCGACCTCGCCGAGGTCGGCGTCCACTTTCATGAGGACCTCGGTGTCGGCACCGCGAACGCGCTGGCAGCGGGTCGTGCGGGTGCGGGCAAGGCCGACGTCTCGGTCGGCGGTATCGGCGAGCGTGCGGGCAACACGCCCGCGGAGGCGTTCGTCGCCGCGGCGACGGTCGGCGCGGAGCCGATCGATCTCGCGGTCGACGAGCGGTCGCTGATCCCCGTCGCCGAGCGCGTGCTCGACGTCCTGGACGAGGACGTGGGGACGGCGAAGCCGCTCCTCGGAGACGAGGCGTTCGCCCACGAGTCCGGGATCCACACGGCCGCGATGCTTGACGACCCCTCGACGTTCGAACCGTTCGATCCCGCACGGTTCGGCGGGACGCGACGACTCCTGTTCGGACCGGGAACCGGCGCCGGCACAGCACGTAAACTGCTCCGCCGCGCCGGGATGGAGCCGACGGACGAGCGCGTCGCGGCGCTGCTCTCACGACTCGCGGACGTGGACGAGGAGGTCGACGTCGAGGAAGCCGTGGCACTGGCGACGACGGTTGGAGACCGGTTCAGGTAGCCGAAACGGTCCACGGAGACGGGTTTCACGCGCACCCCGACCGCGTTCGAGACGGTCGATGACGCCCGACCTCGGCCACCGGGTTTAAAAAGATCCGGCCGAAAGGATGGGCCATGCCGACTTTCGAACTGAACCTCTCGGACGACGTGTACGCCGAGTTCCAGCAGCTCGCCGACTCCGAGTTCGTCACCGAAGAGCAGGCTGTAGAGGAACTGATCGCCTCCGGGATCGAGGCGTACAACGTCAACGTCGTCGACGACGACCCTCGCGACGAGATGCTCGACGGCGCGGAGAACAACATGTTCGACACGGCACAGGACCCGGGGAGCCTCGAGGACGACCGGCTGTAGTCGCCCCCGTCCTGCGGTCGATCGTTCCTCAGTACCCCAGTCCGAGCAGACGGTTCGTCACCAGCACGATCAACCCGAGCGCCATCACCGCCGTGAGCAGGCCGAACGCGGCGGTCCATCCCGCGACATCGGAGACCGCTCCGACGACGACGCTACCCGACGCGCCGACAACCATGTACACGGTGCGGACGAGTCCGAACCCCGCGCCGCGTTCGGCGTCGGAGAGCAGGTCCATGAACCGCGACTGGAGCGGCGCCCCCCACGACATCGCCAGTCCGACGAGGAGAACGCCCACGACCGTCGTGGGGAGTCCGAGCCCCTCTTGCGCCCCGAATACCAGGGTTCCGTACCCGAGGACGCCGGCGGCCATGGTGAGGATCACCGTCGGGTCCCGACCGATCCGGTCGGAGAGCGACCCCGTCAGCGGTTGTATCCCGCCGTGGACGAGGAAGTACAGCGAGAACAACAGCGCGGACAGCGCGGACGAGAACCCCCCGCCGACCTCGAGGAACGTCGGCAGGAAGGAGGCGGTGGCCTGCCAGGTGAACGCCCCGAGCGTCGCCAGACCGGTTGTATAGCGGATCGACGGCCGGGAGAGCAGTTCGGCGAGCGGCCCGAACGCGAACCGTTCGCGCATCGCCTGGTCCGGTCGGCGCGGCTCGGTCGGCCGGATCCGCCACGCGAACAGCGCGAAGGCGGGAACGGCGACGACGGTTCCGAGCAGGATCCCCGCCCGCCAGCCGTAGCGCGCGCCGACGAGGGTCGCTACCGGCGGGGCGACGAGCCCCGCGACCGGCCCGCCGGCGATGTGGACGCCGATGGCGCGCCCGATGTCGTCGAACTGCCGGGTCAGGAAGGTGGTCGCGACGGTGTAGTGGAGGCCCGCACCGGCGCCCAGAACGACGGTGAACAGCATGAACGCGAGGATGGACGGTGAGGCAGCGATGAAGAGCGTGGCGACCGCGGTCGAGCCGACGGCGACGAGTATCACCCGTCTCTCGCCGTAGCGGTCGCCGAGGATCCCGGAGGGGAACTGGGAGAACGCGTACGCGACCCACATCCCCGAGAGCGCGAGTCCGACCGTCGCGTTCGAGACGTCGAAGGCCGCCGTGATCTCCGGGACGAGGGGGCTGATCGTCAGCCGCGCGACCATCGTCGCGGTGAACGCGAGGGTACAGAGTCCGAGCGCCGTGTGTGCGTACCGCCAGTTCACGCCCGGTCTATCGGAGCCGCCTCAAAGCGGGTTCCGATCCCGGCTGCCGTCGCCGCGTTCGTCGCGACGGCGGCGACCCAGGGCTCAGACCACGAACTCGAGCGGGTACTCCGTGAGGTTCTCGTGGCCGTCCTCGGTGACGACGACGAGGTCCTCGAGCCTGACGCCGCCGACGGCCGGGTCGTAGAGGCCGGGTTCGACGGTGACGACGTGGCCGGGCTCCAGCTCGCCGGCACCGCTCGCGAGCCGGGGCGACTCGTGGACGTCGAGGCCGATCCCGTGGCCCGTCGAGTGGATGAACCCCGTCTCCGTCTCGGGGTCGGTCCGGAACGTCGGCTCGCCGGCCGCCTCGTACACCTCGCAGGCGGCTGTGTGGACCTCCTCGCCGGTCGCGCCCGGTGCGACCGCCTCGAGGGCGGCCTCGAGCGCCCGCTTCGTGAGGTCGTACCACTCACGGGCAGCGGGGTCGGGCTCGCCGACGCAGAACGTTCGGGTCATGTCGGCGTGGTACTTGGTCGCCTTCGACCGGGGGAAGACGTCGACGATGATCGGCTCGTTCGCCCGGAGCGGGCCCGAGCCGCGGTCGTGCGGGTCGGCCGCCTGCGCGCCGCCGGCGACGATGGTCTCGTCGAGCGCGCAACCACGGCGCAACAGCGCGACCTCGATCTCCTCCGCGACCCGCTCGCTGGTGAGCGGCGCTCCCTCGTACAGGAGCGTGCCAGGCTCGACGTCGTGGTCGCCCATGCTGTCCCCTTCCTCCGCGACGTCGCCGGCTACCTCCCCGTCGCCCGCGACGTCGGCCTCGGCGAGCAGCGACTCCGCGGCGCGCATCGCCGCCTCGTTCGCCCGTTGAGCCTCCCGGATCGCGTCTATCTCCTCGTCCGTCTTGACCGCCCGGACCGTCCCGAGGACGTCCTCGTCGTCGACGACGACGCCGACGCCGCGATCGCGAAGCGCGTCCGCGGTCCCGACCGGCCCGCGCGGCGGCACGGAGACGGACTCCACGCCCTTCCCCCGGACGAACCGCGCGTACATGTCGTACCGGTCGTCGCGCCCGCCGTACTCGTAGTCGTAGTCGGCGTGGCGTTCGACGGTGTCGGCTGTGGCCTCGGACCGGGCGCGGCCGTACTCGAGTCCGGAGACGAGCACGTGGACCTCGCCGTCGGCATACAGCGTGAGGAAGGGGTCGGGGCCGGTGAACCCGGAGAGGTACAGCTGGTTCGCGTCCTCCTGTGAGGCGTCGAGCAGGTATCCGTCGGTGTCGATCCCGTCGAGCAGTCGGTCGAGCCGCGTCCGGTTCATGTCGATCCCCTGGCACGGAGCACCAAATCGGTTGTCCTCGGCGGACGGAGCAGTTGTCCTCGGCGGACGGAGCTGTTGTCCTCGGCGGACGGAGCGGTCGGTCTCACCGAGCGGGACGAACCGACCGTGGGAGACGGAACTCGGACGAAAACAATATATATTCGATCCCGACTTCCCGACCCGGCGATAGGTCATGAAGAACCGTGACGAAATCTCGTCGGTAGATCTCGGGCTACTAGCGACCTATACCGGATCTATCGGCGTATTTCGAATCCTCAGATCGTCCCAAATGTTTAAATGTATCGCGCCCTTACCGATAGGTGAGGAAAGCCGAAAGCAGACTCATCTTTCGGTCCCGCGGTCGGTCCCCCCCAAACCAACACAATGAGCGACAACGTTCGAACCTACACGACGGAACACGCCGACGACGAACGAGAGAGCGAGTCGGCGGCGGACGAGGAACTACGCTGCCCCGAGTGCGACGGCCAACTCGCTACCGACACCGAACACGGCGAGACGGTGTGTGCTGACTGCGGGCTCGTCGTCGAGGAGGACGAGATCGACCGCGGGCCGGAGTGGCGCGCGTTCGACTCCCGCGAGAAGGACCAGAAGTCCCGCGTGGGCGCGCCCACGACGAACATGATGCACGACAAGGGGCTGTCGACCAACATCGGCTGGCAGGACAAGGACGCGTACGGCAAGTCCCTCTCGAGCCGCCAGCGCGAGAAGATGCAGCGACTCCGCACCTGGAACGAGCGGTTCCGGACGCGCGACTCGAAGGAGCGCAACCTGAAGCAGGCGCTCGGCGAGATCGATCGGATGGCCTCGGCGCTCGGACTCCCGGACAACGTCCGCGAGACCGCCTCCGTCATCTACCGCCGCGCGCTCGACGAGGACCTGCTTCCCGGCAGGTCCATCGAGGGCGTCGCGACCGCCTCGCTGTACGCCGCTGCCCGGCAGGCCGGGACTCCCCGGAGCCTCGAGGAGATCGCGGGCGTCTCTCGTGTGGAAAAAGACGAGATCGCCCGGACGTACCGCTACGTCGTCCGTGAACTCAAACTGGAGATCCGACCGGCCGACCCGGGGAGTTACGTGCCGCGGTTCGCCTCCGATCTCGGTCTCTCGGACGAGTCGGAGCGTCGTGCCCGACGGCTCCTCGACACCGCGAAATCCCAGGGGATCCACAGCGGGAAGTCGCCGGTCGGGCTCGCGGCTGCCGCCGTCTATGCCGCCGCCCTCCTCACCAACGAGAAGGTGACCCAGAGCGAGGTGAGCGAGGTCGCGAACATCTCCGAGGTCACCATCCGCAACCGCTACCACGAACTGCTCGAGGCCGAGGACAGCATCGCCGTCAACTAGTCGGCTCGACGCCGACGAGGCCGTCATATCCGGAGGGCCGACCACGGTGGCGAACGGACTCGACGGACGCGTCGGGCGCGTCCCGAACACACAAATCGTGTCGAGCCGAGAGGGTCGGTATGGAGACGACCCGTCACTTCACGGCGACCACCTACGTCGTCAACGACGGCGCGACGGCGCTTCACAAGCACGACCGGTTGGGGATCCACCTCCCGCCGGGCGGACACGTCGAGCGCGACGAGCTGCCGCACGAGGCGGCGATACGGGAGGTTCGCGAGGAGATCGGACTCGAGGCCGAGCTCGTCGCCGACCGCGCCGACGTCGAGACGCCGAACGGTCGGCCGTTGCCGGAGCCGGCTCACCAGCTACTCTACGACATCGACGTCCATCCCGACGGGTCAGTGAGCCACCAGCACATCGATCACCTCTATTACGCGCGGGTTCCCTCCCGCCGGATCGATCCGAACGGGGACGGCGAGGCCGACGCCGAGGCGTGGTCGTGGTACACCCCCGAAGAGCTACGGGCGGGCGGCTTCGACGCGGACGTGATCGCGCTGGGTAGTGAGGCGATAGCGACGGTGGACGACACGGCCGGATCCGGCCGATCCGGCGTCTGACGGTCCGGAAAGTATTTGGGTCGGTGTCGGGGAATACCGGTAAGATGGACGCACAGCGAAGGGAGGAGATCACCGGGTGGGACACACGGGAGTTCGAGGGGGGCTTCGACGGGCTCCGCCGGTTCGCGGACCGTGGCTTCTCGGGCGCGGCGACCGACGGTACCGGGTGGTTGTTCATGCTCGAGGGTCGCGTCGTCGGGACCGTCGACGCGACCCTCGACGCGTTCGTGGACGCCGCCGGAACGATATACCAGGCGCCCCACGAGGCGCTTCCGGTGCTTTTCGCGATGCAGGAACGGGGAGGCGAACAGCGGGCACGGTACTACACGAAGGACACGCCGCTCTCGGAGGCCGACGACAAACTCTCACAGGGTGGGTTCACCGGCTACGTCGAACTCGCCGAGAACGTGCTCTCCGGCGACTACTACGTCGCCTACACCGCCGGTGAGTCGATGGCGGCCGCGTTCGTCGGGAACTCGCGGCGGCTCGAGACCGGCGAGGACGCCTTCGCGCTGGCGAACGACGAGGTCGGGATCTACACCGTCTACGAGGTCGACCTCGACGTCAGGGAGATCCCGGAGGCCGCGGGCGCCGCCGGGAGTAACGCGGAGAGCGAGGTGGACCGATCCGACGACACCGGGTCCGCCGTCGGCGGCGTTGGCACGGACGGAGTCGAAGCGGAAGGGGAGACTGTAGACGGCGAGGAAGCAGTGACGGTAGACGACGAGGAAGCAGTGACGGTAGACGACGAGGAAGCAGTGACGGTAGACGACGCGAAAGCAGTGACGGTAGACGAGGAAGGAGACACTGTAGACGACGAGGAAGGGGAGACTGTAGACGAGGAAGGAGACACTGTAGACGACGAGAGCGAAGGGACGGATCGGGAGGGGCGGTCCCGCCCGGCAGTCGGATCGGACGACACCGAAACTGGGAGGAGCGACGCTGTGGCGGCGGAGCGAAACGCCGCGACAGCGGAGCGAAACGCCACGGGACAGCCGACCGCCCAGGAGTCGGGAACGCGAACCGACAGCCGGACCGGGACGTCGGCCGGGTCGGACAGGCCGTCGGCCGGGTCGGACGGCGCCTCCGAGGACGTCTTCTCGGAGGAGGCGCAGTGGCGCGAGACGAAGTCGATCCCCGCGCTCGACCCGTCCGAGACCAGCGAGCGCGGCGAGAACCCGTCGTCGGGGCGTGCGAATCGGCGACAGGGGACCGCCACGGGACGGACCGGTAGGTCGCCCGGAGCCTCGAGCCCGTCACGAACCGACGGGGCCGTATCCGAGGGATCGACGTCCGGGGAGAGTTCCGCCGGAGGATCGTCGCCGAGCCCGCGCTCGACGGAGCGGGCCGGCTCGGGGCGGGCCGCCGTCTCGGGACGGACTCCGGACGGGGTTCGCGAACGGATCGAGGAGCTCGAGTCGGCGCTCACGACGGCCGAGGACGCCCGCGAGGAGGTGGCGGCCGAGCGCGACAGACTCGAGGCCCAACGCGACGAACTCCGCGAAGAACTGGACGGGGTGACGACCGAGCGTGACGAGATTGAAGCGGAGCGGGACCGCCTCGAGGGGGAACTCGAACGGCTCCGTTCGGAGGCCGATCGCCTCCGCGAACAGCTCGATCGGGCGGAGTCACGTCTCCCGGACGGCGACCGGAGCCTGCCACCTGTCGAGGCGCGCGCCGGGACCAACCTGTTCATCAGATACGATTCGAAGGGCGGCGCGACGCTCGAGGACGCCCACGACGGGGCAGTCGACCGCGAGGAGCTCCGGCAGAACCTCCGGATCGAACACCACACGAGCTTCGAGACCGAGGGACTGCTCGTCGACGGCGAGCCGTTCGAGTCGTTCCTCCGGGGGACGATGGAGTACGGGTTCACCCGATGGCTCGTCGAGGAACTCCCCTTCGAGATCGGCGAGACGGGCAACGGGAGCGCGCTACGCGAACTCTACGACGCGCTTCCCGAGATCGACCGCGCCGAGATCGGCGGCAGTGTCTCCGTCGTGATCCGGGAGAACGGCGAGGAGACCCGCGAGCAGCGCGAGTTCGACCTGGTGTTGCGCGACCGGATGGGCAACCCGCTCTTCGTCGCCGAGCTCAACGACTCGCGCGCGCCGACTGCGGGCGCGACCCTGGAGTCGCTCGTCGCGAACGGCGGCGTGATCGCGGAGTCGAACGAGGGGTTCGCCGCGGCGTTCGCGGTGACGGCGAGCTTCTTCGAGCCCGACGCGTTGGAGGCCGCGAGCGACGCGGTCGGCGGGGGGCTGTTCAGCCGCTCCAAGCGGAAGAGCTTCGTGAAGCTCTCGCGCAAGCGTGGGTACCACCTGTGTCTCGTGGAGTCACGCGAGGGCGGGTTCCACCTCACGGTCCCGGACCTGTAGTAGAGACGGGTCTCGTCGGCGGGAAAACGGTCGGTCGTCGGTGAAGTCGACAGGTCGGGCGGGCGCCGCGTCGAACCGGATCCGAACTCCTCGGGCAACTCCGAGTTCCGCGATCAGTTCTCGACTTCGGCGGCGTCGTCGATCCGCATCGAGCCGAGCTTCTGGACCGTGTGATCGAGCTTCTCGTCGAGTTCGTCGACGAACTCGTGGGTGCGCTCCGTCGTTATCGCGCCCTGACTGGAGGGTTCGATGAGGTTCTCCTCCTCGAGGACGCGAAGCGAATACCGAACCTTGTGGTGGGGGTAGCCCGTCTCGTTGGACATCTTCACGATCCCGATCGGTTCGTTCTCGATGACCATCCGCAACACCTGCAGGTGCCGCTCCAGCATATCTACCTCTTTCTCGAGTCGATCTATCATGCCATATGTTAACTCGTCATGCCCCCTTTTAAAAGTTGTTGTCGAGCTGGGGAGGGCGAATTCCGGCCTACGGTTTGACATGGGAGTAGTTAACGGTTCGGATCACGGAGGCGACAGCCGACGTCCTCACGTACGTTTTATCCGGGCGTTCGAGATCAGATCGTCACCAGCAGGGGGATCGCCGACGCCAGCTCACTGCCGTGACGCCCTCACCGCGTACAGGGATCCGTCTTCGCTCCCGACGTAGACTGCCCCCTCTACCACCGTCGGTGAGGACGAGATCCCGCCGTCGGTCTGGACGGTCCACCGTTCGGTACCAGCGGCCGCATCCACCGCGTACAGGTTCTCGTCGGCACTTCCGACGTATACGGTATCACGGACCACCGCAGGCGACGAGTGGATCCAACTCCCGGCTTCGAAGGTCCAGTGTACGGCACCGTCGTCGGTAGCCACCGCAGACAGGCGGCCGCCATCGTCCCCGACGTATACGGTGCCCGTTCCTATGGCTGGCGATGAATCGACCGCATCCCCGGTTTCGAAGCGCCACTGCTCGGTACCGATGGTTGCGTACACCGCGTATAGATACGACGTTCCGGTAGGTGAGTTGGTTCCGACGTAGACAGTCCCGTCAGCCACCGTCGGGGAGGCGACGTAGCCACCAGTTTCGAAGGCCCACCGCTCGTCACCAGTAGTAGCGTGTACCGCGTACAAGTTTTCGTCCCAGCTCCCGACGTAGACCGTCCCGTCCGTGACCACCGGCGAAGCTGAGATCTCTCCCCCGGTCTCGAACGTCCACGTCTCGGCCCCGGTAGCCGCATCCACTGCGTACAAATGTTCGTCCCAGCTCCCGATATAGACCGTCCCGTCTACCATCGCCGGCGAGGAATCGATCCGGGACCCCGTCTCGAAGTTCCACCGCTCGGTGCCAGTGCTCGCGTCTACCGCATACAGGCTCGCGTCGACGCTCCCGACGTAGACCGTCCCGTCTCGCACGGTTGGCGAACTCACCACTGGGGCGTCAGTTTCGAAACGCCACAGTGGCGCGCCGGTGGTCGTGTCTATCGCGTACAGGAATCCATCGTCACTTCCAACGTAGACGGTCTCGTTCACCACCGTCGGCGAGGAAGCGATCGAGCTTCCGGTTTCGAAGGTCCAAAGCAGCTCCCCAGCATCCCCCTCAGATTGCTCTCGTTTCATGTTCCGATCACGTGGATCCAGCGGCGAGGTGAGTTGGTTTCCGACCACGTCCGCCGATGCCGGATCGGCGAGATCCGGGCGTGGCAGACGTCACGAGTCATCGTCGTAGCCCAGCGTCTCTACGGACGGAGGAGTCAACGAGAACGGGACGGTTCGTACGTTCGTAGAGATCTCCGGAGTGTGAGCGTCCACGATCAATCCGAGATCGTCTAACGTATCGATCACGTTCGAGACTGCCGACCTCGCGTGTGTTTCCTCCGTCGCGTCGATCGAAAGGACGGTCCCATCTCCGGAGACGACAACCGTCGTCGGGAGATCGTCCGGCTGATACACGACACCGGGAAACGTCGCCTCATCGTACAGACAGTCCGATTCACCCAACGCGATCGCGACGGATTCGAGTGAGAACGCCTGATCGAACCTGGCATACGCTGTGGCGTCACCCTCGTAGAGATCGACGGGGAGATCGGCCACCTGAGCGCGGATCTCTTCCGGCGGGATCGTGTTCGTCGACATCATCCGTGTGTGCTACCGGTCCAGATTAAACGTTATGATAACCGACACAATTCGAGGTCGAACCATCGAATATGTAAGAGAAAATGGGATTTCAGGAATAACGGATATTCAGAGAACGCAAGGGAGACGGGGAAACGAAATCAGCGATACGCACGGGTACGGCACGTTTCGAGTGGCGTCCACGCGTCGATGCTCGTTTTGTTGATCGATCGGAAGACCGCTCCGCCAGTGAGATGGCACGAACGACGATATCTGCCGACAGTGCGTACGGGATCCATACACGTTCGTGCCGTGATCGCGACGACGGACCGTAATCGGTTTTACCCCCCGGTTGGAAGGGAGGAGCGGTATGACAGTCACCATCGTCGGCTCCCAACTCGGGGACGAGGGCAAGGGCGCACTCGTCGACCGGTGGGGAGGGGACGCGGACGTCGTAGTCCGTTATCAGGGCGGCGACAACGCCGGCCACACCGTCGTCGAAGGCGGCGAGGAGTACAAGCTATCGCTGGTACCGAGCGGCGCCGTTCGGGGCACGGTCGGCGTGTTGGGCAACGGTTGCGTGGTCAACCCGCGAACGCTCTTCTCGGAGATCGACGCCCTCCGCGAGCGCGGGCTCGACCCCGACGTCCGGGTCGCGCGCAGGGCGCACGTGATACTCCCGTATCACCGCGTCCTGGACGGGATCGAGGAGGCGGGGAAGGCCGACGACGACTCCGGCGTCGAGGTCGGCACGACCGGCCGCGGGATCGGCCCCACCTACGAGGACAAGGCGGGCCGCCGGGGGATCCGGATCGGCGATTTGCTCGACGCCGACGTGCTCCGCGAGCGGCTCGAGTACGCCGTCTCGCACAACCGGGCCGTCGCCGAGGAGGTGTACGGGCTCGACGTCGCGGACTCCGAACACGCCGAGGCCTTCGACGTCGACGCGCTCTACGATGAGTTCGGCGAGGTCGGCGAGCGCCTTGCCGGCGACGGGATGACCGTCAACTGTAGTGACTTCCTTCACCGCCGTCGGGAGGCGGGCGACAGGATCCTCTTCGAGGGCGCACAGGGGACCTCGATCGACATCGACCACGGCAACTACCCCTTCGTGACGTCCTCGAACCCGACCGCCGGCGGCGCGGTCGTCGGCTCCGGGCTCGGGGTCACGACCGTCGGCGCGGGCGAAGTCGTCGGGATCGTGAAGGCGTACCTCTCGCGGGTCGGCGCGGGACCGCTACCGACGGAGCTGGACGGCGACGACCGCGAGGAGTCGCTCGCCGACGAGATCCGCGAGAAGGGCGGGGAGTTCGGGACTGTCACCGGACGGCCGCGCCGGATCGGCTGGCTCGACCTCCCGATGCTCCGCCACGCCTCGCGCGTCTCCGGGTTCACGGGTGTCGCGATCAACCACGTCGACGTGCTCGCCGACCTCGAGGAACTCCAGGTGTGTGTGGGTTACGAGCTCGACGGTGAGCAGTTCGACACGGTCCCGACGACCACCCAACGGTGGGAGCGGTGTGAGCCCGTCTACCGCGAGTTCGACACCTGGTCCGCGGTCGACTGGGACGCGGTCGCCGAGGAGGGCTACGGGGCGCTCCCCGAGGAGACGCGGGCCTACGTGGAGTTCGTCGCCGACGAGATGGACGCCGCGGTGTACGCGATCGGCGTCGGCCCGGACCGCGAGGAGACGATCGAGCTTTCGAACCCGTTCGAAGCGGCCGATACGTGAACGCGAGACGGACTCGAACGGTCGAATAAACGAAACACTCGTTTTTCGTTGTTCCACGAAGGTTTTGCCCCGGCGGGGTGGAGTCCGGGCATGGACCTGCTCGACGATAGTATCGTGCCGGAGCGCGCACGGGAGATCAAACACGAGGCCCGCGAGTTCGCGGACGAACACATCGCGCCGAACGCCGAGACCTACTACGAGTCGGGCGAGTACCCATGGGACGTCCTCGAAGCCGGGATGGACGCCGGGCTGGTCGCCCAGGACATCGGCGAGGAGTACGGCGGGAAGGGGTTCGACCTCGCGCAGGTGCTCGCGATCGCGGAAGAGTTCTACCGCGCCGACGCCGGCATCGCCCTCACGCTCCAGCTCGCCAGCTTCGGCTGTGAGATGCTCGAGCGGTACGGGACCGACGAACAGAAGGAGGAGTACCTACAGCCGGTCGCGGAGAACGACCAGATATCGGGGCTCGCGGTCTCGGAACCGGAGACCGGCTCCGACCTCGCCGGGATGACCACGGAGGCGGAGAAGGTCGAGGGGGGCTACGAGATCACCGGCGAGAAGTACTGGGTCGGCAACGCGGTGGAGGCCGACTGGCTCACCGTCTACGCGAAGACCGGCGAGAGCGACGACCGGTACTCCAACTACACCCTGTTCGTCGTCGAGACCGACCGCGACGGCTACGAGGCCGAACACATCCCGGAGAAGATGGGCATGCGGGCGTCCAAGCAGGGCCACATCGTCCTCGAGGACTGTTTCGTTCCCGAGGAGAACGTCGTCGGCAGCGAGGGGGGCGGCTTCTACGTCCTCGCCGACTTCTTCAACCACGGCCGGGTGATCGTCGGCGGACACGGGCTCGGACTCGCCGTCGCCGCCATCGAGGAGGCCGAGGCGTTCGTCCACGACCGCAACGCCTTCGGCCGGACGGTCAACGAGTTCCAGGCGGTCCAACACACCCTCTCGGACATGCGGATCGGCTTCGAGTCCGCCCGCGCGCTCAACTGGCGCGCCTGCGAGAAGGTCACGGAGAACGAGGACGCAGGCTACTGGGCCGCCCTCACGAAGACGAAGTCCACGGAGGTCGCAGTCGACTGCGCCGAGAAGGGGATGAAGCTCCACGGCGGACGCTCGGTCCTCACGGACCGGCGGATCGCCCGAGTGTATCGCGACGCACGGATCCCGGTGATCTACGAGGGCGCGAACGACATCCAGCGGAACCTCATCTATCGGCAGTCCAGGTGAGGTCGGCCTCGTCGGCGGTCATTCCGTCGGTTCGACGACCTCTCGGCTCGTCGGGGCGACGTCCGGATCGGCCTCGCGACCCGAATCACGTTCGAGGTCCTCCTCGAGACGGGCGATCGAGTCCGCGCCCGCGACGGCGACGATCGCGAACCCGACCTTCGAGACGAGATCGAGGTAGACGAACACCAGCATCTCCGTCGCGGGCGTGAGTAGCCCGAACCCGGTGGGTGCGAGCAACCAGGCGATCGGGTACAGCGTCCAGAGGACGACGGTGATGTTTCGAAGCGTGTAGAAGACGGCACGCACGCGGTCGACCTGCTGTGCGGCCGACCGCGGGAGGTTCACGAGCAACCCGTACACGAGGCCGAGATACGCGAAGAATGCGACGGCGAAGGCGACCCACGAGACGGTGCCGGTCGTCGTGACGGCAACGATCCCGCCCGCGATGACCACCACGTCGACGGCGATCAGCGCAGCGAGCGTCCGCCGGTCGGTCCGTGCGAGCAACGCGAGATAGGCGATCAGAAGCGGCGTCGTGAGCAACCAGTCGACGTACCGTGCGGTCGGAAGCGTCCCGCCCGGCGTGGCGACGTTTCCGACGTCGACGGCCATCAGGACGTACGCGACCGCCGCGATCCCCGTGACCCCGGCGAGCGTCGCGTAGTACGTCGCCTCCGAGGGACGTCGATACCACAGCCACAGCGAGGGAAGCGTCCCGGCGAGCATCCCGGTCGCGCCGATCCAGGCCCAGAGGGTGACGTCGACGAGCATCTCAGTTCACCCCCTCCGGGCCGTCGCCGACGAAGTCGAAGGCGGATCCGTTCGTGGATGGCTCCGAATCGGCTCCGTCCGACGCGAGGTCCATGCCACCGTCGGAGGTCGCCACTCCTCGAGGGGAGGTGTTCGATCGGGAACTCGGTCCCGCCGTCGAGGACCCGAACGACGGCTCGTCGAAGCCCGTTTCGAGATCCCGTCCGTCGATCGCGTCCAGCCCCTCGGCGTCGTACTCGAAGCTCCCGACGGTGCGTCGGAGCCGGGTGGCACGGTCCGAGAGCGTCTCGGCGGCGTTCTCGACGGCGCTGAGGGTCCGCTCCTGTTCGTCGACCGCACCCGTGACGTCGTCGGCGGCGCTCGCGGTTTGTGCGCTGATAGCGGCGACGTCCTCGACGTGGCCGACGACGGTGTCGACCGTGTCCGCCTGCGATTCGGTCGCGTGCGTGATCTCGGTCATGCTAGTGTCGGTCCGATCGGAGGCCTCGGCGAGCCGTTCGAGGGCGTCGATCGAGGTCTCGACCGTCTCGACGCCGGTCTCGATCCGCTCTTCAGTCTCCGCGATCGAGTCGACACCCGCCTCCGCGCGCGCCTGGACCGCGTGGATCCGGTCTTCGATCTCGGCGGCGGACTCCTGGGTCCGCTCCGCGAGGCTCTTGACCTCCTCCGCGACGACGGCGAAGCCCGCGCCGTCGGCGTCCGAGCGCGCAGCCTCGATAGAGGCGTTGAGCGCGAGCATGTTGGTCTGTTCCGCGATCGCGGCGATCGTGTCGACCACTTCGCCGATCTCCGCTATCTCCTCGGCCAGCGCCTCGACGTCCTCGGTCGTCTCGGAGGTGACCGTTTCGACGGCGTCCATCTCTTCGAGCGCGGCCTTCGCGGCCTCCTGTCCCTCCTCGCCGACGGCCGCGGCGTGTTCCGCCGTCTCGGCCACCTCGGTGACCGTCGCCGCGACCTCCTCCGCCGAGGAGGCGAGCGACTCGGCCTCGTCGGTCGTAGCCCGGAGATCGTCTCGCTGGGTGCGTGCGCCGTCGGCGATCTCCGAGACGGCGCCCGAGACGGTTCCGGTCGTCGACCGCAGATCGTCCGTTCGGTCGTCGACGGCTCCCGCGACGGTCGCGGTGTCCTCGGCGACCGACGCGACCGACGCGACCGTCTCCTCGAGTTCCGCCGCCATCTCGTTGAACGCGGTCCCGACCCGACGGATCGGGTCGCTCTCACAGTCGGGGTCGACCCGTCGAGTGAGGTCGCCGTCGGCGAACGCCCGCATCGCCCCCTCGTAGGCGGCCGCTTTCCGCTCTATCGTTGCTGTACGCTCGTCCGCCTCGCGCCGTGCCGTCTCGGCGTCCGCCCGCGCCTCCTCCGCCTCGCGGATCTCGCGTTTGAGCGACCCCCGCATCTCGTCGAAGGCAGTGAAGAGTCGACCGATCTCGTCGCTCCGTCCCGAGTCCAGAACGACGTCGAGGTCGCCGTCGGCCATCCGTTCGGCCTTGCGGGTGAGCTGTCGAAGCGAGATGACCGTGTTCGACCCCACGGTTACCCCGATCAACGCGATCCCGATCACGGCGAGCAACGTCATGCCGACCAATCCGGATCTGACCTCCGTCCCCGCCCGTCCGAGACCTCCCGTACGGGTGTACACGAGTACCCCGTACGCGACCGAGACGCCCATCACTCCGACCAGCGAGGACGCGAGTTTCACGCCGTAACTGGCCCGAAATCGAGTTAGCAGTTCGAATCGCATCGATTGACGGATCGGAGGGCAACTCCACAGATAAATCCGAGCGTCGGAATATCACACGTGATATCAACCGGTCGTCCGGCCGTTCTCGGTCGGCGAGATCGACCGCTCGAAGCGGAGCAGTCCGACCGCGAGAACCACACAACCGCCCGCGAGCGCCGGCCACAACAGCCACTCGAACCCGTAATCGAAGAACGCGCCCCCGACCGCCGATCCGACGCCGAAGCCGATCCGCTTCGCGACCTCGAGAAGCGAGAGCTGTGAGCCGCGTTCGTTCGCGTCGCCGAGGTCCGACGCGAGCGAGGTGACGAGCGGGGCGTGGAGGATCTCGCCGAGCGTTCGCAACACGAGGAACGCGCCGACGAGCCCGATCCCGACCCGCGCCGGAGCGCCCGCGACCGCCCAGACGGCGAGCATGGACGTCCCCCACAGCCCCGCCGACAGGACGAGCCCGCGGGTCCGTCGCCAGTCGGTGACCGCGGCCACGATCGGCAGCTGGAAGACGACGATCACGATCGGGTTGAGCGTGTACAGGGTGCCGAGCTGTCCCGAACTCAACCCGAGCGTCTCGGTCGCGACGACCGGAACGGTCGCCTGCATCTGTGCGTACATCACGGCGAACCCCACGTTGAGTCCCGCGAGCGCGAGGATCCGCCGGTCGGTGACCGCCCGCCCCCAGTCGCCGACCGAGTCGCGGAAGGCGACGTCCCGAGTTATCGAGCGGACTCGCGGGACGAACGCGAACAGCACGACCGCGACGATCCCGGAGGTGAGCCCGTTGCCGAGGAACACCGCCAGCTCCGCGAACTCGTAGAGGATCCCCCCGACCACGAACCCGAGGCCGAACCCGGCGTTGTTCCCGACCTTGAGGAGCGCGTATCCGCGATCCCGGGTCTCCCCGTCGGTGAGGTCGGCGATCATCGCCTGGGCGGCGGGCACGTACAGGCCGAGGGTGATACCCGCGGCGGCCGCGACGGCGATGAACGAGACCGCCGGGGAGACGGGGGTCGCCGCCGCGAGCGCCTCGACGCCGGCGTACGCCGCGAGCGTGACCGACGAGAGCGCCATGCTCGCGACCATGACCGGCTTCCGGCCGTACCGGTCGGCGGCGTACCCGCCGGCGGTCGTGCCGAGCGCAGTGCCGACGTTGTTGGCGAGCAGTCCGATCCCGACGAGCGATAACGCGATGCCGACCGAGAGGTGGAAGTGAACCGTCGCGAACGGGTACACCAGCCCCGACCCGAACAGGTTGACGAACTGGCCCATCCCGACCACGTACACCGGGCAGGAGAACCCTCGAAGCGGAGCGAGCGGGTCGTACACGCGGATCGGTTCCGCGGGGGATCCACCTGAACGGTTCGGTCGCGGTCACGTCGGCCGGGAGGGAGGTACCCTGAAGGGAGGTGACCCGAGGACGAAAACGAGGTGACGGATGAAAACGAGGTGACGGACGAAAACACCAAGCGCCCGCGCCGAGACGTCCACCCATGCGACTCGAGGACTACTGGGGGATCGGTCCGAAGACGAGCGAGCTGTTGACCGCGGAGCTCGGGACCGACCGGGCCGTCGAGGCGATCGAGTCGGCCGACGTCCGCGCGCTCGTCGACGCCGGGCTCCACCGCGGGCGCGCCACGCGGATCCTGCGTCGTGCGAACGGGGAGGCCGGGATGGAGGTGCTGGCGACCGGCGACACGCGCGACGTGTACGACGACCTCCTCACGCTCGCCGCGGGTTACGCCCTCACCGAACACGCTGCCGACCGGATCCGCGTCCTCACGCCCTCGCTCGACCGGGAGACCGTCGAGTCCCGGCTCGACGGGGTCGTCGCCGCCCGCGACGCCTGGGCCGGTCTCGACGACGCGGCCCGCGACCGCGTCCGCGAGGCGTTCGCCGTCTACGACGAGGCGGGCGGCACCGACCGGGCGGCCGTCGAGACCGCGATCACGCTGCGCGAGGCCGGGCTGACCGGCGAGACCTTCGACGCGCTCGCCGACCTCGACGACGACGCGCTCCGCGCCGCCGCGGACGCGCTCGGGGACGTGCGCGGCTCGCTCGACGGCGACGACGTCGAGGTGGCCCCCGGCGCGGACGACGAACTCGACCGGCTCCGCGAGCGACTCTCGGCCGCCGAGGCGCTCGCGGACTCGGCGTTCGACGTGCTCGAGACGGTTCGCGACGGCTCCCTCCGAGACTTCGAGGCGTTGGAGGCCGCGACGGTCGACCACGTCGCGACGGAGACGGGGGTCGACCGGGCGACCGTTCGGGCTGCCGCCCCCGACGACGCGCTCGACGCGGCGGACTTCGTCTCCGCCACCCTCCGCGGGCTCGTCGACGAGCTGTCGGCCGCGGTCGACGATCGGGAGGCGGCGGTCGCGGCCGACCTCCGCGAGCGGGTCGGGGACGCGGGCGGCGACGTCGAGCGCGCGGTCGAGGTGGTCTCCGACGTCGCCGTCGACCTCTCGCTCGGCCGGTTCGCAGCCGAGTACGACATGGTCCGCCCACAGCTCGTCGAGGACGGCCTCGCGGTCCGGAACGCCCGGAGCCCCTTCGTCTCCGACCCCGTCCAGCCGGTGTCGTACGCGATCGGGGACCACTCGCTGTCGGACGGGGCGGGCGTGTCGAACGCCGAGTCGCCGCCGTCGGGCGACCGGGTGAGCGTGCTCACGGGCGCGAACTCCGGGGGGAAGACGACGCTACTGGAGACGCTGTGTGCGGTGACGCTCCTGGCGTCGATGGGCCTCCCGGTCCCCGCCGAGGAGGCGGAGGTCGGGACGTTCGACCGGATCGTCTTCCACCGCCGACACGCCTCCTTCAACGCTGGGGTGCTCGAGTCGACGCTACGGTCGGTCGTTCCCCCGCTGGTCGAGGAGGGTCGGACGCTGATGCTCGTCGACGAGTTCGAGGCGATCACGGAGCCCGGACGCGCCGCCGACCTCCTCAACGGGCTCGTCGACCTCACCGTCGACAGGGGCGCGCTCGGTGTGTACGTCACCCACCTCGCTGACGACCTCAGCCCGCTGCCCGAGACGGCCCGGATCGACGGGATCTTCGCGGAGGGGCTCACGAACGACCTCGAACTGCGCGTCGACTACCAGCCGCGGTTCGGCACGATCGGCAGGTCGACGCCGGAGTTCATCGTCTCGCGACTCGTCGCCAACGCGACCGACCGGGCGGTCCGCGGCGGGTTCGAACACCTCGCGAGCGCGGTCGGCGAGGCGGCCGTCCAGCGGACCCTGTCGGACGCGCGCTGGACGCCGGGGGACGACCGGTCCGACGATGACTGATCCCGAACGTTCCGGCGAGGAGGCCGACCCGACGCGGATCCGGTCGATAGCGGTCCACCGCGAGGACGTCGCGAACGCCCTCGAGGCGACGCTGCGGACCGACCGGCGGGCCGTCCTGCGGGTGACGCCGCCGTACTCCGGCCGGATGCGCGCGCGGATCCACACGGTCGGCGAGGACGAGACGGCGCGGACGCGGGCGGGCCCTCCGTCCGCCGGGGGCGACACCGACGGGTCCGACCGGCCGATCCACCTCGACCCGGCCGACCTCGTCGCGGACCCGCCGCCGTACCCCGAAGTCGACGAGACCGCCGCAGCGTACCCGGACGCCGACGTGGAGACCCGCCGGGAGCGACACGCCGAAGCCGTCCGCTCGTGGCGGGAGGCGGTCCGCGAGGCGGTCGGCGGGACCGTCGAGGTACCGGTGGACGGGGAGCGCGGGGGCGAGGGCGACGCCGACGGGGGGCGGACCCACGAGGTCGACGTGGTCGCGCTCGGGTGACCGGCGGGAGCCGTCAGCGGAGCGTCGGCGACGGTTCCGATACGGCGGGTTCAGCGACGGTTCTCGATGTGGCGGGCGATCCGCTCGAGGCCCTCCTCGAGTTCCTCGGTGTGGAGGCCGAAGCCGATCCGGAACCGGTCGGGATAGTCGAAGACCTCCCCGGGCGCGAGGACGACGCTCTCGGCCTCGAAGAGGGTCCGACAGAACTCCTTGCCGCTCTCGAACCCGTCTGGGACGGTCACGAAGCCGTTCACGCCCGTCGGCTCGAACCACTCGAGGTCGTGGCGATCGACGAAGTCGGCGACGCGCTCCCGGTTCGCCGTCGCGTGCGCGCGGTTCGCCTCGAGGATGTCGGCCTCCTGGTCGCCCATCGCCTGCCGGGCGATGTGGGCCCCGACGAGCGGCGGCGAGATGGTCGTGTAGTCCTTCCACTTCCGCACCGCGTCCGCGGTCTCCGGGTCGGCGACGACCCATCCGAGACGCGCACCCGCGAGCCCGTAGGACTTCGAGACGCCCGCGGCGGAGATCGCCTTCGGCCCGAGCGCCGCCGCCGGCGGGTGCGGGTCGTCTGCGAGCATCCGGTACACCTCGTCGACGAGCAGGTAGGCGCCGTTGTCCGCGACGAGGTCGTACAGCGCCCGCATCGTCTCCGGCCCGAGGTACTTCCCGGTCGGGTTGCTCGGGTTCGTGAGGACGACGAGTCGGGTGTCGGGACGCATCGCCTCCGCGACGGCGTCGACCGAGAGGTCCCACGCCGGCGGCTCCGTTCGGACCCGGGTCACCTCCCCGATCGACTCGGGCACGCTCGCGAGCGACTGATACGTCGGCGAGACGACGACGCTGTGGTCCCCCTCGTCCAGAAGCGACATGAACGTGAGGTAGTCCGCCTCCTGCGTACCGCAGGTGAGGACGACCTCCTCCGCGTCACGGCCGTAGCGCTCGGCGATCTCCGCTCTGAACTCGGGTTTCCCGTCCGTGGGGATGACGTAGCCGAGCTCGCCCACGTCGAGGTCGAACCGGTCGGCCGGGAGGCTTCGCACGCCGCTCTCGGCGAGCATCAGGTCCGCGTCCGGCTCGTACTCGTCCAGCCACCGCTCGAGTTCGAATTGGGGGATGTCCATCGTTGCCACCACCTAGACGGGGAGTCGATGATAACCGTTCGGTGTGGGCTGATTACAGCCGGATCCGCTCGACGGCCGTACCCGCAGCCTCGAAGTCGTCGCCGGTGGCGGCCGCGACCACGACCGTTCTGGCGTCGTCGTCCGCGAGTCTGATCCCGAACTCGCCGTCCTCGGGGACGGCGATCGCGGAGCCGTCGGCGGTGAAGACCGCCACGCGCGCGCCTGTCGTCTCGCCGGAGACGACCACGCCGTCGTCGTCGAGCTCGGCGGTCGCGGTCAGCTCCGGGCCGGCGGGGAGGTCGCGCTCGACGAAACGGTCGCGGACGACCGTCGGCGTCTCGACCGGCTCGCCGGCGTCGACGCCGTGGGCCAGCCGGATGAACCCCGCCATCGACCAGGCGAGCGGCGTCGCCCCCCCGGTTCCCTCGCCGAACTCCCAGCCGTACTCGGTCGGGTGCTCGCGGTCCCACACCTGCTCGGGGAGCATCCGGCCGTCGTTGCCGAACCCGGCCATCGTCTCGAGCAGGGAGGCCGGCTCGAGCGCGTCCTCGGCGGTGCCGCCGAAGGCGTCGGGACCGTCGGCACGCGCGCGGAGCTCGTACTCGCCGCGCTCGCCCGTGAATATCGGCCAGAGCCGCCCCTTCCCGTCGCCGGTGCCCGCCCAGGGCCCGCCGGGGTCACCGTAGCCGAGTTCGCCGTAGGCGTCGCCGATGTACCGGTACCAGGCGGGGCCATGCGGGGTGTCGACCCGGATCGAGTCGTCGACGACCGCGACGGAGTTGCGGACGACCGGGTCGTCGGCGGGCTTCACGCCGAGGCGGACGAGCTCGAGGAAGCCGCCGTCGACGATCTCGCGCTCGTCGTACGTCGGCCCGTCGTTGGCGATCGTCCGCGGACGGCCGGCGTTCGGGTCCCCGTCGGCGGTGATCCGCAGGTAGTAGGGCGTCTCCTCGTGGCGGTCGGTGCCGGTGTCGGTCGCACACCACTCCTCGACGCGGTCGGCCCAGTCGTCCGCGAGCGCGAGCCACGCGAGCGCGTCCGCACGGAGTTCCCCCGGCGTCGAGCCGGTCACCCCGTCGGACCCCTCGATCCGGTCGGCCTCGGCGAGCGCGAGCGCAGCCGCACACGTCAGCCCCGCGATCTCGGCGGCGATGCTCGACGGCGAGTAGCCCGCCTCCTCCTCCCAGCGCTCCTGGGCGGTCTGCGGACCGTTCCGCGCGACGTACGCGACCGACCGGCGGACCTGCTCGTAGTCGTAGTCGGCGTCGGCGAGCGTCACCCCGTGTTCGTACAGCTGCCACGCCATCACCGACGGGAACGCGATGTTGTCCATCTGCTCGCCGCCCCACCGGGTCCGCCCGTCGATGTAGGTGTTCTGCGGGAGGAATCCCGACCCGTCCTGTTGGGTGTTGTAGAGATAGGCGAGCGCGTCCGCGCCGCGCTCGACCTCGCCGACCTCGACCAGCGCGGTGAACACCTGATAGAGGTCGCGCGACCAGACGAAGTTGTAGCCGTAGCCGCGGTCCTCCTCGGCGTACTCCGTCTCGCCCCACGGGACCGAGGGGCTGGCGATCCCCGCCCCGTCGTGACGCTTGTCCTCGACCGCCGCGAGCGTCATGAGCGCGAACCGGTACTGCGTCTCGAGGTCGGGGTCTCCCGTCACGACGGCCGGGTACTCCCGCCCGGCGAGCCACTCGCGCCACGTGTCGACGTACGCCGACTCGACCGCCTCGAAGCCGCGTGCGAGCGCACCCTCCGCCTCGCCGAGCGCCGTGGCGGTGTCGCCCCGCTCGGCGAACCCGAGCGCGACCGTCTCCGAGAGGGTCGTCCCGCTACCGACGAGGCCCGCGAGCACGAGGTTGCCGTCCGCCTCCACGTTCGCCTCGTCGCGTTCGCCGTGTCCGAACAGCGAGTCGAGCGCGGCGTCCTCCGCCGAGAGCGCGCCGGCCCACTCGAACCCGCCGGTGGTGGTGAGCGCGGCCGCGACGTCGAAAGGGTCGCCGTCGTCGTCGACCAGCTTGCCCGGCGGACGGTTCCCGTGGTCGCCGTGTGCGAGCAGGTGGTACGGGCCGTCGCCGACGCGGGTCCCGCGATCGTTGGTGCCGACGTTCGCGAGTGCGGTGTCCGCGAGCGCGTACACGTCGTACGCGCGGGCACCCTCGAACTCGACGTCCGCGAGTATCGCGTTCCCCTCGGTGTCGACGGCGTACTCCACGGACAGCGTCCAACTGTGTCCGTGCCCGTCGCCGGACTCGCGGATCGTCTGTCTGTACGCGAGCGCGTCGCCGGCGCTCGGCTCCGTGGTCCGCGTGATCGTCTCCGCCGTCGTCACGTGGCCCGTCTCGTCGAAGGTTCGGACCGTGTGGCCCGTCTCCGGGTCGGCGACGAGGAAGTCGAACGTCCGGAGGTTCATCACGTCGATCCGGGGGAACCGCGCCTCCGTCATCGCCCCCTCGGTCAGCGTGAACCAGACGGGAACCGGGTCGTCCTCGCCGTGGTCGGCGGGCGTGCCGACGCCGAACTTCCGACCCGTCGTCCACCGTGGTGCCTCGGTGCCACTCGGGCGATCGTGCGGCACCGGCAACGTCCCGTAGCGCGCGAGCGTCGCGGTCGCGTTCAGCCGGAGCGCGTGCGCCCACGCGATCGGGGTCGCGCTGTCGAGGTCGCCGTCGTCGAAGACCTGCTCCGCGAGCAGTCCGGACTCGTTCGCGAAGGGGCCGTCGGACTCACACAGCGAGTACAGCCGACGGGCTGTAGAGAAGAGCGGTCCCGGGTCCTCCTCCCGCGACTGGAGGATCCCGCCGACGGTCCCGGCGGCGACCGCCCCCCAGAGCGTCGCGATCGACCACACCTTCGCGGCCCCCTGTTCGGCGGTCCGCCAGTCGTCGCCGACGAACCGGACGAGCCCCTCGACGTGTGCCGTCTCCCGACCCAGCGCGTCGATCGAGGTCCGGACGTGCGTCGACACCTGCGAGACGAACGCGTCGAGGTCGACCACGGCCGGGAGCGGATCGAGCGGGGAGTCGGCGTCGACCGTGGTCGGTCGCTCCCCCGCGAGCGCGTCGTACTCGGCGAGCGCGTCCGCGAGCGCGAAGGTGCTGGCGTCGGCGCGCTCGTCGCCGTCGCCGTTGCTGGCGCGCTGCGGGAACCGCTCGAGTTCGGGGATCCACCGGCCCTGGAGACCGACGACCGCGTCGTCGGCGGCGGTGACGGCCCGCGCCCGCAGGTCGTCGTCGAGCGGGGATCGTGCCACGGCCGAGAACGCGCGGAGGTACGCCGCACCCGTGTGCGTGAACCGCCCTATCGCGTTCTCCCAGCAGTTCTGACACCGGCGGGGGAGCCCGTCCTCGAGGGTCGTCCCCCGGAGGAACGCGACCGCGTCGACGATCGTCTCGTCGATCCGGCCACGGAGCGGCTCCGGGACGTCCGTCGTCCGTCGAAGCTCCGCGAGGAACGCGACGACCGACGCCGGCTGGTCGAGCTGGTCGTTCGGCGCGTCTGCGTCGTCCGACTCGATCCTGGCGTTCGCCCACCCCGGCGCGACCTTCCCGGAGTCGGCCCAGACGCGGTGGGGCCAGCTCCCGTCGGCGTCCTGCGTGCGACAGAGGAACGCCGCCGAGGCGAGCAATCGCTCGCGGGCGTCCAACCCGAGCTCCTCGCTCGCGCCGAGCAGGGCGCTCGACGCTTCCGCCTCGTCTCTGAACCACGTGTAGCCGTAGCCGCCGGAGGTCGTATAGAAGTGGTCGAACTCGGGGCCCGCGATCCGGCCGCCGGACGCGGACTCGAGGAGGTCGAGCGCGCGGAGGTCGCTCGCGACCGTGGAGCCGCGGGGCACCGAGTCGGGGACCGTCGGTGCGCGCGCGTCGGCCGCCTCGCGGACGCTGTCGGTGTCCGCGTGGTCGGTCGCGATCCGCGAGACCGTCTCGAGCCGGTCGGCGCGGTCGGCGTCCTCCGCGAGCCGTGCCCCGTCGCCGTTCCCGCCCGACCCCGCTCCGTTCCCGTCGAGGACCGGACGGCTGACGAGGGTGACGCGCTCCGTCCGCCCCTCGCGCTCGAACGGGGCTCGAACGACGACGTCGGGCGTGAGGCTTGTGTCCTCCCGCTCGTCGATCTCGCCGCGGTGGGGAGTTCGTCCGCCGGCCTCGCCGAGCAGTTGGGGGATCGTCTCCTGGCGCTGTCCGTGAGCCGCCGAGAGGCCGGTGGAGGCGGTGAGGAAGTCGTGTTCCCGGCGATGGAACACCTCGATCACGTCCCCACCCGCGGGGCCCGCCCCCTCGTGGACGAGGTTACCGACGCGTCCCTCGACCATGTCGGGCGCGAACGCGCAACTCGCGACGAGGTCGGCGTTCGTCGGCGGCGACCCCCGGAGGACGACGTGCGTGAGGTGGGCGTCCCCGACGACGAGGTCGAACTGGTGGACCGTGTACCGGCCGGCGTCGTACTCCGTCTCGACGAGCGGGGTGTCGCCGTCGTAGTGCTGTCGCGTGGTCTCGAGGTCCGCGAGCCATCGGATCCCGCCGCCGCCGGCGATCCCGATCCGGATCCGGTCGGTCCCACCCACGCCGGAGAGCGCGTACGAACAGTCGTGAGCGTCGCCGTCCGGCCCGACGTGGACCAGCCGACCGCCGTCGCCGGTGAACGCCCCGACGGTCGTCGGCCGCTCCGTCGAGTAGCGTTCGCTCTGGCGACGTTTGTGTTCCGTGATCGCGGTTCGCAGTCGCATGCGAGTCCTGCCGGCCGCGGGGGCAAAAGCCTTGACGGACCGGGCGAAGCTGCCGACCTCCCCCGGGGGCGCTCTCGACGCCGAAGGTGACGGGGCAGTTTGGCGTCGAGAGCAACACCGAAGACCCCGGGCGTCGATGGGCGAACATGCATCACCCCGGACCCCCACGGTTCGTCTCGACCGGCGAGACGGTACAGCTCGCGCCCCGGGATCCCGACCCGACCGGGAGCTACGAGTGGCGGATCGCTGACGCGCCGCCGGCGAGCGACTCGACCGTCGGAGACGACCCAGTGATCGAGTTCACCCCGGACGTGCCGGGGCGGTATCGGCTCGGCCTCGACGCCCCCGACGGGGACCACCGCCTGACCGTACTGGCGTTCGCTGCGGCCTACGAGGGAGTGGACGTCGCCGGCGGTAGCGGCGAGGCGGTCCGCGACCGCGACCCGGACCGGGCGGGGGTCGACTACGCGGCCGGCCGGCTCGCGGACGACGGCGGACCGCCACGGATCCGGCTCGACGCCGAGGTCGTGGGGGTGGAGGAAACGGAGGAGGAAAGCCAGAAGCCGACGGCAACGGCCGTCGTGCGCGCGGTCGCGACGCCGAACCCGGCCTCCACGCTCACAGCCGACGACCTCGCCGTGCGGTTCGTGATCGACGACCGCGACGTCGCCGCGGCGGTCGCGGCGGGGCGGACGAACCCGCGCGACGCGGCGACCGTGACCGAAGGGGAGACGGGGGCGACGCTCCGGCTCCCGACCGGATCGGTGCCCGACCGGCTCCGCGTCCACGCGGTCGCCGTGGCCCGCGAGCCCGGCGAGGACACCCGCGTCAGCGTCGCCGACGCCGTCTCGATCGACCGGGTCGACGCTGTGGGCGATGTCGACACCCCCGGCGGTACCGACCCCTTCGGCGACCCGGGGGCGGGCGAGACCTTCGAGACGACACGGCCGAACCAGCCGCCCGCGTGGACCGCCGACGCGAGCGTCTACGAGGTGTACGTCAGGACGTTCGCCGACGCCGACGAGGGAGAGACGCTCGCCGCGATAGCCGACCGGATCCCCGAGGTGGCCGACCTCGGCGTCGACACGCTGTGGCTCACGCCCGTCCTCGAGAACGACGGGAAGCCACACGGATACAACGTCACGGACTTCTTCTCGATCGCAACCGACCTCGGCGACCGCGAGGACTACGATCGGCTCGTCGAGACCGCCCACGACAACGGCATGCGGGTGCTCTTCGACCTGGTGTTGAACCACACCGCCCGCGATCACCCGTGGTTCCGGGACGCCTATCGGAACCCGGAGTCGCCGTACCGCGACCGCTACGAGTGGCAGGAGTCCGGCGAACCGGGAACGTACTTCGACTGGGAGCGGATCGCGAACCTGAACCACGCGACCCTGTCGGTCCGGCGGTACCTCCTCGACGTGGTCGACGAGTGGGCGCCGCTCGTCGACGGCTTCCGGTGTGACATGGCGTGGGCGGTTCCGGACTCGTTCTGGCGGGAGATCCGCGACCGCGTGAAGGCGGCCGACCCCGAGTTCCTGCTACTCGACGAGACGATCCCGTACGTCCCCCGGTTCCACGAGGGGATGTTCGACGTCCACTTCGACGCGACGCTGTACTTCCAGCTCCGACAGGTCGGTCGGGGGGCCGCCCCGGCCGACTCGGTGCTCGACGCGGTCGAGAAGCGCGCTGTGGTCGGGTTCCCCGACCACGCCGGCTTCCTCCAGTACATCGAGAACCACGACGAGACCCGCTACCGGGTGGAGTGCGGCGACGACGCCGCAGCGGCGGCCGCCGCGGCGACGTTCACCCTCCCGGGCGTGCCGATGGTGTACGCCGGCCAGGAGATCGGCCAGCGCGGCCGGCGCGACCCGATCGCCTGGGACCACGCCCGCGAGGAGGTCCGGGAACGCTACACACAGCTGTCGGCCGCCCGCGACGCCCACCCGGCGCTCGGACCCGCGGGCGACGTCGCTCGGGTGGACTACCACGTCGCCGGCGGCGGTCCGGGCGAACGGCCGATCCCCGCAGCCGGCGACGACGTCCACCCCGACGACGTGGTCGCGTTCCGCCGCGGGAGCGGGTCGGAGGCGCTCGTCGTCGTCCTCAACTTCGCACCCGGCGAGGCGCTCGTCGACGTCGACGTCGATCACGGACGGCTGAACGTCGTCACCGGCGACCCGTGCGTGGTGACCGACGACGACGGAACCGAGCGGATCCGCGTCGACGAGGTAGCCGTCGTGCCCACGGTGGTGTGACCGTGCCAGGTAACTCATTTCCGGACGACCACGCGCCGGACGCCTCACAGCCGAACCGGCCACGCCCGACGCGGATCCCGGCCCGGACCGAGGCCCTCCGTTCGCGGGCGGAGGCGGACCGCGAGAACGCCGAAGGCGAGTTCGATGCTGCCCGGTCGATCGCCCGACGGCTCGGTGCCCACCCGATCCGAAGCGACGACGCCGACCCGGCGAAGGAGCCGCCGGAGGGGGTCGAGTTCGGGTTCTGGACGCCCGACCTCGTCGAGGCGGGCGTTCCCGTCGAGAACGTACAGCTGGAGCTTTTCACCGCCGTGGAAGGTGGAGACGGGGGCGAACCGGACGGGGGCGAACCGGACGGGGGCGAACCGGACGAGGGCGAACCGGACGAGGATCGAATCGATCCCGGGCGGGACACCCTCCGGGACGTGGAGTTCCGGGTCGATCGGGTTCCGGTCGAACGCGACGAGGAGTACCACTGGGTCGCCGTCGAGAACGTCCGCGTCGGGACCGCGGAGCAGGTCGGCACGCTCTACCAGCTGACGTACGAAACGCAGGGGGAGTGGGAAGTGGTCCGCGATCCCCTCGCGTACTCGGTCCCGTTCGGCGCGTTCGCGCCCGCCGAGGTGTACGACTGGGACCTGCTCGACGCCACGCGCCCGGACCGCGACCACTTCCGGTCGCTCGGAACCGCCGGGGAAGCACTGCCGACGACGGTCGACGACGGGGTGGCCCGCGTCGACCCCGCGACGAGCATGCTGGAGATACACCCCGGGACCTCGACCGAGGAGGGGTCGCTCCGGGCGCTCGCCGAACGGTTCCGGGAGGTCGGGCGCAAGCTCCGGTCGGACGAGCCGCTCGATCCCGCAGAGCGGAACTACGCCGGGTACGACGCGATCCAGCTCATGCCGGTCGAGCCCCTCACGCAAGCGTACGGGCGACAGTGGTACTGGCGGCCCGGCGAGAGCGAGGCGGGCGACGGGAGCGGGACGGGCGGTGGGGGATCGAGCGCCACCCACGGCTCCCCCGCCGACGCGTTCGACCGCGAGCGCGACACGGAACGGGTGACCGTCGGGGTCGAACGCCCCGACCAGACCAACTGGGGGTACGACGTGGTCGTGAGCGCGTTCTCGGCGGCGAACCCGGCGATACTGGAGACGGGTCGGCCGGACGAACTCGTCGAGTTCATCGCTGCCTGTCACGCGATGCCGGACCCGATCAGGGTCGTCTTCGACGTCGCGCTCGGCCACGCCGACGACGCCGGCGCCGAACTCCTCCCCGACCCGTTCTTCGAGGGACCGGGGATGTACGGGCTCCACTTGAACTACCGTCACCCGGTGGTTCGGGCGATCCTCCTGGAGTTACAGCGTCGAAAGATGGACTTCGGCGCGGACGGGATCCGCGTCGACGGCGCACAGGACTTCACGTATCACGACCCCGAAACGGGGGAGAACGTCCACGACGACGCGTTCCTCGCGGAGATGGACCGGGTCGTCCAGGAGGTAGCGGGGTCGAAGTACCGACCGTGGATGATCTACGAGGACGGCCGGCCGTGGCCCCGCGAGGACTGGGAGCTGGCCTCGACGTACCGGACGCTGATCGACGATCATCCCCACGCGTTCCAGTGGTCGCCAGTGACTTTCGCGCACAACAAGCCCGCGCTTCTCACCTTCTGGGTGACGAAGTGGTGGCGGATGCGCGAGGTCGGCGAATCGGGAAGCCAGTGGATCACGGGCGTCGCCAACCACGACACCCTGCGGCGGGGCTCACAGGTCGAGGTGAGCGACGACTGGAGCGGGGCGCTGATCAACCCGTACCTGGCGGACTCGCCGCCGGAGACGATCCGCGAGGCCTACGACAGCCCCGCCGTGCTCGTCTGGTTCCACGTCGCGATGCCGGGCGTCCCCATGGACTTCCTCCACGCCAACTACCGCGCGCCGTGGGGCTTCGTCCGCGACACCGACCCCACGTGGAACGTCAAGGTCGTCGCCGAGGAGGCCCCGTGGATCGACTGGCACGTCCCGGAGGGCGGGTTCGAAGGGAGCGACGCGTTCGCCCGACTCAAGGCGCTCGGGTTCGGGACGAAAGCGGAGCTGAAGGGGTTCGTGACGACGCTCGCTGCCCTGGTGGACGCGACCGACTACGACGTCGACCTGATCGCGGAGTTACTGTCGGTCCAGGGGACGCCGCTGGAGACGGGGACGGCCGCCGACGGAGCCCATGGGGGCGACCTCACCGCCGAGGACCTCCAGGCGTTCTCTTTCGCGTGGAGCGCGGACGTGAGCGACTACGCCGTTCTCGACCGCTGGGCGGACGACCAGGACGACGCGCGGACCGCGTTCGACCGGTCGGTCCGCGAGTTCCGTCAGGACCGCCCCTGGCTCCGGTCGGACATCGATCCCGGTACCGGCGAAGCGTTCGGGTACCGCCATCCGACGAACGGGAGCGTGCTCTACTACGCGGTCCGGCGGTCGCCGGACGGCTCGGAGACGTTGCTCGTGGCGTGTAACGTCGAGGGCGTTCCGGTCGACGTGACCGTCGAGGGACTCCTCGCGGAGGCGGGCAACCGGACGGGTTCCGACGGGTGGTCGGTGGCGCTGGCCTCACCGAGCACGGGGACCGAAGCAAGCGACGCCGTCGTCGACGGCTCGAACCCGGTGACACTCGAAACCGCCGACGCCGTGGTCTGGCGGCGATCCGAGGAGTGACCGGCCCCGCCCGCCGGGAACGGAGGCCGCCGGCGACGGCGCCGTTCGGCCCCGCCCGCGGACGCAACGCTTGAGTCGGTGGCCGTCGCAGGCGTAGCCATGCGATTCGATCGCTCCGACGGAGTGTTCTGTCACGTCACGTCGCTTCCGGGGCCACACGGGATCGGCGACCTCGGCGACGGCGCAGCGGCGTTCCTCTCGTTTCTCGGGGACGCGGGCGTCGACTACTGGCAGGTGTGTCCGCTCGGGCCGACCATCGGCGCTGCGGGCGAGTCGCCGTACCAGTCGCCCTCGGCGTTCGCCGGCAATCCCCTCCTGATCGACCTGAACGGCCTCGTCGAGGACGGCTGGCTCGAGCCGGCCGACCTCGAGCCTGTGCCCGAGTTCCCGACCGACCGCGTCGATTACGGGGCGGTCCGGGAGTACAAGCTCCCGCTTCTGAAGACCGCGTTCGAGCGGTTCGAGGCGGAGAGGGACGCGGGACCCGCGGGGTCCGGAAGCGGGTCGGCGTCGACGGAGGCGTTCGACGACTTCCGCGACCGGGAGCCGTGGGTCGAGGAGTACGCGCTGTTCCGCGCGCTCTCGGCCGACAGACCGGAGGACACCTGGGTGGAGTGGCCGGAACCGCTCCGCACGCGCGACCCGGACGCACTCGCGACGGCACGGGAGGAACACGCCGAGGCGGTGAAGTACCACGAATTCCTCCAGTGGACGTTCGACCGGCAGTGGGCGGCACTGCGCGAGGTCGCCGCCGAGGCGGGCGTCGAGGTCGTCGGCGACGTGCCGATCTACGTGGCGCTCGACTCCGCGGACGTGTGGGCGAACCCCGCAGCCTTCCGGCTCGACGAGGGGAACCGACCGGCCGCGGTGGCCGGGGTGCCGCCGAACCCCGGCGACGACGGGCAGCGCTGGGGGAACCCGGTGTACGACTGGGATCGGCTCGCCGAGGACGACTTCGGCTGGTGGATGGACCGGTTCCGTCGACTGTTCGACCTGGCGGACGTCGCCCGGCTCGACCACTTCCTCGGGTTCGTGCGCTACTGGGCGATCCCCGCTGACGCCGACGACCCGGCTGAGGGCGAGTGGCACGACGGCCCGGGGCGGGCGCTGTTCGAGGCGGTCGAACGCGAGTTCGGCGAGGCCCCGTTCATCGCGGAGGACCTGGGGTTCGAGGACGCGCGGATGGACGACCTGATGGCCGAGTTCGGCTTTCCCGGGATGCGGGTGCCACAGTACGCGAACTGGATCGAGGCGGGCAACCCGTACCAGCCGATGCACTACCCCGAGCGCGTCGTCGGCTACACCTCCACGCACGACACCGACACGTGGGTCGGCTACTACGAGGACCTCGCGCCCGAGCAGCGCGACGCGCTCCACTACAACCTCGGCTACGGCGGCGACCGCCCGATCGAGTGGGCGATCATCGAGGAGGTGTGGAGTTCGGAGGCGATCCTCGCGATGACGACGGTCCAGGACCTGCTCGGGCTCGACAGCGACGCGCGGTTCAACGAACCCGGGACGGTCGACGGCAACTGGGAGTGGCGCGTCGAGCGCGACGCGCTGAGCGACGACCTCGCCGGACGGCTCCGCGAACTCGGCGAGTTCCACGTGCGGTAGCCCTGACGCCGGGTGACGGCTCGTCGTCTCCCGGGTTCCCCGACGTCGGCGCGCGCGAGGAACGCGCGCGAGGGAGCACTCGGCCGCGCCGCCGAGCGGTTCCGGCGGCGCGGGCGGTGCGAGGCTGGGGAGGGTGAGGTCCAGGGCTGCGCGGACACCAGGTCTCCGAGTTTCGAGGGCGTCCCGGCCGTCGCCTCCTGGCCTCGCCGGAGTTATCGATCGCGGGGACGAACGTCGGCTGGCCGTCGACGGGTCCCCTCGACCCCCCTCGCGTGGGCTCCGAGCGTCCGACCGTGCGCGGGGAGGCACGCGCCGGGGAAGTCCCTCCGGGCTACCCGAGTCGGGCGGGTCAGTAGCCGCCGTCCCGGCCGAGGATCAGGTAGAGCACGATGCCGAGGAGCGGCGCGAAGAAGACCACGAGCGCCCAGAGGAGGGCCGGGTGTTCGCTCCGTTTTTGCGCGTCGCTGTACGTCCAGACGATCATCGCGACGTGGGCCACGAACATGAGGAGCCCGAACAGGAGGGAGAGGATCCCGATGACACCGATACCTCCTTGGAGGGACACGACTGGGAGCATACGACCGCGGTTGGCTCGCGGTCGTAAGTGCTTTTCCCTCCGATCCGACGACGAAACGAACCGACGAAACGAACCGACGACGAACCGACGACGAACCGAACCGACGACGAACCGACGACGAACCGTTTTTATCCCGGGAGGGAGCCGTAGACGTATGGAACTCCCAGTCGACACTGACCGGCTCAGATCGGACATCGAGGCGAACGCGGCGTTCGGCCGGCTCGACCTCGACGACCCCGAGGCGCACGGGCGGACGAACCGCACCGGCAGCGAGGCGAATCGGCAGGCGCGCGACCACCTCGTCGACCGACTCGAGGACGCCGGGATGGACGTGACCGTCGACGCGATCGGGAACGTCGCCGGCGAGTGGGTCCCCGAGTCGGCGGACCCCGACGCTGCCCCGGTCGCCTGCGGGAGCCACCTCGACAGCGTCCCCGAGGGCGGGATCTTCGACGGCCCGCTCGGCGTCTACGCCGCCCTGGAGTCCGTCCGCGCCATGCAGGACGCCGGCGTCGAGCCGGAACGGCCGGTCGTCGTCGTCAGCTTCACCGAGGAGGAGGGCGCGACCTACGGTAACGGCCTCCTGGGGTCGAGCGTCGCGACCGGGGTGACCGACCTCGAGGAGGCGCTCGAGTTCGAGAACGACGAGGGCGAGACGGTCGAAGAGGCGCTCTCGCGGATCGGCTACCACGGCGAGGGCACCGAGACGCTCGACCCGGCCGGGTGGGACGCCTTCTACGAGCTCCACGTCGAGCAGGACACGACGCTCGAGGAGGCCGGCGTCGACGCCGGGATCGTCACGACCATCACGGGGATCAGCCACTGCGAGGCGACGATCGTCGGGGAGGCGAACCACGCGGGCGCGACCGCGATGGGCGACCGGACCGACGCGCTCGCGGCCGCGAGCGAGCTCGTCCTCGACGTCGAGGCTGCCGCCAACGACGTCGTCGCCGAGTCCTCCGAGACGGCGGTGGGCACCGTCGGGGCGCTTTCGGTCTCGCCGAACGCGTCGAACGTGGTCCCGGGTCGCGTCGAGGCCCGCATGGACGTCCGCGACGTGAAAGCCGAGTCGATGGACACGATCGCGGAGGCGGCCCGCGAGTCGCTCTCCCGACTGGAGCGCGAACGGGGGGTGGAGACCGAGTTCGCCCGCCCGTCGGTCGTCCAGCCGGAGCCGATGAGCGACCGCCTTCGGGAGATCGCCCACGAGTCGGCCGACGCTGCGGGTCGGTCCGCGATCGACCTCCACTCGGGGGCCGCCCACGACGCGATGCGAGTCGCGCGGGTCACCGACGCCTCGTTGCTCTTTTCGCCGTCCCGGAACGGGATCTCCCACAACCCGCGCGAGTGGACCGACTGGGCGGACTGTGCGGCCGCGACGGAGGTCCTCGCGGGCGCGGTCGCGCTGGTCGCCGGCAGCGAGTAGGGAGGACGACCGGCGGGGAGGACGACCGGCGGCGATCCCTCGGGATCCGGGGCGGGAGTCCTGGTCGCAACGGTTTTGCCGCCGCCAGCCGACCACCCACCGTGAGACGATCGATCCCGCTCGGCTCCGTGCTACTCGGGGTGGTCACTGCCGCCGTCGGCGTGTTCGTGGCCGCCGCCGAGCCGTTCGCCGGGTGGCCCGCGGTCGGGACCTACCCGACGAACCTCGTCGTCGAGCGGCTGGCGTTCGTCGTCGCGATCTTCGCGCTGCTCTTCGGGACCTATCGGCTTCTCGCGGACGTGTTGATGCGCTCTACGAACAAGCGCCGAGCGTACAACACGCGGAACCTCCTGCGGCTCGCGTTCGGGTTCGTCGGCACCGTCGGCACGCTCGCGGTGTTGACCGACAACTGGCTCGGACTGCTCTTCTCGCTCGGCGTCATCGGGTTCGCGATCACGTTCGCGCTCCAGCAACCGCTCCTCTCGCTCATCGCGTGGGTGTACATCACCGTCAAACAACCGTACGGCGTCGGCGACCGTGTCCGGATCGGCAACGCGAAAGGGGACGTGATCGAGGTGGAGTTCCTCGTGACGACGCTGTGGGAGATAAACGGCGAACTCGTCAGCACGAACCAGCCGTCGGGCCGTGTCGTGACCGTCCCCAACAGCGTCGTGCTCTCCTCGAACGTCGTCAACTTCGGCGGGGGCGGGTCGCCGTACGTGTGGAACGAGATCGGGATCCAAGTCGCCTACGAGACCGACCTGGCGTTCGCGCGCGAGGTGATGCGCGAGGAGGCGACGGACCTCCTCGGCGAGGAGATGAGCGCGGGGATCGCCGCCTACCGCGACGCGCTCTCGGAGACGCCCGTCGAGTTGGAGGTTCACGACGGGCCGACGGTCAACCTGAAACAGGAGGAGTCGTGGGTCGAGCTCCGCCTCCGATACCTCACGCACCCACGGCGTGGGCAGCGAGTAAAAAACGAGCTGTACGACCGGGTCTTCGACCGGTTCAACGAACACCCGGATCGGGTCGCGTTCCCGGTGAGTCGGAACCGGTAGTCTGGGCCCGAAACCGGGAGTCGGAACCGGTAGTCTGGGCCCGAAACCGGGAGTCAGAACCGGTAGTCTGGGCCCGAAACCAGGAGTCGGAACCGGTGCGGAATTCGGAACGAATTTGGGAAAGCGGTTATACCCCCCACACCCGATAGCAGGTGTACGATGAGTTTCTGGTTCGATGTAGCACGGTTCTCCGCGGGGCTGAACGTGGCCCTGCTCCTCGCGCTCGTCTGGGTGTGGGGGCGGAACTACCTCCAGTTCCGGTCGAAACACACCCTCGGACTGGTGATGTTCGGCGGGTTTCTGCTCGGAGAGAACGCGCTCGCGCTCTACATCTACCTGGTCGACCCGATGCTGTCGGCGTGGTTCGCGTCCGAGGCGGTCCCCTCGGTCGCCTGGCGAGCCATGATGGGGCTCCACGTGCTCCAGACGGTCGGACTGCTGTTTCTCGTATGGGTCACGTGGGACTGACGAGGACGCTGTCACGAGTCACCCGTCCCCCTCCCCCTCTCGCACACGGTTCGTCGCGGAACGTATATCGAAGTCCCCACAGCGATCCGTATCGCACCCACGAGGACCGATCCGGTCCGGTTTCGAAACCGATTCCGTAGGAACGTGGGCATCGGTCCGCGACTTTCAGTAGATGTTCTTTCCGTCGAGTCGAGTTCACCTACATTGTTTATATACTTCGGGACTCACGGCATCGTATAACACGACCGAACACGAGATAGGAGCTAATTACCTGTAAACGACCGTATTCGACCGTCATTTCGCTATTCGAAGATTCCAGCAGTCGGCGTTATTACCGCTATATTTATATACTTCTAACCCTTACTGATAGTTAACGAATCGGGCCCACCCGGCCGTCGCATTTTTCGTCGGGAGTTCGATCGGAGAACACCCATGACAGAGACACGCATTCGAAGCTACGAGCGGGACGAGGCGGTCGATCGAGCCGGCACGTCAGAGCGAACGGCCGAGGAAACCGCCGAGACCGAATCGTCGGAGAACAGCCGAACAACGAGCTGTCCGGAGTGTACGGGCCGTCTCGTGACCGACACCGAACACGGTGAGACGGTGTGTGAAGACTGTGGACTCGTCGTCGAGGAGGACTCGGTCGACCGCGGGCCGGAGTGGCGCGCGTTCGACTCCGCGGAGCGGGACAGCAAGTCCCGCGTGGGCGCGCCCACGACGAACATGATGCACGACAAGGGCCTGTCGACCAACATCGGCTGGCAGGACCGCGACGGCTACGGGAAGTCGCTCTCCAGTCGACAGCGTCGCCAGATGCAGCGGCTCCGCACCTGGAACGAACGGTTCCGCACCCGGAACTCCAAGGAGCGCAACCTGAAGCAGGCGCTCGGCGAGATCGACCGGATGGCCTCGGCGCTCGGGCTCCCCGACAACGTCCGCGAGACCGCCTCCGTCATCTACCGCCGCGCGCTGAGCGAGAACCTCCTTCCCGGCCGGTCCATCGAGGGCGTCGCGACCGCCGCGCTGTACGCCGCTGCCCGGCAGGTCGGCAACCCGCGAAGCCTCGACGAGTTCACAGCGGTCTCGCGCGTCGACAAGATGGAGCTCACGCGGACGTACCGCTACGTCGTCCGCGAACTCGGGTTGGAGGTACAGCCGGCCGACCCCGAGAGCTACGTGCCCCGGTTCGTCTCGCGACTCGAGCTCCCGGAGGAGGTCGAACGCCTCGCACGGGAACTCCTGAAAAGCGCGAAAGAGGAAGGGATCACGAGCGGCAAGTCGCCGGTCGGACTGGCCGCGTCGGCCGTCTACGCCGCCGCCCTCCTCTCGAACCGAAAGGTGACCCAGAGCCAGGTGAGCGAGGTCGCAGACATCTCCGAGGTCACCATCCGCAACCGGTACAAGGAGCTACTCGAGGCCAGCGACCACCTGACCGCGTAGGGACCGACGAAACGGCGCGTCGTCATCGGGTGAACCCTCCGTCGTCGCGTGAGTTTTCCGCCGGCGGGATACCAGTGTGAAACGTCACCGCGTCACGTACGTTTTTAATCCGACGGGGTGTACCTGCTCGCATGGTCGAAGCGTTCGTTAGGCTGGTGTGCCCGGAGTGTTCCAAGGAGTGGCAGGACAACCCGGCAGGGTTGCCCGGGCTACGCACGAACTTCAGCTGTTCCAACTGTCACGCGACTCGACGACTCACGGAGTTCATGCGAACCGAACGGGACCTCGAGGCGGTTCGGCAGTTCCAGTGACGTGCGGGCTCGTGAGGCCTATATAGACGGGAGGTGTGGTAACTAGGCTCAGGATAGTAATATAAGCCTCCGGTAGCAAAGGACGGTTACTCATGAAGAAACAGGAGCTCATCCACCTTCACGGCCTCTTGGCCGAGGTACGAAAACAGTGCGAGTTCTGGGACGACGACCTCGACCTCGACGCGTATGAAGAACTCGGCGTCAAACCGACATCGATACACAAATCGAAGACGGACCACAAAGCGGCTGTTTTCAAACTGACCGAAGGGATCACGGAGCCGATGGCGGAGTCGGAATCGGAGCCGCTGGCCCCTACCGCGGACTGAAACTCGTCGAATACCCTACCGTCGCTCGTTACGTCCCGAGTAACCACGTTCAGCGAGCCGGATCTGTCAGTCGTCCTCGTCGGTCCCCGAGGACCCTTCCGTCTCCTCCTCGTCGATCTCTTCGACCGAGAGGACCTTGAGCGGAACCTTTCGGAGCCGCTGGCCGATCTCCTTTCGAGCGATCCGCCTCGCGTGTTCGTGGCGGTCGACGTTGAACACGTCCATCCGGAGTTCGAGCGCGACGAGCGCCTCGTCGGCGACGATGAACGCCGGCTGGAGTTC
Organism: Halorubrum sp. 48-1-W; assembly: GCF_003287355.1. Classification (GTDB taxonomy): domain Archaea; phylum Halobacteriota; class Halobacteria; order Halobacteriales; family Haloferacaceae; genus Halorubrum. Next base: position 139,886 of record NZ_QMIM01000012.1, read on the forward strand.
CTCTCCCGTCGGGGAGGTACGGCTTCCCATGTCGATCTCCACGTAGTTGAGGTCGGGATTCAGCATCTCGCCAGTTTTCGAGATCGCGATCCGGACCGCTTCGTCGGCGGTCTCCACGTCGTAAACGGGAACGGCAGCCTCCACGACGACTCGACAGTCCATCACGTGAGAACGTACCGTGCGAACGAGTATGAAGCTTCGGCCGAGGTCATTCCCCGCCAGCGCGAAGGTGATAGAACACGTACGTCTGGGCGTATCCGGCGTACTCCCCGCCGAATCGGTCACGGATCGCACGGGACGTCTCGGCGTACGATCCGCGGTCGCAGTCGGGATAGTACTCCTCGATGGTCGTGTGGATCCACGTGTCGAGCGGAACCGCCTCGAGAAAGCCCAGCGAGAACAGCGCGACGCAGTCCGCCACCTTGTCGCCGACCCCGACGAACCGCGTCAGCGATTTCCGCGCCTCCTCGTACGAGAGATCGGCCGCTTCCCACGGGTCCGCCTCTCCGGACACGACCATCTCCGCGGTCCGTCGGACGTAGGGCGCACGATATCCGAGCGAGAGGTCGCGGAGTTCGGATTCGCTCCGAGCCGCGAGTTGTTCCGGCGTCGGGTACGCGTGATACGTCCCTCCGCCGAGTTCGACGGTGTCCCCGTAGCTCTCCCGGAGCCTCCGTTGCATCCCGTGGATCCGGGCGACGCGCATCTGTGCCGAGCAGATGAACGAGACGAGACAGGGGAACGCCGGGTCCCGGACCAGACGCATGCCCTCGTACCGGTCGTACGCTCGCTCCAGGAGGGGAAGGTTCGGCATCGAAGCGCGTATGGCGTCGAGGTCGTCGTCGAGCCGGAGCAGGTGGGTGAGAAGCGGCACCGCGTCCGTCGGCGCCTCCCACTCGATCGTCCCGTCGTGGACGCCGCCGACCTGCCGGACCCGTACTGGAACCCGTTCGTCGGAGACACCCGGGAGGGGAGAAACGACCGTCTCGTACCATCCGTCGCCGCCGTGAGCGTGGAGCTCTTCGTACGTCCGGCCGTCGGCCCGGTTCCACAGGTAGCTCTGTCCGCTCTCGACGGTCGCTTGGAGATCGAAGGGCCCCGGGAGGTCGGCGACGTCGATCGCTCCTCGTTCCATCGGATCCGTGGAGGCGGCGCGAGCGTATCCGGGTTTCGGTACCCGTTTTGTCGACGAACGTGGTGCCGATCGTCGACGTGTGGACGTCCCGACGTCCGGAGACGACGGGGCGGGACTTTTGACCGTCGACGCCGAACGGCCGGCATGGCGACGTACCGCCGGAGAACCCGGATAACTGCTCCCATCGACCGCGTGTGGGCGTTCCACTCGACGATCGACGGGCTCCTCGAGTTGACGCCCGAGTGGATGAACATGCGGATCGAAGCGGTCGAGGGGCCGGACGGTGAGCGTGACCCCGACGTGTTGACCGCGGGCTCACGGATCCGGATGTCGATCCGACCGTTCGGCGTCATCCCTCGCCAACGGTGGATCTCGCGGATCGTCGAACGCGAGCCCGACGGGGACACACCCGTCGAGGGAAGCGCGTACTTCGTCGACGACATGGTCGACGGCCCGTTCCGAACCTGGGAGCACACCCACGCGTTCTATGCCGACGGGGACGAAACGATCCTCGTCGACACCGTCGAGTACCGGCTCCCGTTCGGCGCGCTCGGCGACACCGCGGGACCGTTCGCGAAGGTCGGTTTCGAGGGGATGTTTCGGGACCGACACCGCCGGACCGCGGAGCGGTTCGAGACGGAGCGACCCGCGTGACGTCCACGTCGGAGACGTTTCGGAGTCGGAGGAGCTCGCTGACGCCGACGATCGAACACAGGTTCAGCTCCGGGAGCCGGTCATCGTGAGGTAGATCCCCGAGAGAACGATCACGCCGCCGACGAGCGTGAACCGGGTCGGGACCTCACCCAGGAGCACCAACGCGAGGATCGTCGCCCCGACGGGTTCGCCGAGCAGTGATACCGAGACGACGCTCGATTCGAGGTACCCCAGGACCCAGTTGACGACCGTGTGTCCGAGCAGTCCCGGCCCGATCGCCAAACCGAGGAAGACCGCCCACTCGCGGGGCGGGTATCCGGAGAGCGGGTGCCCCTGTGCGAGCACGAGGACGAACAGCGACACCGTACAGACCCCGTAGACGACGACCACGTACGGAACCAGCGCGAGTCGCTGTCGCAACGATCGACCGGCGAGGACGTAGCCGGCGGCCGTCACCGCCCCGAAGAGCGCCAGCGCGTTGCCGTAAAGCGGTGCCGGGCCGACGAGAACCCCGCCGAGGAAGTCCCCCAGTGACATGGCCACGATCCCCCCCACCGCGATCGCTATCCCGACGGCGATACGTCGGGTTACCCGCTCACGAAGGAGGACCCACGCACCGAGCGCGACGAACACCGGCTGTGCCTGAACGAGCGTGACGCTCGCAGCGACGCTCGTCCATTCGAGGCTCTCGAACCACGAGGCGAAGTGTAACGCCAACGCGATACCCGACAGTGTCGCGAATCCGAGATCACGTCGGTCGATCCGCACGAACTGCTCGCGGTACCGCCACGCCGCGACCGGAAGAAGCGGCAACGTGGTAAAGAGCACCCGATAGAACGCGGCGACGGAGCTCGGCGCGTCACTCCACCTGACGAGGATCGCCCCGACACTAACCGCGAGGACCGCGGTCACGAGTCCCACCTTCGGAGGCACACGCGGAGCGTCCCAGTTCGAAGTCACACGACCGCTTTCCGGCGGATCCGGTTACCGCTTTCGGGACGTCGACGGAGGTTTGAATCCCCGAACCGAACGGAACGACATGTGTTCGGACACCTTCGGGGTCGGCATACGCGTCACCGAGGAGGAGCTTCGATTTCTCGTTCACGTCCCGACCGACATCGACTCCGGGTGGACCGACCCGGAGGCGTTCCAGTCGCTCGTCGCGGCGGTCGTCTGGGAGCGACTCGACAGACGGTCGGTGCTCGAGACGATCGCAACAGAGTACGATACCGGAGACACGGTGCGTTTGGGAACGGTCACGCTCGATCCCGACGGGACGGTCGTCGATCACGGTCTGAGGGCCCCCGGAGGAAACGACGACCGGGCGTGACCGCCCCCGGAGGAAACGACGACCGGGCGTGACCGCCCCCGGAGGAAACGACGACCGGGCGTGACCGCCCCCGGAGGAAACGACGACCGGGCGTGACCGCCCCCGGAGGAAACGACGACCGGGCGTGACCGCCCCCGGAGGAAACGACGACCGGGCGCGACCGTCCCCGGCGTCACTCCTCGAGGACGCGATCCGGATCGTCGCCACAAATCGCTGCAAAGGCGATACCGACCGTCGCCATCCGGGTCGGATCGTACGCCGTGAGGTCGTATCGTGTCGACCCGACCGTGTCCGTCCACGTGTCGAGCACCCCCAGCGAGACGAGCCCCGAGAGCGTCGCCCCGAGCGTTCGCGGCGTCGTCTCGGGACGTGAGAGGGTGGCGTGTACCTGCTTCGATTGTGGATAGTTCCGAGAACACGACTCGATACCGCGTTGTGCTTCGACCCAATACCGCCTCGTGTACCCGAACGTGGTCGGGTCCTCGCGTTTAAGCCGGGCGATCGCCGCCATCGACTCCGGATCGACACCCTCGATCGTATCGACGCGGTCGAGGATCGCCGGCAACGCCGACCCCGACGCCGCCGAGAGCGACCAGCCGATCGTGACGGACCCGTCGACTACAGCGGCCTCGGTCGCGATCCGCTCGACCGTGTCGACGGTCTCGGTAGCTCCGCGTGTGACCGCGAACGACGCGAGATCGTCGAGCAGCACTCGCGGCTCGGAGCCCTCGAATTCGGGAAGCGTGCCGGAAACCGTTTCGAGGATCCGGTCGACACCGGCGTCCGCTCCGAGAACTGTATACGCGAGACGCCGTTCGGGAAGGACCTGCGTGGTCGTCGTCGCGACCGCACCACGGGAGAGGTCGCTCGCGACGACGACGGCCTCACGACGTGGAGGCCCCCCGATCCGATCGCTCCACGCGCGTCTCCACTCCTCGAGGCCCGTCTCGAACAGGACCGAGACGACGGGTCGATCCGTGTCCCCGTCCCGAACCGACGGCGATCCGGTCGAAGCGACCCGAACCGTCACTTCGCCCTCGCGTGTCGTCGGGACGGTCATTAACGTATTGTCTTCAAACAGAAATAACATAAACTTACTGGTGGGACAATCAATATTGAGATCCCTAACGGTTCCGGACGCATCGAGAGCGAAGCGTATCCGCGAAGCGATCCGTCCGAATCCGAAACCTACCAACCACGGTTTCCAGTCGTCGTGATCCCGTCGCGCACAGTGCGATGAACCGTTCGTGCGTCCCCCGTGTAATCGGTCGAAAACGTCGAATCGACGGACGAGCCTTCGGCTCGACGACGACGAACGAACCGTGACGCGGAGACGGGTCTCCGCGTCGAAGGAATGAAGTATGAGTGGAGAGGCGGCGAACCGCGGTTCCCAGAGGATCGCTCACTCCAGTA
>NZ_QMIM01000013.1 GCF_003287355.1 Halorubrum sp. 48-1-W
TCTCGTCATCACGAAAGGCGCGCATGCGCGCCTTTCGAACGACAACGAGCGTGCGTCCGCCTCGCGACTGGGGCTTTGGGCGTGTTCATCGCAGTCGTCCGTCTCACTTCGTACAGCCGAGTGGCTGGGGCTTTGGACGTGTTCACCTCGCCAGCAACGATCCCGTTCTACTCACCCCGATCCCTATCGAAACAACCGTACTACTAGCACTCTTCGGCGACAAGCGATCTCGTACGACGTCGATCCGAAGAACGTGAACTCGATAGATCCACCGACTTCTCTCAGACGTCGACGTTCGACACGGCCTGGCCGGAGGCGTCGACCGTGATGACCGTACAGTCGAGCTGGTCGCGCAGGTAGCTGTCGATGTCGGGGTCCGAGAGGAGCTTCTGGACCATGCGCCGCCAACGACCCGCCTGCTTCGAACCGATGACGACGACGTCGGCGCCCTCGGCGACGATCTCCTCGAGGATCGTCTCCTCAACGAGAAAGCCACGTCGGACGACGTACCGGGCGCGGTCGACCCGACCGACCCGACGCTCGACGGCGCGTTTGAGGTCGCTTCGCGAGACGCCGCTGCTGTTCTGATACAGGTCGACGTGGAGGACGGTGAGTTCGGCGTCGCGCTCCTCGGCGACACGGACGCCCTCCCGGAGCGTCGCCTCCGAGTGGGCCGTCACCGGATACCGAACCGGCACCACGACCAGGGTCATATTGCCACGAACGCGTTCACCACGTAAATACGCTGTCGATAGCGGGACGAACAGGGCCATACGACCTCCCGATCCGTTTCGAACATCGGGAAGTACGGGATGGAAGTGAACGTACTGACCGCCCCCGTGGTTTTTCGTGAGGCGGTCGCTCGGTGTCGTCCGCCGTTCGCGGATCGCGTCGCGGTAGCACGACGCCGAAAAACGTCCCCGCCACAAGGGGGGTTCATCCCGCTTTGGGCAGTTCCACGACGAAGACGGCGCCATCGGGGTCGTTGTCTTCGACCCACACGTCACCACGGTAACTGTCGACAAGGGTTTCGACCAGGTAGAGACCGAGCCCCGTTCCCGCGCTCTCCAAGTTGCGGTCCCCCTTCCCGAAGATGGCCTCTTTCCGGTCGTCGGGGATCCCCGGGCCGTTGTCCGCGACTCGGATAGTTGCGCACTCGTCCGAAACGGTTACCGAGACCGTCACCTCCGCCAACGGCTTGTCGTTGTGCTGTATCGCGTTCTTCACCAGGTTTCGGAACACCGACGAGATCATCTCGTTGGCGTCGATCGTGACGGAGGGGACGGTCGTCCCGAAGGTTATCGCGGCGTTCGGGTACGAGGACTGTACCTCGCTCACCTCCGTTTCGAGAACCGTGCGGAGATCGATCTGCTGGCTCTCCTGTGTAACCGAAAGCATCACGTCGGCCATCTCGCGTGCAGTACTGGTGAGTTCAACGGCGTGGTTGGCGCTTTCCTGTATCGTGGTGATGTATCCGCTCACCTCGTCGTCCTCACACTTCTCGGACAGAAGGTCCGCGTACGCAGTGACGAGTTGCAAGTCGTTGCGAACGTCGTGGCGAAGGACTTGGTTCAGTACCTCGAGGTTATCACGCTGCTGCTCGAGTTGCCGCTCGTACTCCTTCTGTTCGGTAATGTCTTGCACGTAGACGATGTATCGACCGTCCTCGAGGTCCACCGTCTCGAGGAGTACATCGACCGTCCGTCCGTCCTTGTGCTGTATCTGCCGTTCAGCCCGCATATGGCCAGTCTCTCGAACCCCCACGAGCGAGACCGCGTCCCCCGGATCGTCGCCTTCGGGGATCAACTCCGTCGTCGACATCTCGAGGAGTTCAGCCCGCGAGTAGCCGACCATCTCGCACGCGGTTTCGTTCACCTCAACGTATTCTCCGTGTCGGTTTACTTCGAAGATCCCGATCGGGACGTTCTCAACGTGCGGACGATACGACGATCCCTCCGTCGCCGAAGTCATACACCGGATTACGCCCGAACGTGATTAAAACCGATCGACCCGACCCTCACCGAGTCGAACGGTCACCCGCGAAGCGTTTTGAGACCGGTTCCCGAAGCATGAGTCGATGAGACCGGACGATACGTTCGACGAGATCGTCGTCCGCGTCGGCGGAATGGGGAGCGCGGCCACCTACCACCTCGCGGAACGCGGCGTCGACGTCCTGGGGATCGAGCGATACGACGTGCCGCACACCCACAGGTCCTCCCACGGCGAGTCCAGGCACCGGCGGTTGCCACAGACGAAGGGCCACGAGTACGTGCCGCTCGCGAGACGGGCCCGGGAGCGCTGGCTCGATTTGGAAGCGGAGACCGGGTGAGAGCTGTTCGTCGAGACCGGGACGATCGGGATCGGCCCCGCCGGCAGCGACGAGATCGTCGACGCGGCCGCGGCGTGCGACCGCCACGACGTCGCGACGAGACGCTGTCGACCGCGGAGATCGGTGAGCGGTTCCCCACCTACGACCTCCCGGACGACAAGTTCTGTAGCGTCGGCGGCGAGACGTTCGCCGACCTCGCGACGACCGACGAGACCGCCATCCCGATCGGGACGTTCCGGTTCGAGGTCGGCTGTGAGGGCTCGACGCGCTATCGGCCGATCGATCGACGCTCCGCTGACGCCGTTCGTGCTCGCTCGACTCTTCGTCGATACCGTTCGTGCTCGCTCAACGCTCCGCCGTTCGTCCCCGACGGACGTGGTTTTATCACCGTCTGTGACCCGACGGTACAGTGATGACTCTGGACACCGACCGCGTCGAGACCGTCTTCGTCGATTCCTACAGCACGCTCGTCGACGAGCTGTCGACGGAACGGGCGCTCCGCGAACACACGGACAACCCCGAGGCGATCGCACGGATCTGGGACCTCCGGGGGAGCCTGTACGGCCTCACGTCGACAGTGCTCGACGACTTCGGGCCGACATGGGAGCGCTACGAGGCGTCGTTGGACTACGCGTTAGGGGTGGCGGACGCCGACGTCACCCCTGCCGAACGGGAGGAGATACTCGACAGCGTGGGCGAGTTGGAGGTGTACGACGACGTCAAAGGGGCCCTCCACACCGGGATGCAGGGCGTCCGGATGAACCGCGCCGGCACCGAGTGGGAGGGCTTCCTCCGCCAGCCGGACTTCGCGGTGGAGACGTTCGACGAGTTCGCGGACGAGATGGGGGTGTGAGATGGTCTCCGACGCGGAACTCGAGCGGTTGGACACAGCGGTGGACGGCCTCGCCGACGACGCGGTCGCGTTCCTCCGGGAGATGGTCCGCACACCGAGCGTGAACCCGCCGGGCGACTACGCCGCGATCGTCGACCTGCTGACGACCGAGTACGAGGGGTACGGCTGGGACGTCGAGATCGAGCGGGCGCCCGAGGCGCTCGTGGAGGAACTCGGCCTCCCGCACCCGCGGCCGAACGTCCTCGCGTACGCGACCCGGGGACCGGGGGCGACGATCGCGCTCAACGCCCACATCGACACGGTTCCCGTCGAGGAGTCGAACTGGACGTACGACCCCTTCGGCGGCACGGTGGAGGACGGCCGGCTGTACGGCCGCGGCGCGCGCGACTCGAAGGGCCGCATCGCCGCCTACACGCTGGCGACGCGCGCGCTGGAGGAGAGCGGGCTGCTCCCAGAGGACGCCACGCTCGTGCTGGCGTTGACGGCCGACGAGGAGACCGGCGGGGAGGCGGGTGCGGGCCACGTGGTCGAGAGCGGCGCGCTCGAGGCCGAGTACGCGATCGTCGAGGGGAGCACCTACGCGGTCGAGTACGCCTCCTCGGGTGTGCTGACGCTCCGCGTCGACGTCGAGGGCGCGTCCGCACACGCCGGGGTCGAACCCGAGAGGGGCGCCAACGCGGTAGTCGCGGCCGCACGGCTCGTCGACGCGCTCGACGCACACGGCGACGACCTCGCGGACCGGGAAAGCGAGGTCCCGGGCGTCGGGAGCGCAACCTGTACGCCCTCGACGATCGAGGGGGGCGTCGAGACCAACGTCGTCCCGCCGACCTGCTCGTTCACGGTCGACCGCCGGGTGCCGCCGGACCACGACGCCGCGATCGCGGAGCGGGAGGTCCGCGAGGTCGTCGCCGGAACGGACCTGCCGGCGGGGACGTCGGCGACGGTGACGGCGCTGAGCCGGACGAAGGCGTTCCGGTCGGACCCCGAGGACCCGCACGTCCGTGCGGTCGCGACGAACGCGAACAGGGTGATCGGCGACGTGCCAGTGCGCGGCACTCGCGGCGGCTCCGACGCCGGGCACTTCCACGCCGGCGGAACGAAGGCCGTCAAGTTCGGCCCTGGCGGTCGGGACTCGAACGTCCACGGCCCGGACGAGAACCTCGCGCTCGACCAACTGCGCGACGCCGCCGTCGTCGTCGCCGCGAGCGTCCGCGACATCGCGCGCAACGAGTCCTGAGCGAGCCGGACGTCCGATATCGACGATCGGACACACGGGACTCGACGCGTGCTCGACTGGGAGCCCGTCGGCGACGGCGTGCGCGTGCGGACCGACCGGGGAACGTACGCAGGCGGACCACCCCGTGGTCTCCTCGGGGGCGTGGGCCGGGAAGCTCTTGAGGCTCCTCTCCGGGAAGCTCCGCCCGGACGCTTTTAACCGTTCCTTCGCGGGTGACCGTGCTCGACCGTTCGCTACGATCCGTCACCGTCCGCGAGTGGACCATCGCACTAAATATCTGATTATCGGATGCGTGTGCGCCCTTTTGGCGAAGTTGAACGACAGCGATTCGTCTCTGTGAACTCTGTGCTGTCCGCTGAGCGATCCACTAAGGACAGACTAACAAAGTATAGTATAGCTGATGTATAGAATTATGTTTGAATCCTTCAGGGACGACGCGTCGAGGCGAGACGTACTAAAAGCGAGCGCGGCGAGCGTCGGCGCGTCGATGGGACTGGTCGGGACGGCGAGCGCCGCCGACGGTGCGGTCGAGTTCGACGAGCCGATCACCATCACGCCGGACGACTCGGGGACGACGTTCGTCCAGACCGCCGACTTCGACGGGCGAGTCCTGATCAGACCCGGCGTCGAGGACGTGACGATCGACGGCAACGGCTACATCATCACGGGCGGCGGCATCGGAGGAGGGAGCTACGACGGACCGAGTATCGTGAATCTCACACTCCAGAATCTTTACCTCCCAGACGGAGGCGTCAGCGTCGACGAACCGGGCGGGCTCGTCCTCAGGAACAACGTCATACAGGACTTCGGTAGCGAGTCCGCAGGCGGCGTACACGCGGTCGACAACACGATAGCCGGATCCATCCGATTATTCGAGAACCAGGCCAACAACGTGTTCGCACGCAACGTCGTTTCGAGTATGAGCTTCGCCGACGACCTGATGGGCTCTCACAGAGTGTCGAACAACTTCATTATGGGCGACGAACGCGGGCCGGGAATCGGTCTACAGGTGTCGAACGCGTTCGACGGGCGGTTTCAGATTCTGGACAACTACGTCGCGAACGCCGACGGCGCGGGAATCGACTTGGAGGACGCAGGCGATCTGAAACCGGTGGTCAGCGGCAACGTAATCGTCGGCAACGGGAGCCACGGGCTCTTCTCGTACGGGAGCGTCGCGAGCGTGAGCGGAAACATGTTTATCGGAAACGGGGGTGACGGCGTCAACGCGTCGGTCGGAACGTTCACGAAGAACGCAGCGGTGTCGAACGACGGCGTCGGATTCGACGTTGGAGTCGATCGCGACTGCCTCCGCAACGTCGCCGTCTCGAACGGCGGCGGCGGGTTCCGCGTCGAATCCACAGGCGCCAAGGTCAAGTTCAACCGCGCGACGGGCAATGACGGCGACGGCGTCGTCCTTCGCGGAAGCGGGTTCCCGTTCCGGAAGAACAACATCAATACCAACGGGGGCGACGGTCTCGTTATCAACGCCGACGACAGCGGGCTCTCGAGAAACCGCATCTGCGGGAACGACGGCGAGCAACTGGTCGACGACGGCGACGAAAATCTGTTCGCGAATAACCTCGTCTGCTAAGCACGCCCCGCGTACGCCGGTCTCCTCTCTATAGATCGCTCCACGCGCCGAAGAAACGCTGGAGTGCGGTGAGGTGCCCCACGACGGCGAACAGCGCGAGGAGCAGGCCGACGACGTTCAGACCGACGACGATCGGCGCCGAGTAGGCCGCGGCGACGACGCCGACGACCCCCATCAGCGCGAGCCGGTCGGCGCGTCCGAGCAGCCCGCCGTACTCGCGGCCGATCCCGACCGCCTGGATCTGGGTACCCATGTACGACGTCATCAACACGCCGGTCACGGCGAGAAAGCCCAATGCGTACGCGTTGATACCGGCAGTGAAACCCGCGATAACGGCGATGTCGGCGTAGCGGTCGAGGACGTGATCCAGCAGGTCGCCCCCGTCCGAGGCGACCGCCTGTGCGCGCGCGAGCGCGCCGTCGACGAGGTCGAGCCAGCCGTTGAGCAGGACGAGAAGCGACCCGAGGACGTAGAACGCCGGCTCCGCGACCGCGAACGCGCCGGCAGCGAGGATCGCCGCGCCGAACGCGAGGACGCTCACCTGATCGGGCGAGAGCCCGAGCCGATCCGCAACGCTCACCCACGGGCCGAGCAGGCGGTCGGCGACCGACCGGAACCGGTCTAGCGTCACGCGAGGATCCCCTCCGAAGTCATCGTTCGTCCGTCCGTAACTCCCGGCCGGTTGATAAGCGGTCTCATACGTAGTCGGTGAAGTCGACGGTTCCGGCGCTCGGCTCGACCGTGCCCGCTATCGCCTCGCGAATCGCCTCGGCGACGGCCTCGGGGGGCAGGTCGGTCGTGTCCACCTCGTAGACGTTCTCCACCCCGTGTATCGAGACGGCCTCAGAGAGGATCACGTCGAGCGCCTCCGACTCGGCGTTCTCCGCCGTAGTCGCCGTCGACTCGCCGCGCTCGAGCAACCGTTCCTCGACCGTCTCGGGGCGACAGCGCAGGACGACGACGCGGTCGACGTCGAGGTGGTGTGCCAGGTGTGAGTCGAGCACGCCGGTCCAGTCGCCGAGGTGATCGGCCACCGCGTCGAGGTCGGCGACGAGGGTGTCGCGCTCGGCGTCGCGCTCGGTCCAGAGGTCCTCGTGCGCCTTTATCAGGTCGTTGAGGTGGATCACCTCGTACTCCTCGAGCAGCGCCGTCGCGGTCGACTTTCCCGTTCCCGGCGTGCCGGTGACGGCGACGCGGTCGGGACCGTCCCCGGTCACGCTTCCGCCTCGAGGTCGAGGTCCGTGAGCACCCCGTTCAGGCGCTCGACCGCCTCCTTCGTGTCCTCGCGCGTACCGGTGGAGACCCGGACACACTCCGGCAGCCCGAACGAGGTACAGTCCCTGATGATGACGCCCCGCTCCTGGGCAGTCTCGGCGACCGCGCTCGCGTCGCCGACGCGCGCGAGCACGAAGTTGCCGGCCGACTCGAACGTCTCGGCGTCGAGTTCGCGGGAGATGTACTCGCGGGACCAGCGCGCGGTCTCGACGGACTCCGCGACGTGTTCGGGGTCGTCGAGCGCGGCCAACGCGGCCCGACACGCCAGCTCGCTCGCTGCGAACGGCGTGTTGACGCGAGCGTACGCCCCGCCCCACTCCTCGGGGACGACGCTGTAGCCGATCCGGAGGCCGGCGAGGCCGTACGCCTTCGAGAACGTCCGGAGGACGGCGACGTCGTCCCGATCGTTCACGAGCGGGATCGCGCTGTCGACGTCGGCGAACTCCCCGTAGGCCTCGTCGACGACGACGAGGGTCTCCTCGGCGGTCGCGTCCGCGATCGTTTCGACCTCCTCGAGCGGGATCACGGACCCGGAGGGGTTGTGCGGCGAGGTGAGGTAGACGATGCGTTCGCCGCCGTACGCGCTCAGCACGCGCTCCGCGGTCTGAGCGAAGCCGTCGTCGATCGAGAGGGGATACGTCTCGACGTCCGCGTGGTGGTACCGGGCGGACATCGCGTAGTACGCGAAGCCGGGATCGGGGACCAACACCCGGTCGTCGGACTCGAGAGCAGCCCGCGAGAGGTAGTCGATCGAGCCGTCGGCCCCCGGCGACACCCACACCTGTTCGGTCGTCACGTCCCACTCCTCGGCGATCCGTTCGGTGAGGTCCGTGTGGGAGGACTTCGGGTAGACGTGTACCCGATCCGCGTGTTCGCGGATCGCCTCGACGGCCGCGGGGCTCGGCCCGTGGGGGTTCTCGTTCGAGGAGAGTTTGATCAGTTCCGAGCGATCGATCCCGAGTTCGCGGGCGACCTCCTCGACGCCCCTGCCGGGCACGTACGGGGAGTGATCCGAGAGGTCCCGTGGTTGCATGCCCGTGAGTCCGCGGCGGCCCGCCTTAAGAGTGACCGAAACTGCGCGTCGGGGTCACGCCGTACGTCCGACCGAAACGGTGCGTCCGGGTCGCCACGGATCGGTCGGTTCCCCGGGAGTGACTGCCGACCCACTGGGCACGACCGTCGATTCACCGAGAACGACCGTCGGTTCACCGGAAACGAGGTGTGCGATCGGTCCGCACTCGCGCCCGACAGCGGGACCGGGACGGCCCCGGATCGGGGCGGTCCCGTGCCGATTTAGGGGATATGGACGTCGTGTTCGAGCGTCCCGACGCCCTCGACGGTCACCTCGACCGTGTCGCCGTCCGAGAGGGGTCCGACGCCGTCGGGGGTTCCCGTGGCGATCACGTCGCCGGCCTCCAGGGTCAGGTACGTGGTGATCTCCTCGATCAGCGTCGGCACGTCGAAGATCAGCTGGCCGAGGTGTCCGGACTGTTTCCGCTCGCCGTTCACGTGGAGCTCGACGCTCGCCTCGTCGGGAACCTCGTCGGGCGTCGCGACAACGGGTCCAAGCGGGGCCGAGTTGTCGAACGCCTTCCCCCGCACCCAGTTCTGCTCGCGGTTCTGGTCGTCACGGTTCGAGACGTCGTTCATACAGGTGAACCCCTCGACGACGTCCATCGCGTCCTCGGCAGCGACGTCCTTACACGACTCGCCGATCACGACGACGAACTCCGCCTCCCAGTCGATCCGGTCTTTCCCCTCGGGGACGGTGACCGTGTCGCCGTGGCCCGCGAGCGCGTTCGGTCCCTTCAAGAACAGCAACGGCCGATCCGGCACGTCGTTTCCGAGTTCGGCGGCGTGTTCGGCGTAGTTGCGGCCGATACAGACGATCTTCGAGGGATCTACCGGAGGGAGGACGTCGATGTCGGGGTCGTCGAAGTCGTACACGTCGTCGCCGAACGCGACCGTCTCGGTCTCGGGGTCGTAGCGGCCTTTGCGGATCGAGCCGGCCGGGTCGCGGAACCGTGCGTAGTGCATACTGTGCCATCGAATGTGATAGTTATAACCTCCCGGAATGGCCCCCTTGTTGCCGGCGGAACGGCACGCCGGAGGAACCGGCCGTTCTCACCGCTCTCGAACAACCGGAGCGTCGACTCCCGATCCGCTACGGAGCGTCGACTCCCGATCTGCCACGGAGCGTCCCCCGATCCGCTACGGAGCGTCTCCCGATCCGCTACGGAGCGTCGTCGACCGCGGAAGACGGATCCGCGTCGTCGAAGTTTATTAGCCTCCGTCGAGATGTACCGACCGGACCATGGACCTCACTTGGCACGGCCACTCGACGTGGCACGTCGTCGTCGACGAGACCGAACTACTGATCGACCCCTTCTTCGACAACCCGAAGACGGACGTCGACCCCGAGGAACTCGACCCGGACTACCTCCTCTTAACGCACGGGCACACGGACCACATCGCCGACGCCGACCGGTACGAGGGCGCGACGGTGGTCGCCACCCCGGAACTGACGGGGTACGTCCAGGACACCTTCGGCCACGACGAGGCCGTCGGCGGCATGGGGATGAACATCGGCGGCACCGTCGAGTGCGGCGACGCGTGGGTGACGATGGTACGCGCGGACCACTCGAACGGGATCGACACGGGCTACGGCACCTCCGCGGGGATGCCCGCCGGCTTCGTGATCGGCGACAAGAAGCCGACCCAGGAGTCGGACCCCGACTGCACCACGTTCTACCACGCCGGCGACACCGGCCTCATGTCCGAGATGGTCGACGTCATCGCGCCGTACCTCGAGCCCGACGCGGCCGCGTTGCCCGTCGGCGACCACTTCACGATGGGGCCCGCCGGGGCCGGCATCGCCGCCGACTGGGTGGGTGCGGACGTGGTGTTCCCGATGCACTACGACACCTTCCCGCCGATCGAGATCGACACCCGGGAGTTCGTCAACGAGGTGAAAGCGGCCGGGGCGGCCGCCGAACCCGTGATCCTGGAGGGCGACGAGACGTACACGCTCGAGTCCTGAGACGGGGCGAATCCGCCCTCGAAACGACCCGTATAGGAAGCTTTACCCCCGCGGGAGCCCACTTCGGAGACGACATGTCCGACATCGAGACCACCACCGTCTGTGAGGAGGGCTACGCGTGCACGAGCCAGGTCGGCGACTTCGATCTCCAGATCGACGCCACCGACGAGACCGGCCCGAACCCGAACGCCGCGCTCGTCGCGACGTACGCCTCCTGTTACATCCCCGCGTTCCGCGTCGGCGGCGGCCAGCGCGGCGAGGACGACCTCGGCAAGCTCCAGATCGACGCGAGCGCCACGCTGGACGACGAAGACGACCTCGAGTCGATCGTCTTCGACCTCCACGTCGAGGCCGACCTCGACGACGAGACCGCCGAGGAGATCGTCGCCCGCGGGGAGGACATCTGTCACGTCCACTCGGCGCTGAAAGCGGACCTCCAGGCCGAGATCAACGTCCACTCGGGCGCGTTCTGAGGCTCGACGCTCCGCGATCACCCGCTCGAATTTTTTCGATACCGTCCCCCCAGCGAACGGTCCGTACTCTTCCGGAGGCACTCCTCGTTACACGTTCGGCCCGCTCGACGCGTAGTCGACGAGGATACCCGAGGCGGCGTAGCCGACGACGCCGAGGACGACGCCGGCGATCACGGCGACGCCGGGCTCGCGGGCGATGGCGTACGCTGCGAGGAAGCTCACCATCCCGACTGTGTTGGCACACAGGAGCCGTAAGATCCGGTAACTCGGCTCGACGCTCGACATATCGGCTGGAACGGCCGACATGGACATAAACCCCGCACCGGCGCAGACAGCGTGTGCCTCGATATTGGCCGCGACACTCTCGACGTCGGCAACGAGAGCCTCGACGTCGACAACGGGAGCCTCGACATCAACAACGAGAGCCTCGACATCGACAACGGGAGCCTCGACGTCGGCGACGAGCGACGCTACAGCCGTTCGGGGTCGTACGTTTATATATGATATCGCGGCCACCGAGCGTATGCCATCGAACCGACACGGTGCGGGGTCTCCAAAGGAGATGGACGGAGCGGAACGGTCCGACTGCGACGGGATCGGCGGTCGTTCGACGGGTTCCGACGACGTGACGGGGCCGGTTGATACGGTCGGTGCGGTCGATGCCGGTGGCGTCGCGGACGCCGTCGGGCTCGGGACGGCCCGAAACGACTCCCGCGTCCCGTCGGGGCGGGAAACGGACGGCTCCGAGCGCTGGGCACGCGTCCTCTCGTCGGTTACGCCGGCAGCGATGGTCGCGGCCGTCGGGATCCGGGTCGGGTCGGCCGGTCGGCGCTTCGCCCCCGAGGTCGCGGCGCGTCTCGACGGCGTCCCGGTCGGCGTCGACGCCGGGATCCTCTCGGCGGTCGCGGGGACGGTCCACGGGCTCTCCGTTCTCCTCGCCATCGGTGTCGCCTGTGCGATCGGATGGCTGGTCCTGTCGGCGACCGTTCGTCTCGCAACGAGCGCGACGCGGTAGTCGGGGGCTCCCGGAACGGCTTTGGATCCGGCGGGGCAACGACCGGACATGGTCGCGATGGAATCCGACTCCGAACTCGAACGCGACGATACAGCTCCCGACTTCGAGCTACCCGGAACCGACGGCGAGACGCACGCGCTCGACGACTTCGGGACGGACGCCCTGCTCGTGGTGTTCACCTGTAACCACTGTCCGTACGCGAAGGCGAAGTTCGACCTGCTCAACGACCTGGCCGCCGAGTACGACGACCTCGCGGTGGTCGGGATCAACCCGAACGACGCCGAGGAGTACCCCGACGACTCCTTCGAGGCCATGCGCGAACGCGTCGCGGACGGGACGATCGCCTACGACGCGTACCTCCGCGACGAGACCGCCGAGGTCGCCCGGGCCTACGGCGCGGTGTGTACCCCCGACCCGTTCCTGTTCGGCCGGGAGGACGGCGAGTGGCGGCTCCGGTATCACGGCCGGCTCGACGACGCGTTGAACCCCGACGACGAGCCGACGGAGTTCTACGTCAGGGACGCGGTCGACGCGGTCCTCGCCGGCGAGGAGGTCGCACACCCCGACCGGCCGTCGCGCGGCTGTTCGATCAAGTGGCCCGGCGAGTGAGGTCGGTCGGCTCCCGAGCGGGGTCGGACTCTGGGTGGAGTCCGAGCGTCCCGGCGTGGGTTGAAATGGGTTCCGCCCGAAGGAAGCACATGAACATGAAGGAGGTCGGCGAGCCGGAACTCCACGAGATCGACCGCTTCGACCGCGGCGTGGGCTGGATCGCGTATCCGAACGAGGCGATGGAGCGTGCGAGCCACGCGCTCGCGGTGCCGAACGAGGAGGGCGACGACGACGTGTGGGTGATCGACCCGGTCGACGCGCCGGGCGTCGACGACCTGCTCGCGGAGTTCGGCTCGGTCGCGGGCGTCGTCGTCGGGTTGGACCGGCACGAGCGCGACGCCGAGACGATCGCGACCCGCCACGACGCGCCCGTCTACGTCCCCGAGTGGATGACGGGCGTCGTCGAGGGAACGGACGCCACGGTGCGCCGGTTCGGCCGCCGCCTGGCCGACTCCGGCTTCGAGTCGATCCGGATCCGCGACTCGATGGTGCCGCCCTGGCAGGAGGTCGGCCTCTTCGACGGGGAGACCCTCGTCGTCCCCGAATCGCTGGGATCGGCGTCGTACTTCCGGGGGGACCGCGAGCGCCTCGGCGTTCACCCAATGCTCCGGTTCACCCCGCCGCGGACCGCCCTCTCGGGTCTCGATCCCGACCGCGTCCTCGTCGGCCACGGCGTGGGCGTCCTCGAGAATGCCGGCTCAGCGGTCGAGGACGCGCTCGCGGGGTCCCGACGGAAGGCTCCCGGACTCTACGCGAAGACGCTCCGGTCCGCACTCGGGATCTGAACGGCCCGTGATCCACGTCACCCGCGACCTGCTGACGGTGCTCCTCCACCACGCCGCCGAGCGCGACCCGACCGCGGTGAACCTCCGGCTGTCGGCGACCCGGGCGGGGGAGTTCGACGCAGACCTCGGGATGGACCCGGAGACGCCCGTGTTGACGCATTTCACGCTCGAGGGCGTCGGTGGTTCGGTGAACGCGGTGTTCGGCGTCGACCTCGGAACGCCGGCGGGCCGGGGCGGAGCACGGTTCCTCTCGCACCCGACCGGCCGGCTCGAGCTGTCGAAGACCGACGACCTCGCCGCGGTCGTCCTCGTCGCGGTCCCGCCGTACGACGACGACAGCGTGGCCGCCTTCGACCGCGCCGGCGACGGGCTCGAGCTGGTCGTCCTCGACGCGACCCCGCCGGAGGAGTCGGTTCCGGAGTGAGTTGTAGACCTCCCCGATTCGCCCTTCCCCGTGAACCCGAGTTTAAAGACGGCCGAGCGGCTACTGGACGGCGATGGCAGCACGCCCACCAGGCGGCGGCGGGTCCACGGAACCGGAGGCGATCGAGTTCGGCATCGCCGCGCTCGACGCTCGGCTCGGGGAGTCGGACCTCACCTTTCCCGCGACGAGCCGGGAGATCGTCCGCGCGCTCGACTACCCGGAGATACCCTACGACTCGAAGGGACGAACGCTCGAACTGGCGTCGGCGCTGGAGGAGGTCCCGCAGTCGGAGTTCGAGAACGAGACGGAGCTACTCGACGCGCTGTATCCCGTCTTCGACGAGGCACGGCGGGGCGGCGGCGGGTTCCTCGACGGGCTCCGAAACGCCCTTCCCTTCTGAGCCTGGGTCGTAGAGGACCCGAGCTAGGTCGTCTGCTGCTCCGTCTCGACGTCCGGCTCGTCGGTGCCGGTCTCGAGCCGTTCGATGATGTCGTTGATGAGGATCACGTCGCCGACCGCGCGGACCCAGCGGTAGGGGACGATCACGCCGGTGTTCCCGTCGACGCGCCCGGCGAACAGCTCGCCGTTGAGCTCGGCCAGCGCCAGTCCGGTCACCGACTGCGTGTCGAGATCGAGGCGGACGTCCTCCACTTCGCCGACGAAGACACCGTTGTTGGAGTATACCTCTCTGCCGACCAGCGACGTGATCTCCTCGGGAGCAGCGTTCATGTCCGATACGGTTGCGAGCGCGCCTATTAAGGGTTCGTTGTCGAACGACGCCCGTCTGACGCGGAGGGGTCGCGACAACTCAGGCGGGAGAGTGTCACGCCGGGAGGACGTGCGTCACGCCGGGAGGACGTGCGTCACGCTGGGAGGACGTGCGTCACGCCGGCCGTCTCGGCGACGACCCACGCCACGAAGAGCCCGTACGTGACGAGCAGGGAGTACGCTTCGAGGGTCGTCAGCGACAGGTCCGTCCGGAGCGTCCCGAAGAGCAGGACCGTCGCGAGCGTGAGGACGGCGAACATCGGCACGGCCGTCGAGAAGTTCACCGGGACCGCGCCGACGATGAGCACGCCGACGGGGATGACCACGAGCAGGTCGAAGGTGTTCGACCCGAGGACGTTCCCCAGGCTCGTCGCGCTGTTGTCGTCGCGGGCGGACCGCACGCTGACGAGCGTGTCGGGGAGGCTCGTCGCCGCCGCGACGATCGTTATCCCGGCGAGGAACTCGGGGATCCCGAACGTGTGTCCGAGCGACTCGATGGCCGACACCATCGCCTCGACGCTCACGAGGATGAGGAGGAGCCCGGCAACCAGCATCCCCCACTCGCGGAGGACGGGGACGTCCGTCGGCCCCTCCTCGGCCTCGTAGTCGCCGGTGTCCTGCCACTGGATGAACAGATAGAGCCCGTAGACGGAAAGCGGGATCACCGCGAGCGGACGGGTGATCGACCCCGTCAGGGTCCCGCCGTCCGCGCCGCCCGTTCCGCCCGCTCCGGCTGCGACCGGCTCGTAGATGACCGCGAGCGCGAAGGTGATGACGAGCACGGAGACCGCGAGCATGTAGAACTGCGCCTCCTTGTACACGATCGCTCGGCTCGAGTCGAGGTCGTCGTCGGTCGCGAGCGACGAGAGCGCGGGGACGACGAGGACGTTGAAGATCGCGGATCCGACGATCGCCCCGACCCCCATGTCGAAGACGCCGGCGAGCGCGGTGACGACCACGCTCGCGAACTCGGGGAAGCTCGACCCGACCGCGACGACGACCGTCCCCTGAACGATCGGCGGGAGCCCGTAGTGCGTCGAGAGCCCCTCCGCGGCCTCCTCGAGCCATCCGCTGCCGAGCCAGATCAGCCCGCTCGCAGCGACGACCACGAGGACGTTCACGGCCGTGGTGTCGGGAAGGACGCCTCCGAGGGCCATCGTCTCCGGGGCGATCCACGGGCGAGCGGATGAAACCACCGGTGTCGGCGTCCCGTCACTCGGTCGTCAGGTCGAGGCGTTCGCCGACCCCGGGGGACTTTTGTCGATCCGAGCGCGAGGGACGCACATGGCAACACACGCGAGCGGGTCGGAACGCGACCCGCGGGAGGGGGGGAACTTCGAGTACACCGGCGGGGAGGTCGAACGACCCGACCTCGTCGACGCGCTCGACCGTCGGGTCGAGGGCGACGTGCGGTTCGACGACTACTCCCGACGGCTGTACGCGACCGACGCGTCCGCCTTCGAGGTGACGCCGATCGGGGTCGTCCTCCCGGAGTCGACCGCGGACGTGGCCGCGGTCCACGAGTACTGTTTCGAGGAGGGGATCCCGGTGTTGCCGCGCGGCGGCGGCACCTCGCTCGCCGGCCAGACCGTGAACGAGGCGGTCGTCCTCGACTTCTCGAAGGCGATGGACTCGGTGATCGACGTCGACCCCGAGGCGCGGACCGCCCGCGTGGAGGCCGGCGCGTACGTCGGAGACCTCAACACTGCGGTCGAGCCCTACGGCCTGAAGTTCGCGCCCGACCCCGCCTGGCGGGACAAATCCGCGGTCGGCGGCGCGATCGGCAACAACTCCACCGGCTCACACTCGCTGAAGTACGGGAAGACGGACCACTACGTCGAGGAACTGGAGGTCGTGCTCGCGGACGGAACCGTCACGACCTTCGGGGAGGTCGCCGTCGAGGAGCTCCGCGAGTCCGCCGACCCCGAGGGCGACGACCTCCTCTCACGGATCCACGCCGAGATCGTCCGCGTCATCGACGAGGAGGCCGACGCGATCGACGAGCGGTTCCCGGAGATGAAACGCAACGTCTCGGGCTACAACCTCGACCGCCTGCTCGCGGAGTACCGCGGCGAGTACGGCGAGGCGGGCGTCGTCAACCTCGGCCGACTGCTCGCCGGCAGCGAGGGGACGCTCGCGACGGTGACGGAGGCGACCGTCTCGCTCGTGGAGATCCCGGAGACGAAGGCGGTCGCGCTTCTCACCTACGACGACCTCCTCGACGCGATGGAGGACGTCGCGCCGATCCTCGAACACGACCCCGCCGCCGTCGAGGTGATGGACGACGTCCTCCTGGGGTTGGCGGCCGACACGCCCGAGTTCGCGGAGGTCGTCGGCATGCTCCCCGAGGGAACGGACTCCGTCCTCCTCGTCGAGTTCTACGCCGAGGACGACGAGACCGGACGGCGGAAGGTCGCGGACCTCGTCGCCGACCGCGTCGACGGCGCGGAGACCGTCGCCGACCCGCGTCCGGGGGCAGCGGAGACGACCGCCCAGCCCACGCGGGCCCGCCACGCCATGGAGGCACACGACGACGACGACCGCGCCCGTTTCTGGAAGATGCGTAAATCGGGGCTCCCGATCCTGCTGTCGCGGACCTCCGACGCCAAACACATCTCCTTCATCGAGGACTGTGCGATCCCGCCCGAACACCTCCCCGAGTACACCCGGGAGTTCCAGGAGATCCTCGAGGACGCCGGCACGTTCGCGACGTTCTACGCCCACGCCGGCCCGGGCGTCCTCCACATCCGGCCGCTGATCGACACGAAGGACGTCGACGACGTGGACGCGATGGTCGAGATCGCCGACCGCGTGACCGACGCGGTCGTCCGGCTCGGCGGGTCCGTCTCGGGCGAACACGGGGACGGCCGCGCGCGGACCCAGTGGAACCGGAAGCTGTACGGCGACGACCTCTGGGAGGCGTTCCGCGACCTCAAGACCGCCTTCGACCCCGACTGGCTGCTCAACCCCGGGAACGTCTGTGGCGACTTCGACATGGGCGAGAACCTCCGGTTCGACCCCGACTACGAGTTCGAGGCCGGCTTCGACCCCGCGATGCAGTGGGACATCGAGAACGGGATGCAGGGGATGGTCGAGCTCTGTCACGGCTGTGGCGGCTGTCGCGGTCCCCAGGAGACGACGGGCGGGGTGATGTGTCCGACCTATCGCGCCGCCGAGGAGGAGATCCAGTCGACCCGGGGGCGGGCCAACATGCTCCGCGGCGCGATGAACGGGGAACTCCCCGACGACCCCACCGGAGACGAGTTCGTCACCGAGGTGATGGACCTCTGTGTCGGGTGTAAGGGCTGTAAGGTGGACTGCCCCAGCGGCGTCGACATGGCGAAGCTGAAAGCCGAGGTCGAACACGCCCACCACCGGGAACACGGCGCGAGCCTGCGGACGCGGCTGCTCGGGAAGTTCGAGGACCTCGCGCCGCTGGGCTCCCGGTTCGCCCCCCTCTCGAACCTCCCCGGCAAGCTCCCCGGCGCGGGGCTCATCATGGAGAAGACGCTCGGCATCGCGAGCGAGCGGGACCTCCCGACGTTCCGCTCGGAGAGCCTGGTGGACTGGTTCGACGCCCGCGGCGGCGCGGGCGTCCCGCGCGAAGCCGCCGACCGCGACGTGCTGCTCTTCCCCGACGTGTACACCACCTACACGAACCCGGGCGCGGGGAAGGCCGCGGTTCGCGTGCTCGAGGCGGCGAACTGCCACGTGCGGATCCCCGAGGTGAAAGGGAGCGGGCGGCCGCCCCACTCGAAGGGGCTGATAGACGAGTCCCGGGCGACCGCCCGCGACACCGTCGAGACGCTCGCGCCCGACGTCGAGGCCGGGTGGGACGTGGTGGTCGTCGAGCCGACCGACGCCGTCATGCTCCAGTCCGACTACGCCGACCTGCTCGGCGGCGACGCCAGCGACCTGTCCGACGACGACGTCGCCGCGGTCGCCGGGGGGACCTTCGGCGTCATGGAGTACCTCGACGCCTTCCGGCTCGACGAGGACCTCTCCTTCGACGCGCCCGGAGAGCGGCTCGCCTACCACGGCCACTGTCACCAGAAGGCGACGAAGAAGGACCACCACGCCGTGGGCGTGCTCCGGCGGGCCGGCTACGGCGTCGACCCCCTCGACACCACCTGCTGTGGGATGGCCGGCTCGTTCGGCTACGAGGCGGAACACTACTCCATGAGCAAGGCGATCGCCGAGGGGCTCTTCGAGCAGGTCGACGGGAGCGACGCCGACGCCGTCGTCGCGCCCGGCGCGTCCTGTAGCACGCAACTCAAGGAGCGGGACGACACCGCCGAAGAGCCGCCCCATCCGGTCGAGAAGCTGGCGGCGGCGCTGGCGTAGTCGGGACCCGGTCGGATGGGGATCGGGACCCGTTCGAACCTCGATCGGGACCGGTCCGGATCGTGTCCGAACCAGGGCCGTCCGGATCGTGTCCGAACCAGGGCCGTCAGGACCCGTCCGGATCGGGGCCGATCCGGTCGCGGACCCGTTCTCGACGCCGCTCCAACAGCGCCCGGAGCCCCTTCCCCGGGCCGCCCTCGATCGGCCAGCCGTTCGTTCGCCACGCCGGCGGCTCCGGCGAGAACTCCGGGCACGAGCCCGAACACTCACGGGCGGTGGGGCATCGACCCTTGGCCGCACAGCGCGGAACGAGCGCCCGTCCGGCCCGCCGGAGTTCGAAGTGCCGGCAGTCCGGACGCATCGTGTCGCGGTAGGAGCGCCAGCCCTTCCCGTAGGCCCGCTCCGCGATCTCCAGCCGACGGGTGGCCGTTTCCGGGTCGCGGCCGGCCGGCCCGCTCGGTGCGAGGTCGCTCGGCAGCCAGTCCACGGTCGCGGCGGCCGCGTCGACGGCGAACCCGCCCGGTCCGGTATCCGCCTCGGCGAACCCCGTGGTCAGGACGCCCGCCTCGACCGGCATCGACCGCAACAGCGCGGGCTCGACCCGGTCGCCGGTCGCCTCCGTCGCGAGCCACACCTCGTCCGCGAGGGCGGTCTCGACGTCGTGTGCGAGCTGGTCGGCGAGCGCGTCCGCCGCCGACCGGTCGAGGTCGGGCTTGTTCTCGATCGCGACGACCCGCTCGACCCAGTCGGGATACGGCCTGACCCGGCGGATCTCGATCCGGTTTCCCCGCCGTCGCTTCTCGATCAGGTCCCGTCCCGCAACGCGATGGACCGCCTGCCGGACGTAGCGCCACGGGTATCCGGGGTCGGGGAGCGCGTCGCGGTACCACTCCCACGCTTCCGGCGCGCTGCGGACGACGTGGAGGAGGTCGGAGTCGAGGCTCCGATCGCCGAAGGCCCGCCGTAGGGCGAACGCCTCCGGGTCGACCTCGATCACGACGGTGTCCCAGCGGCGCCGCTGCGTCCCGAGCTGTCGGGAGACGATCGCGGGACGGGCGTCCCCGTCGGGGTGCCACGCCAACTCGGCGTACCGGCAGACGAGCAGCTCGTAGCCGAACTCCGAGTCGGGGATCACGGGCGTCGACGTCGCGGTCGGCGGCGCGGTGGGCGGCGCGGACGTCCGGGGCGAGGCGGGGTCACCGTAGCCTCAGACGTAGCCGTCGTCGGCCTCCTCTTGGAGCTCGTCGAGGTACTCGTGGGCCTCCTCGAGGATCTCTCGGGGGCCGTCCTGGGTGATCGTGTTGATCGCCTGTTCGTAGTCGCGCCACTGGAGGTCGCGGTGCTCCTTCGAGAGCTCCGCGCTCGCCTCGAACGAGCGGGCGATGAACAGGTGGACCGTCTTGTGTATCGTCTTCCCACCGGCCTCGAACACGTAGTCGTACTCCCGACGGAAGCCGTCGATGAGGCGGAAATCGTCGATCCCGGCCTCCTCGGACACCTCCCGTATCGCCGTCTGCTGGAGCTCCTCGTCGCCTTCGATCCCGCCTTTGGGGAACTCCCAGTCCCCCGGTCGGCTCTT
Organism: Halorubrum sp. 48-1-W; assembly: GCF_003287355.1. Classification (GTDB taxonomy): domain Archaea; phylum Halobacteriota; class Halobacteria; order Halobacteriales; family Haloferacaceae; genus Halorubrum. The sequence goes on from NZ_QMIM01000013.1 coordinate 20,323, forward strand.
CAGGAGCAGGTACTCCCGTTCGCCGCGGGTATCGCGGAAGAGGATGGCTCCGGAACTGGTCGCTTCGACCGTCATTAGCCTCGGGTAAGCAACCACCAGTAAAGAGGGTGTCGGAACTGCCGGTTCCGAGACCGTTTGGAGCGCTCTCGACCGATCTGTGCGGTTCCGTCGAAACCGTCGCTCGGCGACGCGAGCGCCGTCGCCCAGTAGACGTGTTTTTACGCCTCGGGGAACCATTCACCCACAACCCCCAGCCATGACCTTCGTCACGAAACTCTCCTTCGCCTCCGGCGACCGCGACGTGCTCGCCGAGACCGTCCAGGAGCTCAAAGACACCCTCGAGCGGAAGGGGGCGGAGTGTAAGGGCCCACACGCCTCCCCGCCCGAGACCGTCACGGTCCCCCAGTACAAACGCCTCCGTGTCGGCGACGAGTTCTCCCCGTGGCGGTACGACGTCTACAAGCGGTCGATGGAGATCCACGGCGCGGACGACGTCGCCCGCGACGTCGTCGGCCGCGACTTCCCGGACTCGATCCACGTCGAGGTCGAGGTCGACCGGAAGAAGCCGCTCGGGCACCGGCGCGACTGAGCCGCCGGCTCGGGGGTGGGACCCGAACGCGCCTCCCGCCGGAGGCGGAGACGCCGACCGCCACTCGACCTTTTAAGCCACCCGACGGTAATCGGAGCGTATGAGCGTCCAAACCGACGAGGAGTACGCAGCGTTCAGACGCGACCTCCACCGCCATCCCGAACCGGCATGGTGTGAGTTCTACACCACCGCCCGGATCGTCGAGGCGCTCCGCGAGCGCGACCTCGACGCGGTCCACGTCGGCCCCGACGCGCTCGCGGAGGACTCCCGGCGGAACGTCCCCGACGACGACGAGCTCGAGGCGTGGCTCGACCGCGCCCGCGAGGCCGGCGCGGACCCCGAGGTCCTCGACCGGCTCGAGGGGGGATACACCGGCTGTGTCGCGGTCGCGGAGCGCGGCGAGGGGCCCGTCGTCGGCCTCAGGGTCGACATCGACGGCCTGCCGATCCTCGAAGCCGAGGACGGCGAGCACGTTCCGGCTGCGGAAGGCTTCCGCTCCGAGAACGAGGGGTACATGCACGCCTGCGGGCACGACTCGCACGCGACCATCGGCCTCGGCGTGCTCGACGCGGTCCTCGACTCCGACTTCTCGGGAACGCTCAAGGTGTTCTTCCAGCCCGGCGAGGAGAAGATCGTGGGCGGGAAGCCGATGGCGGAGTCGGGCCTCCTCGACGACGTCGACTACTTCTACGCGGTCCACATCGGGCTCGACCACCCCTCGGGCGAGGTCGTGAGCGGGATCGACGGCTTCCTCGCGGTCAAACACTTCCTCGCGGAGTTCGACGGTGAGCCCTCCCACGCCGGGGCGCGTCCCGAACAGGGTCGGAACACGGTCCAGGCGATGGCGGCGGCGATACAGAACCTCTACGCGATCCCCCGACACGCCGACGGCGCGACCCGCGTGAACGCCGGGCTCGTCGGCGGCGGGACGGCGACGAACATCATCCCCGAGGAGTCCTACATCGAGGGCGAGGTCCGCGGCGAGAGCACGGCCCTCGCGGACTACATGTTCGCTCACGCGGACCGGGTCCTCCACTCCGCCGCGGAGATGCACGACTGTACGGTCGACGTGACCACGATGGGCGCCGCGCCGAGCGCGACGAGCGACGACGCGCTCTCGGACGCCATCGCCGAGGTCGCCAGCGGGATCGAGGGCGTGACGAGCGTCGTCGAAAGCGCCGACCTCGGCGGGAGCGAGGACGCGACGTTCATGATGAATCGCGTGCAGGAACGCGGGGGGCTCGCCTGCTACGTCGGCGTCGGGACCGACCACCCCGGCGGCCACCACACCTCGACGTTCGACGTCGTCGAGGACGACATTGGGATCGGGATCGACGTGATCTCGACGGCGATCCGGCGGGTCGCCGAGACGCGACCCTGAGGCGGGCTGAAGCGTCGTCTTCGACCGTCCGAACGCCGGCAGGGACGTCGCCCGACGGTAGGTTTAGGCGGCCAGGCCCCGTGGTATTCGGTATGGAGGCGGTCCTCTGGTACGTTCTCACCGGGACCCGAGGCGGCCCGAATCGCGTTCGGATCCTGCGAGCGATAGCGGAGCGTCCGCGGAACGCCAACCAGCTGGCCGAACGGCTCGATCTGGACTACACGACGGTCCGCCACCACCTCGACGTGTTGCGCGACCACGACGTGATCGAGCGCACCGGCGACGGCTACGGAACGGTGTACTACCCCACGGAGGGGACCAGAAACCACTGGGAGGTCGTCGAGGAGATCGCGGACGCCTCCCCGGCGTGAGACGGCGGGTGTCCCGCGTCGTCCCCGGTGTCTCTTCGAAGACGTGTGCCCGCGTTCAGATCACCTTCTCGTCGACGGTCTTCGGCACGATCTCGGCCTCCGCGAGCGGCGTGAGGTTGATCGCGACGCCGTGTTTCCGGTTCGGCCGGTAGCCGGCGGCCGTGACCTCCGAGCGCGCACGATCGGCCCAGTTCGAGGGGACCCGCGAAGCGACCGTCTCGCAACGATCGCCGATCTCCTCGGCCAGCGCTTTGTACTCGGCGAGCGGCGGGAGGTCGGCCACACCGTCGACCCCCACGTCCGCTGTGGCTGACTCGAGGTACGCCTCGTCGACGACGGACGCGTCGTCGAGCCCGGTCGCGAGCGAGGCGAGGAGGCGCTCGTCCGCCGAGAGGTGGTCCCGGGGGCCCCCGTCGTCGTCGAGTAGGTCGGCCCCCTCGCGTTCGAAGTAGTACGTCATGAACAGGACCCCCGAACTGGCGTAGTGGTCCGAGCCCTTGAGCCGCCAGTTGAAGTAGTCGAAGAGGTCGGCCAGGTGAGCCTCGACGGGCTCGTCCGCGGGTTCGGCGTAGGCCTCGCAGGCCGCTTCGAGTTCCCCGAGCGTGTCGAGCCACTCCTCGCGCCGCTCGTCGACGTGCTCCCAGAACGTGTCCGAAAACGTGTCCTGAAACCACGTCTCGCCCGTACGGTCGCGTAGCCTCGACAGCGTCTCCACGCGTTTTCGGGTCTCCTCGCGGAAGGCAGTCACCTTCGGTGCCAGCTCCGCCACTCGCCGGCGATCGTCGACGTCGAACTCGCGTTCGTCGGGGCTACTGAGTTCCTGAATCACGTCCTCGAAGACGCCGATCTGATCGAGTCCGCTCGTGCTGTGTTCGTACGCCTCGACTGCCTCGGCCCGTTCGCTCGCGGAGAGCGAGTCGTCGTCACGCCGACGGGCTGCCGTGCTCCGTCGCTCGCGCAGTTCGGCCTTCCGCGGTTCGAGGTATCGGTTCGAGAGACGGTCGAACAGCCCGGTATCGACGCCGTGGTAGTCGACGAAGCACGCGAACCCCTCGCCGGTCGAGTCCGCGACGAGGCGTTCGGTGGTGAACCGCCAGACGATCGGGGCGTTCTCCATCGTGTCGACGTGGTAGTCGAACAGGTCCTCGGCGAGGAACGCCCGGAGGTTGGGATACGCTTCGTCGGCTGCCGACGCAGCGCCGAGGGTCCCGTCGACCTCGGCGAGACGGGCTTCGGCGTGCTCGCCGTAGGCGTCCTCGAAGCGCTCGACGATCCGATCGAGCATGGCCGGCTGGTCGTCGGTGGCGTAGAGCGGGACGATGCCGTCGGGTTCCTCACGGACGGCCTCCATCGCGAAGTGATGGACGAGGGCGACACAGTGTCCGTAACGATCGTCTTCGGCGAACAAGTTATCGGGCTGGTCAGCGCCCCGTAGTCGGATCTCCGTCTCGATCGCGCGTCTCGTTTCCTCGGTGACGTCGAACAGGTCGTAGACGAGCTCGTCGGATCGCTCGGCAACCGATCGGATCGCTGCCTCCCGGGAGCTGGTCCGCTCGTTGGCGGTCTCGACAGCCCGCGGGATCGGCGTCTCGGCCGTGATCGATCCGCCATCGATATCCGTCCGGCCGGCCGGTGCGTGGGCGGTATGCGGATGGTTCGTGTATACGAAGGACCGTTTCCGCTCGTCCGGGAGGACGTGTGGGCCGGCGTAGTACGGGCTGGTCGGGTCTCCCCGCCGTTGTGAGACGAACAGTTCGTACTGGGCTTTCGCCTGCGCTTCTACCCGTTCGCTCTCGATGCTCGACGGATCGTACGGGATCCGTCCGACGTCCCCCGGATTCCACTCCCGATCCGGGGTCAACGAGAGGAACAGTCCGTGATAGAGCGTGGAGTTGAGGACGACTTGCATCGCCCACGCGGAGCAGGTGTGGGGGAACACCATCGGTCCCTTCTGATCGAAGATGCCACCGGCCGGATAGTAGCCGAACCGTCTCCCGGTCTCCTTGATGTAGGTCCACGTCAGTCCCTCACGGAAGTAGTAGTCGGTGTTCTGTGGTCGAGACGAGGGGAGACGTTTGATTTCGGCCCCGTCGTCGCCCCACCAAACCGTTTTGACGGTGCGCGGAAGCGTCCAGGCGTCCGTTCCCCCCTTGGCGAAGGGGTAAAACGGCTTCTCGAACGAGACCTCCCAGTGGTTCCGAACCAGCCGTGGGTTGTTCCCCGTTTGGAGGCCCGTTTTCACGTCCGCGACGGAATCGCCCTCGATCTGTGCGACGTCCGCGTCGACGAACGACGACCCCTCGAACAGCGCCCTCGCTTCGTCGGTCGTCCAGTAGCTCATCGGCGATTTCGGGAGACGACCGAACTCGGAGAGCTCGACGCGGTATCGTCTCCGGATCCCCCCGGAGGTGTCACCGAGGACCTCGGCAGTGAAGACGCGCTCTTTCGACCCCGTGTCCGGGTCCGCCAGACGAATAAACGTCCCGTGTTCCCGTGTCCGTGTTCCGGATCGGAGCACGGTTCCGACCGTCCGAACGGTCGCGTTGTCCAATATCCCCAGTCCGAACTCCGCGAGGAAGTCGAACGAGCCGATCTCCCCTTGAAAGTCCTTCCTGAAGTCCTCGAAACTCCGTTTGAACATAAACGATCGGGGGATGAGCATCCCGATCCTCCCGTTCGAAGCACAGAGGGTGTTACAAACCTCGACGAAGTTGACGTAGAACTCGGGGGAGTACGTATACCGCTCCTCGACGTATTCCTGTACCGAGTCGGGCATTCTCCCCTCGGCGCCGTACGGCGGGTTCATCAGGGCCACGTCGTACTCCTGTGCCAGAACGTCCAGCAGTCGGACGAAACTCCGGAGGTCCCGTGTTACGAGGGAGTCCCCGTGTCGGTGATCCTCGACCGACTCGCGCAAACTGCTCAACACCTGCCCGAGCGTGTGGCTCCGTCGCGGGTCGTCGCCGAGGGTGAGTTGCATCCCGCCGACGTCGGCGTCGTCCTCGAACAGGTCACCCAACGTCCCGCGCACGTCCAGCAGACTCCCGATCCCGCGGACCTCCTCGAAGGCGTCGAGAACGCGCTGTAGGGCCCGTTCGACGTTCTCGTCGCTGCCGGCGACCTCCTCGAACACCGCCTCAACGCCGTCGATATCGGCGACCGACGCGTCCGCACAGACGATCCCGACCTGCGGCATGTCGAAGCCGTCCGCGCCCTCGGCCTCCGTCCGCGTGCGCGCTTTCAAATAGAGGTTGAACGCCGTTAGCTGACAGGCCCGCATGTCCAGGTCGACGCCGTGGAGGTTGTTCCGCAGGACCTCTCGGGGGATCTCGGCGTGGTCGACGTTCGTTTCGACCCGCCAGATCCGTTCGAGTACGTCGAAGGCGTAGAGGAGGAAGTGTCCGCTCCCACAGGCAGGATCGATGACTCGAAGTTCTTCGGGGTGGTCGAAGTCGGTCGGCTCGCCCTCCCCTTCGCTCGGGACGAGATACGTACAGAGATCGGCGATGCCGGGCGATCCCTCCGGCGAAAGCGGGCGGTTCTTCCGCTCGTCGGGGGAGAACGTCTCCTGCCGTTCAACGACCTCCTGTAACTCGCCGGTGTGTTCGAGGTAGAGTTTCCCGAGCGAGTTGTCGGTGAGCATCCGGACGACCCAGTGGGGTGTGTAGAACTGGTTCGCTGGGGGGACGTCCTCGGGGTCGAGCCCCTCGCGGTCTCCCTTACGGCGCAGATCGTCGAGGAGTTCGACGTTGTAGTACTCGTAGACCCACCCGAGGACGTCGTCGGCCCGCCAGACCTCGTCCGGGACCTCGTCGAGAAGTCGACAGAGGTCCTCGTAGGTGTCGGCGTCCGGGTCGACGAGGCTGTAGGCGGAGGTACGGTCGAAGAGGATCTCGATCTCGTCGGCCAGCCGGTCACACTCCTCGCGGTAGGCTTCGAGGATGGCCTCGTCCTCCTCGAGGAACTCCCGCATCATGACGGTGTCCCCCGCAGGCGTCAGTCCGCTCTCCATGAACACGGTGACCTCCTCGTCGAGGAACCCCCTAACTTCCATACAGCGCAGCCCAGCGAGGCGGTTCACGACGGTGTAGCCGACGCCGGTGACGTACCGTTCGTAGGCCTCCCCCCACGTGTGCTCCTCCAAGCGTTCCAGTTCGATCGCCTCGACTATCTTCCGGTCATCCTCGTCGAACGCGTCGGCGTCCTCGGGTTCGGTCTCGAGGCCGCGCTGACGGAGCTGGTACGCCACGTTCGCTTCCGCACGCTCCCGTAGGTCCTCGACGACGTCCTCGAGACGTTCACGGTCCGGCTTGTCGAGTTGGGCCGTCCGTCGAGAGGGAGACTCCCCTGCCATGATCCGGTATGGTCACCCCGAATCACAGTAGGGTCATTAAGTTGTCGAGGGTGTCGTAGAACTCTCACCGAGACGGGTTATTTCGGTGAAGTATAACGGAACTATCCATCAGAACGCCATTGCTTATACGACGGTTGTTTTGGTAGGGAGCAGAGTGAGCAGAACAGGATCGTTGCCGGCGCGGTGAACACGTCCAAAGCCCCAGCCGCGAGGACTCGCGCGGCTCGCTGTGGTCCTCGTCGCTCACTGCGTTCGCTCCTGCGGTCCTTACGTCGCCGTGCTTCGTCCTCGCGGCTACCCCTTTGAATCCCACCCGAACCGCACAGCACCGCACCTCACACCTCCCCAGCCTCGTCGGTGGTCCTCCGCTTCGCGTCGGACCACCGACTCCCTCGCGGTCGGTTCGCGCCCTCCGGGCGCTCACCGGCACGCCACCGCATAATCGTTCGTTCCTTCACCTGTACTGACCGATCCCTGCGTCACCTGTACCGAGCGAACCCCGTTTCAGGTGTGTAATCAGCGGTAGACGGGCCGTACGGAAACGCCTGTTCAGTCGTGTCAGCATCGATCGGCTCAACCCATGGCGCTATATTCCCCGACGGATATCGTCAACCATGACCACCCCGATTCACGAGCGACCTGGCGACCTGCTTTCGGAACTCATTCGGTTTGAAACCGTGAACCCGCCGGGGAATGAGCGTGCCTGTATCGAGTACATCGACGGCCTGCTGACCGAGGCGGGGCTAGCGACCGAGACGTTGGCCCTCGAGCCCGAGCGACCGAACCTTCTCGCGCGCCTGCCGGGCGGCGACGCGCCACCGTTGCTGCTGCAGGGGCACGTCGACGTAGTCCCTACGGACGGACAGGAGTGGGATGAGCCGCCGTTTTCGGGGACACGGGAGGACGGGTTCGTCTGGGGCCGCGGTGCCCTGGATATGAAGGGGGGTGTCGCGATGATGGTCACAGCGATGCTTCGGGCCGCCGAGGAGGGAGTCGAACCGGCGGGCGACGTGCTGTTGGTCGTGCTCTCCGACGAAGAGATGGGCGGCGATGTCGGCGCGAAGTATCTGGTCGAAAACCACCCCGAGCGCTTCGCGGACGTGGAGTACGCCATCGGCGAGTTCGGCGGCTTCCCACTGCGCATCGACGGGACGGAGTTCTATCCGATCCAGGTGGCCGAAAAGCAGGTCTGCTGGCTCGAGGCGACGGTAACCGGTCGCGGCGGCCACGCGTCGCGTCCGCAACGTGACGGAACGATGCACGCGCTCGGGGAGCTACTCACTCGACTGACCGAGCAACGCCTGCCCGTGCGCATCACGCCGCCCGCCCGAGAGTTCGTCGAAGCGCTCGCCGCCGAAGCCGAACCCGAGCGGGCCGAGCAGTTGCGGGGACTGCTCGATCCCGACCGTACCGACGATATCTTGGACGAACTCGGTCCCCTCGCCGAGCGGTTGGATCCGATACTGCACAACACGGTGAGCCCGACGGTCGTCGACGGCGGCGGGAAGGTGAACGTCCATCCGGCGGAAGTCGAGCTAAAACTCGACGGACGACTGCTCCCGGACGTGACGCCCGAGGAGTTCCTCGAGGAGATCCGGGAGGTCGTCGGCGACGTCGAGGGTGTCGAGTTCGAAGTCGTGCAGTTCGATGGCGGCGAGAGCAACCCCGTCGACATGGGGCTGTTCGATCTACTGAGCGACGCCCTGACCGAGAACCACCCCGAGGCCGTCCCGGTCCCGTTCCTGCTCACTGGAGCGACCGACGGGCGGTTCTTCGAGCAGCTTGGTATCCAGCCCTACGGGTACACCCCGCTGAAGCTCCCCCCGTCGTTCGAGTTCGAGGCGCTCGTCCACGCCGCGAACGAGCGAGTTCCCGTCGAGGCCGTCGAGTTCGGGACCGACACGCTTTCGACGGTGATCCGGGAGTACGGTTCCACGTAGGAGGAACGGGCGAGTTACAGACGTGTGTCCGGCAGACCGCCACTACATCGACGGCAGTCCATCGACAAACCGAGGCAGGGATCGAGGGACGGCGTCGATCCGAGGCAGGGACCCAGATCCACTCGCACGGACGCGGACCGAATCGCACGACGTCGAGGCGACACGGGTGAAGGAGCCGAAGACGCTCAGTTACGTCTCTTGCGGTTCGAGGTTTTAATCAGTGGTTGAGAAGTGCCACTCGGATCGGGCCTGCGAGTAAGTAACCCGTACGCTTTTGTCTAGCGTCAGACACGGTACATCCATGGACGACGCCTTATTCGAACGTATTCTAGTACCGATAGCGAGTCCCGACGACGCTGAAGAGACGGCGCGTGCGGTTCGGCCGCACTTGGACTCGGATACAACGCTTATTGTAACACACGTAACCCAGGGAACGGCCGCTGAGACGACGATGAAAACGGGCAGAGATCAGTTCGCAGGAGCGACTTACGAGAGGTTCGTAGACATTCTATATCGTGATGATCTCCAGTTCGAATGGGCGACGCTCGAAGGGCGCGAGGTCGCGGAGGCACTCGTCGATGCGATCGAGATGGTGGAGGCGACGCTCGTCGCCTTCACACCTCGAGATATGGACACGTGGGAGCGGACGATCGCCGGCGACCCAGGTGGTACGCTCATACGAGAGGCAGATGTTCCGGTGATGGTTTTCCCGAACCAGCAAGCCTAACGGAACCCTCGGAATGCGGCGCACAGTGCCCTCCCATCGCAAACGGAACTGCGCTACGAAAGACAGGACAGAGGGTTGCGTTTTCCCGTAAGCGTACTACAGAGACAGCGAGAATATACACGGAGGAACGCGAGATTCATCCCCCGTCTCTCGCACACCGATTCTATCACCGGTTGAGGATTCAACGGAGTCAAAAACACCCATCCGGTTCCCATAAACGCCTCACCACGGGTGAAGAGCCGGTTGGTGGCTCGTGACCGATTCGAACGCTCCCTACGGCTACGCGGATCCATCGCGGAACCGATCGATCGGCACGTCGGAGATCTCGTCGTAGTCGTCGTCACCACCGACCAGAAGCGTCCCCTCGACGTGTTCGGCGGTCGCCAGCGCGAACGAGTCGCCGAGAGCCGGGTTGTAGCCGAGGACGTACTCCGACGCCTCCAGCCACGCGTCGGCGACGTCCACCGTCTCGATGCCGAGGTCGACCAGCCAATCGAGATACTCGTCGACCGTCTCGCGGTCGTACTTCCGAGCGAGCGTGTACCGCACTTCGGCGAGGTTCACGTAACTGGCGTAGCCGATGGCCCCCTCGACGGCGACCGCGTCGAGATACTCCTCGACGACCTCGCTCCCGGGCTCGGCGTCGGCGTGCGCGATCAGCGGCTCGGCGTCGAAAACGACGCGGTCGGGCAACGCCATCACTTCTCCGTCGAGGGATCCGCGTCGCGCTCTTCGCGGTCCTGCTCGCGCTTTTCCGTGAGGATCTCGGTCGCCGGCCGATCCGTGCTCGCCTCGCTTCGGGCGGCGAACCCGCGCATCTCGCTCGGCGAGCGGACGTGTTCGACGATCACTTCTCCGTCCTCAGTCTCTCGGAACAGCACCTTTCCAGGGGCCTCGATCCCGAGCTTCTCGCGGAAACGTTTCGGAATGGTCGCCTGACCGTGCTTGGTGACGGCGACCACCTCTTTTTCAGAATTGTTTAAATTCTCTGTCTTACTCATTATTCATAATTCTAGAGCGTTCATAGGTAAACGTTTCGCGTGTTACCAGGTGCTCACCCTCCTCCCCCTCACCTCCCAGCGCGTGTGGGTCAGATTCTCGGCGGGCAGTAGAGGCGTCGAGACGGCTGATCTCAAAAACCGATATATCGAAAAATGGCCGGATCTACGGACGTCAACCTCCGGTCAGGCCCGGTCGATGTTGTACGTGGCACTGCTTGAAACGGTGACGACATGGTACGGATATGCTGCCGGCGTGGTCATGGCAGGGACAGTGACAGTGATTGTACGAGAAACTCCACGCTGTCCGTTGAGTATCTCGACTCCGGTTCAACTGAAAAACGAGTCCGCCCTCCCCGAATTGAACTCACCGAGACAGTCCGGGCGTGCGGCTCGCTTCGCTCGCCGGTCCGGGCTGTGACTCGTCTGCTCAATTCGGGTCAGTTGTCCCTCACGGACACCAACCGTTCGCTGTCGCTCACGGTTGCTGAGGTTCAGTCCGCCCTCCCCGAATTGAACGGGGGACAAGCCGATCTACAGTCGGCTGCTCTACCAGGCTGAGCTAAGGGCGGTCACTGAATTCTACCCGCTGGATCCGACTTAAGGGTTCCCTTTCGATGGCGGGTCGGTCCGGAATATCGCACGCCGGAACCGGCACGTGGCGATCGATCGCGGCACGCCGCCGTTAAGTCGGTCGCAGTGGGAGTGCCGTGTATGAGCGACGACGGACCGGAGCGGCAGGCCACCTTCGGGACCGACGGTAGCCTCGAGACCGACACCACGCCGGAGGCGACCGGCGAGAACGACTTCGGCGATCGAAAGGCCGAAAACGAGACCGACGGGGGGTACAGCCGCTACGCCGTCTCCAGCCTGCTCCAGAAGGCGGTCCGCCGCTCGGACGAGGAGGTCGCGGCGTGGGCTGCCTGGGAGCTCGCCCGCTCGGGGTACGCCTGGAACCTCTGGGACCGGCTGAACCTCTACGTCGTGGAGGACCTCCGCGCCGGAAGCGACGTCGCACTGCTCGTCGAACGCTACGAGGAACTCGCCACCGAACGCTGGGAACCGGGCGAGTGGCGCGGCCGACTGTGTGCGGTCCATGCGGCGCTCGCGGCCGCCCGCGCCCGCTCGACCCGCGAGGCGGCCAACGCCGACGCCTACTTCTCCGCGGTCGCCGAGGAGCGCGCCGACGCCCACGAACGCGGCGAGGAACCCGACCACGACTTCCCCGTCGGCGACCTCGAGGCCGGCGGCGAGTTCGACGTCGCCCTCGACGGCCACACCGGCGAGGGGGCCAAACGCGACCGCGGGACGCGCTTTTTCAAGACCCACGGCGCACGCGTCGGCCCAGAGGGCGAAGACGGGACGAGCGCCCGCTGGCAACGGCTCGCGATGACGCTCGACGACGACGTCGCCTACTCGACGGCCGAACTGGATCACGCCGTCGCGCCGGTTGACCCCGACGACCCGTGGGCGGAGCCCGAAGCGATCCGCGGGGACGAAGACGACGACGGCGATACCGGCCCGGACGGCTCGTTGACCGACTTCTCGGAGTAGGGTGGCGAGGGGGATCCGGCCGTACTCGACACAACCGCTTTGGCCCCGTAGCCCCACGTTCGGGTCGTGACGGACACCGCGGACGGGACGGCGGGAGCCGCGGACGAGACAGGAGAATCAGCGGACGAGACGACAGCGAGGCGCCTCCTCCGGGAGGTCGGGGCCGACCGTGACTGGCCGTTCGATCCCGAGACGGTCCCGATCCGCGATGCAGCGGTTCTCGATCACCTCTCGCCGACGGTCCGCAGGTGGTGGGTCGAGACGTTCGGCGAGTACGTCGCGGAGAACGGCGGCCTCTTCACGCCGCCACAGCGCGGGTCGATCCCGCACGTCGCCGACGGGCGCAACTGTCTCGTGGCCGCGCCGACGGGTAGCGGGAAGACGCTGGCGTCGTTCACCGCCGTCCTCGACGACCTCTTCGCGCGCGACCGCGCCGGCAACCTGGGGAACTCGGTGTACTGTCTGTACGTCTCGCCGCTCAAATCGCTCGCGAACGACATCGAGCGTAACCTCGAGACGCCGCTCGCGGAGCTGGCAGAGCGGATCCCGGCGAGCGACGACGAGAACACCCGTGAGGATCCCGGTGATCACGACGGCGGTCCGAACGTCCGCCAGGCGATCCGCCACGGCGACACCGACGACGCGGACCGGCGGGCGATGCTCGAGGAGACGCCGCACGTCCTCAACACGACGCCGGAGACCCTCGCCATCCTGCTCAACGCGCCGAAGTTCAGGGAGAAACTGCGGACCGTGGAGTACGTGATCGTCGACGAGATCCACTCGCTGGCGGCGAACAAACGCGGGACCCACCTCTCGGTCTCGCTCGAGCGCCTGGAGGAACTCGCCGACGGCTCGCCGACCCGGATCGGTTGCTCGGCGACGGTGGACCCGCTCGAGGGGATCGCGGAGTTCCTGGTCGGTCGCGAGCGGGCCGACGGGGAGGTCGGCGACCCGGACGGGTTCGCGCCCCGCGAGTACGAGGTCGTCGACGCACGGTTCGGCCGGGAGTTCGACCTCGAACTCCGGACGCCGACCCCGGACCTCGTCAACACCCCGCGTTCGGTCGTGATGGACGGGTTCTACGGGGACCTCCGGGAGCTCATCGAGAGCCACGAGAACACGCTGGTGTTCACGAACTCCCGCTCGGGGGCGGAACGCGTCCTCAAGGAGCTCAGGGAGCGGTTCGACTACGACGAGTCGAACTCCGGCTGTCATCACGGGAGCATCGGGGAAGCCCAGCGGGTCCGGATCGAGGAGGGGCTGAAGTCCGGCGACCTCGACGTGGTCACGACCTCGACCAGCCTCGAACTCGGCATCGACATGCCCCACCTCGACCTCGTCGTCCAGGTCGGCTCGCCGAAGTCGGTCGCTGCGCTCCTCCAGCGGGTGGGCAGGGCGGGCCACAGCCCCGGCGAGACCGTCGAGGGGCGGGTGTTCGCGCTCGATCGCGACGAGCTGGTGGAGTGTGCGGTCACGGTCGCCCGCGCGGAGGCGGGCTTCGTCGACCGGATAGCCGTCCCCGAGAACGCCGCGGACGTCGCCGCCCAACACGTGTACGGGATGGCGATAAACCGAGTCCGTCCCGATCGGGAGGTCAGGGAGGTCCTCCGTCGGGCGTGGCCGTACCGGGACTTCGACGCGGAACGCTACGAGTCGCTTTTGTCCTACCTCACCGCGGACGACGAGGGACTGCTCGAGCGGAACGTCTACCCGAAGGTGTGGCGGGACGCGAACGACCCGCCCGACTGCGAGCACCACCACGAGGCGTTCCCTGTCGGCGAGACGCTCGTCGGCAAGCGTGGGCGGCTCGCCCGGGTCATCTACATGACCAACGTCGGGACCATCCCCGACGCGTTCAGCTGCGCCGTGTACACACGCGACGACGAGCGGGTCGGGGCCCTCGACGGGACGTACCTCGACACGCTCGGCCCCGGCGACGTGTTCGCGCTCGGCGGCGAGCGGTTCGCCTTCCGCTACCGCCGCGGCTCGAAGGTGTACGTCGACCGGACGGACGAGCGGGCGACGGTCCCCACCTGGTACGCCGAACGTCTCCCGCTGTCGTCCGACCTCGCCCGAGAGGTGCTCGCGTTCCGAGCGGAGCTCCTCGACCGGCTCGAGGACGGCGGCCCGCCGGCGGTTCGGGCGTGGCTCCGCGAGCGCTCCATCGACGGGAACGCGGTCAGAGCGATCGCGCGGACCTACGACGAGCAGGTGCGGTACGCCGGGGTCGAGAGCGTCTCGACGCCCTCGCGGGTCGTCGTCGAGGAGGAGCTCGACCGGGAGGCGTACAAGCGGCGGTTCTACGTCCACACGCTGTACGGGCGACGGTTCAACGAGGGGCTCTCTCGGCTGGTCGCCGCCGAGTGTTCGAACCGGATCGACGCCGACGTCGTCCGCGCGGTCGACGACGGCGGCTTCAGCCTCGCCGTCCCGCTGAACCGCAAGGTCGACGTGGCGGGCGTCCTCCGCGGGCTCGACGCCGACACCGTCCGACGGGACCTGCGTCGCGCCCTCAAAGGGACCGACCGCCTGAAACGGACCTTCCGGATCGTCGCCGGCCGGGCGCTCATGGTCCTGAAACGCTACAAAGGCCGCGAGAAGACCGCCGCCCAACAGCAGACGTCGGCGGAGATGCTGCTCCCGTTCGTGACCGGCCTCGACGACTTCGCCGTCCTCGAGGAGACCTATCGCGAACTCCTCGAGGACGACCTCGACGCGGCGGGGATCCGCGAGGTCCTGGAGGGGATCGAGAGCGGGCGGGTCCGGGTCGTCCACCACACGACGGAGTCGCCGTCGCCGCTGTCGTTCGGGCTGGCGACGCTCGTCGACTCCGACGCCGTGATCGCGGACGACGAGTCGACGGCGCTCCGGGAGTACCACGCCCACGTGACGGCGGCGATCGACGGGAACGCCGCCGTCGACACCCGCGTGAGCGACCTCGACGAAACTGGAACGTTCGACGGCTGACCGTCGCGGACACTGTTCACGCGGATCGGACGAGTCCGGGGAGAACCTCCGGAAGCCCCTCCAGGATCATCACGGCGTAGTAGACCAGGACGGCGAGGATGACCACCGACAGGAGCAGTACGAGGACCACGATCACGCGGTCGTCGGGCCGGACGGCAGCCCGAACGTCGTCCCCGAACGGTCGGTCGTCACGTCGGCTCATTCGAACGTCTTGGTCGCGAATATCTATAAAAACCGGGCGGTCGGTCGCGACGACGGCGGTCCGAAGCACCGGGTCGGCCCCTCAATCCGAGCCGGGCGTCGGGAGCTCCGATCCGGTCAGCGGCTCGCCGTCGACCGGCTCGTCCGGGTTCGCCTCGGTCGCGGCTGTGGAGAGCCCGAGTTCCGGCTCCGCGTCGGTCTCCTCGCGTACGTGAACCGTGCCGCGGTGGACCGCGATCGCGTCCGCCAGGTGGAGCCGGACCGCCTCAAGCAACACCTCGGCCTCGAGGGGTTGTCCGCGGCGTTTGATCTCCTCGACGGTCGCGCCGTCGGGCACGTCGAAGGCGCGCTGGGCGATGACCGGTCCCTGGTCGAGGTCGGTCGTCACGTAGTGGGAGGTGACCCCGGCGATCCGGACGCCCGCGTCCTTCGCCTGCCGGTACGCCTCCGCGCCGGGGAAGGCGGGCAGAAGCGAGGGATGGACGTTGACGATCCGGCCCTCGTAGCGGAAGACGACCTCCGGCGAGAGGATCCGCATGTAGCGGGCCAACGCGATCAGGTCCACGTCGTACTCGGCCAACAGGTCGAGCAACCGACCCTCGTCGGTGTTGCCGCTCCCGTCGCCGACGTCGTAGAAGGGCTTGCCGTAGCGCTCCGCGAGCGACCGCAGGTCGCCGCGGTTGCCGATCACGACAGGGATCTCGGCCTCGCCGTCCACAGCGAGGTCGCCGTTCGCCTCCGCCTCCAGCATCGCCTCGGGGACGTGCGTCTCCTTCGTGACGAGCAGGGCGACCCGCCTCGCGTCCCGGTCGCTCGGGAACCGCACCTGGATGTCGACGTCGAGCTCGCGGCCGAGTTCGGCGAGCGCGCGGCGGAGCTCGCCGCGGGAGGTCGTCATCTCCGCGGTGTCGACCCGCGTGGTCATCCGAAAGACCCCCTCGCGGACCGCCTGGTCGAGGTCCTCGATGTTGATCCCCCGCTCGAACAGCAGGGAGGTGACCCGGGCGATGAGTCCCGTCTCGTCTCCTCCGACGACCGTGATCTCGGTCAGTTCGCGGGTCATGCGCCGATCACCTCCGCCGGTTCGAACGGTGGCATACACCGCCACCAGGCCTCGGAGGGGTTTGCCCCTTTCGTTCCGATGTCGGCTGATCCCGGACGATCGACCGGAATAGATCCACGCACGTGTATAGACGGGGCGTTCCAAAACGGTTTTTACACACGACCCCGCACTCTCACGCGATGACCGAATTCACCGCGACCGTGACGGTCCGGCTGAAGCGGGGGGTGCTCGACCCGGAGGCCGAGACGACGAAGAAGGCCCTCGAACGCCTCGGGTTCGAGCTCTCCGCGCTCCGCTCGGCGGACCGGTTCGAACTCGACCTCGAGGCCGAGGACGCCGAGGCGGCCGAGACGCGGGCCGACGAGATGGCGGAGCGGCTGCTCGCGAACCCCACGATCCACGACTACGACGTCGCGGTCGCGGAGCGATGACGGTTTCCGTCGTCCAGTTCGGCGGGTCCAACTGCGACCGCGACGCGGTCCGCGCGCTCCGACACCTCGGGATCGACGCCGAGCGACGCTGGCACGAGGACGGCCTCCCCGCCGAGCCCGACGGGATCGTCCTCCCGGGAGGGTTCTCCTACGGCGATTACCTCCGGGCTGGCGCGATGGCCGCGCGCGCGCCGGTCATGGCGGAGGTCCGCGAGGCCGCCGAGGCGGGCGTACCCGTCCTCGGCGTCTGCAACGGCGCACAGATCGGCTCCGAGTCCGGGCTCACGCCCGGCGCGTTCACGACCAACGCCTCCGCGCGGTTCCAGTGTGAGCCGGTCCACCTCCGCGTCGAGCGCGCGGACACCCCCTGGACCGCCGCCTACGACGAGGGCGACGTGATCGAGGTCCCGATCGCTCACGGCGAGGGACGCTTCGAGATCGAAGCGGACGCACACGACGAGCTCGTCGACGAGGGGCGGGTGCTCTTCCGGTACTGCGACGAGGCCGGAGCCGTCACCGACGAGGCGAACCCGAACGGATCGACCGACAACGTCGCCGGCGTCCTCGGCGAGCGCGAGACGGTCGCGGTGTTGATGCCCCACCCCGAGCGCGCGACGCTACCGGACGTGGCGACGAGCACCGACGGCGCGGGGATCCTCCGGGCGTTCGCCTGAGCCGCACGTCGATCACACGGCGTCTCGCCGCCTCAGTACTCCCGAACTTCCACATCGGGGATCCGATCGAAATCCGTCGGATTCCCGGTGATGACCGGTTCGTCGTGACGTATCGCGGTCGCCGCGATCCTGACGTCGCCCTGTCCGATGCGACTCCCCTCGTCACGGAGCTGTCCGTCGATCCGGCCGGCGTGTTTCGCGACGTCCTCGGTGAGATCGATGACTGGGCGTGATCGTAACACGGACCGGATCTTCTCGACTTCTCGAGACGCGTTTTCGGAGTAGCCGACGCCGACGTACAGCTCGTAGACGACCTGTGTGGGGACCTTTTGGGGAACGTTGGCGTCCTCGATCTCGCGTGCGGCCTCGATCGCCGCGTCGTCGCCCTTCATCAGATCGATGAGAAACGACGAATCAAGGATCATCGTCACCGTCGAAGCGGTCGATCAACTCGTCGATCTCCCGCGTGCCGGCTTCGTCGGACTCGTCGATGGCACGCCGGAACTCGGCCGCCTCCTCGTCGCTCAAGATCCCGGCCAGATCCAGCAGGGAGGACCCACCGATGAGTCGCCCGACGGCTTCCGAAAACGTCTCGTCCGGTCGCTTCTCGCTCTTGATGCGCTCGTACACGTCCTCGTCGAGCCGGACGTTGCGCGTACTCATGCGTATACGTCGTATACGAGCCTTCTTGAAACTTCCTCCGGGTCGGACGAACCGCGTTTCCCCTCCGACGCCGAGTGCCATTCCCGCACGGTTTTGCGTTCCGCGCTCGAAGCCCCGCTCATGAAAGCACGCCACATCGACCACGTCAACCTCCGGATCCCGGAGGGCGGCGTCGACGACGCCCGCGAGTTCTACGGCGACCGGCTCGGGTTCGGCATCGAGGACACCCCGTTCGAGGCGGGAGAGAAGCCCTTCTTCGACGTGCGGCTCTCGGCAACCGCGGTGATCCACCTCTGGCCGACCGCGGAGTTCGAACCGCCGGAGGCGACGAACTACGACCACGTCGCCGTCGTCGTCGTCGAGGAGTCGATCGAAGCGATCGAAACCGAACTCGACGAGGCCGGGATCGAGGTCGAACGGCGGCTGGAGTCGCCGCTCGGCGCGACCGGCGAGGCCGCGGCCGTGTACGTTCGCGACCCGTTCGGCTACCGGATCGAGCTCAAAGAGCGGGTATGACCCGTCTCGGGGGAGACAAGCGGAAGCCCCTCATCGTCGGACCTCGAACCCGTCGATCCCCTCCGGGTCCCCGTAGGTCGCGTCGACGTCGTCGACCTCGGCTGCCGGGCTCCCCGTGTGACACCACTCGACCATCCCCTCGACGGCGGGTTCGGGCCCCTCGAACACGGCCTCGACGCGTCCGTCCTCGAGGTTCCGAACCCAGCCGTCGACGCCGCGCTCGCGGGCGGCGTCCCGCGTCGTCGCGCGGTAGAAGACGCCCTGAACGCGTCCGGAGACGTACACGTGCGCTCGCGTTCGTGACGACATACGCTCCCGGGTTTGTCCCGTGGGCCGGTAAAGACGACGGTCGGGGCCGTGACGCCCCGGGCGTGAGGGCGCTTGAGCGCCGGGGATCGAGCGATCGGTCCCCGGTACGGACGGTTCGAGGGCGGTGTCAACACAATATTTATAAACGTCGTTGTTGATCGCCGATCACATGTCAACCGAATCTAACGACGGCGAGTCCGGAACGGTCGAGGGCGACACGACGCTGGCGGCGCTGTCGCACGCGTCGGCGCTCGTCGCCTCGGTCCTCGGGCCGGTCCTGTTCCTGGTGCTCGCGGACGACGACGACCGGTTGGTGAAAGAGAACGCGAAGAACTCGTTGAACTTCCAGATCGTGATGTTCGTCGCGTTCATGATCTCCGGGATCCTGACGATCGTGGTCATCGGACTCCTGTTGATCCCGGTATTCGCGATCATCGACCTGGTGTTGGTGCTCATCGCGACGGTCAAAGCCAACAACGGCGAGGTGTACGAGTACCCGTACACGCCGAGTATCATCTAGACCGCCGTCGGGAACCTACCATCGCCGCCGGGAATCGCCGAACGCCGATCGGGCGGAACCCTCCACGGCGTCGGGTCTCCAGTGAGCGACGAACGGAAACGAGGGGTGTCCAGCCGACTCAGTCGTCGGTCTTGATGTCCGCCGAGAGACCCTGTGCCATCTCGATCTCCTTGGAGTTGTTCAGCGTCCAGGCGGTCCGGTCGGTGACGGCCTCGATGGCCTCGCGAGCCGACGGGTAGCCGTTGCCGGACTTCTTGACGCCACCGAACGGAAGCTGGACCTCCGCGCCGATACACGGGAGGTTCCCGTACGCCAAGCCGATCTCGGCGCGGTCGCGGTAGTAGTTGATCTGGCGGTAGTCCTCGGAGACGATCGCGCCGGCGAGCCCGTAGTCGGTGTCGTTCTGGATCTCGACGGCCTCCTCGATGTCGCCGTCGTACTCCAAGAGCGCGACGTGCGGACCGAAGACCTCCTCTTTGATGCAATCGATGTCCGCGTAGGGGTCCGCCTCGTAGACGAACGGGCCGACCCAATAGCCGTCCTCGTGGCCGTCCGGGATCTCCTCGTCGTCGAGTTCGGTCCGGTCGACGAGCACGTTCACGCCCTCCTCGCGGGCCTGCTCGTTGTTCCGGGTGACCTTCTCGCGGTGTTCCTCCTCGATGAGCGGCCCCATGAAGGTGTTCTCGTCGAGCGGGTCGCCGACGGAGACGCGCTCCGCGACCTCGACGAAGCGCTCCTTGAACTCGTCGTACACGTCCGTGTGGACGATCAGTCGTTCGGAGGAGACACAGCGCTGGCCGGTGGTCTTGAACGAGGACATGACCGCGGAGTGGACCGCGATGTCGAGGTCCGCCTCCTCGGTGATCACGATGGCGTTCTTTCCGCCCATCTCACAGGCCGCGCGCTTGCCGGCGACGCCGCCGAGTTTGTCCTGGATCAGGTGGCCGACCTCGGCCGACCCCGTGAAGATCACGGTGTCGACGTCGTCGTTCTCGACGATCGCGTTGCCCGCGTCGCCGTAGCCCTGGACCATGTTGAAGACGCCGTCCGGGATGCCCGCGTCCTCGAACATCTCCGCGATGACCTGCGCACACCACGGGGTCTGCTCCGCGGGCTTGAACACGACCGTGTTCCCCTCCACCAGCGCGATGGCCATGTGCCAGTACGGGATGGCGACGGGGAAGTTCCACGGCGTGATACAGCCGGTGACGCCGCGGGGTTTCCGGCGCATGTAGGCGTCCTTCGCGGGGATCTCCGAGGGGACGATGTCGCCCTTGGGGTGGCGGGCGTCGCCGGCGGCCCACTCGACCATGTGGGCGGCCTCGACCACGTCCGCTTTCCCCTCGCCTATCTCCTTGCCGCACTCCTTGGTGACGATCTCGCCGAGCTCGTCGGTTCGTTCCCGGAGCTCGTGGTAGACGTCCCAGAGGTACTCCGCGCGGTCGATCCGCGAGAGCTCGCGCCACTCCTCGAACGCTTCGTCCGCGGCCGCGACCGCACGGTCGACGTCCGCCGGCGTCCCCTTCCGGAACTCGCCGAGCGTCTCCCCGGTCGCCGGGTTCTCGCTCTCGAACGTCTCCGTTCCCTCGCCGTCGACCCACTCGCCGTCGATGTAGTGTTTATACGCGTCCGACATGGTCGAATCGTCTCTCTCCGGACCCCAAATTCCCCACCCTACCATGGTCGGGAGATTCTTTAGCCCCGGGTGACCAAAGTAGAGTATCATGTCTGTGCTCGATGCGAACGAGGCCGACGGGTGGTCGGGGACTCGCCTGACGCTCGACCTGTGGCATCCGAACTGCTGGGCCATCGAGGCGACGAGCCGGACCGACGGCGGCGTGCTCGCACACGCGATATATCACTCGCCGAAGACGGGGAGCGAGGCGCCCAACACGGTGAACG
The DNA here is from genome assembly GCF_003287355.1 of Halorubrum sp. 48-1-W. GTDB lineage: Archaea > Halobacteriota > Halobacteria > Halobacteriales > Haloferacaceae > Halorubrum. The sequence continues at coordinate 41,483 of NZ_QMIM01000013.1, forward strand.
GGCTCTTCACCGCGTTCGGGGACACGAACGCGGAGGTGGAGGCGCTGCTCGACGCGATCCGGGCCTCCGACTTCTCGGGGGACGTCATGGAGCTCCAACAGCGGTTCGGTCGCGCCCGCGACGCCCCGGGCAACGTCGTGCGCGAGTTCTTCGTGGAGTACGACCCGGCCGACATGATGTGTCCGACCCTGCTCGAGAACGGGTTCGTCCACAGCGCCCCGGTCCGGATCGAGGACGGACGCGAGGAGTGGCAGGTGTGTTTCGTCGGCGAACACTCGGGGATCCGGGAGTCGCTCGACGCGGTCCGCGAGTCGACGGGGGCCGAGGTGAGCATCGAGTCGATGTCGTCGTCGGGGAACGGGCAAAAGAGCGCCCGCGAGCATCGCCTCGACACGCTCACCACGACCCAGCGGGAGGTGTACGAACACGCCCGCGAACGGGGGTATTACGAGTGGCCCCGCGGGGTGTCCACGCGCGAGCTCGCCGACGACCTGGGCGTCTCGAAGACGACGATGCTCGAGCACCTCCGGAAGGCCGAATCGAAGCTGTTGGACCCATAGCGCGGGAGCACGGACCGACGGGTACTAACGACCGGCGGCCGATCGACCGGCATGGAACTGTTCGGGACGGCAGGGGTGCGCGGCAGGGTCGAGGAGCGGGTGACGCCCGAGCTCGCGCTCGCGGTCGGTCGCGCGGTGGCGGCTGAAGTCCGGGATCGCGGAGGAGAGGACCCGCCGGCGGTCGTCCTCGCCCGCGACGGTCGGGTGAGCGGCCCGGCGATCGCGGCCGCGACCGAGGCCGGACTCGCTTCCGGCGGCGCGAAGGTGCTCCGGGCGGGAACGCTCCCGACCCCGGCGCTCGCACACGCCTCGCGGGGACGATACGGCGTCATGCTCACCGCCTCGCACAACCCGCCGTCGGACAACGGGATCAAGCTCTTCTGTGACGGCGTCGAGTTCGACCGCGATCTGGAGCTGGCCATCGAAGCGCGCGTCGAGGCCGAGGAACCGCCTACGGCGTGGGACGCGTGGACGGAACCCGACCGGGTCGACACGCTCGCCGGATACCTCGAGGACGTGCGCGAGTACGCGACGGCGTTCGACGTCGGGGCCGAGGAGTCGGCGGTCGGCCTCGACGGGCTCCGGATCGCGGTCGACTGCGGCAACGGGATGTCGGGGCCGGCGACGCCGACCGTCCTCCGCGAGCTCGGCGCGACGGTCGTCACGGTCAACGGGAACGTCGACGGCCACTTCCCCGGCCGCGGGAGCAAACCCACCCCGGAGAGCCTGCGTGACCTCCGGGCGTTCGTGGCCGACGCCAACGAGGGTATCGACGCGCCCGGCCGCGAGGGCGAGGGCTTCGCCTTCGGGATCGGCCACGACGGCGACGCCGACCGGATCGTCGTCGTCGACGCCGACGGCGAGGTCGTCCACGAGGACACCGTGCTCGCGATCCTCGCCGAGCGATACGTCGCAGTGAGCGACACAGCCGATCCCGTGGTCGTGACGACGCCGAACGCCTCCGGACGGATCGACGAGCGCGTCCGCACAGCCGGAGGTCGCGTCGAGCGCGTCCGGCTGGGTGCGCTCCACGAGGGGATCGCAGCGGTGCGGGGGGAGGCCCGGGGGAGCGGGGACGACGCCGAGGTCGTCTTCGCCGCGGAGCCGTGGAAACACGTCCACGTCGCCTTCGGCGGCTGGATCGACGGCGTCTGTTCGGCAGCAGTGATCGCTCGACTCGTCGCAGCCCAGGGGCTCGAGTCGCTCCGCGAACCGGTCACGGAGCGTCCGTACCGCAAGGTCAGCGTCGACTGTCCCGACGACCGGAAGGCAGCGGCGATGGACCGCCTGCGCGAGCGCCTCCCCGAGGTGTTCCCGGAGGCTACGGTGAACACGGACCACGGCGTCCGCCTGGAGTTCCCCGACGCGTCGTGGACGCTCGTGCGTCCCTCGGGGACCGAGCCCTACGTCCGGGTGTACGCCGAGAGCGACGAGGTCGACGACCTCGTCGAGTCGGTCGGATCGGTCGTCGAGGCGGCCGTCGCCGGGAGCGACGCGTGAGGGAGAGAGCGACGCGTGAGGGAGAGAGCGACGCGTTTATGCCCCGTTCGCCCGGGGATGTAGGTGATATGGCATCCGACATCGAACGGCGGCGGTTCTTGAAGGCAGCGAGCGCGGCAGGGCTCGTCGGTCTCGCGGGATGTAGCGGCGGACCGAGCGGTGACGGTTCGGGCGACGACGGGTCGGACGACGACGGTGGCTCGGACGATGACGGTTCCGACGACGACGTACCGGCGACCGTGGGTATCGTCTACTCCGACGGCGGGCTCGGCGACAACTCGTTCAACGACGCAGCCCAGCAGGGGCTCGTCCAGGCCGAAGAGGAGTTCGGCATCGCGTACGACGAGTCCCAACCGGAGGGAACCGGCGAGTTCAACGACTTCCAGCAACGGTACGCCAGCTCGACTGACCCCGACTACGACCTGGTGTCGTGTATCGGGTTCAACCAGACGGACGCGCTCGCGGAGAACGCGCCGGAGTTCCCCGACCAGGACTTCATGATCGTCGACTCCGTCGTCGAGGAGGACAACGTCGCGAGCTACGTCTTTCGCGAGCACGAGGGATCGTTCCTGATGGGCGTGCTCGCCGCGCAACTGACGCAGACCGAGTTCTCTGCCGGGGCAGGTTCGACGGATCCCGAGTCGGCCGAGGTCGGGTTCGTCGGCGGCGTCGACAGCCCGGTCATCCGTCGGTTCCAGGCCGGATACGAGGCCGGCGTGGAGCACGTCTCCAGCGACATCGACGTCACCACGAGCTACGTCGGTAGCTACTCCGACCCCTCCGGCGGGCAGGAGGCGGCCCTCTCGATGTACCAGGGCGAGACGGACATCGTCTACCACGCCTCGGGCGCGACCGGCGTCGGCGTGTTCCAGGCTGCCCAGGAGGAGGAGCGGTTCGCCTTCGGTGTCGACCTCGACCAGTCGATCACCGAGTCGGAGTTCTCCGACGTGATCCTCGCGTCGATGGTGAAACGCGTCGACACCGCCGTCTACGAGTCCGTCTCGAACGTGATCGACGGCGACCACCGAGGCGGCGAGGCGGTCGCGCTCGGGCTCGATTCCGACGGCGTCGAGTGTGTCTACGGCGACGAGATCGGCGGCGAGGTCCCCGACGACATCGTGAGCGCGGTGTCCGACGCCCGCGACGCGATCATCGCCGGCGACATCGACGTGCCGACGGAGACCGGCGACGACTGAGGCCGGTCACACGACGTCGGCGACGACGAGGGACGCGAACCCGGCGCCGGCGATAGAGAGGGCGCCAAGGAAGGACCAGGCGGCCGCGTATCCGCTGACGTCGACGAGGTACCCGAACGCCGGCGGCGCGAACAGTCCGCTCACGGTGACCGCCAACTGACCGGCAGCGGAGGCGGCCCCCAGTTTCTCCTCCTCGACGAGCGTGGAGAGACACGAGTAGTAGAGGCCGGTCGAGGCGAGCACGAGCACGCCGATACCGGCGAAGACGACGCCGGCAGCGATGGCGGTCTCCGCTGCCGGGACGAGGAAGTAGAGGGCGCCGCCGCCCGCCGCCTGGACGGCGAGGATCCCCCCCGTTCTGACCCGTGCCGGACCGGGAAGGACGTCCGCGAGCGTCCCCACGGCGACCTTTCCGATGCTCCCCGCGACCTGCGTGGACGCCAGGACGACTCCGGCGACCGCGACCGAGGTGCCGACGGACTCGCCCACGAAGAGGGTGACGTAGCCGGTCGTCGTGTAGAACGCTGACCCCAGACACACGCCGGCGAGCAGGAGGACGAGGTACGGTCGGTTCGACGACAGCGCGCGGAAGTCGGGCGAGGTCGCCTCGCCCGAACTCGAGCGACGGTACACCCGGAAGAAGACGGCGGCGGTCACGAGCCCGACCGCCCCGGCGGCGAGGAACCCGAACTGCCAGAAGAACGTCCCGGCGGCTCCCGTGACCAACAGCGCGCCGACCGCGCTCCCGACCGTCGGGCCGACCTGTTTGATCCCGATCGCGCGGTGGTGTTTCCCGGGTTCGATCCGGTCGAAGATCGCCTTGTTCGTCCCCGGCGTGGCGCTCCCGTACATCGACCCGAGGAGGAAGGCGGCGAACAAAAGCAGCGGGTAGGTCGGGGCGATCGCAACCCCGAGGACGCCGACCGAGAGGCCGACGAGCCCGACGGTCAGCGTGGGTTTCTCCCCGAACCGGTCGGTCGCGATACCGAACGGCAACAGCGAGACGGCGTACCCGAGCGTCAACGCGGCGATCACGATCCCGACCTCGAGTCCCGTCAGGTCGAACGCGTCCCGGAAGAGCGGCGTCCCGGCGTACACCGTGTAGTAGCAGACGCTGGCGGCGACGTGCCAGACGGTCACGGCGGTCACGATCCGCCAGAACCGCGAGACCATGCGCTCTCCACAGGGTCAGGGAGGATAACCGTACGTGTGGCGGCGAGCCGGGCCGGACGTGTACGGGAACGGGGCCGGCAGGACGACGACCGGCGATCGGTTCCGCGGCGATCGGTTCCGCGGCGGTCGGTTCCGCGACGATCGGTTCGACGACGAACCCGCGGTCTTTTTGCCCCGCACACGGAGATACGGACGAATGAACCCGGCGGTCCACCTTGACGGTATCACGAAGCGGTTCCCCGGGGTCGTCGCCAACGACGACGTGGACCTCGAGATAGCCAGAGGAAGCGTCCACGCCCTGCTCGGCGAGAACGGGGCCGGCAAGACGACGCTGATGAACGTGTTGTACGGGCTCTACCAGCCGACCGAGGGGACGGTCGTCGTCGACGGCGAACCCCGTTCGTTCGCGTCCCCGCGCGACGCGATCGACGCCGGGATCGGCATGATCCACCAGCACTTCATGCTCGTCGACCCCATGACGGTGTGGGAGAACGTCGTCCTCGGCAACGAGCCGCGGACGTGGGGCGGGCTCCGCGTCGACGAGGCGGCCGCCCGCGAGGCGGTGGTCGAGTTGAGCGAGCGTTACGGCTTCGACGTCGACCCCGACGCCCGGATCGCGGACGCCTCCGTGGGGGTCCAACAGCGCGTCGAGATCCTGAAGGCGCTGTACCGCGGCGCGGACGTCCTCATCATGGACGAGCCGACCGCGGTGCTCACGCCCCAGGAGGTCGAGGAGCTGTACGACGTCTTCGAGGAGCTGACCGACCAGGGGAAGACGATAATCTTCATCTCGCACAAGCTCGGCGAGGCGCTCTCGGCCGCCGACGAGATCACCGTCCTGCGCGACGGCGTCAACGTCGGCACCGTCGCGTCGGCCGACGTGACCCGCGAGGACCTCGCGAGGATGATGGTCGGCCGCGAGGTGTTGATGGAGCCGGCGACGACGCCCCGGGAGCCCGGCGATCGCGTGCTCGAGGTGACCGACCTCCACGTCGAGGACGACCGCGGCGTCGAGGCCGTCTCGGGGGTCTCCTTCGAGCTCCGTGAGGGCGAAGTGCTCGGGATCGCGGGCGTCGACGGCAACGGCCAGCTCCAGCTCGCCGAGGCGGTCACGGGGATGCGCGAGCCGTCGTCGGGGTCGATCGTCTACCTCGGCGAGTCGATGGCCGGCGCGAGCCGCCGCGAGCACATCGACCGCGGGATGGCGTTCGTCCCGGAGGACCGCCACGAACGGGGGCTGGTGATGTCCTACGACCTCATCCAGAACGGGATCCTCGGGAGCCAGCACGACCCGCCGTTCGCCTCGGGCGGTCGGATCGACTGGGAGGCGTCCGCGGACCACGCCGAGTCGGTGATCGAGGCGTACGACGTGCGGCCGCCGAACCCCGACGCGAGCGCGGAGTCCTTCTCGGGGGGGAACCAGCAGAAGTTCATCGTCGGCCGCGAGTTCGAGCGCGACCCGACCCTCGTCGTCGCGACCCACCCGACCCGCGGCGTCGACATCGGCTCAACGGAGTTCCTCCACGACCGCCTGCTCGAGTTGCGTGCCGAGGGGAAGGCGGTACTCCTCATCTCCTCGAAGCTCGACGAGGTCCAGGGGCTCTCGGACCGGCTCGCCGTGATCCACGAGGGCGAGTTCTCCGGCGTCGTCGATCCGGCGACGGTGACCGAAGAGGAGATCGGCCTGCTGATGGCCGGGGAGACGCTCGACGGCGAGGGCGTCTCGGGGGCGGCGATCCACGACGCGGTCGGCGACGGCCTCGGCGAGGGCAGTTCCGACGACACGGACGGGACCCGCGGAACCGGATCTGACCGTGAGACCACAGCGGACGAGGGGGTGGACGCGTGAGCGAAGGTGACGGCGGACGACTCCCGTCGACCGTCCGCCGCGTGCTCGAACCCTTCGTCGACCGCACCGTGGCCGAGCGGGTCCTCATCAGCATCGCCGCGATCCTGTTGTCGATCGGCGTCGGCTTCGTCATCGTGCTCGTCTCGGGACGGGTCGCGCAGTGTAGCACCGCTGCCTGGACGATGCCCGTGACCGGCCTCGGGTTCTGTTATGACCCCGTCCAGGTGTACGTCGTGTTGTTCAACGGCGCGCTCGGGTACCCGTTCGCGGTCGGCGAGCCCGCCGTATTCAACCCGGCGTGGACGCCGTTCAACCTCTCGTTCGGGCTCACCCTCTCGGAGACGACGCTCCTGATATTCACCGGGCTCTCGGTCGCGGTGGCGTTCCGCGCCGGGCTCTTCAACATCGGGACGCAGGGACAGCTCGTCGTCGGCGCGCTCGCGACCGCGTTGACGGTGCTCGCGCTCGCCCCGTTGCTCCCGGCAGGACCGATCGCCGGCGTCGCCCTCGTCGCCGTCGGCACCCTCGCCGGGGCGGTCGGCGGCGGCCTCTGGGGCGCGATCCCCGGCGCGTTGAAGGCGTACACCGACGCCAACGAGGTCATCACCACGATCATGCTCAACTTCGTCGCCGCGAACGTCGCGTACGTGCTGGTGTTGGAGGTGTTCCGCGCGGAGGGCTCCTCCGTCGTCGCGACGCGGTACGTCCCCGACCACGCGCAGTTCCGGCCCTGGCTGTTCCCGGCCTCCAGCGACTTCGCACTGCTCGCGCTGCTCGTCGGCGTCGGGTTCATCGGCGGGCTCTACTACCTCCTCGAACACACGACGTTCGGCTACGACCTGCGCACGAGCGGGGTTCAGGCGGCGGCCGCGGAGTACGGCGGCGTGAACGCGAAGCTGACGACCGTGCGCGCGATGACGCTCTCGGGCGCGCTCGGCGGCGTCGGCGGCGCGGTGTGGGTGCTGATGTCCGAGGGGCGGTGGATAGAGTCGGTCCCCGACCTGGGTTTCGACGGGATCACGGTCTCGATCCTGGCGGGGAACAACCCGCTCGGCGTGCTCCCGGCCGCGTTCCTGTTCGGCCTCCTGAAGGGCGGCGCACTCGAGATCGGGTTCCGGACCGACGTGCCGACCGAGCTCGTCGGGGTGCTGCGCGGGCTGATCATCCTCTTCGTGGCCATGCCGGAGTTCTTCCGGATGGCCGGACGGTACGTCGGACTCGGCTCGGACGGGCCAGGAGGGCCGGAAGCGGCCGAACCCGACGACGGTTCCGGGGGCGGAGGCGACGCTGTCGGGAACGGGGGAGACGACGCTGTCGGGAACGGGGGAGACGACGCTGTCGGGATCGGGGGAGACGACGTCGGAGGCGACGCTGTCGGGATCGGGGGAGGTGAGACCGATGCGTAACCCGCTCGCGGACGTCACCGTCCCGGTCCTCGACGACCTGATCGACGACGACTACGTGCGCTCGCTCGTCGTCGGCGTCGGCGGGATCCTCGGCCTGCTGGGAGTGCTCGGCCTGCTGTTTCCGGGCTCGGTCGCCGGCGACCTCGCGGGCATCGTCTTCTCGACGAGCACGGCCGCGTCGACGTCGCGGCTCGCAGCGCCGATCGTCCTCGCCGGGCTCGGCGGGATCTTCGCCGAGAAGAGCGGCGTGATCAACATCGGCCTGGAGGGGCTGTTGATCATCTCGGCGTTCATGTCCGTCTACATCGCGTCGGTCGTCGGGATCGGGAACGCGGTCCTCGGGATCCCTGCGATCTGGATCGGCTTCCTCTCCGGGATCGCCGCCTCGACGGTTCTCGCTGGCGTCTTCGGCGTCGTCTGTATCGAATTCAAGGCGGACCAGATCATCGCCGGGCTGGCGGTGTGGCTCATCGCCCTGGGGCTCGCGCCGTTCATGTCGACCGTCTTCTTCGGCGGCGTCAACACGCCGAACCTCGGCGCGAGCGTGGGGTGGCGGTACTCCGCCGTCATGGTCGCCGTCGCGACGCTGGCGTCGTGGTGGGCACTGAACCACACCGCCTTCGGGAAACACCTCGAGGCGTCCGGCGAGAACCCGAAGGCGCTCGACACGGTCGGCGTCTCGGTCTCGCGGGTCCGGTACGCCGGGGTGTTGCTGTCGGGCGTCCTCTCCGGCGTGGGAGGGTCGGCGCTCGCGCTCTCGATCGGCCAGTTCGTCGGCTCCGGCGAGACGATGGTCCAGGGGAAGGGGTTCATCGCCATCGTGGCGTACCTGTTCGGCAACTACAACCCGCTCGGGACGCTGGGGGCCGGCGTGCTGTTCGCGGGGCTCGACGCGACCCAGATCCGGCTCCAACAGCTCGGCTACGCGGTCCCCGACACGCTGGTCCAGACGATCCCGTACGTGGTCGTGATCGTCGTCCTCGCGCTGGTCGGGCGGACCCGGCTCCCCGCGGCCGCCGGGGACCACTACGAGACCGAAGAGTAGCGCGAGGCCGCGGAGTCGGCCGCAGTCCGGTCGCCGTCAGCGATTCCGTCGCCGCCGCCGCAACCGAAACGGGAACAAAGAGTTTTGCCGGCGGCGGGACACGACACGGTAATGAGCATCGACGAGTACGACGTCGTCGTGGTTGGCGCGGGCACCGCCGGCTGTTACGCTGCCACGACGATCGCGAACGAGGGGCTCGACGTCGTCGTCCTCGAGCGGAAGGACGAGGAGGAGGCTGGCCACATCGCCTGCGGTGACGCCCTGAAGGGAGCCGACGAGTTCCCGGAGGCCATACCGAAGGATCGGCTGGAGCCGGCGTTCACGAACACCGGCGTCGACCACGGGCGCTTCGAGATCCCGAAAGAGGACACCGTCCTCGATATCCCCGTTCCCGGCGAGCTGGCCGTCATCGACCGCTGGGAGTACGGTCGGCGGATCATCGGCGCGTCGGCCGACGCGGGCGTCGACTTTCACTACGACACCGTCGTCAACGACGTCCGCCAGGCCGAGGACGGCCGGGTGACCGGGATCGACGCGAGACGCCACGGCGACCGGGCGACCTACGAGGCCGACCTCGTCATCGACGGCGCGGGCTCGCTCTCCCTGCTTCAGGACAAGGCCGACTTCGAGGGGACCACCTTCGATACGAACGTCAGGTACTCGCAGTTCTGTTCGGCCTACCGCGAGATCGTCGAGGTGCCGGAGCCCGTCGACTGGGACGACGCGCTCGTGTTCAAGCCGACCGAGCGGGCCGCGGGCTACCTCTGGTACTTCCCCCGGACGGCGACGGAGATCAACGCCGGGCTCGGCTTCCAGATGAACGAGGAGCCGATGAAGCTGGTCGAGGCGCTGAAACGCGACCTCCGGGACCGGCCGGAGTTCGAGGGCGCGGAGGTGCGCGACAAGCTCGGGGCCGCGCTGCCGACGCGGCGACCGTACGACTCGGCGGTCGCGCCCGGCTACATGGCCGTCGGCGACGCGGCCGGGCACGTGAACCCGACGACCGGCGGGGGGATCGCCGGCGCGGCCTACGCCGGGAAGTACGCGGGCGAGCAGGCGGTCAAGGCCGTCTCCGACGGCGACGTGAGCGAGGAGAACCTCTGGCGGTACAACACGCGCGTGATGGACCACTTCGGCGGGCGGTACGCCGGCCTCGACGTGTACAACGTCCTCTCGACCGCCATCGACGTCGACGACCTGATGGGGCTTCTCGCGTCGCTTCCGGGCGAGAAGCTCGCGGAGGCGCTGTACGAGGGGTCGACGTCGATGTCGTTCGGCCTGAAGCTGAAGGCCGCGGTCAAGAGCTTCGGCTACTGGGGGACCATCCGGAACTTCTATCAGACCAAGTCGCTGGCGGACGAACTGCTCTCTCACTACGAGTCGTATCCGACGAGCCCCGCCGCGATGGCCAACTGGACGCGCGAGCGCGACGCGATCATGGACCGGATCTACGAGACGACCGGCGCGGAGCCGAAGTACTGAGTCCGGCGGGACGTGGACCGGCTCGGCGAGACCGACAGGACGTCGGGACCGGCGGGACGTCGGGACCGGGATCAAGGGAGACACGCCGGGAGGCGTCGACGGGAAGGGGCGGCTCAGATCCCTTCGTCGAGCAGTTCCCGGGAGATGATGTTCTTCTGGATCTCCGTGGTCCCCTCGTAGATCTGGGTGATCTTCGCGTCGCGGTAGAGTCGCTCGACGTCGTGGTCGTTGACGAAGCCGGCGCCGCCGTGGACCTGGACCGCCTCGTCGGCGACGTCGACGGCGACCCGCGAGGCGAACTCCTTGGCCATCGACGCGAGCGCGGTCAGGTCGCCGGACTCGTTGTCGACCGCCCACGCCGAGCGGTAGGTGAGCCACCGGGCAGCCTCGGTGTTCGTGTGCATCTCCGCGAGCTTGTGTTTGATCGCCTGGAAGTCGCTGATCGGGCGGCCGAACTGCTCGCGCTCCTCGGCGTACGCCAGCGCGCGCTCGGCCGCGCCGCGGGCGATCCCGACGCCCTGCGCGGCGACCGCGGTGCGCGTTTCGTCGAAGAACTGCATGAGCTGGAGGAACCCCATCCCGCGCTGGCCGATCAGGTTCTCCTCCGGTACCCTGACGTCGTCGAACCGGAGTTCGGCGGTGTCGCTCGCGCGGATACCGAGCTTCCCGGTGATCTTGTCGCGGGTGAGCCCGTCGCGGTCGCCCTCGACGAGGATCTGCGAGTAGCCGGAGTAACGGTCCGCTATCTCGGGGTCGGTCTCGCAGACGACGACGAAGTAGTCGGCGACGGTGCCGTTGGTGATCCACATCTTCGAGCCGTTGATCACCCACTCGTCGCCGTCCTTCTCCGCAGTGCTGCCGTTCCGCTCCGAGGCACCCTGCGCCTCGCGTTTCTCCGCGGTGCCGTCGCTCCGCGCCTCGCGTTTCTCCGCGGTGCCGTCGCTCCGCGCCTCGCGTTTCTCCGCGCGTGTCGCGACCGAGGTCACGTCCGACCCCGCCTGCGGCTCCGAGATGGCCGATCCCATCACCGCGTCGCCCGCGGTCACCTCCGGGAGCACGCGCTCCTTCTGGGCCTCGGTGCCGAACCGCATCAGCGCCTCGGCGCCGAAGCCGGCGCTGGAGACGCAGAGGCCGATGCCGGGGTCGGCCGCGAACAGCTCCTCGGTGAGGATCGCGTTCTCCAGCGAGGAGTAGCCGACCCCGCCGTACTCGACCGGGACGTGCGGTGCGAGTAGCCCCATGTCGCCAGCCTTCTCCATCACCTCGTGGGGGTACTCCTCCGCGACGTCGTACTCGGTCGCGACCGGCCGGATCTCGTCGTCCGCGAACCGCCGGACCTCCTCGCGGAGTTGCTTCTGTTCGTCCGTTAGCTGGAACTCCATGCCCGACCGTTTCGCCGTGTGTGTGATAGCCGTTCGCAAACGTCGAGGAATTCGGATCGAGTTTATCGTTTCGACACGTCGCGGCGTGATCGACGACGGGAGTGGGCGGTTCGGGGTTCGGTCCCGGATCGGGGCGACCGCGACGGGGGAGAACCCGTGGCCGACATCGACTCCTTCGTGAACAGTAAAGTGACCCGATCCAGTACACCGCGATATGGATATCTCATCTGACGGCGGGTGTTCGTGGGTTTCTTCGCTCTCTCGTCAGCTCTCACCCGGGGAGGTGAACGCGGATCTGACCCGCTGTGGACTCCTCGTCGAGCGTGCCGAGGAACTCGCGCGACTCTACCGGGAGCACGGCAACTGGAACGACGTAAAGCGGGTCTGGTTCGACGAGCGGCTCTCGAACCGGAGCACCCGGAGCAGTTCGCAGGCGATCTTCCGGGTCCTGACGTCCCGACTGAAGAACGCCCCGACGAGCCTCCCGAACCCGCGAGATCTCCCCGCCGTCCTGGAGGAATGTGCGACAACGCGCGACAAAGCACAGGTCCTCTACCTCTATCTCGTCGAGGACGACGCCCTGGTCCGGTACGCCATCCACGAGTACGCGTCTCGCCTCCAGAGCAGTAACCACGAGCCACTGGATCTCTCGGATGAGACGCTCACGGATATCCTCCGTTCGTTGGAATACACGGACGGATCCACCTTCGACTACGCGGACTCGACGACTCGCCGATGGTGTGACGGGTTTCGCTCGGTGATGCGGGAGATCGACGTGCTCGGAGGACGGCAGGACGTCGTGGGATCGCCACCCGCTACGGGTATTATCCCGCTCCTCGTCTCACTGGGATACTCGTATGAGGTCGGCAGCGACGGATGGGTGGACTCCCCGAGAGGCCTCCTGTACCTTTTTCAGCCCGAAGGTCGCTGGAACGAGTTCTTCGATCGCGCCGTTCGGACGGACGCGTGGACGTTCGTCGAACTCCACGGTGACCTCCAGCTCCGCCCGGAGGGGACGACGTACGACTGGGTGACCGGAGGTGACGTCTAATGTCGAGGCGCGATTGGTTCAACGATCTCCCGGAGGGATTCGAGGAGTCCGTCCGGATCGACAGCGCCGAAGACGACCACCGGTTTCGGGCGATCCAGTCCTATCACGTGACGGAGGATTCGGCACGGTTTCTCACCGATTTCGTCAACCGCACGCTCGGGCGTGCCGACGACATGCGAACCGGATCCAACTACTGGCTCTACGGCTACTATGGAAGCGGAAAGAGCCACCTCCTGACCGTTCTCGACGGCCTCATGGATACCGCGTGGGTAGCGGGGCGGCGGGAGACCGTATGGAGCGAACTCACTCCGACTGGCGGTGCTAACGCGGAACTCGATGCGCTTCGAGAACGATGGGAGGCCGTTCACGACGAGTACCACGTCGTTCCGATCTCCATGAACTTACTGAAGTACCAAGGGCAAAAACAGCGGAGTTTCAGCGAGATCGTCCTCCGGCACGCTCATCGGAACCCACTCCTCACCGGTGTCGATGACGCGTTCTCGGAGGGACTGTCGCCGCAAATAGCCGTCGCGTACTTCGAGTACTGGTACAAGGACGAAGCGCCGTGGCCGGACCGTCAACGACGGGCGAAGTCAGTCGTCGATGCGGTCACTCCGGAAGATTCGACGTACGCCTGGGAACAGCGGAGCGAGGACGACGGCCTCTGGCGGGCAGTTCAACAGTATCAGGCCCTCTCGGACGTCGTACTGCCGGAGCTTTTCGAGAACGTCGTCGGAAGTCGGGACGGCTATTCGGACCTCCAGCCATCCGATATCGACCCGGAGACGGCCGTCGCTCGCCTAGAGAGGCTTCGGAGGGAACGGGAAAGGGAACGCGACAAACCGGTGAAGCTCGTGCTCCTGCTCGACGAAGTGAGTCTCTTCGTCGGTACGAACTTCGAGCGGCTCACCGAGCTCCAGACGCTCGCAGAGAACGTCGATGATATCGGCGACGGGAACATCCAGCTCGTCGCGACTGCGCAGGCGAAGATCGAGGACGTTCAGCCACAGTTCGCCGCCCACGGTGCGGACTTCAGCATCGTCAAAGACCGATTCCCCCACCGCTACCAGCTCCCGAGCCGTCACGTCGGCGATATCGCTCAGCGCCGCCTCTTCGAGAAAACGCCAGACGGACGCGACACCGTCGAGCGGATCCTCGAGACAACGTCGGTCGACCCGCAGACCTCGCTCGTCTACAACCAGGCGAAACAGAATACGACGCCGCCACTCGACGAGATCGACGGGGGGGAGCTCGTCGAATGCTATCCGTTTCTTCCGTACCACGCACCGCTGTTCCTCGAGATCCTCTTCAACTTGCGGAAGAAGGCACCGGACCCGGCGAAGTCCATCTTCTCGGGGACTGCGAGAGCGATCCTGGCGCTCATGCACGGCCTGTTGACGGAGTGGATCGAAACGGGCGAGGAGGACCATGTCATCTCGCTCGTCGACTTCTACGAACTCATCCGTCCGGAGCTACGGGAGATCCTCCCGAAGGACGTTCGCGTAGTCGAGGGGTCGAAGACCGCACCCGGCGCCGTGGATCCGGATCGACTCCACGGAATCGCCGACGACGTCGATGACGGCTCGCTAGACGAGTTCGACCTGCGTGTCGCGAAGGCCGTCCTCCTCCTCCAGAACGTCCACGACATCGTGCCGATGAACGAGAACAACCTCGCGGTCGCCGTCATGTCCGACCTCGACGGCCGGGCCCAGATCACCACCGCCAATCGCGTCGAGGAATCCCTCGACCGAATGGAGAAGTATATCCGCCCGACGGACGACGAAACGGGCCCACGCTATCGGTTCGCGACACAGGAAGAGCGCCTCATCTACGACGAGACCGAAACGAAGGAAGCGAATCCGGACTGGGACGCCGTCCTCGAGGCGCTCGACGAACACCTCTGGGCTGATCTCACAACGGACCTTTCGCTCCCGGAGTCCGTCCCCTACGGCGAAACGACCGACGAGTACCCCGTCGCCTATCGATTCACGGTCGACACCCTCGACTTCGAAACCCGCGTGGATGCCGAGAACGCACTCGGGATCGACGTCGAGGTTCAGGGTATCCACCCCGACGCGGACGTCGACCGGATGGGAGAGAACACGCTCTACTGGGAGATCGATACGGAGGGGTTAGACGACCTCCGGGCCCAGCTCGTCGACTGGTGGGCGCTTCGGGACGCAGTCGAGGCTCGTGACGCGCCACCCGCCGTCGAGCGCGATCTCGAAGAACGCGCGAGATCGGTCACACGTAAGGTCGTGAGTGCGATGACGTCGGGATCGTTCGCCGTGAAAGACCGGACCGATATTCGCGGTCTCTCGACCGCGGTGAAAGCCGCGGTGGATGCGACGTACCCGGACGATTTCCATCCGATGATGCTCCAGGTGTCGGACGAGCGCCTACAGGAGCTCGCCAACGTGGAGGGTGCTGACCCGCTTCCGGGGTGGGCCCGAACGGTCCAGGTCCCATCGACGAACCGAACGGAGGACGCCGGGAGACAGCCCATCCAGAACAACGTGCTGGTGAACACTGGTCGTCAACTCAACGGAACCGACGACGGGCTCGCGCTCTCGACGGTTCTCGACGAAATCATCGACAACAAGCCCTACTATTCGGACGTCCGTCCAGCCCTCCGTGCGATCCTGTGGGGGTTCTGTCGCCGTGGACGTCTGCTTCCGCTCGACGAGGACGGGGATGCGCTCGCTGACGAGCGGGTTCTGACCGGTCCGGCTGCGACGATCCGCCTCAAACTGCTCGAGGTCGCCGACCCCGGAGAAGCTCTCGAAACACACGGATTCAAACGGACCACCGAGACCGTCACGACCGGGCTCATCAACCTCCGTCGCGCCGACGAACGGCTTCGTATTCGACAGAGTAACCTCCGGGAGGACGTACAGTTAGCTCACGAAAACGTGGCTACGGACGCCGTTTCGTCCCTCTTGGAGTCGTTCCTCGAAGCGCTCACACGTCGTCGAGACACGACCGATCAACGGCTACGAACCATCAAGGACCGGGACGACGGCCTCCTGGACGCGATCGAGGAGACGAAACGAGAGCGGGAGTGGCTCGACGACGTCGTCGAAACGTGGGAGCTCCGACGATCCACCCTCGGCCGCTGGGATGCGGAGTTGACGCTCGGCGACAGCCGCTTCGACTGGCTCGAGGAGCGCGCTGTAACGACCATCGACGCTCGCCGGGAGCGGGTCGCCGAGTTCGACGGCGCGTGGTGGACCGCGGACGGGTGGAGTCGACTCGTCGGGACGCTCGAGGGAGATGCGACGAGTGACCTCGAACGGTCGTGGGAGGCGTACACCGACCGACACGACCTACACGCGCTCGCTGAAGACATCGAATCGAACGACTGGATCCGTCCGCTAGCGGATCGGCCCGGTAGCGCTCGGAGAGGCTTCGAACGCACATACATCACACCGCTTCAGAACGTGAAAGACTGGTACGACTCGATCGAGACCGCGATACGGCCCCTGCTGAACGACGAAGAGACCGAGTTCGAGGGAGTGACAGCGGAGATCCGGACCCTCGAAACGCTCGACGAAGCGGTCGACGTCCCGCTGGATGACCTTCGCGGACGCCTCGAGGCGCTCGAAACGGTTCTCGGAGACGTTTCACCCGACGATGTAGACGCGGTCGGCGTCGTTCCGGACGATCGCCAGTCCATCGACGAACGGCTCGCGCGTCTCGTCGGATCGGGAGCAGTCGATGTCGAGGAGACCGATACCGGGGTGGTGATTCGATGACGACCACCGCATACCGGGCGTTCAAGGAGACCCTCGTTCGGTTCGCGAACGGTCGACACGGCATCCGAAACCCGTTCGTCATCGCGGCCGTCCAGCCCCGTCTCGAACGCCGGGTCGCAAAGCGCCTCCAAACCTGGGTTGCCGGTGAGGAAACACCCGCCCTCCCCGAAGGGGCGACGGTCCAGCCGATCTGGCTCGACGAACTCCTGGCTCGGACCGACGCGTACCGCCTCGTGGTCGACCTCGGTGAGGCGATCGAACCGGCGCAGCTAGAAACGACGCTTCAGGACCGACTCACTGAGGAGCTCGTCTCGACGATGCTCGAGACGGAACTCGACCACGACGACGCGGAACGTCAAGATCACATCGTGTTACTGCTCCATCTGGGGAGCCTCTATCCGTTTTCGCGGGCTTCGGAGCTCCTCGACGAACTCGACCGGCGAAAGGTGAAATCCACCATCGGCATCCCCTTCCCCGGCGAACTCGTCGGCGGGAAACTGAACATCTACGGCGGCGACTCGAGACACTACTATCCTGCCCACCAGATCGACGGAAAGGTCCGGGAGGAGGACCTCCAATGAGTCTCGGAGAGCTGTTCCGCGATGACCCGACCCGAGACCTCGAGGAGGTCCAGACGGTTCGCGGCCGCGACGATCTCGCGACGGACGTCCGCGAGTTCCACCAGACGGAGAGCGCGGAGCGCGTTCTCACGGAGCTCGGGGACATCGTCGAAGCGCAGGCCGAGCCACGGTTCCTCTACGTCGAGGCGACCTTCGGCTCCGGGAAAACCCACCTCCTCAAGCTCACCGGCCTCGTCGTCGACGGCGGTTCGCCGGACGCCGACCTCGGTGACCAGCTCGCCGAGAAGTGGGCAGGGTTCAACGATCTCCAGCAGTCACTGACGAACTCGCACGTCGACCGGCTCGAACCCGTCTTCCTCAATCTCCTCGACCGTGACGCCTCGAAGGAGCCGCCGCTCCCGTTTCTCATCTTCGAAGGGATGGGACGTGAACTCGGCTATCCGACGGATCCGAACTGGTTGCTCGAGTGGGCGTGGCGGCTCGATATGGAGTACGACGGTGTCTGGGAAGCGCTGCAGAGCTTCGAACACGAGGGGCAAACGTTCGACGACGTCCGCTCCGAGAAAGCATTCCTGCGAACGTGGCTCTACAGCGCCCTCCCGGAACTGCCGGAGACCGATGACACTGACCTCGACACGGAAGCGGACGTGAAGGCGTCCATCGACGAGGCAGTCGCCGACGTCGACCCGGAATCGTTCGGCCCCGAGGAGCTGGTCGAGCGCGTCGAGACGGCAACGGAGACCCTCGACCGACGCTCCGGCGGAACGCGCGCCGAGTTCATGTTCGGGCTCGACGAGGTCGCACTGTTCGTGGGTGACAGCACGCAGCGATACCGGGAGTTCGAGGAGACGATGGACGCCCTCCAGCACGGACCGAACCCCGTCGTCGTCACGACGGGACAGTACTCCCCCCCGGCCACTCGCGAGAGCCTCATCGGGGAATCGGCCGACGATCACTGGACGCAACGACAGGTCACGCTCGAGGGGGCCGACACCGAGATCGTCGTCCGAAAGCGCTGGCTCGAAAAGAGCACCACCGGGGGGAATCGCGTCTCCGAGCTCCTGTCGTCGATGCCCGACCTCACGCTGGATGCGTACGGCTCGATAGCGAGCGTGGACCCGGATCCCGTCGCGTCCTACCCGTTCCGGTCGTACGACCTCTCGCTCCTCAGGGCGGTGATGCAGGAACTCGTCACGCAGGGGCGCGAGACCGACAGGGACTACATCCAGGGTCGAGCGTTGCTCGTGTTGGTGCGCTCGCTCTTCACGAAGCTCGGGTGGGCGGACAAAGCGGAGGGGGCACTCGTCACATGGGACGTCCTCTTCGATCTGCTCGTCGAGGAGACGCCGTACGTTCCGATCTGGGTGCAGGACATGCTCGGGAGCACCCTGATACCGACGTTCGGCGACGAGGATGCCCGGGAGGTGCGCGTCGCGAAGGCACTCTACCTCCTGAACCGGACTCCCGCCGTCCCGGCGACGCCGGAGAACCTCGGACGGCTGCTCGTCGGTGACGTCACGGCGTCGATCGACACCGTCGTCGGGGAGACGACGGACGCGCTCGAAACCCTCGTGGACAAACGCCTCGTCCTCACGGAGACCACCGACGAGGGCGATGAGGAGTACACGCTCGTTTCCGAGGAACAGGAGGGTATCCTGAGCCGTGCGCAGACGAAAGCCGAACAGGTCTCCCCTCACCAGCTCTCCGCGTGGGTCGAGGCTCGACTCCGGGAGCACGACTCGTTCCTCCGAAGCGAGGAGACGCGACACGAGGTCGACGTCGGCGACGAGCGTCTCGTCCCCCTCCGCTACGAGTACTCGATCCTCGATACCGTCTCTCGCGCACCGAACCGTGAGCACGATGCGCTCCGTGTGCGGGTACTCGCGACGGGTCCGGAGGAGCTCGCCGAGCAAATCGACATTTGGCAGGAGGTCAACGACGGGCTGAGCGGCGGCGAGCACCTCCTGTGCGCCATCGAGGTTCCGGATGGCGTCCTGGATCGGATCCGGAACGTCATCGGGATGGAACAGGTGCTCGGAGCGGAGACGGAGACACACGAGGACCTACAGCGCGAGCATCGGACGAACAAGCGACGCCTCGAAGCGGCCATCGCTCAGATCATCGAGGACGCGCGCGTCCACGACGTTCACGAGCAGGTCGGCACGCGCGAGGCTGCACTCGAAGACGCCGTTCGCGGGACGCTCACGTCCGTCTTCGGGGACCACCGGCGTGTCCTGTCGCGGCCGCTCGTCGAGGTCGACGACGCGAAAGCGATGGCGTCGTTCTTCCGCGGAGACGGGTCGTGGCCGCTGACGGACGTCGACGCGACCCTTCTCGGCGTCGACACGGCCGAAGCCGGTTTCACGGAGGAGGGGTGGGCTGCGGCGTTCGTCGACCGGTACGAGTCACGGAAGGCGGTCGACGCGGAGACGGTCCTCCGACAAACACGGACGGCCAACGGCGACTACCGAGGAACGCCGCGGGAGTCGATCGCGGCGCTGCTCATCACGCTCGCGACCTCGAACGAGGACATCGCGCTGAAACGAGACATCCAATACGTGACGGACCCGGCAGCGATCGGTCGTGCCGTCCGAACGAAGGGCGGGCTGACGTCGCTCCAGGTTCGCTTCGACGTCGACATCACCGACCCGAAGAAGGTGCGGACGCTCGCAGGTACCGTCGTCGGCTCCTCGGTGGCGGGTTCGGGACCGGACGAGTGGATGGCGGAACTCGGCGACTGGGCGGCTGGGAACAGCATGGACGTCAAGCGCACCGTCTCCGCGGTCGAACGCGAGTTCGGCGTCGACCTCGACGCGCTCGAGGCCGTCCTCCGACCGGCGCTCCAGGGAGAGACGCTCTCGACGTCGACGGTGCGGTCGGGGACCGATCTGGACGCCGTGCTCAGTGACGCGGAGACGTTCAGGGTCGCCTGGGAGCTGTTCGTTCCCGCACCCGACGAGGAGTCGCTCTGGGAGCGGTTCGAGACGGCCCTCGACGAACTGGAGTCCCTGGGCATCGACGAGACGGTCGCCGCCCGGATGCGGAAGACCGCGTCGGCCTCGACGGTCCCGAGCGTCGACACGGTCGAAGCCCGCATCGAGGACGCACGCGGGAGACGCGTCGATCACCTCACCGAGCAGTACCGTCGGGTAACCGGCGAAACGCCGGCCAGCGAGCGTCCGGTGGAGATCCGCGAGCGGCTCACCGATCGGCTCCGGGAGAACGACGAACAGGTCCACGACGTGCTCGAACGGGGGGCGACCGAGTTCGAGGGCGTCGCCTTCGACGCGCTCGACGACGTCCTCACCGCGGTCCGGAGCGGCGAAGTCATCACCGAATCCGACCTGGCCGACGACGCCCTCGTGGGGGACCTCGAGACGTACGAGACGTGTCGGGAACTCTTCACCGAAGGTGCGGGTGGGTCGCGCTGGGCGTCGCTGTGTGCTACTCACGACCGCCTACAGGAGGAACATCCGGACTCGCCCACGACCGACGCGATCGCGGTGACGCTCGGCGCGGCCGTCCCGCCGGAACCGAGGGAGGTGGATCGGCTACTGGCGGCAGCCGAGGATCCGAGGCAGGCCCGTCCGGACGACGACCGCTGGAAGACGCTACAGGAGCGGGGCAACGAACTCCGAGTCGAGCTCCCGAACGCCGACGTCACCGACGAGGTTACCACTGCCCTCGAGGCCGAGGAGCGACCGGACGAGGCGCGTGTCGAGGAACTCCTCGCCGAGGCCGGGACGCTCCTCGAGCGCGTCCGGGGCGTCCGGGAGACGCTCGACGGCCTGGAGGACGGGAGCATCGTCGTCATCGAGACGTCGGTGTGAGCAGTTCGTCGCTCGACTCCTCCGACCGGCACCATTAATGACCCTGCTGTGATTCGACTCGAGCATACCGGATCATGGCGGAGCACCCTCTCTCACGACGGACGGCCCAACTCGACAAGGCGGAACGCGAGCATCTCGAGGACGTCGTCGAAGACCTGCGGGAGCGCGCGGAAGCGAACGTCACCTACCGGCTCCGCCAGCATGACCCCGAAGACGAGCCCGGAGACGTCGACGAGGACGAAGAACTCGCCTGGGAGATAGCGGACGCTTGCGAGGACTTCACAAAGGGGATTCGGAACGACCGGGCCGACCGCGCCCTCTCCGAGATCACGACCGCCGGCTACCGGCCCAACCGGTCACACGACGTCGCGATCAACGTCACGCCGTTCGCCGAGGCCGAGATCGTCCCGAAGACCGTCGAGGACACGGTGCTGTAGCGATGCCCGCGACGAAGACCATCCCGGAGTGTACGCGGGAGGCGATCCGGACCGCCGTCGACGACGCCGTTGACGACGAGCCCACGGTCCTCTGGTGGGACGAGGGCGGCTTCCTCGAGGACGTCGTGCGAGGGCAAGCCGACGCCCTGGGGTACGCGTTCAACACAGCGGAGACGACGCCGCTGGAGCTACGCGCGGACGCGCCACGAGAGACGACCGTCTGGTACGTCCCCCAGGCGAAGACCGACGAGGTGGACTGGTTCCGGGACGTCGAGCACACAGGCGGGGAGATCGAGGCGCACGTCGGGACGCTCGCGGTGCGGTGCTTCGAGAACGACCGGCCCCAGGCGACCTCGCTCCGGACGACCTACGAGGACGCCGACGACCGGGAGACGGTCGCGAAGACGCTCTACGGCGAGCTGAACGGGAAGGGCGGCCTGCCGAACCTCCGGAGCGTCCGGACGAAGATCGTCCTCGACGGCCACGAGGACCCCGTCCGGTTCGTCCTCGAACACGACGCGGACGGCCTCCCGGAAACGCCGGACCTCCTGAAGATCCGCGACCTCCTCGTCGACGGCGGGATCGACGCCGTCGAGGACGCGACGGACCCGGAGACGATCGTCCGGCGAACGCGGCGTTGCGCCGTCGCGGAGTGGCTCGTCGAGGCCGGTCTCGACCGCTCCACCCTCCCGGCGGAGTACCGGTCGTCGTCGGAGTCCGGCGTCGGCGTCTCCCGCCCGGAACTCCAGTCCGTCCTGAGCAGGACCGACCGCGCCGAGGCGCTCGCCGACCACTACCTCGACCCGAGCCAGCGCTACTGGCACGACGTCCTCCGGAAACACGACGACCCGTGGGCGCTCTCGAACTGTCCAGTCGACGCCTCCCTGGAACACGAACTCTGGGACGCCTGGCTGTCGACCTACCACGCGGGCGACTACGAGAGCTGTGCTGTTCGCGCACGACGGCGACACGACACGCTCGAGAACGCCTACGGGGAGGTACCGTGGACGACGCTCTGGGAGCAGGCGATCGACATCGCCGAACTCGCCGGTGAAATCGATAATTGGGGGGGGCGCAGCGACACGAGCGACGTCGTCGAGCTCTACGGCGACGTCGACGACGGTACCTGGCAGATCGACAACGCCGTGTTCAACCTCATCATCTCCGGGACGCCCGAGGACGACCTCCCGGAGGAACATCCCGCGACGTCCTCGCTCGACGACCTCCGCTCCTCGCTCACGGAGTCCCAGTACCTCGACTACCTGGCGGAACTCGGGGAGCTCGTCACCGACCAGGTCGACTCGGGCGCGCCGTTCGTCGGGAAACCGCACGCCCACCAGTTCTTCTCGGAGGAGCAGGACCACTTACAGAGCGGACAGAGCGTCGCGCTCTTCGTCATCGACGCGCTCCGTTTCGACCTCGCCCACCAGCTCGCGAACGCCGTCCGCCGTGAACTTCCGCGCCTCGACGTCAGCGAGGATGCCTGGGTCGGGACGCTGCCGTCCGCCACCGAGTTCGGGAAAGCCGCACTCACGCCGGGGAGCAAATTCAGCTTCGGGATCGGCCTCGAAGGCGGAGCGCTCGTCCCGAAGCGGAACGGCCTCGAGATCTCCTACCACCGCAGGAAGGAGCTCCTCGAGAACGACGGCTGGAGCTACATCGTGGAAGCGGACGGCGACGACGCGGGGTGGGGCAACACGCGAGTCGCCTACTACTGGAACGACATCGACTCCGCCGGCGAGAAGGAACTCACCGACTTCGAGGCCGTCTTCGACGACCGGATCGACTCCATCGCCGACATCATCACCGAGAAACTCGACCACGGGGAGTGGGACCGCGCGTACATCCTCGCCGACCACGGCTTCGTCTCCCTTCCCCGGACGGTCGACATCGACGACATCTATCCGCCCGACGAGGCCGAGAAGGTCACTCACCGTTGGATCGCCGGGCGGAACCTTCCCGACAATACACCGGGCGTCCGTCTCGACGAGCGTACACAGCTCGGCTATCTCGACGAGGACACCGACGTCAATACGCTCGCGGACCCCATCCAGCGGTTCCGCAATCAGGGCGTCCCCGACGCCCGCTTCTACCACGGCGGTATCCTGCCACAGGAGTTCGTCCTCAACTTCGTCACCATCACCCAAGGATGAGCGCCGAATCTCAGCTCCGTTCCGGTGACCGGATCCTCCGCAACCACGTGCCTGGGGAGGTCATCAAGACCGACTCCGTTGGCGACCTCGACTACGTCCGCGCGTCCGTCGAGGACGCGGGCGTGAAGACCGTCTGCGTCGACGACGTCGATTCGCTGCCCATGGACTCCATTCGGAACGTCGAGACGCGTATCGGGAGCCGGCGAAGGGAGCTACGGCGGAAAGCGCAGGTCATCTCGCTGGCTCCGGAAGTGGAGAACTTTTGTGTGGTGCTCCCGGCGTGATCAGATGTCGCGGTGGCGTCGCCGGCGCTTCGCGCCGGCTTCAAGCGAGAGCTTCGCTCTCGCCCTGCGCCTCCGAGTGCCCCGGAGGGGCACGAGGAGCCCGCGAGGGAGTCAGTCGCCCTCCGCGTCGCTCCGGGCGACTGACGAGGCTGGGGAGGCGTGAGGTGCGGTTGCGGTGCTGTGCGGTGCTGTGCGGGGCGGGACTCAAGGCAGACGAGAATCGCCCGACTCGCAACGACTTCCGATGCGTGAAATGCGAGTCGGAAGCGAACGCGGAGTATAATGCGGCGAAGAACATTGGAATGCGGTATGTCCGTCGGGGCCAACAGTCGTCTCGGCGGACGGGCAACAGCCAACTTGCCCTTAAGTCTGGAACTGTGACGCCGAGTGGCGGATTTACCGCCCACCCGGACGGGTTCGAGGCCGAGTTCACGGACAAGCCCCACCCTCAAAACGCCGAAGGCGTTTAGGGTGGGGTAGTTGACTACTGTGACGAGCGAGTGACTGAGTGAATTATGGAGGAATCACAGGCAAGGCACGCGCTGGATGCTGACTCGGTGGACTGTCAGTTGTGGATCACGGCATGGATCGAGCGTGGAGAACGGCGCGTGAACTCATACGCTGGGGCGAGCACGCTACTGTTCGGTCTCCCACCGACTATCGTACTGGTCGCGTATCCGATCCTTCGCTGGCAGTACATGACCCTTGGGTACCTCTTCAGCTTCGCCGCAGTATTCCTCGTTCTGCTCGTGGCCCCGTACCTGATCTGGTACTACGAGGCGAACCTCCTCCCGGCGTTCCGCCGCGATGTAACCGCGATTGTGGCTTCCTCGGACCGAGACCGGGCGCAGCGCGTGGTAGATCGATACAGCCGTGTGATCGATCGGTACTGGTGGATGACGGCCGTCCTCGCGTCGATCCCCATCCCGATCCTGATGGCTCGAGGAGGTCCGTTTATCCGGGAACATGGCCTCTTCGGTGCCGCTGATCCACTGTTTTGGGCGGTATTTGCCGTGCTGCTCTGGATTGGGGTGATCGTGGGCATCGGGTTTTTGTTGGTCGCCGTGACGATCCTTACTATCCGGAACATCGCTTCCTTAGAACTCCGAATCGATCCCATGCATCCGGACGGACTCGGAGGGATGAGCATCGTCGGGACGTACGCGATCCGAACCACCGGGTTGTTTTCCATCGGATCGCTACTGCTTCCCCTTCAACTACAGTACGCTGCGACGGTCGGACCACTCGCGGGGTCCCTCATCTACGTGATGGGCGGTGTGTACGCCGTTTTCATCGGACTCTCGTTTCTCTATCCAACGATCACTATCAGTCAGCGCGCAAACGCGATTCGTCAGCGGATCCTCGAGAACATACGGGATCAATACGAGGAGCTGAAGCGGGCAGCCGGGGAACCACGAGCGGGTGCGGACCTCGTGGACACGGATCCCGTCACCGAACAGAAACTCACCCGACTCCGAGACGAGTACCAGACGTATCAACAGGTCCGGTTGTATCCGCTCCGAGTGTCCGTCATCGCCCGGCTGATCGGGTCGATACTTCTCCCGATCCTCTCGATGACGATCGAGTTCTCCCTCCAACCCGAGATACTAAACCAACTGCTGAGTGCCGTCGTGTGACGAGTGTGGCACTACGATATTCTCACGACTTTCGAGTGGGACAGCAGATCTACGTTGAGCGCATCCGGATCGCGAAACAGTGGAACGATCAGTTTGACAAGGTCGCCTGAAAAGTTCGATTTCGTGTCAGTAATCTACTAAACCTCCGTATTCAAGTGGAATAAAGTCAATAAACGCAATAAGCCCGAAGGTTGGATAGTCCGGAATTCGTCCGTGAGAGTGGATTTCTCGCGAGATTCGGAAGGTTCGAGACCTCGGGAACGGGAGCGGCGAGGGTGACGATCCCGAAAGACACCCTCCGCGACTGGGGACTCGTTGACGACGATGGTAGAGTTGATGACGGCCACGTGGCCGCCGACGAAACCGATGACGGCGCGATAACGGTCGAGCCGGTTCAGTAGCTCGGCTCGATCTCGTTTTTCGGTATCAGGCTCCTGTTGGAATCCTCTGGGATTGACAGGAATGGCATGCTGGATACAGTCAGCACGAGAACTACCCTATTTTTTCATCTGAACTCCGAATCACCCGATAGAATGCGCCTGCTCATTGGTCGGAGTAGATTCGACATCGGGTATCGCTGAGCCTCAATTTAAGTTTTTGACTTGACAATCGTCCGTCGCCGCCTTACAGCGGTTCTCTATAGCCACTGCCATCCAAGACCGTGTATCACGATAACTGCCAGTGCCCCAAAAACCACCAGACCCACCATGTAGAGAATCATTATAACTCCCATTTGTTTTGTTGTCATCTCACCTTCAAGTATATCTGAAATGCCCATGAGACAACGTAGTAGTCTGACTTCATAAATCCCCACAGACATATCTCTTCTGTTGATATCTTATAGATGTTATAACAAATCAGCTGGCAACGTGCGCGGCTACTTCGGAGCGAGGTACAGTGTATTTGTCCGGTTGTCTGTCGGTTCGCAGTCTGTCTGAACGATTCGACCTGATCGAATGAGAGAATAATTCTGTGCGAGATACGCGCTCTATATTCAGCACGGCACAAACAAACTATCAGCGACTGATGATTCCAACAGAGTCGGTATTCTCCAAAACTGTGTTGCGATGGAGCAGATTCCTCGAGACGGTCGAGTGACCTCGTGAGCGGTCAACGCGACTCTGTGGCCGGTCGCTCACACTGTCTCTTCGCGCTGAATTAAGAGCACGCCAACTACGACGAGCGTGCCGCCGACGACCGTGACGACTGAAACGGGCTCTCCCAACACCAACGCCCCCAAACCGACGGTCACGCCCGGTTCGGCGGTACTGATGACGCTCGCTCGGCTCGCACCGATCTTTGCGATGCCAGCGAAGAACGTGAGTACTGGAACTACAGTGGCCAGCATCGCGATCCCAAAGATCACCCCCCATGCTGTTGGGGTGGCCGGCATCGTCAACGACCCTGTTCCGGCACCGAACACGAGGAAGCTGAGGGCGGCCGCCGGCAACACAAAGGCTGTCAGCGTCGCTGCGGGTACCGTCGTGAGCGCACGCTGGCTGACGAGGATGTAAAAGGAATACGCACACGCCGAACCGAGGACGACGACGACGCCGCGCGGGTCCACACCGGCCGGATCGGCACCAGTGATGAGTGCGACGCCGCCGATCGAGAGCGCTAATGCGGCGATCAGCGGCAGCGTCACGCGATCCGGATGGACGACCGCGGTGAGGACGACGACGAACGCCGGATACGTGTAGAGAACGATCGCGACCATCCCGGCGGTCATAAACTCGAGGCCAAAGAAATACAGCGCGCTCTGAGTCGCGTACCCACCTGCACCGAGTACGAAGGCGATCGCGACGATCCGTCTGCTCGGAATGTGTAGTCGCCCGCGAGACCACAGGATAGTCCAAATGATCACCGAAGCGAGTGCGAATCGGAGCGAGAGCACCGTGGGTATCGATAGCTCCTCTTCGGCGGCGATGACGCCGAAAATCCCAAGGGTCCCGAACCCAACCGCGGAGGCGACCACGAGTGCGATGCCGACCGTCTCGTCGTTCATACTCCAACGCCGTAACCGAATTTCAAAGCACTACTGATCTGGAAGGTCGTTCTCTCAGTTCCGGCGTACGAAGCGAATAACCGTCGAATTTCCCGAGGAGAAAGTACTTACCGCCGAATACGGAAGTCGGAATAACCGATGCGACGACGGAATTTGCTGGCAACGCTGGCCTGTGCGCCCGCGCCGGGTATTGCTGGTTGCGCCTCCGATCAGGAGTGTACCGGTGTCGAGATCACAGACGGGGAGTTGCGAGTCGATTACGTGTGTGACCTCGGCCCGTCCAATGGCGGGGGCGTCAACGGACGCATCGGGTCTTGCGAGGAGGCGTTGACGCTGGTGGTCGTCGAGGACGGCGAAGTCGTCGGTGGACTTCCGATTCAACCGAACGAGAGCGGGCGGTGGCAAGTTGAGTTCGACGAGGACATGGGTCTATCCGGAGAGTCGGGCGAACAGACGGTCAGGGTCCGGGATTCCGACGGTAACGTTCACGCGGAAAAATCGATACCCGTCGATCACTACGAGGACCGACCTGATCTCGGTGTGGTCCCCGTCAGTCTCGAACCAGAAACGGTCGCTATCGGCGAGTCGGCGGACGTCTCGTTCGGCGTCGAGACGTTCGGCGGCGACGCCGAGTTCACGGCCGAACTGCTGGTCAACGATACGTCGGTCGAAACCCGTGAAGGATCGATTGATGGCGGTGTGGACTGCGAGGGATTCAGCGGCCCGGAGTTCGAGTTCTCTCGCACGTTCGAAAAGGCCGGCGAGTACCTTATCGCGGGTCGAATCGAGGCCGAAAGCCACCCGGAGGCCGGTGACTCACAGGACGTCGGAACAGTGACCGTCACCGAGTGAGTCCGTCGGTATCTCGTCTCCCAAGAACAGACTGTACTTGGCCGTGAAACGAGAGCCAGACTGTAACTGCGATACCGGCAAAACAGATCGGATCGTGTCAAAAATCGCACGCGCGATACAGCGGTTGAGTTCTGGAAGACTGGTTGATCTCTACTTCGCCCGTGTCGTATCTGAGATAAATAGGAAACCCCGCGAAATCGATACTCTCAGTCGAGATCGTTTCGATTCATCTCTAGACGTTTGTTTGAAATACACGAATAGTTCGTAGAAAGCAAACGTGTACGAACGCGTCTCACAGTACATAGAGTATTCAAGTAACGTAGGTGATAAAGGAAACAGGAAGGTCATGAGCGTCCCTGCCATTCCATGGACGGAACTCACCGTTGCGGTCGGCGCGCCACTTTTAGTTGTGGTATTCTACTTTGACGGGATGATTATCGGGAAATTTATTCCTTCAGGGGCGCTCTTCTTCGGATACGTCGTTATCGTCGACCCGCCTGTGGTGGTGCTTTTTCCCGTCAGCGGGCTGTGCGTCGCCGCTTCAACGCTCGGCCAGTGGACGCTGTACCGAGGGTTAAACGAGGACCGTCCGGAGTTCGTCGGGATTCGCCGACGGGTGCCGTATCTAAACCGTCTTCCGTTTTTCATCCGGGCGAAGATGGGCGAGCGGCGGATGTGGTTCGTCACCAGGATGTTTGATCGGTTTGGCGGCGTCGGTCTCTGTCTGACGAACGCTATTCCAGGTATGGGGGGGCTGATGAGTATTCCGGCCGGTCTGAGTAAGTATCCCTTGGGCCGTTTTCTCTTGTTCGCCACCGTCGGAAACGTCTTTTACGTGTTCATTTTGGTCGCGGCCGCGAGGGGACTCATCGATCTGTTTTAATGGCAAAAAGAGCGTGCTTGCGCCGACGACCCAACAAAGGTATGGCAACATTCGACTGGTTTGACCACGGTGTGACTATAGCTGAGGCGCTCACACTCATCCGGATAGCGGCCAACCACAACGATAAACCGTCTCCATCCTCTTCCGTGACGACGAGAAGACCGTTTCATGACCTTCTGTATATGCGCTGTGTATTCAGTAGCGACTCAGCGTTCGGTTCCATGCCTTCGGGCGAACGAACCGCCCACACGATTGGATGGAGTATAAAAGCGTGTCAGAGAACCGCTCTTGTAGCCCGCTACCTAATTAGACGGTACGTACAAGCGTCCTGTCCGCGAAAGCCAGTACATGTCACCGGACACCGACTACGCACTCGTCACCGTCCTCGAACACCTGGGCGAAGACCCGGACGCGCTGAACATAGAGTGGGCCGAGTTCGTTGGCGATGCCTCAACCCTTCACACGTTCGAGGTCACGACGACGAAGCCACTCGACGCGTACTTTGAGATTCAGCTCTACGACGTGGGGACGTTCGGACACGAAGTCCTTGTCAACGGCGAGCCGCTGACGGGGTTCGACTTCCCTCCCTCGGACGGCTGGCAACTGTGGATAGATACCGTCACGGGCGCGACGCTACAACAGGGCGAGAACACCATTCAAATCGTCCGGGATGGCGAGATCGACGACGAGTTCGCCATCGGGAACGTGATCATCCACTGGCGCTCGGAGAGTTCGCGTGAGCGGTGACTAACCGATAACTCTCGGGTTCCTCTCAGAAGCGGCGTGCTGGATAGAGAAGATGTAGTTAGCACGAGAACTGCGTTATTTTCCTCAAATAAATTCTGAATCAGCCGATAGAATGTGCCTGCGAACGTATCGGCTATTCTCCGCTACGACTGCGCTCGTAGACGTAGCTGAAAGCTAGGCTGAGTGGGACGGCTATCCAGATTGTCCACACGACCACTGTCAAGACGGTAAGGGGGTACAGCTCGAAGAACGCTCCGAGGAACTCGGTGAGCGAGGTCGGCGGGTCAGCCCCCACGTACGGGTTCAAAACCTCGTAGCCGTACACCGGGGCCAGTAGCAACCACACGGCAGTCCCGGCGAGGTAGTTTCCGACGACCGTGACCAACGCTGCGACGGCACTGTAGTATGGGACACTCGACGGCAGGAAGCGCCACGTGAGCGCCCCGACCACGAATCCCGTGGCGAGATAGACCGGAACCGCAGACAGAACAAACCCTGCGGGGCCCACCGATCCCGTAACCAGCGCAATCATCGGAGCAAACACGATTCCACCGGCGAGGACACCGGCGGCCATACTGTAGCCAGCCCCCACTTCCTGTCGGTCTCCGAGCGGCAACCGTGACGGTCCGTATCGACCGTACAGCCGCACAACTCGGTCCAGCCTGGCTACCAAGACACTCATCCCCTTATAAATTGTACCTGAACGTACTTTGTTCCGCCGGCTGGACAGTGTCTCGCTGTCTATCTCCCCATCCGGGCAGCCTCGGCTCCAGGATAGCCCAGATACACAGGTAGAAAAGTCTACTCGCCTAATAATCGAAGATAATCCAATCGATATATTTCTAGTCTGTACTGAACGAACCGGTCTGATCGATTCCGAGGATAACTCAGTACAAGACTCGCGCGTTCTATTCAGCACGGCCCGATGAAAGCTATCACTGACTGTATATTTTAACAAAAGTTAGTGTTCGAGAATCCGTGTCTTCCCGGACGAAATTC
Organism: Halorubrum sp. 48-1-W; assembly: GCF_003287355.1. Lineage (GTDB taxonomy): Archaea > Halobacteriota > Halobacteria > Halobacteriales > Haloferacaceae > Halorubrum. The sequence goes on from NZ_QMIM01000013.1 coordinate 72,290, forward strand.
ACCCTAGAGCCCAAGATCCACCCTCAGACCACCCCTGATCGGTACTTTTTGTCCGGTTTGCGAGATACCCAGACGAGCGATGAGTTTGGGGGATCACGACGAAGACGAAGCCGGGAAGAAAGTGTGGCTCAGTCGAACCGACGTCGATCGACTCGTCGACACAGCCGACGATACCGAGAAGCGCGTCGCGTTCGAGCTCGGAGCGCGGTGTGGTCTCCGTTCTGCCGAGATCCTCGAGGTCGCTTCGCAGGACGTCGTCGTCGACGTAGCCGAGCAGTACGTCGAATTCCGCCGGGTTCACTGGGCCGACCTGCGACGGCGCGGCCTGTGCGCGCCGCCAACTGGAGGACGTGGTCCATCCGCTCGGGAACTGGAGCCGATCCGGCTCGCCGAGTCGGTTCGCGATCTGTTCGCGATGCTCCTTGACGGCAGTCTCGGGGCTGATAGCTCACCCCCGTACTACAGTCGGGACACGCATCGTAGGGGATCCCGCTACCGGGCTTCGAGGTTCGCGTCAGCTTCGATCCGCACTTCGGACAGAGCCTCATGGACGGCACACCCCCTGGTCGAGCGCGGCGCACCGCTGGTTGACCTCGGTGATGTACAGTCCGCAGAACTCGCAGATCCCCGGCTCTACTTTTACCTCAGGTTCACAAAGGTTTAATTTTAAGATGGGGCCGGAGGGATTTGAACCCCCGATCGACTGATATCTCCGGTACGCCTCGGAACTCCAGAGGGTCGTCAACGCGAGCGATGATCAGTCGCCCGCTCGGTATATCAGTCTGGAGTGTCGTCCCGGGCGTGGCCTCTGGAGTCAGTCGCCATGCCTGGCTTGGCCACAGCCCCGCGCTTCTGCGAGTGTGGGTTGCCGAAACGCGGATAAAGGGGTTTCGATCCGGAGCGATCGACGGACGCGACCACCCTCTCTACTCCCTGTCGTCGTCCGACCAGGAGCACTCCTGGCATTTGTACCCGGTGACGAACTCCGTGACGCTCGGCATG
>NZ_QMIM01000014.1 GCF_003287355.1 Halorubrum sp. 48-1-W
CCAGGAGCACTCCTGGCATTTGTACCCGGTGACGAACTCCGTGACGCTCGGCATGTACCCGACGTTGATGACGTCGCCGCTAGCCCCTGCCACTGGTTGCCCGAGAGACAAAGAGTGTATCCTGAGTCAGTCAACGATAGGGTTTGGTTGAGGGGGGCGATTTCAGAGTTGAGTAAATAGCTGTTGGACGTCAACAATGTCAACACTGCCATCACCGTTAAAATCGAAGGCCTCTGGATTGTTCTGGATAGTTTCATCATCGAGATTGGCAAATAGCGCTTGGACGTCAACGAGATCGAACCTGCCGTCACCGTTGATGTCCTCGTACAGACCGTCTCCGTCGGGGTCGGTTGGCGAATTTTCGAAGTTACCGATAGGTGAGAGACGCTCTTCTTGAACCGTGAGGACGACTGTGGCGAGATCCGTTCCTGCGTTGTCCGAATGGACTCGCAGATCGACTGACTGACTGCCGGATCCGTCTCCGACGACGTGGAGGCTGAATTCAACTTTTTCAGAAGCACCCAGCGCGCCAATCGTGTGGCTCTCAGTATCAGGAGTAATCCCATTGGTAGATCCGATCCGTATATCAACACCATCGGCGGTCGCCTCACCCACATTTGTGACCGTCGTCCTGATTGCGGTCTCTTCATCTACAGAGATCGATCGTCGATCGACTGAATCGACAGTAAGACGCACTGACGGCGGGATTTCGGATGTGTCAATCACTTTTTGCGTTGAGGAAGTCTTTTCTACAAGTCGCTTTTCTGCGTCCAACAATTCGTCAATAAGGGCCTGTGCGACATCAGTCACCGCCACAAGTCTCTCTTCAGCTACTAGCTCTTCATGTGTTTCGACTACCGTAGTTACCACTGTTAGCAATAGCGCCCGAAGGAACTGTGTACCACCGCCCAGCCCAGAAAACTCGTTCAGCTTTGAGGCCTCCTCTAACGATACACCCTCCTGTTTGACAGCAAGATACAGCGCCCGTGACTGCTGGATCCGTACGACCTCGTCTCCACGACGAGTTCGATATTTCTCCTCTAGCTCTGTCGCCGTCGAACGAGCCGATTCAAACTCTCCGTTCGACAACTCGGAAGAAAGTGTTTCTAGAAGGGTCTCGGGCGAGGTACTCATGCGAACTCACCCCATCGATCCTCTGTCGGATCAAGACCTTCCAGTACGCTATCAATATCTGGTACGAGAGTATCGATATCCGCAAGCGATATCGGATCTCCGCGTTGGATGCCAGCAATTCCCCAGGCGTGAGTCGTCATCATGAGACGGATCGAGAACTCTCCAACATATTTTCCGATGATCTGAACTGTAGTTATAGCCAAGGACGCTTTTGGCAAGAGACCCAGCGAGACGAGGGTCACGGCATCCACCGTTGAAATGGCATCGCCATTGAGGATTCCATCAATGAGATCGAATACGTTCTCGAGAATTCCAGGAATGTCTATTCTTTCGTTCAGCTCAAAAAGGAACGTATCCGCCGTGGAGGCTATTTGATCAAGTAGCTCCTCGGCGTCGTCGTGTGCGTCCATCATCCCCTGTTTCGTTCCGTCGAGGCCCTGATTAACGAGGGATTCGGCTTTCAGCTCCTTGTTAAGGTAGTCCAAGCTACTTTCGACGTTAGCAAACGAATCAATGAGGGTAAACTCGGGTCCACTGCGGGGGACGAATCCACCTCCCGTTTCAATGGTTTGCATGATGGTGAGGTTTGCTACAGTCGCCGAAACGCTATCCGAGATGAAGACAAAAAAGCTCTCGAAATCGTCGAATTCAGCATCGAGGATCCTGTCGTATCCCTCCTGAACGATAGAGTTGATCTCCGAGAGAGCTTCGCATTGCATCGCCTGGGAAAACGTGTAGCCAATCAGTTCCCCGATCGCCGTATCCAGTTTCTGACGAAGCATATCTGCGTTCGGAATGAGGTAGCCGAATCGGGAGTCCGCGACGACGTCGACGAGTGCGAGTTGGCTCAACGCTAGCGAAACTCCCAGATCGATCGAGAACCGTGTCGTATCGACGGCGATATTCGCCTCTTCTACGCCCTCTATCGCCGTCTCGTCGCTGGTGTTGATCAACAGATTGTGTGAGATCTCTTCGCCAAGCCTGAGTCGTGTGGTGGCATCTTCTGCGACCTCATTGTGGATCTCACCGTCGTAGAGCGACTCCCTGTGTCCCGAAATGACCGATTTCACGTCTTCCAGCTCTGAGAGGTAGATAGCCACCTCATCGATATCCTCTGCCACACCGAGTTTCGACTTCACGGCTGTTTCAAACTCAGTGAAACCCCTGTCAAACACGTATGTCGAACCCACCTCCTCACCACTCGAGTCCGAGTCATCCGGAACCCCTACATAGGCAGCCTTCCCGTCAAGCGCAACCCAAGTGCTTGTCCTTTCGAGATCATCGCTATTGTCGACAACGAGTTTCGCTTGCTGTGTCCAGGTGTCATCTATCCGCCTAAAAACGTACGCTGCGCCCATTGCCTCGCCTCCAATACAGACACTGTCTCCATCCAGCGCAACCGACGCTCCGAATTGGTCACCGGTTACTAAATCGTCGTCGACGAGTTCTGCCTGCTGAGTCCACGTACCGTCTGACCGTCTGAACACGTACGCCGAGCCTGCTTCCGAGTTATACCCCGCGGACCCTACCAGCGCAGTCCCATCGTCAAGAGCGACGGAGCTACCGAAACGGTCAAACCTCCTGTCGAGATAAGCCTCGTCGGTGACGAGTCTTTCCTGCTGTGTCCACACGCCGTCTGCCCGTCTGAATACGTACGCCGAGCCCACTTCGGAATCGTACTCAACCGGAGCTCCGATAAGAGCGGTCTCACCATCTACTGCGACTGAGGTTCCGAACCATTCGGACTGAAAACCCTCTTCGTCGGAGACAAGCTTTGCCTGCCGTGTCCACGTACCATTCGATCGCTCAAACACGTACGCCGACCCCAATTCAGTATCACCCGAAACCGTGTCACGAGACGCTCCTATCAGAGCGATCTCACTATCCAGCGAGACCGAGGTACCAAACTCGTCACCCTCATCACCGTCATCGGCGGTGAGCTTTGTCTGCCGTGTCCAGGTGTCATCCGATCGTCTGAACACATACGCTGAGCCTGTTCCAGCCGGATCTCCAATAAGAGCAAATTCACCGTCCAGTGAGACCGACTCGCCGAACTGGGTACTACCATCGCCGTCGTCACCAATAAGTTTCGCCTGCTGTGTCCAGACGCCATCTGAGCGTCTGAACACGTACGCTGAACCCTCTCCTGGTGCCCCTATCAAAACAGAGTCGGCCGTCAGTGCGACCGACTTTCCGAAAGAGTCACCGCTCTCACCATCATCGGCAAACAGCTTCGTCTGTTGTCTCCAGTCGCTCGTCGTCTGGGATATGATCGACTGCTGTGTGGTGGCTGAGTTCCCGGTTTGGCTAGCTGTACCACCCACACCCTGTGCTGTCGATCCAACTGCACCGATCGTTCCCAGTATTTGGAGAAGGCTACGACGTTGTAGCGCTTCAGACGATGCCCCCGTACTATCCGTTCGTACTTTCCCTGTGTTGATCCCCGAGTTGTCCTGCTCGCTCATACGGAAATTCCGTATCTTTATTCTGTGGATCCTATATTGTTATACGGTCAACATTTTATCAGGACCATCAATATGTGTGTTTAATGATATTATACCAGCCGGTGGGAGCTATTATCATAACTCGGAGTTCGAAGCTAGGTCCGCGTGTAGTACTGTGTTCGCACCAGCAGAGAGCCCAAACCTGTCGGTATGAGGCCCTATTCGTCCCGGTCTGTAGTTTTCCAGGAGCACTCCTGGCATTTGTACCCGGTGACGAACTCCGTGACGCTCGGCATGTACCCGACGCTGATGACGTCGCCGCCGCAGTCGGGACACTCGCGGTCGGCATCGGCGATGTCCTCGGCTTCGAGGACCGACTCCCCTTCGACCAGTTCCGCGAGCGTTTCCGGCGTCACCATCCGACCCTGCACGACGCGATTTGACATACCCGACCTATGCGACGGAGCTACCTAAAACCCGTCAAGCCGGTCGGGACCGCGCGGACGGATCGTGGCGAGACGAACTGCCCGGTGACGCGATCCGTGTCACAGCCACGGCGCGCGGGAGTCGTCCTCGGTGAACGGGGTCGACGGCTCCTCGCCGTCCCCGTCGTCGCCGGTCGCGGTCACCGCCACGTCGTCGACGGGACCCCCGGGAGCGTCCGGCACGTCCAACGGCGGATCGGTCGGTTCCGGCTCCGTCGGATCGACGGCGTCCGCTCCGGAGCCGTCGTCGGGAGTACCCCCGTCGTCGACGTCCGCCGGATCGTCGCCCTCGTCGGTGTCGTCCGACGCGTCCGGAGCCCCGACGCCGTCGGCGTTCGGGTCGTACGCGAACAGCGCGGTGACGCCGAGCACCGCCAGCGCGATGGGCACCTCCGTCTGCATCAGGCCGAACGGCCGCAACAGGATGGGAAGCGCGAGCACGCCGAGCGCGACGGCCGACCCGAACCGGAACCGGTCGATGTCGACGCGGCCGCGCAGGTGCGGGGACATCAGTGCGACCGAGAGCGCGAAGCCGACGCCGATGACAGCGGCGGCGGTGCCGTTCACGACGTACTCCGTCGACGTCTCGATCGCGAAGCCGGTCGGGTCGAAGCTCGCGACGAGCCCCAAGCCGATGATGACCGCGGGGCTCGGGAGGTACTTGCCGAACTCGGCACTGGCGGTCTTCGCGGCGATGGACAGGATGACGAGCCCGGCGAACCGCTCGAAGATGGCGAGTTCCAGGAACCCGCGGAGGGTGGGCGCGAACGCCGCTTCGATGGCTGCGACCGGGACGATCACCGCGCCGATGAGCAGGATCGAGACCACCATCTCCCGGCGGGTGCCGTCCATCTCCGCGAGGATCACGGCGATCATCGCGGAGCCGCCGAAGATGAGGATCCCGGTCTCGACGACGCCCGCCGCCGATCCGAGCACGCCGGCGACGACGAGCGCAGGGAAGATGCCGTCGACGAGCGGCAACGCCATTACCGTCGCGAGTAGCTTCGTCGCGCCACCCACCTGCTGCTCTAAGCGGAGCGCGACGGGGTGACGTGAGACGCTCATTCAGGGATGATGCCCGTGACCGTGGGGCACACGGCGGGAAGCGGGCGACCTCCGATGACCGATCCAGCCATCGGAGTCGGAGCCGACCTCGGTCCGACGAGTCCGTGTAAAGACGGTGTGCGTATTGCCGGCTGTAAAGGGCGTGCCGAGTTCGAGCGTCGGCTGGCCGGCGATACGCACGTTCACGGGACTGTCGGAGTCCATACCCGTAGTACGTGTTGCGCGTGGGTTAAACGTTGTGTGAGGAACGATCGCACGACCCGGTCGTTTTGAAATCTATATTTATATATCCGGGTGAAGGATCGTAGGTGATCTCTCGTACTATTCGAAGATACGCCGGTAAACAGATACTATGAGGAGCGATCCAGATCACGATTATCCGAACGCGGTCATCGACTCCACGGCGACCGCCGGTCGCCACCGGTGTCGCCGAACCGGATCCATCCACGATCCTGATCAACCAGACGCGATCGAATGTGAATTCACAGCACATCCGTGCTGACTCGCAACGTTTTTGATTCCGCTCTCACGACGGTTTACATGGCGACAGATTCCGACCGGTTCTCGGCGAAACTCGACGTACCGGAAGCACTGACGTTCGACGACGTACTGCTCCGTCCCATGGAGAGCCGCGTCGAACCCGACGACGCGGACCTCTCCTCCCGCGTCTCGAAGAACGTCGAACTGAACCTCCCGGTCCTCTCGGCGGCGATGGACACGGTCACCGAGAGCGACCTCGCGATCGCGATGGCCCGCGAGGGCGGTCTCGGCGTGCTCCACCGGAACATGACCGTCGAGGAGACGGCCGCGGAGGTCGAACGCGTCAAACGCGCCCACGAGCTCGTCATCCGCCGCGAGAACGTCGTCACGGTGTCGCCGGACGACACGGTACGGGAGGCCGACCGGCTGATGGAACACGAGGGCGTCTCCGGCGCGCCCGTCGTCGACGACGACGACGTCGTCCTCGGCATCATCTCCGGAACGGACATCCGCCCGTACCTCGAGGTCGGCGAGGAGGACGCGGTCAGGGAGGCGATGACCGACGAGGTGATCACCGCCCCCGAGTCCGTCGACGCCCGCGAGGCGCTCGAGTTGATGTACGACCACAAGATCGAGCGCGTCCCCGTCGTGGACGGCGGCGACCACCTGGTCGGGCTGGTGACGATGCAGGGCGTGCTACAGCGGCGCGAGCACGAACAGGCCACCCGCGACGAGGACGGTCGCCTGCTCGTCGGCGTGGCCGTCGGCCCCTTCGAGGAGGAGCGCGCCGTCGCCGCCGACGAGGCCGAGGCCGACGTGGTCTTCATCGACTGTGCGCACGCACACAACCTCAACGTGCTCGAATCCGCCGAGGCGATACAGGGGACCGTCGAGGCCGACGTCGTCGTCGGAAACGTCGGCACGCGGGAGGCCGCCGAGGCGGCCGTCGACTTCGCGGACGGGCTCAAGGTCGGCATCGGGCCGGGGTCGATCTGTACCACTCGCGTCGTCAGCGGCGCGGGGATGCCACAGATCACCGCCGTCTCCGAGGTCGCGGACGTGGCGAGCGACCACGACGTGCCGGTCATCGCCGACGGTGGGATCCGCTACTCCGGCGACGCGATCAAGGCGATCGCCGCCGGGGCCGACGCGGTCATGCTCGGGTCGTACTTCGCCGGCACCGAGGAGGCCCCGGGACGCGTCATCACCATGCAGGGGAAGAAGTACAAACAGTACCGCGGGATGGGTTCCGTGGGGGCGATGAAGTCCGGCGGCGGCGATCGCTACCTCAAGGACGACGACGGCGACGAGGAGTTCGTCCCCGAGGGCGTCGAGGCGGCGACCCCGTACAAGGGAACCCTCGCCTCGGAGCTCCACCAGCTCACCGGCGGCATGCGCTCCGGGATGGGGTACGTCGGGGCGAACACGATCCCGGAGGTCCACGAGACCGCCCGGTTCGTCCGCGTCTCCAGTGCCGGTCAGACGGAGGGCCACCCACACGACGTGATGATCACCGACGAGGCGCCGAACTACAGCCCCACGGAGTGAGTACTCGGCGGAGTGTGTCCGCTCCCCGCTGACGTGTGGTGTGACCGCTCCCCGTGGACGTGTTGTGTGACCGCTTCCCGCGCGTGTGTGGCGGGATCCCACGCGTTGGACTTAATGCCTACCTACCTCTGTACGGAGACATGGACGCATCCGAGCTGTGTCGGGTGTTGCGTGACGCCGGCCTCTCCAGATACCGATCGCAGGCGTACACCGCGTTGCGCCAGTTCGATACGGCGAGCGCGACTGAGCTCGCGGACGAAAGCGGCGTCCCCGCCGCGCGGATCGACGACGTCCTCCGGGACCTCGAGGAGAAGGGATACGTCGAGACGGACGACGGCGACACGCTTCGGACCCGTGCGTCGGAACCCGACACCATCCTCTCGGAGTTGAGACGGCGCGCGGAGGAGCTCCCCGAGGCCGCCGACGATTTCGAGACGCGCTGGGAGGCCCCGGGGTTAGAGCACCACCGTATCGACATCGTCACCCGGTTCGATACGGTCTTCGAGCACGCGCGTGAGGCCATCACCGGGGGCGAAACGGATACAGGTGGCGGTGACGCCGGAGAACGTCGACGCGCTTCGAGAGTCGTTGGCGACCGCCCACGACGGGGCGATAGTGAAAGCCTCGATCCACACGGCGGACGGCAACGACGAGGCCCCGACGGAGTACGAGGGGGTCGCGACCGAGGTCCGTCACCGGATGCTTCCGACGCCCTTCGTCGCCATCGCGGACCGAACCGTCACGGGATACGACGGACCCGAAGAGACAGTTCTCGGTGGGGTCGACGCGTGACCGGGTCTGAACGTCCGGTACCCGTGCGCGTCCACGGTGGCCACGGTTCTCTGTCGGGATCGAAGAGGTATTTTAATATAGTCCGCGGCGAGACGAAACGTGTGAGCGAACTCGTCGTCGCTCGGGTGACCCATGAGTGAACAACCGCCGCTCGTCCTCATCGTGGAGGACGAACCCGATCTGGCAGACTTGTACGCCGCCTGGCTCGGCGACGAGTACCGGGTTCGGACGGCGTACGGTGGTCACGAGGCGCTCGAAACCGTCGACGAACTCGACGACGACGTCGACGCGATCCTTCTGGACCGGCGGATGCCCGGCCTCTCCGGAGACGAGGTCCTCACAGCGGTCCGGGAACGCGGGATCGACTGCCGTGTCGCGATGGTGACCGCCGTCGAACCCGACTTCGACATCCTCGAGATGGGCTTCGACGACTACCTCGTCAAACCGGTCGCGAGCGAGACCCTCAAAGAGACCGTGGAAGGGCTCCTCCGACGTGGAACGTACGATAGCGGCGTCCAAAACCTGTTCTCGTTGACCTCGAAGAAGGCGATGCTCGAGGCCGAAAAGAGCGCCAGCGAACTCGCCGACAACGAGGAGTACCAGAAGCTGACCGCACGGATCGAGGAACTCCGCGAGGAGGTCGACCGCTCGCTCGAGGCGGTCACGGAGACGGACGACTTCGAGGGGCTCTTCAGGGAGTTCGACACCAAGGAGTGAGCCGTATCGAACCCCGTCCCGTAACCGTCCGCGGCACTATTTAAATACGGTCACGCCGAACCCACGGTCGGATGCGCGTCCGTTCCCTGCCGCTTCCCGATCGGTTCGTCGACCACTTCGCGGATCGAGGGATCCGCGAGCTGTTCCCGCCGCAGGTCGCCGCCGTCGAGGCCGGGGTCTGTGACGGCGCGAACGTCGTCGCAGCGGTTCCGACCGCGTCGGGAAAGACCTTCATCGCGCAGACGGCGCTTTTGACCGCCGACGGGCCGGGATTGTACGTCTGTCCGCTTCGCGCGCTCGCCCGCGAGAAGTACGAGACGTTCGCGGCGTTGCCCGGCGTCGACGTGGCGATCTCGACGGGCGACTTCGACGCGACCGGCGAGGAACTCGCCGGCCACGACGTGGTGGTCGCCACGAGCGAGAAGGTCGACTCCGCGATCCGCAACGGCGCGGAGTGGGTCGACGACCTCGGGTGTGTCGTCGTCGACGAGGTCCACCTGCTCGGCGCGGAGCGGCGCGGCCCGACCCTGGAGGTGACGCTCGCGACGCTCCGCAGGCGAAACCCGGCGATACAGGTCGTCGCGCTCTCGGCGACCGTCGACAACCCCGAGGAGATCGCCGACTGGCTCGACGCGACCCTCGTGGAGTCGACGTGGCGGCCCGTCGACCTCCGCACGGGGGTCTGTGTCGACAGCGAGGTGGCGTTCGACGACGGCACGACACGCCACGTCGAGGTCGACGGCTCGGACGCCGAGCCCGTCCCTGCTGGGGCGGACGACGCCGATGAGGGCCCCGACGCGACGGAGCTCACGGCCGCCCTCGTCGTCGACGCGGTCGCGGGGGGCGGCCAGTGTCTGGCGTTCGTCCGCTCGCGGGCGGAGGCCGCGACGCTCGCCGAGCGGCTCGCCGAGGACGGGCTCGCGGAACGGATGGGGATCGTCGACGCCGCGACGGCGGTCGGCGACGACGTGGCCGACATCGACGGGACGGTGACGGGCCAGGAACTCGCGGAGTGTCTCCGGGCGGGCGTCGCGTTCCACCACGCGGGGCTCCGCGCCGACCACCGTGCTGCGGTCGAGGCGGCGTTCCGCGACCGCGAGGTCGCGTGTATCTGTGCCACGCCGACGCTCGCGGCGGGCGTGAACGTCCCGGCCCGGCGGGTCGTCGTCCGCGACCAGAAACGGTACACCGGCTCGTCGATGGAGTGGTTGCCGACGCTCGAGGTCCACCAGATGTGTGGCCGGGCGGGTCGACCGGGGCTCGACCCACACGGCGAGGCGGTCCTCGTCGGCGAGGCGTCGACCCGGGAGGAGTTGGTGGAGCGATACGTCGAGGGGGAGCCCGAGGCCGTCGAGTCCACGCTCGCAGACCCCGCCTCGCTCCGGACGCACGTCCTCTCGGCGATCGCGACGGGGTTCGCGGAGACGGAAGCGGAGATCCTCGACGTCTTCGACGGGACGTTCTACGCGCGCGAGACGGGCGCCGGCGGGCTGGCCGACGCCGTCGCCGTCGCCGTCGACGACCTCGTCGACGCGGGGATGGTCCGGCGGCGGGGGGACGCCGAGACCTACCGGATCGTCGCGACACCGGTCGGAGAGACCACCTCGAGACAGTACGTCCGCCCCGAGACCGGCGCGCGGATCGTCGAGGGACTCCGGACCGCAGTCGGGATGGAACACGCCACGACGCTCACCGTCCTCGAGGTGATCTGTGACACGCCGGACATGCAGGACACCTACCTTGGGAACCGCGAGCGCGCGGAGATGTACCGGTTCGCCCGGGCGAACGCCGCACGGTTGACGACCGGAATGGGCGAGCCGGCCGACTTCGAGGGATGGCTGGAGTCGGTGAAGACCGCGCGGATCCTCGACGAGTGGATCGGCGGCGCGACGGTCGAGGAACTGGTGGAGGCGTACCGGATCGGTCCGGGCGACCTCGATTCGCGTGTCGAGCGCGCGGAGTGGCTGTTGAGCACAGCGGAGGCGCTCGCGGAGACGATCGGCGTCTCGGTGCCGGCGGTGACGCGGGCCCGGAGTCGGATCTGAGTCGTGGACGGCGTGAAACGTGTCGGGGGGGGTGAGCCGACCGGCCGTCTCAGTCCGCGGGCTCGACCGCCCGGTGGTACGGCGTGTTCGCGATGGTCTCTCTGAGCTCCGCGAGCGAGTCGCGGCCGGCCTCGCCTGCGACGGCCATCACCGCGAACACCTCCTGTCTGGACACCTTCACTCCGCGCTCGGTCAGCGCGTCCTCGGGTCGCGAGCGGAGCTCCCGGAGGGTCCCGACCGCGAGCAGGTACGGGACCGTCCACGCCTCCATCGTGTTACCGTGGGAAAGCGGCATGGTCTCGAGGTACGCCTGGGCGTCGTCGAGGAACGACCGGGCGTACTCGGCGGTTCTGCCGACGACGCGGGCGGACGACTCGCGGTTCTCGGGGTCGATCACCGCGTCCTGGTCGACGCCCTCGTCCTCGAGCCACTTCGCGGGGAGGTAGACGTTGTTCTCCTCGGTGAAGTCGTCGTAGACGTCCTTCGAGACGTTCACGAGTTGCAAGAGGAGGCCGAACTCCTCGGCGGTCTCGCGGAGTCGACGCGCGCGCGTCTCGCCGACCTCGCCGCGCGTGAGGAGGTTCGTGATGAGGTTCCCGACCGTCCCGGCGGCGTAGTAACAGTACTGTTCGAGCTCGTCGCGGTCGCCGATCCGGAGCCCGCCCTCCTCGGCGTGGCGGTCGACGAACATCGCCATCCCGTCGACCATCTCCAGGACCGGCGGGACGATCGCCTCGCGCGCTTCGGGCTCCAAGTCCTCGAAGGTCGCGACGATCGTCGGCGACCGGGCAACGACCTCCCAGTCCGCGTTCCGCTCCTCCGGGGCGGGGAGCCACTCGTCGACGGTCGCCCGGAAGTCCCCGATGTCGGTCCCCGCGTCGGGATCGATCGCCGCCCGGTAGGTCTCGAGGACCGCGATCTGTCGCTCCGGCGGGATGTGGCCCGCGTCCTCGACGGTGTCGGCGACTCGACAGAGGAGGTAGCCGAGACAGATCTGCGAGGCCATCGGCTCCTCCAACACGTCCACGGTCAACGCGAAGGTACGGGACACGCCTTGAACCGCCCCGTGACACCACTGGAGGTCGGGCTCGGCCGTGTCGTGTTCTCGTCCGCTCATTCAGTTACCCGTCCTTACGGCACGACCCATAAAAAAGCCTCGCGGGACGCCTCGAAGGCGGACCGACCGACGTCGACACCCGTGGTCGATGGGACGATCGGGCTCGTTCGGCCGGCGTGAACTCCCTCTCAGCGTTCCGAGCCGTCGTCCGCGTCATCTCCGCCCTCCGAGTCCTCGGTGTCGTCTCCGTCCTCGGTGTCGTCTCCGTCCTCGGTGTCGTCTCCGTCCTCCGAGTTTTCGGTGTCCTCTCCGTCCTCGGTGTCGTCTCTCCCCATCTCGGATCGGTGGGGTACCGGCGCGTCCGAGGGGAACCGGTCGACCGCGTACTCGCCGGTGTCGACGCGCTCGGCAGGCTCAGAGTAGTCGCGTCCCGTCGTCGAGAGGTCGGGCCGGACCACGCCGTCGTCGGGGACGTCGACGCGCTTCTCGTCGGTTTTGCCGTGATCACCCTCACGGTCCGCGTCGCGGCTGTCGTCGAACCACTCGAAGGACGTCGTCGACTCCCGACGATCGCGGATCGCCTGCTGGAGCCGGTCGCCGAGCGCTGCCTCGAGTTCCACGACCTCGTCGACGTCGAAGTCGACCGCCGCGGCGTCGCTACCGACGAGCGAGCCGGTTCCGGCGGTGTCCGCGATCACTGTCGCCACACTCCACCGTCGCTGGAAGACCGTCCGGCTGTCGATCACGTTCTGGATCCGGTAGTACGGCACCACCCGCACGCTGCGACTCCAGAATCCGTTTCGCGTCGCGAGGTGGTCCTCCCCGAGCCAGTAGCCGCGGTGTTTCCACTTCAGGTGTGCGGCCGGCGGCACCGCGAGAAGCAGCGCTGTGGGCGCGTACCACGGGAGGTCGGCTGTCACGTACCAGTCGATCGCGAAGGCGACCCCGACGAGGACGGCGACGACGAGGGCGTACCGGACCGCGTACCGCCAGCGGATCCGCCGTGGGGGCCGCCGGAACGACGGCTCGCCGAACGACTCGATCTCGTGTGCGAGTTCGTACACACGACCGACCCTCGCGATGGGGACCGCCGCCTCGCTCCCGTACTCGCCGCCCTGTCCGGGCGCGTAACCGGCGGTCTCGATCGAGAGGGTCGCGTACCCGAGCGCGCGCTTCGCCGGGTTGTCGGAGACGGTCAGCGTCTGGACCTTCTCGGTCGGGATCGAGCCGCTGTACCGGCGGAACAGCCCGCGTTCGTACCGGAGTTCGTCGCCGGCACGTGAGAGCCGGAAGCCGTAGTAGTTCGAGAACGACACCGCCGCACCGATCGCCCACGAGACGAGGAACAGGGCCCCGACGGCGACGACCGCGACCGCACTGAGCGCGAGCGCCGAGGCGTCCGGGAGGAACCCGGACAACACGGGAACGGAGCCCGACCCCGCGAACACGAGGAGCCCGATGAGCCGGCCGTCGAACGACAGCGCCCCGACCAACGCGAGCTCGCGCGGCGAGATGGCGAACAGGTCCTCCTCGACCGGCCCCGTCGAGCCGGCGGGGGCGTCGCTCCCCTCGGCCGGCGAACTCGCCGACTTTCGCCGTTGAACCTCCCGCTGGAGCCGCGTGGCCTGCTCGGGAGTCACGAAGCGGATCGACCCCTCGGTACTCGATCCGCCCGCGGTCTCTAAGTCGACGGCGGCGACGCCGATCGCGCGCTGGATCACGCTCCGGCTCACGTCGACGTTCTGGATCCGGCGGTAGGGGATCTCCCGTTCGCGCCGCGATATCACGCCCGACCGGATGTCGAGGGTGTCATCGGTGAGTTCGTACTCGAACCGTCGGTAGTACGCCAGTTCGTACGCGCCGGCGACGAGGAGGATCGCGCCGACGGCGCCGGCGGCCGCCGGGAACCCCCAGCCGCTGTCGTTCACGACGAAGAAGAGGACGACCACGATCCCGGCGACCTTCTGGAGCGCGCGGTACGGGATCGACTGGGGCGCGAGCTTCACACCGCGTCCTCCCCGTCGGCCCGGATCGCCAGTCGCTTCAGCTCCTCGCGGAGGCCGCTCGCTCCGTCGGGCGTCAGCCCGGGGATGCGGACGTCGGCCCCGCGGGAGCCGGCGGTGTACACCACACACGAGGCCAGCCCGACCCCCCGCTCTACGGGGCCGCGTCGCGAGTCGACGTGCTGGATGCGCACGAGCGGGACCGTCGTTTTGACCTGTGTGATCACGCCGCGATCGAGGTAGAGGGCGTCCTCGCGTATCTCGTAGCTCCAGCGCCGGTAGCGGAGGAACGCGTGGGTGACGCCGAGAGCGAGGAGGGTCGCCCCGACGGCGACCGGCGCCCACTCCGGGAGGTACCCGAAGTAGAACCCGCCGGCGACGGGGGCGGTGAGTATCGCGGCTGCGAGGACGGCACGGAGGATCCAGACGACCCGGACGCGTGGATGGAGTCGCGCTGCCGTCATCGGTTCTCCTCCGTCGCGTGTCGAGCGCTCATGGTCAACCGTTGTCGACGACCGCTTATAAGATCCGGCGGAACGGAGGATGGCCAGGACTCGAGCAGTGCTCGAGCGGCGAGTCGGGATCGCCGGAGGTGATCCCGCCCATGCGTGTTATTTACACGCTCTCGCAATATTTGCGAAAGGAATATAATCGATCATGGAGGAATCTCGGACGATGGCCGACGACCCGTTCGAGAACATGCTGGCA
Source organism: Halorubrum sp. 48-1-W (assembly GCF_003287355.1). Taxonomy (GTDB): domain Archaea; phylum Halobacteriota; class Halobacteria; order Halobacteriales; family Haloferacaceae; genus Halorubrum. The sequence goes on from NZ_QMIM01000014.1 coordinate 14,479, forward strand.
CAGATGGACCGCGCCGAGGAGTACGCGGACGTCGACCACGACGTCTTCGAGCGACTCAAACACCCCGAGCGAACGCTGAAGGTCACGCTCCCCGTGGAGCTGGAGTCGGGCGAGGTGGAGGTGTTCGAGGGGTTCCGGTGTCAGTTCGACGGCGCGCGCGGGCCGTTCAAGGGCGGCGTCCGGTATCACCCCACGGTCTCCCAGCGCGAGGTCGAGGCGCTCGCGGGGTGGATGACATGGAAGTCGGCGCTCGTCGACCTCCCGTACGGCGGCGCGAAGGGCGGGGTCATCTGTGAGCCGAAGGACCTCACCGAGCGCGACCTCGAACGGCTCACCCGGCGATACACCGAGGGCATCCGTCGCATGATCGGCCCCGAGGTCGACGTTCCCGCCCCGGACATGAACACGAACCCGCAGACGATGGCGTGGATGATGGACACCTACTCCATGTACGAGGGGTACACGGTCCCCAAGGTCGTCACCGGCAAGCCCCTCGAGATCGGCGGAACGCCCGGTCGCGTCGAGGCGACGGGTCGCGGCGTCTCGATCGTCACCGAGAAGCTCTTCGAGTACCTCGATCGGGACCTGAGCGACGCGACCATCGCCATCCAGGGATTCGGCAACGTCGGCTCGAACGCGGCCCGCCTGCTCGACGACGCGGGCGCGCGGGTCGTCGCCACCTCCGACGTGACCGGCGCCGTCTACGACCACGACGGGCTGGACGTGGGCGCGCTGGGCGCACACGTCGAGGCCGGCGGCATGATCGAGGAGTACGTCGACGGCGACCTCCGCGGTACGGCGGCCGGCAGCCCCACCGAGGACGACCCCGACCTCGTCTCGAACGCGGAGCTTCTGGCGCTCGACGTCGACGTCCTCATTCCCGCGGCCGTCGAGGGCGTGATCACCGCGGACAACGTCGACGACCTCCGTGCGAGCGCGATCGTCGAGGCCGCCAACGGCCCGACGACGGTGACAGCCGACGAGGTGCTCACCGACCGTGACGTTCCCGTGGTGCCGGATATCCTCGCGAACGCCGGCGGGATCATCGTCTCGTACCTCGAGTGGGTCCAGAACTCCCAGGAGTTCTCCTGGCCGCTCGAGACGGTCAACGTCGAGCTGGAGCGCCGCATCGGCTCCGCGTTCGACGAGACCATCGAGCGCTACGACGAGGGGGCGGTCCCCGACCTCCGGACCGCCGCGTACACGCTCGCGCTCGAGCGCACCGCGAGCGCCCACGAGTACCGCGGGCTGTTCCCGTAAGGGATCGGGTTCGGCCCGGGGACGACGAACGGGTGGTCAGGCCCGCCGGATCCGGTCCGCGGTCACCGTGAGCGGCTCCGCGGCGTGGACGAGCGGGTCCCCGCTCGGCCGGTCGAAGCCGTTCGCGTCGAACAGCGTGTTCGTCCGGAGGTCGACGGTCGCCTCCCGCAGCGTCCACGGCTCGTGGGCTATCTCGCCGCAGTAGAGCCGTCGTCCGTCCGCGTAGAACCGGTAGTTCTCGACCAGGAACGCCGCGAGCGTGCCGGACTCCGGCGTGAACGGTTCGCCCGCAGTCTCGTAGGTCGCGTCGAACGTCGCGGCCGGAGCGCCCCTGTGGGTTCGGTCGCTCGCGAAGCGGACCTCCTCGCCGTCGCGGTCGACGGCCATCCGGGCACGGTAGTACGGGAGTGCGAACAGCCGCCTGGCGACCGCGACGCCGACCGGGTCGGCGGCGTCGAGATTGAAGAAGTAGACGCCCCGACCCTTCGGCCCGTCGACGTACGTCCGGAGGTTGAGTTCCGGAAACGAGCGCCCGATCGGGAAGCCGCGCGGACGGATGTCGGCCATCACGAACGGCACGATCCCGAGGTACGCGTCGCCGTCGTGAGTGGCGACCGAGAGGGCCTCCGGAAGCGATCCGGCGACGACGTCCGGATCGACCGCCCAGTGAACGAACAGCCCGTCGCGCCACGTCATCTCCAGCCAGCGACGACCGAACATGGTGATCCTACGCGCGCGATCGGCATAACCCACACGACGGACGGCGTCTGGGCCTCGAAGACGCCGGGTCGTTCGCCGGCTCACGCCACCGGGGCCAGGGGTCCGTCGCCGGCTCACGCCACCGGGGTTAGGGGTCGTTCGCCCGGGTTTCGTCGTCCGCCTCCTTCCACTCGCCGACGCCGGAGGGGTCGAGGTGGACGTGGACGTCCCCGACGTCCGTCAGGTCGCGTAGCCGCGTGACGAGCTCCGTCTCGATCTCGTGGGCTCGGCGGAGTGCCATCTCTCCGTCGACCTCGACGTGGACCTCCACCTCCAGGTCGGTCCCGTCGTAGAACACGCGGAGGTCGTGGACGCCGACGACCTCGGGGTGCTCGCGGAGCGTCTCGGTTATCCGCTCGCGGTCGCCCTCGGGCGGGGCCGCACCGACGATGTACGTGACGTTCTCCCTGCCGATGTCGACGCCCTGGTAGACGACGAGCAGGCTCACGATCGCCCCCGCGATCGGGTCGAGGATCGGGACGTCGAGGAAGACGCCGAACACCCCTATCACCGCGGCGACGGTGGTGTAGATGTCGTTGAGGCAGTCGACCGCGAGCGCGGAGAGTGCCGTCGACCCCAGCTCCGCGTTCACCCGCATCGTGTACCAGTAGAGGACGTACATGTCGACCAGCGCGAACGCCAACGCGGCGAGCAGTAGTCGATTGAACCGGACGTCGGTCCCGAACCGGATCCCCTCGATCGAGCTCCACAGGAGGTTGAGCCCGAGGATGACGATCACCGCGCCGACGAAGAGCGCGGTCAGCGGCTCGATCCGCTGGTGGCCGTGGGGGTGTTCCGCGTCGGCAGCGTCGTACCGCGACCCACCCCAGACGAACACGACCGCGCTGGCGACGAGGTCCGCGACCGAGTGGGCCGCGTCGGCCAGAAGCGCCACGCTACCGAACGCGAGCCCCGCAGCCCCCTCGACGAGGATCTTCGCGGCGTTGCCGAGGACGTTCACCCCGGCTGCCCGCCTGAACCGACGCTTCTCCTCGCCGAAGGGGGGAGCAGTCATGTGGGAACGTCGCTCGTCGCCGGTGTTAAGTGGTGCGTCACGACCCGGAGCCCGGTCGGGACCGACGGCGGTCGGCCACCGGAGTCGACAGCGGTCGGCTATCGGATCCGATACTCGGCGGGCTGTGTTTAACCGTCTGGAGCGTCGAGGGCCGGCATGTACCGTAGCGAGCGCGCCCAGAGCGAGCTGATCGGGACCGTGCTCCTCTTGGGGATCACGATCGCCGCCGTGACGGTCACGGTGACGACGGGGAGCGTCGCGCTCGGGGCCGTCACCGACGACGCGCAGTCAGCGGGCGTCGAGAACGGGATGTCCCAGTTCACCTCGCAGGCCAGCCTGGTCGCGCTCGGGGAGACGAACGCCAGGCGGTTCGACCTGGGCTCCGTCGACGGCGGCGACCTCCGGCTCGACGAGGACGCCGGCCACGTCACGGTCCGGATCGAACGACCCGACGGGAACGTGACGAACGAATCGTACCGGCTCGGCACGCTCGTCTACACGGGCGACGGACGGGAGATCGCGGTCCAGGGTGGCGGCGTCTGGTCGACGGACGGCACCCGCGGTCGGATGGTGTCGCCGCCGGAGTACCACTACCGCGGGGAGACGCTCACGTTCCCCATCGTCCAGTTGACGGGGGACGGGTCCGACCCCTCGCGAGGGAGCGGGGTCGTCCGTCGGACCGGCGCCGGCGAGGACGTCTTCGCGAACGTGTCGAACCCGCTCGAGAACGGGACGGTCGTCGTCGAGGTCGAGAGCGACTACTACGAGGGGTGGTACGACTTCTTCAGCCAGCGGGCGGAAGGCGAGGTGACGAAGGACGACGCGAACAGGACGGCCACCGCACGGCTCGTGGTCCCCGGCGAGGTCGACCTGGACAAGCCGCTCTCGCTCGGTAGCGAGGACACGAGCACGGACGTCCCGCTCCACGAGGATGAGTACGAACTCGGCGCCTCTCACCCGTCGCCGTCCGCGATCATCGACGAGCGGATCGAGAACGCCTCGACGAACGGAGAGAACGTCAGCGACTGTTTCGACAACAGCTCGTGTTCCTCGGGGATCTACCACGCCGACGGCGACGTGACGTTGAGCGACGACGTCGAGTTCGACACGACGGGCGGCGACGTCGTCATCGCGATCGACGGCGACTTCGATATCGGCGGCAACGACCTCCAGATCACCGACGGGACCGACAACGAGGTCCGGTACTACGTCAACGGCAGTCTCGAACTCAACAACCCGACGATCGGGACGACCGTGTCGACGGTGGACGCGAAACGGACCCAGTTCTACGTGAACGGCGGGGTCGCGGAGAACACGAACGGGATCGGGAACGCGGAGATCGACGCGGTCATCTACGCGCCGAACGCGGACGTGGAGGCGAACGGCAACCCCACGCTCAGGGGGGCGTTCGTGTTCGAACGGCTCGACCTCGGCGGTTCCTCGGAGATGGAGTACGACACGGACCTGAGCGGCCTCGACCTGACGATCACGGGCGGCCCGGGACAGAGCCCGATCACGTACCTCCACGTGAGCCGGAACGAGGTCGAAGTCCGGTTCGACTAGGGAGGAGGCCGGACCCCCTCGGCGCGGGGGACCGGCGCCGTCGACCGTTCACCGCCGGTAGGACACGTCGACGACGGTTACGCGGACGTAGACGACCTCGTCGCGATCGATCTCCGCGACCACCTCCCCGTCCGTCGTCGCCGACTCGTCGACGGTGAAGCCGTCAGCCTCGTCCAGGTATCGCTCCCACGCGTCCGCCCGCGGGGACTCGACGCGGATCCGAACGGCGTCCGGATCAGCGCCTGCCTCCGGGTACTCGAAGCGGCGCAGTACGCCGGCGGAGGCCGATATCTGAACCGTCCCGTCGCCTTCCGCCGCCGTGGGGCCGTCGCCCGGACGGGTCCGGAGGAGGGGGATCACCGTCCGGTTCGGCTCGCCTTCCGTGGAGACGAACCCGGGCGTCGATCGGAACAGCGTCGTGTCCCCGTCCGTCCGGAACCGCGCGCCCGCGTCGTAACCCACGGTGGTCTCCCCCCGGGTGTACGTCACCGCGTGGACCGTCCGAGTCGTGTGGTTCCCGACCCGTGTTCCGTTCTTGACCTGTTCTATCGTGACGTTCGTCGTCGACGACAACGAGAGCTCGCCGCCGCTGAGCCGGACCTCGGTCGCGCGGCTCGGGTCGCCGTGCCGCGCGACGTCCCGGAGGTTGTCGTCGAGGACGTCGAACGCGCGCTCAACGTTCTCGATCCGCTCGGCGTCGCGCCGGTCCTCGAGCCCGCCCATCCCGACGGCGAACACCGACGTGATCGTCGCCGTGACGAGCGCGAACACGAGCACGTAGCCCACGACGTCGCTGACCGCCCGCCCGTCCGGGGCACGGAACCGCGACTCCGAGGCCCCCCGACGGCCGCGGGTCATCGCTCGGACACCTCCAGGACGCCCGCGTTCGGATCGGCGTCGTCGGCGACGTAGGCGATCCGCACCGGCCCGCCGCGGAGCGTCGTCGGCTCGACCGTGACCCTGGAGCGGTGGGGGACTTGGATGCTCGCGCTCGGACGCTCCGTCCGGAGGCGGACGGCGTCGGCGGTGACCTCGATCGTGTACGGGACCCCGGCCATCCGCGTCGGGAGGTCGACGTCGACGGCGGCGGTCACGTTCGCCTCGCCGGCGTCGAGGTCGGGGTCGGTCCGTCCCGCCTCCGCCAGCCGGGCGAGCCGGTCCGCGCCCTCGAGTTCCGCCGTCAGCTTCTCGCCGGTAACCGTCAGGTCACCACGGACCGCGCGGTCGGTCTGGGAGTCGACGACGCCGCCGACGCCGATGACGATCCCCGAGAGCAACGCGGCCCCGATCGCGAGCGTCAACACGTACCCGACGGTCGTGCTCACCGCCCGCTCGTCGCCGCGGAGGGGGCCGGTCGGACCGTCCGGACGGGCGGGCTCACGCACGCGGCTCACCCGGGGCGACCCGGACCGTGGTCTCGAACCGGAGGTCCGCCGTTCGGTAGCGGAGGTCGACCGTCGCGTCGTAGACGGCGGGCGAGGTCCCGTCGTGGTCGGCGTCGGGGTCCGCCCCCGTCGGCCGCGGTCGGACGGTCGCGGTCGCGGTCCCATCCGCCGCGTCGGCGTTCGCGAGGCGGATCGCGTAGGAGTCGGCGGGCGTGACCAGTTCCGTCGGCCAGACGCCGACACAGCGGTTCCCCTCGAGGCGTTCGTCGGCGAGGCCGAAGCGTTCGCCGGTGAGGTCGAGTCGGACCGCGTCGCCGGGGTCGACCGCGACCGAACAGCGAACCGTCGGCGTCCCCCCGTCGCTCCCCGTCGCGACGACGACGTCGCCCGACCCGTTCCGGTAGACGTACACCTCCCGGCCGTTCGGGAGCGCGGACCCGTCGAACCCGACGTGGAACGCGTCGTCGGACGCGTTGCTCGCGGTCGTAGTGGCCAGTTCGTCGGCCTCGAGCTCCAGGGTGAACCCCCGCGTCCGGTTGATCCCACCGGCGAAGGTGTACGCCGTCGCGTTCGTGTCGTTCGAAAGCGACGTGGCGTTGCCGTCGGTCGTGACGTACGTCCCCCGCGTGAGCTGTGAGCCGTCGGTGGCGAGATGGACCGTCCCGCCGCGATCGGCGTCGCTCCGCGCCATCCGTCGGTCGAGGTCGGCGACGCCCGCGACGACGGTGTCGTTCGCGACGGTGTGGTTCCTCGGTTCCGCCCGGTTCGTCGCGTCGATCAGTTCCCCGACGCCGCCGACCGCGGTCGCCCTGACGTCCGCCGCCTCGCGGTCGGCCCCCTCGACGCCGCGCGTGGCGAGGTTCTCGCCGTAGATCGTGGCGTTCAACAGGACGACGAGCGCGACGAGCGAGACCGCCATCACGAGCCCGGCGACGATGAGTAGCTGGCCGCGGTCGGCGTCGCGGAACCCCCCGTCGGGGCCGCGGGGGATCACATCCGCCATGTGGTGATGCGCACCTCCAGGTGGTTGTAGGTCGGCCCGTCGTCGACGGGCGGCGCGTAGAACGCCTCGTCGGGGTCCGACGCGACCGCCGACAGCGTCCGGTCCTCGAAACCCGACGCGGACAGGGTGGTGTCGTTCGACACCGTCACCGTCCGTCTCGCCGTCACCGCGTTGTCGCTCGGGGTTCCCATGTACACCATGTCCTGTCGTTTCACCGGGGCGTCGTCGTAGCCCGTCGAGTCGACGTGATAGTACACGTGGACGTTGAAGGCGATCCGCCGCTCGAGGAACGCCCGGTCGAGGGCGTCGCCGAAGGCGTTCGGCGGCCCCCCCTCGGAGTAGTACGTCCGCTCCTCGCTCCGCGGGTCGAACCCGGGCGGGTCGGTCGTCGCGTTGCCCGGGTGCCAGTCGAGGACGGCCTCGCGGAGGTCGCCGTTGGCGGCGCTCGTCTCGAGGAGGTCGGTCGCGGCCGCCCGCTGTTGGTTCTCGATGTGTTGGTTCGACGTGCTCGCGGACAGCGGCGTCACGGCCGTCGCCTGGAGCGCGAACGTGAGCCCCGCGACGAGCAGCATCGCCGCCACGAACGCCTCCAGGGTGTGTGCCTGTCCGCGGTCGTCACGTCGTGGTATCCACATCGTCACCACACCCGCACCGTGAGCCGGTACTGCGTTCCCTGGAGCGAGACGACGCGTCCGGAGACGGCCACCCCGTCGGTCGCCGTGCTGGCGTCGGCGCTCGACCTGCGCAACTCTCCCGCGACGACCCCGTGTCGCGTCTCGAGGTCGACTGTGACCGGGTTCGTCGCCGGCTCGGTCTCGTTCAGCTCGTGGACGACGACCTGGACGTCGCCGTCGATCCCGAACAGCTCGTCGGGGTCCGTCTCGGCGTCGAACGGACACCCCGCGTCGTCCTCGAGCGTCGCGTTCGCCGTGAAGAACGCGACGGTACACGCCGGCGAGAGCACGCCCGGTTCGGTCGGCGCGTGGAGGGCTGCCGACCCGGAGGCGTTCGCGGGGACGCCGAACAGGTCGACCGCCCCGTCGGCGACCCGGTCGGAAACGAGCGGCGAGGCGGAGTCGGCGACGGCGAACGGCTCGAAGAGCGTCGGGACGAACGCGACGACGAAGGCGAGCGCGAGCAGGAACACGCCCGCGCCCACGGCGAAGTCGATCTGGGTCTGCCCCCGGCGGTCCCGGCGGCTCCCGTCCACACCGGTAGCCTGGCGGCTCCCGTCTACGCCGGCGACCCGGCGGGGTCGCTCACCCGACATAGATCCACACCCCCAGCGCGAGCGTCATCAGCGTCACGGCGAACTTCACCCCGGAGAGGAGCTCCGCGTTCCGGATGTAGCCGGCGATGAACCCGGAGAGCACGGCCTGGATCGTCACCGCGTGGAAGAACAGCATCGAGAGCACGTCGGGGTCGACGCCGCCGCCGCCACCGAACCCGGCCCCGCCCGCCGCGCCGCTGCCGGAGGCGGCCTCCGCACCCTGGGAGAGCCCGCCCATCACGTCGATGAACTGCGTCTGGAGGATCGCCATCACCCCGAGTAAGGTGACGTAGGTCATGACGATGATCGCCACCTGCATCCGGGTCCGCGACCGACGCTCGCGCTCGATGTCGTCCTGGTTCTCGGAGGCCTGCGCCGCGGTGGTCAACACGTCCGTGATCTGTGAGGAGGCCTCCTGCGCCTCGACGATCAGCTTCACCGTCCGCGCGATCCGTGGGACCGCGTACTTGTTGTTGAACTCGACGAGGGCGTCGCGCAGGCTCATCCCGTAGTTCACCTTGGCGTGGATCACCTCGAACTCCTCCGCGAGGGTTCCCGAGGAGGTATCCGCGACGGTCCGGACCGACTCGAGGAGCGTCTGTCCCGTGTCGTTGGCCGACGAGAGCTTCCGGAGGTTCTCCGAGAGCTTCCCCGTGACCGTCCGCTTGGCGCGCTGGTCCCACTCGTAGAACGTCGCGAGCGGGATCAACGTCAGATAGCTCGGGACGTACACCCAGATAAACGCCGACCAGACCGGGCGGGCGATCCAGCCGTCGACGGTGGTCGGCGCGGACCCCGAGACGACCGCGACGGCGAGCAGCGCCAGCGAGGCCGGGATCGTCATCGCGAGGGTGTAAAGCGGGTTATCCCGCAGGAAGTGGTGTGGGGCTGCGAGGATCCGTTTCGTCTTGTAGGTTCCCTCGCGGTCGCGGATCCGGTCGAAGACCCCCGCCCGCCCGACGAACGCTTCGATCAACCCGAAGTGGAGCAGTCCCTCGCGGCTCGTCTGTCGGAGCCGATCGCTGCCGCCGTCGGGTCGGAGGACACCGTCGCCCGGCTCGTCCTGTTTGACGGTCGAGACCAACACGAGGAACCCGGCCCCGGTCAGCGGGATGAGGGCGTACACCGTCGCGTACAGCACGAAGTCGTCGGACTCCCCCATCATCCCCATGATCACGAGGATGATGATGAGGAGCAGGGGGAACAACGAGAGCGTCATGTACATCTCCCCGAACAGCTCCAACGTCTCGAGAGTCATCTCGCGCTCCTGTTTGGACGTCCGGAGGTGTTTCTCCTTTTTGTCCTTCAGGAAGGGCTCCATCTCGCCGCCGGAGTTGATGATGGAGAGCATGTCCGCGAGGAACTGTGACAGCTCGTCGGAGGGCGTCTCCATCGACTGCTTCCGGATGGCGTTCCGGTAGTCGGTCCCGAAGTACTCCGTCTCGTTGATGACGTTTTGGAACTCCCGTGAGACCTCGCCGTAGGTGTCCTCCGCGATCGCCATCGCCCGCAGGATCTCGAGTTGGTTGAGCCCGCCGACCGACAGCGCGTACATGAAGGAGATGGAGTCGGCGAGGAGCATGTTGATCTCACGCTCCCGACTCGACGACCGCGAGTACGGCACCGCGAGGAGCCCCCCGAACCCCGTCGCGAACCCGATCGACCCGAAGACGGCGCCGCTGCCGACGACCGCCACCGGGACCACGAGTGCCCGCATCGCTTCCCGGGTCGCCGGGTTCGGCACGGGGATCCCGAGCGAGAGCGCCTCCGGCGAGAGCAATCCGGTCGCGAACACGCCGTACCCCAGAACCGTCCCGACGACGGCGAGGGCGACGCCGACCAGCACGCCCACGCCGAGCGCCCGGGAGACGTACATCTCGACCTGATCGGACATCCGCGCTTCCGCGAGCTTGCGCTCGACGTCGCCGACGAGGTCGCCGTCCGGATCGAAGAGCAGGCCGAAGATCGGGTAGAACAGCTGCCCGAGGAGGTCCCCGTCGACCGAGTCGCCGCCGACGCCCGCGTCGAGGCTCATCGAAGCTCCCGGCGGGAGATCACGGCGTTACCCCCCCTCCTCGGTCGGCTCGACGGTGTCGAACCCCCACCCGTCGTCGACCGGCTCGGTGTCGTCCGCGGTCGCTTCACGTTCCGCGTCGTCCCCTCCCGGGTCGTGTCCGTCGCCCGGGACCGGTTCCTCCTCATCGCCCTCCTCCTCATCGACGCCCTCGTCGACCTCCTCAGCAAATTCCTCATCGACGCCTTCGTCGTCTTCCCACGTCCGGTCGTCTTCCCACGTCCGGTCGTCGTCCTCCCGCGTGTGTTCGTGTTCGTCCCACTGGCGATCGATCGACTCGGTCGGCGTCCCCTCGCCCGAGTCGAGGTCCCCGGCGGGATCGTCGGTCCCGTCCTCGGCGTCCGACAACGGTCCGCCGACGTCGATCCCGTCGTCGAACGACCGGGCGAAGTCGACCCCGCCGGCAACGTCCGCGTCCGCGTCCCTCGGAACCGCCGTGAGCCCGTCTCCCGGGCCGTCTTCGGGACTGTCGTCCGCGTGGTCGTCCCCCCCACCGGGCGGTTCGGCCGACTCCGCCTCGAACGCGGCGGCGTCCGCCGCGATCGCCGTGAGGGCCTCGCGATCGCTGTCGGGCCGGGCTTCGACGCCGGAGGCTGGCTCGATCGCGAGCAGCGCGTCGGTGACCGAGTCGGGGACGGTGCCACGGTAGGTCTCGAACAGGTCCTCGGCGTCCGCGAGGATCGCCGCCACCTCCTCGCGACCCGCCTCGTCGGGGTCCGGCCGCGGGATCATCTCCTCTTTGTCCCGATCGACGTCGATCAGGACCGACTCCATCTCCCGGAGGTCCTCGAGGGACCGCTCCAACTCGTCGTTGGCCATCAACGCGAGGACCGTCTCGGGGTCGTTGATGAACGCCTGGAACGTCGCGGCCACCTGCGCGTAGCTGTTGAGCCCGCGGTCGATGAGGTACGCCAACACGAGACGTCGCTTCCGTAGCTCGTCGTCCAGCGTGGCTCTGCTCCACCCGCGGTCGAACATGATCTCCTCGAGGACGTTCGAGTCGCCCATCCGGAGGAAATCGTCGGTCTCGGCCTGCCACTGGAAGACGTCCTGAACGTTTATCTCGTCGTTTTCGGCGTCGTAGTGGTTGATCTCGGTGAGCGACTTGTTCCGGCGGACCTTCCGTCCCTGGACCCGCGTCGACGTCTGGATGGAGACAAGATCGAGGGCGGTGAACATCGTCTTCGAGACGTTGATCGGGTCGGTGGTGAACCGTTTCAGCACCTCGCCGACGGAGTCGGCGTGGAACGTCGTGTAGGTGGTGTGACCCGTCGACATCACCTGGAAGGCGGTCCGACCCTCCTCGCCGCGTATCTCGCCCATCACGATGTAGTCCGGGCGCTGGCGGAGCGCGGCCTCGAGGAGGTCGAACTCGTCGACGTCGCCCTTGTCGTCGTCGGAGAAGGAGGGTCGCGTCACCGACGCGATCCAGTTGCGCTGGGGGAGTTCGACCTCCCGAGTGTCCTCGATGGAGACGATCTTCGCGTTCGAGGGGATGAAAAGCGAGACCGCGTTCAGGCTCGTCGTCTTCCCGGAGGCGGTCCCGCCGGCGAAGATCAGGTTCTTGTTGTTCTCGATACACAGCCAGAGGAACGCCATCTGGTCGATCGAGAACGTCTTCCAGTTGATCAGGTCGATCGGCGTGAACGGGATGTCGTTGAACTGCCTGATGGTGTAGTTGGTCCCGTGATCGGAGACCTCCCTGCCGAGCGTGAGCTGTGCCCGCGAACCGTCCGCCAGGGTCGCGTCCACCTGCGGCCGGCGCTTCGAGATGCCCTTCCCGGACCGCTGGGCGAGTTTCACGACGAAGTCGTCGAGCTCGTCGGTCCCGTGGTGAACGTTGGTGATGATCTGCTCGTAGTCGGCGTGATAGACGAAGACCGGCGACTCGTACCCGTCACAGGAGATGTCCTCCACGTTGATGTCGTGTTTGATCGGGTCGATCCGCTCGTACCCGATGAAGTCGCGTTTGAGGTAGTACAACAGCTTCTCCACCTGGTACGCGGAGAGGGTCCGTGAGTCCTCCTCGAGCACCGCCGGCTCCGGCCGCGCGTTGATCTTCACGGGAGCGTCGTCGCCTACGGCGTCCCCGTCGTCCGCCGGACGGTAGCCGATAGCCTCGGCGATTCGACCCGCGAACCCCTCCGTCGGGTCGATCCCCAGCCGGTCGAAGTCGACCCGGTCGAGCATATCGGTCACGAACTCGTCCGTGCCGGCAGTCTCATCGTAGAGGCCGTATCGGTCGAGAAGCGTCCTGGTCTCCTCGACGATGACGCCCTCGCGAAACGTCTCGTCGCCGCCCGCGATCGACTCGTCGGCGTACTTGATCGACGTGCGGAGCTTCCCCGTGAGGAACTCGGTCAGGTCCGACTCGATCCGCGTCATGTACGGCTGGATCGCGTAGTACTTTCGCTCGTTCTCCTTCGTCGAGCGGAACACGATAACGAACGCGTACGGCTCGTTCACCCAGTAGCGCTCCACCTCCCGGAAGTGCCGCTTCTTCGGCATCGGGACCGCCTTCTCGAGGTCGTAACGGTTCACCAGGGTGGGCGACCCGTCGTCCGTCGAGAAGAACGCGTCCTCGTCGAGCTCGGGGTCGACGTTGACCGTCCGCTCGTCGACCAGCTCCGCGAGTTCCGCGGCGGCGTCCCCGCCCGACGAGAGCGCCTCGTCGATCCGGTCCGGGTCGAACCCCAGCGCCTCGGCCTTGTCCGCGTGGGTGAACGACAGCGGCTCCCCCTCGTCGTCGAGCGGGGGGTTCCCCTCCTCGTCGTAGAAGTACTCGTCGGCGTAGTCGTCCCAGGTGTAGTACCCCTTGAGTACCGGCACTTCATAGAGGTTATACCGGGCGTGACACCGGTCCCACAGCACCTCCGCGACGGCCGCGCCCGCCCCGAGTCGGTCCGCCGTTTCGGTCGGACCGAATCCGAGGAACGCCGCCGGGTCGAACGCGACCCGCTCCCAGTCGAGGTCCGTCGGTGGACCTACCGGTACGGGTTCGACGTCCGTGCCCGAGACGACGACCGACCCCGGCACCCCGTCCTCGCCGACCGGCGCACCGTCGACCGTGGTGACGTGGCGGTCCGCGTCGCCCGCGTGGTCCACCCCGGTATCCGGGTCGTCGAGGTCGTCCCCGTCGAGGTCGTCGGAGCCGTCGGACACCGCACGGCTCTCGGCTCCCCAGGACGCCCCGATCGGCCCGTCGTCGAGGACGGCACCCCCGTCGAGGACGACGTCCCGGTCCCCGACGACGAGCGTCCCGGCCTCGGGAGTGCCGTGGCCGTCGACGGCGGTCCGCCCGTCCGCCAGGAAGGGTTCCACGACGTCGACACCCCGGACGACCGACCCGTCGACGTCGTCGAATCGTCCCTTGACCGCGCTCGCCGGCACCGACGGGACGTACGGGACCCACTCGTAGAGCACGGACGCGACGTCTCCCTGGCCGCGCTCCGCGAGGAAGTCCCGCCAGGTGTACCGACCGACCCTGACGGCGTCGCCGGACGAGAGCGTCGCTCTCGCTCCGCGGTCGCCGTCCCCCGTGGCGACCGAACGCTCCGTGCCCCCTCCGTTCATAAACCGGACCACTCCTCGCACGTTGAAAAAGGTGTCTCGTAAATACCCGGGATTGATAACCACGGTGCCGGGAGCGTGAGGTTTTAAGCGTGAGGTTTTAACAGCGTCCGCGCGCACTCGCGGACGTGACGCGTCTCCGTCGGCTCTCGAACCGGGCGGTCCGTCGACGAGTCCGCGACGCGGTCGCCGAGGAACTGCTCGGAACGCCCCGGAGCCTCGGCGTCGTGTTCGGGCTGACGGCGTTCATGTTCCTCGTCGGCGTCGACTACTACGCAGTCACCCTCGAGGAGGTTCCGACGGTCCTGTGGCCGCTGTACGCCGACTCCGCGGTGGCGGTCGCGCTCGGCGCGCTTTCGCTGGCGACGCTGTTGCCGACCGTCGGTTCCGGCGATCCGGTGACCGAGACGCCGGCGAACCGTCCGCTCGCGTACCTCCACACCGTCTCGTTCGTCTGGCTCGTCCAGTTCGGGCTCTGGCCGGTCGTCTCCCTGAACCTCGCGTTCGAGTCGTACGTGACCGCTCCAGACGCGTGGATTTACTACTGGGGCGTGCTCGGGACACACCTCTGTTTCGTCGGGCTCGCGCTACTGTTCCCGGCGTTCGGGCGGACCACACGTGGGGCGTTGGCGCTCGCGGGCGCGCTCGGCGTCGGAAACGTCGTCGTCGACTACGCGTTCGGGTACTACCCGCCGTTGCTGTACGAACCCGGAGCCGGGTTGGCGATCGCTACCCTCGAGATCGCCGGGGGCTCCGTGTGGCTCGCGAGCCGGTCCTTCCGTCGACTGGACGCCGACGAGGGATAACCGACCGAGTCGACCTCGTTTCGGTCGCCGCGAGCGGACGCGGCGGGATCCACGCGAGCGTCGGCGAGCGTGGGTCAGTCGCGCCTGTGAACGAACGAAGTGGGTGAACGGGTGCGACGGGATCCACGCGAGCGTCAGCGAGCGTGGGTCAGTCGCGTCCGTGAACGAACGGAGTGAGTGAACGGGCGCGACGGGATTCGAACCCGCGATCGAGGGGTTAGGAACCCCTCGCCCTATCCGCTAGGCCACGCGCCCGAGATGGAAAAGAGGGTGATCGAACGGGGACCCGGAGGGACGTCGTCGGTTACGCGTTCGCTTCCTTTTCCGTCTCCGTGTCGGTCTCCGTGTCGGTCTCGACCTCGTCGGGCGTCGTGTCGGCCGTCGTGTCGGCCGTCGTCTCCGTGTCGACGTCGCCCTCCTGCATCTTCTGGAGCTCCTCTTCGACCTCCTCGCGGCCCTTCTTGAACTCCCCCATCGCTTGGCCCGTCGACCGGGCGAGCTTCGGGATCTTGTTCGCGCCGAACAGGAGGACCAACACGAGCAGGATGATGAGGAGCTCGGGGCCCGCCGGGATACCGCCGATCAGTGGAATCGCGCTTGTCATTTCTATACGTGGGTAGCCCTGTGGCGATTATAGTCTTTTTGGACGAGCCACCCGGCGCTGAATCGCCGCGAGACTGTCGATAATCCGCGATCGATCCGATCTGTCGTCCTCACCGTACGCCCCACGATGGGGAGTACAGCGACCGGGCACTCCCTTTCATCGCGGCGGTCGAAACGGTGATACGCCCGGCCGTCGAGGCGTTCGTATGGTCGACGTAGGCGACGACGCACCCGATTTCACCGCTTCGCTCGTGACCGACGGGATGGAGCCGTTCCGGCTCTCGGACCACCTCGGCGACGAACCCGTGGTGTTGGCGTTCTTCCCGGCGGCGTTCTCGAACACGTGTACCGACGAGATGGAGGCGTTTCGGGACGGGTTCGACCGCGACGGCTGTACCCTCCTCGGCGTGAGCACCGACCTCCCGCACGCGCTCGCCGCGTACCGGGCCCAGTACGACCTCCCGTTCGGGCTCGTCGGCGACCCCGACCAGCACGCGATCGAGGCGTACGACGCCGTCGAGGACTTCGAACACTACGGAGTCGAGACGGTCGCACGGCGCGCCGTCTTCGTGATCGACGCGGACGGGACCGTGACCTACCGCTGGCTCGCGGAGCATGCGGGCCAGGAGCCCGACTACGACGCCCTCGCCGAGGCGGTCTCGGACGCAGCGGTCTGAGGAAGCCGGCCGTCCCGACGACCCGGCGCACCTGACCGGATGGACGCTTGGTGACCAACCGGCCCTCAGGCCGGATCGCGAAGCCCCTCGAGCGCCTCCGGGTTCTCCATCGAGGAGAGGTCTCCGGGGTCTTCCCCCCGGTAGACGGACTCGATCGCCCGCCGGATGATCTTCCCGGACTGGGTCTTGGGGAACGCGTCGACGAACAGCAACTCGCGCGGACGGAACGGCTTGCCGTGTTCGTCGCCGACGAGTTCGCGAAGCTCCTCGCGGAGGTCGTCGCTCGCGTCGACGCCCGGCTCGAGCACGACGTAGGCGACGACGGCGGTCCCCGTCGTCTCGTCGGGGACCCCGACGGCGGCGGCCTGATTGACGGCGTCGTGGTCGATCAACACCCCCTCGATCTCGGCGGGGCCGACCTTTCTGCCGGCGACGTTGAGGGCGTCGTCGGCGCGACCGTGGAGGAACCAGAAGCCGTCCTCGTCCTTCTGAGCGAAGTCGCCGTGGTTCCAGAGGTCGGGCCACGCCGACCAGTACTCCTCCAGGTAGCGCTCGTCACCCGACCAGAGGCTCTTCGTCATCGAGGGACACGAGTCGCGCGCGACGAGGTAGCCCCGTTCGTGATCCTCACGAACCGACTCGCCCGTCTCGTCGACGATGTCGATAGCCATCCCAAGGCCCGGGCCGCCGAGGGTACACGGCTTCAACGGCTGGTTCGGCATCGGCATCAGGAAACAGCCACAGATCTCCGTCCCGCCGGAGATGTTGATGATCGGACACTCGCCACTGCCGACGGTCTCGTGGAACCAGTTCCACGACTCGGGGTCCCACGGCTCGCCGGTGGAGCCCAAGATCCGGAGCGAGGAGAGGTCGTGACCGTCAACCCACTCGTCGCCGTGTTTTCGCAGGGCGCGGATCGCCGTCGGCGAGATGCCGAACTGCGTTATCCCGTGACGGTCGATCAGTTCCCAGAACCGATCGGGTTCGGGATGATCCGGCGCGCCCTCGTACATCACCACCGTCCCGCCGAAGGCGTGGTTGCCGATCAGCGTCCACGGGCCCATCATCCAGCCGATGTCCGAGACCCAGAAGAACCGGTCTGCGGGCTTCTGATCGAAGCCGAAGTGGATCTCCTTGGCACACTGCGTGAGAACCCCGGCATGGGTGTGGACGATCCCCTTCGGCGTTCCCGTCGTCCCCGACGAGTAGAGGAGCATCGACTCCCGGTCGCTGGCCAGGTGCTTGGTTTCGTACGACGACGGTTGCGATCCGACCGCCTCCGCCCAGGTGACGTCGCGGTCGTCGTCCCATGGAACCGGGTCGGTCGATCCGGACCCGGGACCTGAACCGCTTCCGGGTGTCGCGCCGAGCCGATCGTAGACGACGGTGTGTTCGACGTATCCGGCGTCGTCGATCGCGGCGTCCGCCGTCGCCTTCAGCCGGATCTCCTTCCCGCGGCGATAGAACCCGTCGCCGGTGAAGAGCACCGTCGGCTCGGCGTCGTCGATCCGGGTCGCCGTCGCCTCCCGGCCGAACCCGGAGAAGATCGGCACCGCGATGGCGCCGACCTTCAGACAGCCGTAGAGGATCGAGACCACCTCGGGCACCATCGGCATGTACAACCCGACGGTGTCGCCGGTGTCGACGCCGATCGACTCCAAGTAGTTCGCGACCCGGTCGCTCTGTCGACGGAGCTCGTGGAAGGTTATCTCCCGGACGTCGCCGGGTTCGCCCTCCCAGATCAGCGCGACGTGATTCCGGTTCGGCGAGTCGACGGCGGCGTGGCGGTCGACGACGTTGTGTGCGACGTTGATCTCGCCGCCGGGATACCAGTCGGAGAACTGCGGCCCCTCGCTGTCGTCGCGTACCGTGTCGTAGTCGGCGTAGAAGTCGATCCCGAGGTAGTCGACGAGCTCGTCCCAGAACCAGTCGACGCCGGAGGCCGGCTCCCCGTCGATCGACGAGGTGGTACGCGCGATCAGCTCCTCGTAGTCGTCGATCCCGTACTCCCGCATGAACGCGGCGACGTTCGTCGACTCTGCGAACTCGTGGTCAGGCTCGTGGACCACCTCGGATATCCCCTCGTACTCGTCCATCTCGACGGGCCGTTCCCACGGGGACAGTAAGTAACTTTCCTGACCGTCCTCGTCTTCGAGCGGAATCCGGACCGATCGGGCCTACCGGTCCCGGTCGTCCCGGTCCTCGCGGTCGATCCCGTCGTCCCCGTCTTCCCCGTCGCCCCCGTCTTCCCCGTCGTCCCCGCCCGAGTACGCCGTCTCGGGGACGATGTCCACCGACGCGACCTCGTCGTCGGGGTCGAGGTTCATCACGATGACCCCCATCGTGTTCCGGCTTACCGTCGAGATCTCCTCGACGCGGGTCCGCATGATCTGTCCGTCCGCGCTCATCGCGATCAGGTGATCGCCGTAGGTCACCGCCTCGATGGCGACGACCTCGCCGTTCCGGCTTCCGGTCTTGATGTCGACGAGGCCCATCCCGTTTCGGGACTGCGGCCGATACTCCGAGAGGTCCGACCGCTTCCCGTAGCCGTTCTCGGTCACCGTCAACACCCAGTTGTGGTAGTCGGCGTCGACCGCGGCCACGCCGGCGACGCGGTCGCCCGCCCGTAAGTCGATCCCGATCACGCCGCGGGCCGTCCGGCCCATCGCACGGACCTCGTCCTCGTCGAACCGGATCGCCATCCCGTCGCGGCTCCCGATGACGATGTCGGTCCCGCCGTCGGTCACCTCGACGTCGACGAGCTCGTCGCCGTCCTCCAGCCGGATCGCCCGGATACCGGTCGATCGGATGTTGTCGAACTCGTCGACGGCGGTCCGTTTGATATACCCGTCCCGGGTGACCATCGTGAGGAACTCGTCGTCGGCGAGGTCGTCGGTGTTCACGACCGCCTCGATCTCCTCGCCGTCGTCGAGATCGAGCAGGTTCACGGCCGACTTCCCCCGAGCGGTACGGGACATCTCCGGTATCTCGTAGGTCTTCAGCCGATAGATCTGTCCGCGGTTCGTGAACACGAGGAGGTAGTCGTGGGAGTTGGCCGCGAACACCGAGGAGACGCGGTCTCCCTCCTTGAGGTCCGCCCCGATGATCCCCTTGCCACCCCGGTTCTGTGCCCGGAACGTCCCGAGCGACATCCGTTTGATGTAGTCGTCCTCGCTCATGACGACGATACACTCCGCTTCGGGGATCAGGTCCTCGTGGGTGACCGACCCCGTGTCCTCGATGAAGCTCGTCCGGCGTTCGTCGCCGTACTCACTCTTCATCCCGTTCAACTCTTTGACGATGACCGAATCCAGCTCGTCGGGGTCCTCGAGGATCGTCTCCAGCCGCTCGATCCGGGCCGTGACCTCCTCGTACTCCGACTCGATCTCCCGTGTCTCCAGGGAGGTAAGCGACCCGAGCTGCATCCGAACGATGTGTTCGGCCTGTGGCTCCGAGAACTCGAAGTTCGCCTCCAGTGCCGTCCTCGCAGCGTCACGGTCGTCGGAGTCCTGGATCGTCTCCACCACGTCGTCGACGTTCTCGAGCGCCTTCAGCCGCCCCTCGAGGATGTGTGCGCGGTCCTCGCGTTCGGCGAGTTCGTGGGCCGACCGCCGCCGGACCACGTCCCTGCGGTGCCCGACGTAGTGTTCGAGCGTCTCCTTCAGGTCGAGCACCTGCGGCGAGCCGTCGACCAACGCGAGGTTGATCACGCCGAAGGTCCGCTCGAGGTGGCTCTCCAACAGCTGGTTCTTTACCACCTCGGCCATCGCATCGCGTTTGAGGTCGACGACGACGCGGATCCCGTCGCGGTCGGACTCGTCACGGAGGTCGCGGATCCCCTCGATGGCTCCCTCGTTCACGTCGTCGGCGATCCGCTCGACGAGCCGGGACTTGTTCTGCTGGAAGGGGAGTTCCGTGATCACGATCCGACCCTCCTCCTCGTCGACGTCGAACTCCGCGCGGACCCGGATCCGCCCGCGACCCGTCTTGTACGCCTTGTGGACCGCGTTGCGCCCGACGATGTTCGCGCCGGTCGGGAAGTCCGGCCCCTTCACGTGTTCCATCAGGTCCTCGACGGTGGCGTCGGGGTTCTCGATCAGCTCGACGGTCGCGTCTATCACCTCGCCGAGGTTGTGTGGCGGGACGTTCGTCGACATCCCGACGGCGATGCCCGACGAGCCGTTGACGAGCAGGTTCGGCACCGCCGAGGGCAACACCTCCGGCTCCTCGAGGCGGTCGTCGTAGTTGGACGTGAAATCGACCGTGTCGCGCTCGATGTCGGCGAGCAACTCCTCGGCGATGGGCGCCATGCGCGCCTCCGTGTACCGCATCGCCGCCGGCGGGTCGCCGTCGACGGAGCCGAAGTTCCCCTGCCCGTCGACGAGGGGATACCGCATCGAGAAGTCCTGGGCCATCCGCGCGAGCGTGTCGTAGATGGCGCTGTCGCCGTGCGGGTGGTAATCACCCATCGTCTCGCCGACGATGGAGGAGGACTTGCGGTGTGCGGAGTTGCTCGTCACGCCCGCCTCGTGCATCGCGTAGAGGATGCGCCGGTGGACGGGTTTGAGCCCGTCGCGAACGTCGGGGAGCGCGCGCCCCGCGATGACCGACATCGCGTAGTCGATGTACGACTGCTCCATCTCGTCCTCGATGCGGGCGTTCGTCACTTGGGCGGCGCGAACGTCCGCGGGGTCGACGTCGGGGACGTCGGAGCTCATATGTCCACCCACTCCGCCTCGGTCGCGTGCTCCTTGATGAACTGCTTTCGCGGCTCGACGGCGTCACCCATCAACACGTTGAACATCCGGTCCGCGGCGGCCGCGTCGTCGATCGTGATCCGCTTGAGCCGGCGGTTCTCCGGGTCCATCGTCGTGTCCCACAGTTGGTCGGGGTTCATCTCGCCGAGCCCCTTGAACCGCTGGACCTGCGTCGGGTTCCCGTCGCACTCCTCCTCGATTATTCGGTCGCGTTCGGCTTCGGTCATCGCGTCGTACGTCTCGCCGCGGTACCGAACGCGGTACAGCGGTGGTTGGGCCGCGTAGACGTAGCCGGCCTCTAAGAGCGGCTTCATGTGGCGGTAGAGGAGCGTGAGAAGGAGGGTTCTGATGTGGGCTCCGTCGACGTCGGCGTCGGTATTGTGGGCGCACAGTCCGCCCATCCCCGCAATGAAGTTCTCGTCGGTTTCGACGGAGAAGTCGTACACGTACCGTCCGGACGGTTCCACTTCTTCGATCCGCCTCACCTCCAGTCCGACGAGGTCCTCGGATATGCCACGGTACTTCCGCGTTCCGTGGTTGTCCCACCCGCTCTCGACCTTCGAGCGCAGACGGTCGCCGTTTCGGTGCGGCTCCCAGACGTCTCGTATCTTCGCGAGATCGGACCGTGCCGACACGGTGACGGTGTGGCTGTCGGCGTTCGTCCGATATCCACCATCGAGGTCATCGACGTCCGTCTTCGAGTGGGACGCTATCACGCCCTGTGCGGAGAGCAGGTACATCACTCCGCTGGCGAGGTGACGCGAGGTCGTCGACCACGCGATCCGCTCTTCGTTAACCGTCCCGTCTCCGTGGAGATAGCCGCGGAGGAACGCCTGCTGGCAGTCCGACGAAACGTCGAAGACGAGGTCTGGGATCGTTTTCTCGCTCGCTTGGGAGCCGTCAAATCCGAACACGTGTTCCCAGACGACGGCCGCAACGCGATTGACGAGTTTTACCTCGTCGACGCGATCGCGGTTCCGAATCCGCTTCGCCGAGATACCGAACACGTGGTCGAACGCGTCCTGATACCTCTCGGCCAGCGACTCGTTGTTCGCACCTATCGCGAGTCGGACGCCGTTCCGCGGTGAACTCGACCCGTCCGCCGCGTAGATACCGAGCAACTCGAAGAGGGTCTCGTCGAGTCGGACGTACCGGTCGACACCGTGATCCGCGTGGTGTCGCGGCGTCAGTCGTACGGTCGCGTCGTCGGGTATCTCGTCGAGGTCGTCCACGGTGAGGTCGCTCACTCGGACGTAATCGCGGACGCGATTCGCTTGTGCGCCCTCGTACTGGTCGTTCCAGCGCTGATCGAGGAGCGAGTCCGTGACGGACACGTTTTCCATCACGGCGGATGCCGACACGCCGACGGCGTCACAGTACGCCTGGAAGTTCGAGACGGTCGGACGCGAGTTACCCCGCTCCCACTGCGACACCGTGATCGGCTGGGAGATCCCGATCGCGTCACAGACGTCCTGTTGAGTGAGGCCGGTCTCCTCCCGCCGTTCGCGAAGGGTCGTTCGAACCGGTTCGGGAGCCTCGACTCGCGGTTCGGCCCTGGCCACGGCTCCGCCGTCCGTCGCGTACTCCTCCCGAACGCGCCGTTTGAACAGTTCCTCGATCCCGGGACCGCGCGCGAACAGTTCGGAGTCGAACTCGTCGGATCGTTCGACGAGCTCCGCGAGAAGATCGATCTCCTCTCCGTCACGGTCACCGGAAAGCGGAACGGACCGGGGTGCGACTACCCGGTCGCCGACGCCGATCTCGTCGCCTCTCGCGAGTTCGATCCCGTCGTCCCGGTGGACGAACACGCTGTGTGAGGCGGTGACTTTCAGGTTCCGTCCGTAGGCGGTCTCGATCTCGTACAGCGGCTCGTCGATCTCGTGCCGGATGACCTGATCGATCGGTCGGAATTTCGTCCGATCGTCGTCCCTCCCGAAACAGAGGACCTCGTAGCCCTCGTAGCCGCTTCCGTCGGCCGCAACCACGCGATCGACGAACTCTCCGATCTCCACGAACCGTGTGTTTCCGTCAGCGTCGCGAACGAATCCGTGTTCTTCGCCGTCGACGCTCATCAGGATGATCTTGTTGTACCGGACGTCCTCGATGTCGAACTCCTCGCCGATCCCCGCGCCGATCGCGGTGATCAGCGCGCGGATCTCGTCGTTCTCGAGGATGCGGTCGAGGCGGTGTTTCTCGACGTTGAGGATCTTCCCCTTGAGCGGGAGGATCGCCTGGTTCTCGCGGTTTCGGCCCTGTTTTGCACTTCCGCCGGCGCTGTCGCCTTCCACCACGAACAGCTCCGCCTCCGCGGGGTCGCGGGTCTGACAGTCGGCGAGCTTGCCGGGCAGGGCGGTCGACTCGAGCGCCGACTTCCGGCGCGTCAACTCCTCGGCCTTCTTCGCGGCCTTCCGCGCCCGAGCGGCCTCCGCGGCCTTGTGGACGATCTTCCGGGCGGTGTCGGGGTTCTCCTCGAGGAAGGTTCCGAGCTTCGCGTGGGTCGCCGACTCGACGACGCCGCGGACCTCGCTGTTGCCGAGTTTCGTCTTCGTCTGCCCCTCGAACTGCGGGTCGGGGTGTTTGATCGAGATGACCGCCGTCAACCCCTCGCGGACGTCCTCGCCCTTGAGGTTGGCGTCGAGGTCGTCGACGAGCCCGTGTTCGTTCGCGTAGTCGTTGACGACGCGGGTGAGCGCCGTCTTGAACCCCGTGAGGTGGGTACCGCCCTCGCGGGTGTTGATGTTGTTCGCGAACGCGTGGACGGAGCCCTGAAGCTCCTCGGTCGCCTGCATCGCGACCTCGACGTGGACGCCGTCGTCCTCGTCCTCGAAGTAGATCACGTCGTCGTGGATCGGCGTGCGCGTCTCGTTGAGGTACGCGACGAACTCGCGGATCCCGCCGTCGTATCGGAACGTCTCGCGGTTCCCGTCGCGTGCGTCCGCCAGCGTGATCGCCACGCCGGAGTTGAGGAAGGCGAGTTCGCGGAGTCGACTGGAGAGCGTCGAGAACTGGAAGTCTGTCGTCTCGAAGATCTCGTCGTCGGGCCAAAAGCGGACGTACGTCCCGGTCCCCTCGTCGGGGGCGAGATCGCGGACGCGCTCGAACCCGTCGGGGGCGGGCTCGCCCCGCTCGAACTCGTGTCGGTAGACGCCCCCGTCGCGTTTCACTTCGACCTCCAGCCGCTCTGAGAGCGCGTTGACGACGCTGACGCCGACGCCGTGGAGGCCGCCCGACACCTGATAGGACTTCGAATCGAACTTCCCCCCTGCGTGGAGGACGGTCATGATGACCTCCAGTGCCGGCCGGTCGTACTTCTCGTGGGTGTCGACGGGGATCCCCCGTCCGTCGTCGCGCACGCTCACGGAGGCATCCTCGTGAACCGTGACGTCGATCTCCTCACAGTATCCCGCGAGTGCCTCGTCGATAGCGTTGTCGACGACCTCGTAGACGAGATGGTGGAGCCCGCGCCCGTCCGTGGACCCGATGTACATCGCCGGACGCTTTCGGACGGCCTGAAGGCCCTCGAGGACCTGTATTTGGCCCGCTCCGTATTCGGTCTCCTCTGGCATAGAACTTGTCGAACCTAGTCCGGGATGGGTTATAAACCCGGCGCACGCGCGCGGGCGTGAGCGAAGGAACAATCATATTCAGTACTATCATATTCTGTACTATCATATTCTGTACTTATGCTGTGAGGGCGACTCACTATACCGGCGAGATCGACGGACGACGCCAACGAGATCGACGACCCCGATCGGCCGGAACCGGTGTCCAGCCGGACGGTTTTATCTCCCCCTCGTCGGTACGCCTTCCCATGACGACACTGCCGACCGTGATCGGTATCGCCGGCGCGACCGGGCTCGTGACCGGTCTCGGGGCGCTCCCCGTGTTCGTTCGGGCCGGCGTGAGCCACCGGACGTACGACGCCGCCCTCGGTCTGGCCGCGGGCCTGATGGTCGCCGCCAGCGTGTTCGGGCTGATCCTTCCCGGCACCGAGGAAGGCACCCTCGAGGCGGTGCTCTTCGGACTGCTCGTCGGGGGGATCGGGCTGCTCGTCGGCAACCGGCTGATCCCACACCTCCACGCTCGCTACCGCGGGTGGCGCGCGGAGGGCGGCGCCACCGACGACGACGCCTCGGGGATGGCGGGGCGGAACGGTTCCGACGGGGTCGACGGTACAGCTGCGACCGTCGACGCCGCGCTCCGCCGCGCGTTGCTCGTCGGCGGGGCGATCACCCTCCACAACGCGCCGGAGGGGCTCGCGATCGGCGTCGCGTTCGCCTCCGGGCTCGAGGAGGTCGCGCTGGTGCTGGCCGTCGTGATCGGCCTCCAGAACGTCCCCGACGGCTTCGCGTTCGCGATCCCGATGGCCGAGACGGGGATGGGGAACCTCCGCGTGCTGGTGTACACGGCGCTCTCGGGGACGATACCGCAAGTGCTCGCCGCGACGGTTGGCTTCTCGCTCGTCTCGCTCTCCACCGGGCTCTTCCCCGTCGCCGCCGGGTTCGCCGCGGGCGCGATGCTCGCCGTCGTCTTCCGGGAGATGATCCCCTCCTCACACGGACACGGCCACTCCGACGCGGCGACCGCGGCGTTCCTCGTCGGGTTCGTCCTGCTGGTCGTCGTCGACGCCGCCGTGGTCGCCTGACCCGTCCGCGAAACGCTTTCTACGGAGGGCGTCCCCGTCTCGGATATGTCCACGACCGTCGAGACCCCCGAACCGGACGAGGCGTGTGCGTACTGTGGCTCCCGGATCTTCGACCACGACCCGATCTGCGTGCGCGACTGCGAGGAGGAGTGCGGGTCGCCGACGTACTTCTGTAACTACGCGTGTCTGACCACGTACGTCGACGAACGGGGCCTGACGACGGGAAACGCCTGTGAGTGGTCGCCGGAGGAGTAGCCGGGATCGGTCGTTCGCGGTGTGTGGACGGCCGGAACGGTCGCGACGTGTGGGTCAGTCGCGATCGAGGCCCGTGAATTCGAAGCGCGCGCCGCCCGAATCGGCGTCCGCCACGGCGACGTCCCAGCCGTGTGCCTCGACGATCTCCCGGACGATGGCCAGCCCGAAGCCGGTCCCGGTGTCGGCGGTCGTGTGGCCGGACTCGAAGACGTCGTCGCGGTCGGCCTCCGGGATCCCCGGGCCGTCGTCCGCGACGTAGAACCCGTCGGGGAGGTCGCCCACGGTGACGGTCACGTCCGTACCGCCGTGTTCGACGCTGTTCCGAAAGAGGTTACCGAACAGCTGTCGGAGGCGGGTCGGGTCGGCACACACGTCCCCCGATACCTCGGTTCGGAGCTCCGCCTCCCGGGTGACGACCGTGTCCCAGCAGTCGGAGACGAACGCGTCGAGGTCGATCGACTCCCGTTCGTCGATCAGCTGTCCCTGCTTCGCGAGCGACAGGATGTTCTCGATGAGGTCCTCCATCCGCGCGTGTGCGTTCGCCACCGCCTCCCGGTGGGTGTCGTCCTCCCGTGCCGGCTCTATCAGATCCAGATGACCGATAGCGGTGTTCAGGGGGTTACGCAGGTCGTGGCTCACGACCTCCGCGAACTCCTCGAGCTGACGGTTCTTCCGACGAAGCCGGTCCTCGGCGCGCTTCCGGTCGGTGATGTCGAGGTACGCGCCGAGCGCTTCATCGTGACCGTCCGCCGAGAGATGCGTCGCGACGAGCAGGAACGTACGGCGCTCGCCGGACGCCGTCCGACGGACGACCTCCCGGTGAACGCGTTCGCCCTGCCGGATCCGGTCGTTGATCTCGCCCGCGGCGTCCGCCTCCTCCGCATCGACGATGAAGCCGTCGAGCGACGACCCGACCAAGCGATCCTCCTCGAGGCCGAACTGGTCTCTGAACGCGCGGTTCGTCTGTTCGACGATCGGGTCGCCGTCGCTAAATTCGGAGATCACGATCGGGACCGGCACCGCGTCGAGGAGTTGCTCGAAGCGGTCACGGTCCCGTTCGGCACGCTCCCGAGACGCGCGAAGTTCGGTGATGTCCTCGTTGACGGCGACGAAGCGGACGATGTCCCCCTCCCCGTTCGTTATCGGCGAGATCGTTTGCTTTGCGACGTAGCGCTCGCCGTTTCGCCGCTCGTTTATGATCTCGCCGTGCCAGGTGTCGCCGGAGAGGATCGTGTCCCAGAGCCGCTCGTAGAACTGCTGGTCGTGAACCCCCGACTGGAGGATGTTGGCGTTGCTACCGACGGCCTCCTCCGCGCTGTACCCGCTCTGCTCCTCGAAGGCATCGTTGACGAACTGGATCGTCCCGCCGATGTCGGTCCAGTATATCGAGTGACCCGCGTTACACACGACCTCGCGGAACGTCCGAACGTCCAAGCTGGTCGACCCGCCGTCGGATCCGATCCCGGCCGCGTCGACCGTGTCGCCGTCGGACGGTCCGTCGGAGGAGTGCGAGGGGCCCATCGTACGAGTCTGCCGTTTCCGGCGGACCGATATACAACTGTCGGCTGTTCGCTCGGGGGTATCGTCACTCCGCCCCCGGCGACCGATCACTCGTTTCGGGGACTGCTCGGATGGTAGTCGGTGTCGTACTCGCCCGGGCGGCCGTCGACACGGTCGGGGTTGATCCGGCCACCGAGCAGCATGAAATCGAGGACCGTACAGTACAACATCGCCTCCACGACGGGGACCGCACGCGGCGGGAGCACGGGGTCGTGGCGTCCGACGACCTGGATCTCTTTTTCCTCGCCGGTCTCCCAGTCCGCGGTGCGTTGCTTCTTCGGGATCGAGGTGGGCGCGTGCCACGTCGCCTCGCCGTAGATCGGCTCGCCGGTCGTTATCCCGCCCTGGAGCCCGCCGTGGTCGTTGCCGACGGGGACGGGGTCGCCCTCATCGCTCTCGACGTGTTCGAACGACTCCCCGTCGTCGAACGTCCAGTCCTCGTTGCGGTCGCTACCGGCGACGCCGACCGCGTCCCTCCCGAGGCCGAACTCGACGGCGGTGGTCGCGGGGATGGAGAACATCGCCCGGCCCAGCCTGGCGGGGAAACCGTCGAACCGCGGCGCACCCAGCCCGCGCGGGACCCCTCGACACTCGAAGTAGATGGAGCCGCCGATGGAGTCGCCACGCTCCTGGTACTCCTCGATGAGCTCTTGCATCTCGGCGGCTACCTCGGGGTCGGCACACCGCACGTCGTTCCCCTCGCTCTCCTCGAGGAGCTGTTCGAAGCTCACGTCGTCGGCCTCGACGTCGCCGATCCGGTTCACGTGGGCTTTGATCGTCACGTCGTAGTCGGAAGCGTCGAGCACCTGTTCGGCGACCGCACCCGCTGCGACCCAGTTCACCGTCTCGCGCGCGGAGGAGCGCCCGCCGCCGCCCCAGTTGCGCGTTCCGAACTTCGCGGAGTAGGTGTAGTCGCCGTGTGATGGGCGCGGCGCGGTGACGTACGGCTCGTACTTGCCCGAGCGCGCGTCCTTGTTCTGGATCACCATCCCGATCGGCGTTCCCGTGGTGTAGCCGTCCTGGACGCCGGAGTTGACGACGACCTCGTCCGGCTCGCCCCGCGAGGTGGTGATCATCGACTGGCCCGGCTTGCGCCGGTCGAGCTGTGCCTGGATCGCGTCCTCGTCGAGCTCGACGCCCGCGGGCACGCCCGAGACGGTCACGCCCATCGCGTCGCCGTGGCTCTCGCCGTAGGTGGTCACCTGAAAGAGGCGACCGAACCGGTTCCCGTTCATACCCCCACGTGTGGCCGGGGGCATATAGGGGTTGCAATCCGCGAACGCGCGGAACGGATATCTCACCGAACCGACGCGATCCTCCCGGAACCGTGAAAGCTCGCGGTCACCTACGGAAGCGCATGACCGCGAGCAGCGAGCGGGAGTCGACCGCGTCGGACGGGCCACGGTCACGCCCCCCGGTCCTCGAGGACCCGATAGACCTCGCGGGGCTCCGGCTCCGGAACCGGCTCTACCGCGCCCCGCTCCTCGAGTGTGCCGGCAACGGCCCGGACGCGGTCGACCGCCTGATCGACCACCTCGAACCGGCCGCAGGGTCGGGAGTCGGGCTGATCCACCAGGGTGCGACGGTCGTCCGCAGCGAGGGGGGGTGTGCCGCGCCGGCGATGACCCGCGTCCACGACCCGGAGTTCGTCGCCGGGCTCGGCCGGCTCACCGACGTGATCCACGCCCACGGCGCGCGGATCGCGATCCAGCTCGAACACGGCGGGCTCCGCTCGATGGAGGTCTGGCACGACGGCTACCGCCGAGCCCATCCCGACCTCGACCAGCTCGCCGTCTCGCGACCGCCCCGGGTCCTCCGGGCGCTCGACCGGCTCGGCTTCCTCGAGTTCTCCCCGCGGGTCATGGGGACCGCGGAGGTCGAGGCGCTGGCCGCCGACTTCGGCCGTGCGGCCGCCCGCGCGGTCGACGCCGGCTACGACGCGGTCCACGTCGCCGGCGCGAACATGGGGATCGTCCAGCAGTTCCTCTCGCCGTTCTACAACCGTCGGACGGACCGCTTCGGGGTGGACCCCGCGGTCGGCCCGGACGACACCCCCGGCGTCGGCGTCGCCTTCCTCGAACGCGTCGCCGAGGAGGTCCGCGACCGCGCCGGCGACGTGCCACTGCTCACGAAGGTGCCCTCCGAACAGCCGACCCTCCCCGGGATCGGCCCGCACCTGACCGACGACGACGCGGTCGCCGCCTGCGAGCGGCTCGTCGACGCCGGGTTCGACGCGGTCGTCCCCGTTCGGACGAGCGTCTTCTGGGACATGAGCGTCGTCCGCGGCCGGTTCCCCGCGTCGGCGTGGCGCGACGAGCGGCTCCGCGACGGCTTCCGCGAGGCGTTCGGCTCGCTCCCCCGGACCACAGCCGTCGCGGCCGGCAACTGGCTGGAGTCGTTCGCGTACGACCGCGACCCCGGCTGGAACCGCGACCTCTGTCGCCGGGTTCGTCGGCGGGTCGACGCGCCGGTGTGCTGTGAGGGCGGGCTCCGCGAGCGGGCCGAACTCGACGCGACGCTCGCTCGCGACGCCGACCTCGTGGGGATGGGCCGCCCGTTCTACGCCGAGCCGGAACTGCCCGCGCGGCTACTCGGTGATCGTGCGGGGCCGGACACTCGGGTTGTGTGTCGGGACTGTAACAACTGCGCGGTGGCGCAGGCGGCCGGCGAGTCCGGCGTTTGTCGGACACCGGCCGTGCTCCGGGAGGCGGGCGAACTCCGCCGGCGGGGTGCGTACGACCGTCCGTCGAGTGGGGACCGTGCCTGAACCGACGCCGGTTTATCGATCCTCCCCGTGGGTCGTCCCATGCGCGAGCGACTCACCTCCGACCTCGGCATCTACGCGCTCTCCGGGTTCTTCTCGCTCGTGGTGTTCTTCCTCGCGCTCGGGATCCTCTCCCGGACGCTCCCCGGCGGGCTCAACGCCCGTCGGACCGCGGGACTCGTCGTGGGCTACCTCCTCTTCCTCGGGGCGTACACCGCCGCCTGGTACATCTACACCGGGATCGACACCCACGAGAACGCCTGATCGCGTCCGCTCGGCGTCCCCCACAGCGTCCGAGGAAGGCGTCGATCGATCCGGAGAACGAGTGATCGCCACGCTTTATTAAGCCGCCCGAGTACCGGCGACATGGACCAGTTGCGGCAGTCGCTCCTCGACGCGCCGATCATCGAGAAAGGCGAGTACCAGTACTTCGTCCACCCGATAAGCGACGGCGTCCCGATGCTCGAACCCGAGCTACTTCGGGAGATCGTCATCCGGATCATCCGGAAGGCGGAGTTGGAGAACGTCGACAAGATCGTCACCCCCGCTGCGATGGGGATCCACATCTCCACCGCGCTCTCGCTCATGACCGACATCCCGCTCGTCGTCATCCGCAAGCGCCAGTACGGTCTCGACGGCGAGGTGCCGCTGTTCCAGGAGACGGGCTACTCCGAGTCGGAGATGTACATCAACGACGTCGAGGAGGGCGACCGCGTGCTCGTCTTAGACGACGTGCTCTCGACGGGCGGCACGATGAAGGCGATCCTCGACGCGCTCACCAACGAGGTCGGCGCGGAGGTCGTCGACGTCGTCGCCGTGATCAAGAAGGCGGGCGAGAACGAACTCGACGACACCGACTACGACGTGAAGACGCTGATCAACGTCACCGTCGAGGACGGCGAGGTCGTGATCGTCGACGCTCAGGGCGACGAGTAGGCGGCGAGCAGGCTTTCACCGGGGAACGGTCCGTCCCGGTCCACACCCTGATACCCGTGGCGCCCCGACCTGTCGCATGAGCGACCGGGAGCCGGACGGCGCGCCCCGGACGGGCAACGTCGTCTGGCGGCTGTACACCGACTACGCCGACGGGAGCCGTCGCTACGCCGTCTTGGGAACGGTCGCGACCCTGATCGGGCGGGCGCTGGGGCTGCTGCCGGCGCTGGTGATCGGCCTCGCGGTCGACGCGATCTTCCTCGGCGAACGGGCGTACGCCCTCCCGCTCGTCCCCGCCGGAGTGATTCCGGAGACGCCGACCGGGCAGCTCTACTTCTCGATCGCGGTGCTGCTCGCCGCGACGGGCGGCGGCGCGATCCTCTCGTGGATCGAGGACTGGGGGTGGAGCGTGTTCGCGCAGCGGGTCCAGCGCTCGCTCCGCGTCGACGCCTACGACGCGCTTCAAGACCAGGAGCTAGCGTACTTCACCCGCCGGCGCACGGGCGACCTGATGTCGGTGCTGAACAACGACGTCAACGCCCTCCAGACGTTCTTGGAGGACGGCCTGAGCGCGACGGTGTGGATCCTCGCGACGGTCGGCGGGATCGGTCTCATCCTCGTCGGGCTCAACCCCACGCTGACCGCGGTCGCGCTACTACCGGTCCCCGCGCTGGCGCTGTTCACGCTGTTATTCACCCGAATCATCGAGCCGCGGTACCTCACGGTCCGCGAGGAGATCGGCGACCTGAACGCCCGGCTCGAGAACAGCGTTTCCGGCATCGAGGTGATCAAGACGCAGGGCGCCGAGCGCTTCGAGACGGACCGCGTGCGGGCGGCCTCCGACAGCTACCTCCGCGCCAGCCTCGCCGCGATCCGCGTCCGGATCGCGTACTTCCCCGGGCTGAACCTCATCTCGGGGATCGGCTTCGCGGTGACGTTCCTGCTCGGCGGGCTGTGGGTGCTCGGCGCCGCCCCGCTGGGGCTGGCCGGTTCGCTCACGCCCGGCGCGTTCGTCACGTTCGTCATCTACGCGCAGCAGTTCATTTGGCCGATCATCAGGCTCGGCGACGTCGTCGACGACTACGAGCGCGCGAAGACCGCCGGCCTCCGCGTCGACGAGCTCCTCTCCCGGGAGCCGGCCGTCGGCGACCGCGCCGACGCGACGGCCCTGACCGTCACCGACGGGGCCGTCGCCTTCGACGGCGTCACGTTCGCCTACGACGACGAGGCCGTGATCCGCGGCGTCGACGTCGCGGTCGAGGGGGGTGCGACCGTCGGCGTCGTGGGGCCGACCGGCGCGGGCAAGTCGACGCTGTTGAAGCTGCTCCCGCGGCTGTACGACGCCGACGAGGGCGCGGTCCGCGTCGACGGTCGAGACGTCCGCGACGTGACCCTCCGGAGCCTCCGGAACGCGATCGGGTACGTCAGTCAGGACCCGTTCCTGTTCTACGGGACGGTCGCGGAGAACATCCGCTACGGCACCTTCGACGCCACCGACGCCGAGGTGCGCGCGGCCGCCGAGCGGGCGCAAGCCGGCGAGTTCGTTCGGAACCTCCCGGACGGCTACGACACGCTGGTCGGCGAGCGCGGCGTGAAGCTCTCGGGCGGCCAGCGACAGCGGCTCGCGATCGCCCGCACGATGCTCAAAGACCCCGAGATACTCATCCTCGACGAGGCCACGAGCGCCGTCGACACGGAGACGGAGGCGCTGATACAGGCGAGCCTCCAAGCGTTCGCCGCCGATCGGACCACCTTCGTGATCGCCCACCGGTTGTCGACGATCCGCAACGCCGACCGCGTCCTCGTGCTCGACGACGGTCGAGTCGTGGAGGACGGGACGCACCGAGACCTGCTCGCCGATGACGGCCTCTACGCCAACCTGTGGCGCGTTCAGGTCGGTGACATCGAGTCGCTCCCCGCCGCGTTCCTCGAACGGGCCTTGGAGCGCCAGTCGGTGATCGCCCGGGACGACGAGGAGGCGTAGGCGGTCGGCCGCGGGCGTCTTTTATGTCGTGGACGTGAAGAGAGGGGTACACATGAGTAGCGCGTTATTCGTCGTGAGCGAGGAGGGCTACTGGGCCGAGGAGTGCATCGAACCGCTGACGACGCTCGAGTCGGAGGGCGTCGACGTGACGGTCGCGACGCCGTCCGGCTCGCCGCCCGTCGTCGACGAGCGGTCGCTGGACCCGGACGCTGCCGGCGGCGAGGCCGTCGTCGAGGAGTACCGCGAGATCGACGCGGAACACCCGAAGCTCAACGATCCGGAGCCGATCGCGACGGTCGACGCCGCGGGGTACGACGCGGTCGTCTTCCCCGGCGGCCACGGCACCGTCTGGGACGTGAACCAGGACCGACACGCCCGGCAGCTGTTGCTCGACGCGGTCGCCGGCGACGACGGCGTCGCGCTCGTCGTCTGCCACGCGGTCGGTATCCTGGCGTTCACCCGCGAGGCCGACGGGACGCCCCTCGTCGAGGGCCGCTCCGTCACCGGTTTCCCGAACGAGTGGGAGGAGGGCATCGTCGACGACGAGGACCTGATGCCGGACGGCCGGAAGCTCCCGTACTGGGTCGAAGACGAGGTCCGGCTGGCCGGCGCGGACTGGGACGCCGAGCTCGACGCCGACGAGAGCGTGACCGTCGACGGCGACCTGATCACCGCCCGCGGGCCGGGCTCGTCGTCCGCCGCGGCGGCGACACTGCTCGAAGAGCTGTAACTCGACACCGATCGCACCGCTAGCGGATCACGAACGCGGGCTCCTCGACGCGCTCGCTCTTACACTCCGGACACCGCGAGGGGGCGTTGAGCGGGTCGTCGAAGCCGTCGAACCCGCAGTCGCGACACTCGGGCGGCGAGACGAGGAACCTCTCGTCGTCCGCGACCGACCGGGAGACGTGTTCGAGGTGCTCGTAGACGGTCGGCGTCGGCAACGCGAGGTCGGCCGCGATCTCGCTCGCCGTCGCGGGCTCCTCCCGGAGGCGGTCTGCGATCCGCTGGCGGGTCGTTTCCATACGTCCCGTGGTCGTCGGCGCGGGAGAAAACGGCGACGGAACGTCCCACTGCTGACGGGAGCACAAGAAGTATCACGACGGGGATAGAGGATGCGCTTATGAAAGCTGTGGTACTTGCCGGCGGGTACGCGACGAGGCTC
This sequence comes from Halorubrum sp. 48-1-W, assembly GCF_003287355.1. GTDB lineage: Archaea > Halobacteriota > Halobacteria > Halobacteriales > Haloferacaceae > Halorubrum. The sequence continues at coordinate 48,527 of NZ_QMIM01000014.1, forward strand.
TGGCCGATCACCAAGGACCGACCGAAGATGTTCCTCCCCGTCGGCGAACGGACCGTCATCGACGAGATATTCGCCGACCTCGAGGCCGACGACCGGGTGGACGAGGTGTTCGTCTCGACCAACGAGCGCTTCGCCGACACCTTCGACGAGTACCTGGCGGAGAGCGAGTTCGAGAAGCCGACGCTGTCGATCGAGGAGACGGTCGAGGAGGACGAGAAGTTCGGCGTCGTCGGCGCGCTGGCCCAGCTCGTCGACCGCGAGGGCGTCGAAGACGACCTGATGGTCGTCGCTGGCGACAACCTGATCAGCTTCGATCTGGCCGAGTTCGGCGACTTCTTCGACGAGAAGGGGACGCCGGTGCTCGCAGCCTACGACGTCGGATCGCTGGAGCGCGCGAAGTCGTACGGGCTCGTCGAGCTCGACGGCGATCAGGTCGTCGACTTCCAGGAGAAGCCGGAGAACCCGAAGAGCACGCTCGTCTCCATCGCGTGTTACGCCTTCCCCGCCGAGACGCTACCCGACCTCGCGACGTACCTCGAGGACGGGAAGAACCCCGACGAGCCCGGCTGGTTCCTCCAGTGGCTCCAGTCGCGCGAGCCGGTCCACGCGTTCACCTTCGACGGCGCGTGGTTCGACATCGGCACCGCCGACAGCTACCTCGACACGGTCGAGTACGCGCTCGACGGCGGGAGCCTCGTCGCCGACGGCGCGACGGTCGAGGACTCCGAGATCGGCGACGTGGTCCACGTGATGGACGGCGCCGAAGTCGCCGACAGCTCGCTCGAGCGCGCCGTCGTCTTCCCCGAGGCGACGATCACGGACAGCGACGTCCAGAACACCGTCGTCGACGAACACGCCGTCCTCGAGGAGATCGACCTCACCGGCTCGCTGATCGGGGCGTACACCTCGATCACGAGCGGCGAGGACTTCTGAGCCGGCGTCCGCGTCAGTCCTCACCTTCGTCGCGCACCGCGTCGACGACGCGCCGAACCGTTTCGTACTCCTCGCTCGACTGGGCGATGAAGCGTACGTCTCGCAGGTTCTCCGGGTCGGACGCGCGGATCGTCTCCGCGATGATCCGCGCGCCCGCCTCGAGGTCGAACCCCGCGACGCCACAGCCGAGCGCGGGGATCACGAGCGACTCACAGCCCCGCTCGTCGGCCGCCGTGAGCGCGTTCCGGGTCGCGTCGCGGACGCTCTCGGCCGTCGCACGGCCGTCCCCGTAGTGGGGCATCGCAACGGCGTGGACCACTATTTCGGCATCCAGACCGAACGCGTCGGCCGACGCTTCGGCGATGTCGCCCTGGACCACGGTGAACTCCATGCGCGGGCGCTCGGTCGCCGCGGTTAAGAGCGTTCCGTGGGGCGGACCGGGTCCGGCTCGTCGGATCGGGACCCTTCCGCGGCCCGGTCGACCTGCCCGTGTGCGTGATGGTAACAGTCGAGCGCGGGGTCGCCGGACGCGGTCGTCGCCGGGTGGAAACACACCCGTCGGTACCGTTCGTTGTCGTGGAGGGCGACGACGAACCCGCCCGCGTGCCGCGACACCGACTCGTAGGGTTCACCGCAGGCGGGACAGACGTCGGGCGGGTCCTCCGGGACGTACATCGTGAGTTCCGTCGTGTCCGTCGCTACGGAACGGGAAGGGAAAACGGGTCCGGCGGGGTGAACGGTCGAGGGGAAGGTCTACCGCTCACCCCGATGTTCCTCGATCGACCGGCCCGACCGCCAGCTCTCGAAGGCGGCGCTCGCCGGGTGGTAGTCGGGTTCAACGCCCGGCGGGTCCGCCGGGACGGGGTCGCCGCCGTCGGCGGGTGCGAGCCGTCTCTCGTACCAGACCCCGGCCGGCCCACGGTAGTCGTCCGCGGCCACGAGGAACCGGTCGTGCCACTCCACGTAGCCCGCCCCCTCGATCGCGCCCGCCGCGGTCCGCTCCGCGAGCGCCACGGCGGCACCGATCCCCTCCGCGAGCGCCCAGCCGTAGCGGTCGGGGACGATCGGCTCGCCGTCGGCTTCGACGGTGTACGCGAACCCGCCGTCCGTCCAGCCGAGGTCGATCGCGGCCCCGAAGAGGTCGGCTGCCCGCTCTGCCCACCCGTCCCCGGGTGCGTCGCCGGCGTCGTATCGGTCGAGTAGCGCGAGAAGCTTCGCCCACTCGACGTGGTGGCCGGGTTGGTACCCCGGCGGCCGGAACCGATGGCGCGGCTCGTCGGCGTTGTATCCGAAGTCGTGTCGCCACTCGTCGGTGTAGTGCTCCCACAGCAGGCCGTCGGTCTCGGCCGTGAGATCGACGGCGATCCGCCGAGCGATCCGGCTCGCGCGATCGAGATACTCCGAGTCCTCTGTCGCCTCGTAGGCTGTAAGGTACGCCTCGCAGGCGTGCATGTTGGCGTTCTGCCCGCGATACGGCTCGTGTTCGGTCCAGTCCGGCCCGCAGTCGCTCCGGAGACAGCCCGTCCCGTCGTGGAACCGCGCTTCGAGGAGGTCGGCGGTGGTCTCGAGGCCCGCTTCCGCCCCGTCGATCCCCGCGTGGGTCGCGCGGGCGTACGCGAGCAGGGCGAAGGCGTGGCCGTACGCCGACCGCGTCCGGTCGATCGGGTCCCCGTCGGCGTCGACGACGAGATGGTACCCACCCGTCTCGGCCCGATGCGCCGACTCGAGGAACGCGAGCCCGTGTTCGACGGCGTCGACACACCAGTTCGGCCCGCCCGCGACCGCACCGACCGCGAAGTTGGCGATCGAGCGGCACGTGGCCACGAGGTGGCGTCGGTCGTCGGTATAGAACCGGCCCGTGACCGGGTGGAGCAGGCGGAACCCCGCGTCCGCGAGGACGTCCGGGTACTGGACGCGGAGCACGGCGAGGAGCCGACCCCGGGCGGCCGCGGGCGTGTGTTCGATCATACGTGCGGCTGGAGGGGCCGCGACAAAACGGAACCGGTCGGTCCGGTCTCGCCCACGAAGGGGTTACTCTCCCGGATCCGTCGAGGGATCGCCGTTGGAAGCCTGCGTCTCGGGACCGGCCACCTGGCCGTCGCGCTCATCGATGGTGTCGTCGCGCTCTTCGTCGCGCTCTTCGTCGCGCTCTTCGTCGCGCTCTTCGTCGCGCTCTTCGTCGTCGTCGCGTTCCTCGTCGTCGTCGCGCTCTTCGTCGTCGTCGCGCTCTTCGTCGCGTTCCTCGTCGTCGTCGATCGCGTGATCGTCCCCGAGAGGGCCCCCGCCCGACTCGAGACCGGCCGGCTCCGGATCGGCCGGCTCGAACCCGGCGCTCCCGAACCAGTCGCGCGGGTCGTGGCCCGTCTCGCGGAGCCGTTCGCGGACGGCGTCGCGGTCGATCGTCCCCGAGACGGTTCGGGGGAGCGCGTCGGCGTACGCGACCGTCTTGGGCAGCTTGAATCCGGCGAGCCGTTCGCGGGCGAACGCGAGCAACGAGTCGTCGAGGTGCTCCGTCCTCATGAGACCGGTATCGTCCGCGGTCGTGCGGTGGGCGTCATCTCCGCCATCGACCGCCTCCCGGGTATCGACCTCGCCGTCGGAGCCGACTTCGCCGTCGTCCCCGCCGTCCGGGTCCACGCCCGGTCGGTCCGCGTCCTCCCGGCTCGCGTCGATCCGATCCCCGACCACGACGAGAGCTGCGACGCGTTCGCCCCACTCGTCGTCCGCGAGGCCGACGACGGCGACGTCGTCGACGGCGGGGTGGCCCACCAACACGTCCGACACCTCGCCCGGCTCGACGTTCTCGCCGCCGGTGACGATCCGGTCGTCGAGCCGGTTGAACACGTACAGGTACCCGCCCTCGTCGAGCGTCCCGACGTCGCCGGTATGGAGCCCGTACGGCCCGAACTCCGAGCCGGTCGCGTCCGGCCCGAGGTACCCCGGCGTTACCGTCGGGCCGTCGACGACGATCTCGCCAGCCTCGCCCGCCTCGACGGGGTTCCCGTCCCCGTCCACGACGACCACGTCGGTGCCGAAGATCGGTCGACCGACCGTGTCGGGACGGTCGTGGGTCGCCTTCGGCGTGGCGGTCGCGACCTGCGAGGCGGCCTCGGTCATCCCGTAGGTCGGGTACACCGGGATCGAGTAGTCCCGACACCGATCGATCAGTTCCTCCGGGGCCGGTGCGCCCCCGAGGAGGACGACCCGCAACGTGTCAGCGAGCGTCCCGCGGCGGTCGAGCATCCGCTCGAGCATCGTCGGCACGAGCGAGACGCCGGTCACGTCGTACCGGTCGATGTCGTCGGCGGTCCCGCCGGGGGCGAACCCCTCCCGGAGCACGAGGGTCGTGCCGTAGAGCACCGACCGGTACACCGGTGCGAGCCCGCCCATGTGGTGGAGCGCGAGCGAGACGAGCCAGCGGTCCTCCGGGTCGACGCCGAGACGGAACGCCGAGGCGACCGCCGAGGAGTAGACGTTTCCCACGGTGAGCGGGACGGGCTTCGGCACGCCGGTCGTCCCCGACGTGAAGAGGATACAGAGCCGGTCCTCGAAGGCCCACTCGGCGGGGTCGACCGGGACGGGGTCGACGTCGTGGACGGCGGTAACCGCCGCCTCGGTCGGCTCGTCGACGGAGAGGACGGGGACGTCCTCGACGGCCGAGAGGGCGTCGGACTCGGTCGACTCCGAACAGACGACCGCGTCGAGGTCGGCGTGTTCGATTCGGTCGCTCAGCTCGCGCGGGGTGAAGCCCTCTCCCAGCGGAACGAAGGTCGCGCCCACGCGCATCGTCGCGTGGACGAGCCCGACCGTCCCCACGTACGGCGGCGTGAGCACGCCGAGCCGGTCACCCTCGGATATCCCGTGTACAGCGAGCCGGCCGGCTATCTCCGAGACGAGCCGGTCGAGGTCGGCGTACGTCCAGGCCTCCCCGTCCTCCGCGCGGATCAGTCCGACCTCGTCCGGCGAGGAGACGACACGGTGGGCGAGCCAGTCGCGCATGGTTACCCGAGTGACACGCGGAGGTGCGACTCACTCATCGTTCGGTTGCCGGACGGTCAACACCGGCACGTCGGCGGTCCGAACCACTCGCTCGGTCACGCTCCCGAGCAGGTACCGGTCGAGCCCCTTGCGTCCGTGCGTGCCCATCACGATCATGTCGATCCCGTGTTCGTCGACGTACTCCCGGATCGATCGGTAGGCGGTTCCCGACGCCACCGTCGTCGTCGCCTCGACCCCCGCGTCGGCCGCGGCGTCGGCGACGCGCGCGGTCGCCTCCTCACCCTCCGACTCGAGCGCCTCGACGACGATCTCCGATCCGGCCTCCAGCGTCGAGTACGCCGACCCGTCGACGACGTAGAGGGCGTGGAGGCGGGCTCCGTACTGATCCGCGAGGTCGATCGCGTGTTCGATCGCGGCATCGGAGGCGGGACTCCCGTCGGTCGGCACCAGAATGTCGTCGTACATCTCGTCGGGCGATACGCCGGGTACCGATTAAAAACCCGATCCTCCGGTCGCGATCGCAGGTGGTCGAGTTCGATGCGGATGGTCGAGTTCGATGCGGGCGGTCCGGGCTAGCGGAAGCCCATCGCCTCGATCTGTTCCTGGTACCGGTTGCGGATGGTGACCTCGGTGACCTGGGCGACGTCGGCGACCTCGCGTTGGGTCTTCTTCTCGTTACAGAGAAGCGAGGCGGCGTAGATGGCGGCGGCGGCGAACCCCGTCGGCGACTTCCCCGAAAGCAGCCCCTGTTCGGCGGAGACGTCGATTATTTCCGTCGCCTTCGACTGGACCTCCTCGCTCAGTTCGAGCGAGGAGGCGAACCGCGGGACGAACTGCTTCGGGTCGACCGGCTTGAGCTCGAGTCCGAGTTCCTGGGAGATGTAGCGGTACGTCCGCCCGATCTCCTTTTGTGGTACCCGGGACACCTCCGCGACCTCGTCGAGCGAGCGGGGGATCCCCTCCTGCCGGCAGGCGGCGTAGAGCGCGGCGGTGGAGACGCCCTCGATCGATCGCCCGCGGATGAGGTCCTCCGAGAGCGCGCGCCGGTAGATGACCGAGGCCACTTCCCGGACCGACCGCGGGACGCCCAGCGCCGAGGCCATGCGGTCGATCTCCGAGAGCGCGAACTGGAGGTTCCGCTCGCCCGCGTCCTTCGTGC
>NZ_QMIM01000015.1 GCF_003287355.1 Halorubrum sp. 48-1-W
GCGCCCAGGACAAGGAGGACCTCATGGAGCGCCTCCGCGACCTCGGCTACATGTAACTTCGCCACCGGACCGGTACGGGGCGACCCCACGACGTCAGTCGTGAATCGCCGACAGCACCGCGAACGGGGATCCACGACGACGGATCAGCTCGGGGTTCTTCCGAACCGCCTCGCCGATCGATCCGGTGACGTCGACCCGATCGACGATACCGACGATGAGCGCCGTCAGGTTACACTTGTCCGAGAGGAACTCGCTTCGTTTTCGCTCCCAGACCTCGTCCGTGTCCGGTCGGGTGAGCAACTCCTCGGCGGTCGTGACGACCGGATCGAACTCCGGGAAGTTGTAGACCAGACCCGCCCGTTCCAACTCTTTGAAGTTCCCCATGTCCCCGTCGCCGACGAAGGAGTTGGAGCGTATCGCGGGGGTTCCGAGGAGGGCGGCCTCGGTGATCATCGTCTGTGTGTCCGCGATCAGGAGCTCGGCTTCGGCGAGTGCCTCGTGGATCAGCGCCGGGTGTGCGTCGTACGCTCGCGCGGCGCTCCCGTCGAGATCGAGGACGCCCGTCTCGTCGGAGACGAACACCGTCGCGTGCTCGGAGATCCGGTCGATCAGCTCGCGCTTCTGTTCGGACGTGAACCCGCGACGCCCGACGTCGTGGTGCCCGTTGAACGCGTTGAACCGGATCAACACGAACGGGTCGGACCCGATCCCAAGCTCCTCCCGGATCGTCCCCGTGCTCGTGTAGACGTCCGGATGGAGATACGCGGTCTCTTTGAACCCGTCGAACGTGTAGTGTTTCTTCCCGAGTTCGCGCGTGAACGACTCGGGCGTTAAGAGCGCTTGGACGAACGGTGAAAAGGACATCGCGACGTACTGTATCGCTATCGGCTCCGAGTCCGTCACCAGGACGGTCGGCGTCCTCGACACCGTCCCGGCGAACGCCGAGTAGACCCCCATCCCGAACACGAGGTCGAGCTCCTCCTTTCGAAGGATCCGATGGATGTTCCGGAGGTGCTTCGGGAGCTTGAAGAACAGGTTCCGCTTCGCGTTGTCCACGTTCGCGTACACGTAGTGATCGATACCGAAGTACTCCAGGAGGTCGAGCGCGCACCCGTCGTCGCGCGCGAACACGACGACGTCGTGGCCGTCGGCTTCGAGGTCGGCGATCGCGTTCCGATACAGGTGGACGTGTGCGGGCGTGTTGGTGAATATGCCGACGCGCATCAGTTCGAAACAGCTTGGACGGTCGGGAGTATAGTTACGGAGAATATACCCGGTAACGCCGGTCAAACGGACGGACGCTCGACATGACGGTCACCGAACGAATCGCCCATCCGATACCGTACCGACGCGGACCGTCACTGGGACCGTTTCTCGCTGCGAGGTTAACGACCGCTTATCGGCTGAATCGAGCGGTCCACACGGCGATCGGGCGTTCGGCTTCGCCTATATGAACGTGCTAACTAAACTCGTCACGCCCCGCTAGGAAGTAATGGATCGCCGAGCGCTGTTGGGTTCGCTAGCGGCGGGGTTCGGTGGATCGGTCGCCGGTTGTGGCGGCCGGGCGGAAGACGATGAAGAGGAGGACCGATCGAACGGGGCGGAACCGAACGGGTCCGACTCCTCGAATCCCGAGCCCTCCGAGCCGGAGCCCGAGCCCGAGAACAGGTGGGAGCGACTCCAGGAGGAGTTCGGGTTCGAGGAACGTCTCGACGCGGTGGAAGACCTCGGGTGGGACCCGGAGGGGGACCGTCGCATCGACCCCTGGCTCGTCAGGAGCTTCGAACGCGACGCGCTGATCGAGGTCCCGCCGGGGCGGTACAAGATCGCCGGATCGATCTCGGTCGAGGAGCTGTCGAACTGGGGGTTGGCCGGCCTCGGAGAGGACCGGACGGACGTGAAGTTCGTCACGACCGAGGGCTCCCGGATCGAGTTCAAAGTACAGGAACGGGGGACCGACCTGCTCTTCGAGAACTTCAGCTTCGATCTCGGGGAGGAGTTCGACCGAAGCATGGGGATGACGTTTTTCGTGGACGACAACCTCCAGATCCACAACGTCGAGAAGGCCGGCGCGAACCCGACGAGCGACCCGGACGGGGTGAGCGCACTCCTCTTGAACGTCGTGAACCCGGACGGCCGGGCGGTCGTCGACAGGTTCGTCCGAACGGGACCGCAAGTGTTCGCCCCGTATCCCAACAACGAACTCTGTGTCTACTCCGGACACGCCCACGTGGGAACCGTCACGTATCGAAACCTGGACATACGAAACGCGGGGGAGAACGGCATATACGCGTCGAAGGGTCCCGGAGACGTCCACGTTGAGGGCGGGTTCTACAAGAACAATCGAAACGATGCCGTCCGGATCTCCGGGGACGGGTCGTATATACGGGATGCGACCATCGTTATCGACTCGGACGACTTCCACCCCGACAATCGAGGCGTCGAAGAGAACATGCGTGGTATCCGAATGCAGTCCGGAGAGAAGGGATACACGGGGGGACTGATCGAGGACACGGAGCTCGAGCTCCGTTCGACGTTCGTCACGCAGGCGCTCGTACAGATATCGCACAACCAGGGCGGGATGACGATGCGCGACTCTACCCTCCGGAACTGGACCCGGTACCCCTCCTTCCGGGCGGTATATCCGTCCGAGTACGTCGAATCGCCCTGGAACGTGGAGTTGGAGGACGTACAGTTCTCGGAGTACGGATCGACGGGGCCAGCCGTCGAGATCATGGGTCGACCGAACTCCACGCTTCGGAACGTCTCCGTCGTTTCGGAACGGGAGTTCGGGGCCCGTCGGGGGATAGACCTCGTCGGTTGTGGCGGGACAGCCTTCGAGGACGTGACCGTCCGAACCAACGGGATCCCGCTCCGTATCGAACGGCCGTCGGGGTCGCTCGAGGACTACGCTATCGAGTTTGGGGAGGGAAACGAGTTCAGCATGAACGGGGGGTTAGGACCCGAGGTGACGTCGCGCTTCGGAGTCAGCGAGATGACTGGCTTCGATCTCACCGAGGACCGAACCGTGTTCCCGTTTCGGGACGTCGACGACGACGTGGCCGCGGCGGTGGTCACGAGCGTGGACGACGACAGCGTCCGGTTCGGACACCTCCGTGGATGACGTCCGTCGAGGCGCACGCCGAAGAGCGACCGTGTTCGTTCGGCGTCCGGTCGCATCGTCGTTCCCATCGTGTCCTCTCGATTACAGTAGAATCCCACCAAACACGTCCGTGAGGACATTCCGACCGGGTTAATATCTACTTAACATGCTCTAATTAGGGCTTAGAACCGGTCTGTCTTTCGCTCACCGGATACTGAAAATCAGGTTCGTTTACCTGAATACCCGTGAAATTCACGAGCCATTGGATGATTATGTTAAGAAATACTTAACGTAATTAATATCCGAATAACAGTTGCGATGACCTCGAAATCGAACACCAGTGGACGTGAGAACGGCTCCGAAGGACGGACCGAGGGGGGAACTCTTCTCCTCGATCGACGGAGGTACCTCCGGTACGGCGCGGCGGCCGTGGGGATAGTCGGAGCCGGGGCCGGTACGACCCACGCCTCGTCGACCGGATCGGCGGAGCGCAACGGCATCGAATTCGGACGGGTACTGAACGCGGACTCGGACCTCGGGATCGCCGACGGCGACCGTGTAGACGGGGTCCTCGACGACGTCGCGAGCGAGGGCGACACGCTCGTTCAGTTCCCACCCGGCGAGTACCTCGTGAGCGACTCGGTACGACTCCGTGCCGACGACTTCGGGATCGAGAGCACGACGGGGGACCGCGAGGACGTCGTGTTCAAGCCGGTGTCCGGGACTGGTCCGACCATGTTCGAGCCCGACCGCGATCAGTCGGGCTTCTACGTCGGGTCCGTCACGCTCGACCGCCGCGACGAATGGGACAGTTCGATGACGTTAATGAAGGGGATCTTCTCGGATAAGGTCTACGTAACGGACCTCCTCGTCAACGGGTGGGCACCCCACGGCGGCGAACAGTTGCTCATCTTCAGCATCACCGACCCCGACGGCTCAGCGCTCGTCGACGGGGTGACTCGCAGGGGACCGAGCCAGTTCCCGGAGTACCCGAGCACGACGCTCACCATCTTCAACGGACGCTCCTCGAAGGGCACCATCACGTATCGGAACCTCGAGATCCACAACGCCACGGAGTCCGGGATCTACGCCGGGAAGGCCGAAGGGCCGGTTCGCGTCGAGGACAGTTACTTCAAGAACTGCGCGCACACCGCGGTCCGCGTTACCAGCGACGAGTCGTGGATCAAGAACACCACCATCGTCATGGACATCGACGACCTCCATCCCGACGCCGAAGTCAAAGACCCGGGAGGCGTCCAACTGAACCGCGGCATCTGGATCCAGAGTGCGGAATACGAGTACAACGGACCGCTCGTCGAGGACTGTGACATCGTCGTCAACAACGCCGGCAACGGCGTCGCCGGCATCATGAACAACGGCGACACGGGCGGGATGCGCGTCCGAAACACGCGCATCGAGTGTAACCAGGAGAATATTTACCCGGTGTTGATCAAGTCCGAATCGGCGGACAAGGCCGGTACCCCGTACGAGGCGGTCCTCGACGGCGTCTCGGTCACCGGCACCGGGAGCGGGCGACCGGCGATCGACGTCCGGGGACGCGACGGGACGACGGTGAAGAACAGCTGTATTCAGATGCCCAACACGGACGGGATACGGTTCGAGGGGACGTCGGACGCGACCATCGAAGACACGAACGTGAACGTCGGCGGCCAGGCGACGATCTTCGAGAGTGCGGACGTCACGACGACCAACCTCACCTCGGACGAGAGCTGTCCCGCGCCGGTCGTCGATTCCTGGCGGGACGACGGCTCGGATTCGACCGAGGACGGCTCTTCCGGGGACGACTCCACGGACGATTCTACCGAGGAGGGCTCCACAGACGATTCTACCGAGGAGGACTCCACCGACGACTCTACATCCGAACCCGCGACGTGCGGGAACCGGGTCGTGATCGCCCAGACGCGGGAGGGCGAGGTCGTCCGGTACGAGTTGACCGCGAGCGAGGGCCTCGAGAGCGGGGAGTACGCACAGGAGGAGCCGGACGGCGATACCGTCTCCGGACGAACCGGGAGGCTCCGCGGCGTCGACGACTTCTACGTCGACGGCCACGTCACGACCTTTTCGGGCACTAACTTCGAGTACGCGACGGTCTACTTCGCGGACGAGGGCGTCGACCTGGAGGTCGACGAGTACGTGCTCCAGAACCCGGAGGACCTCCGGGAGGCGGACCCCGCGGTCCTCGGAGAGAACGTCCTCGTCGTCGAATCCGACGGTGAGACGGCGATCGACTACGAGTTCTCGGCGTCGGGCGACGTGGTTCCCGGCGCGACCGGCGACGGGGCGACCGTCGAGGACGGGCTCGTGAGCGGGTCGACGACCGACGGCTCGGCGTTCCACTTCACCGGCTCGCTCGAGGGGGTCGCCGTCACCGACCCCGACGCGGCCACCGTCACGGTCAACGGGACCGTCCTCGACGGCGACGACCTCTCCACGCTCGGCGGGACGAGCGAGGACCAGAAGACGAGCGGGAACCGGATCGTCGTCGCCCAGACGCGGGAGGGCGAGGTCGTCCGGTACGAGTTGACCGCGAGCGAGGGCCTCGAGAGCGGGGAGTACGCACAGGAGGAGCCGGACGGCGATACCGTCTCCGGACGAACCGGGAGGCTCCGCGGCGTCGACGACTTCTACGTCGACGGCCACGTCACGACCTTTTCGGGCACTAACTTCGAGTACGCGACGGTCTACTTCGCGGACGAGGGCGTCGACCTGGAGGTCGACGAGTACGTGCTCCAGAACCCGGAGGACCTCCGGGAGGCTGACCCCGCCGTCCTCGGCGAGAACGTCCTCGTCGTCGAGTCCGACGACGACCACGCGAGCGGGTTCGAGTTCTCGGCGTCGGGCGACGTGGTACCCGGAGCCACGGGCGACGGGGCGACCGTCGAGGACGGGCTCGTGAACGGGTCGACGACCGACGGCTCGGCGTTCCACTTCACCGGCTCGCTCGAGGGGGTCGCCGTCACCGACCCCGACGCGGCCACCGTCACGGTCAACGGGACCGTCCTCGACGGCGACGACCTCTCCACGCTCGGCGAGGAGGACGACCTCCCGAACACGCTGAGCTTCGTCGGCAACGGCGAGGCAACCAGCTACGAGTTCACGGTGTCCGGGGAGATAGCTGCCGGGAGCAGTTCGACCGACGACGTCGAGGACAACGTCTCCGACTCGAGCGCCGAGGGCGCGATCCAGGACGGAACGCACGTGTACGGGTTCTCGGGCGTCATCACCGACCTCACGGTCACGGGCGGCGTCGAGGTGTACCGCAACGGCGAGCTGATGGATGGCGCCGACGGGTCGGGTGAACTCAACCTCATCGAGTTCGACGGCTCGAAGAGCAACGAGGTCAGTTCGTACCAGTTCTCGGCGTCCGGAGACGTCTCGAAGAGCGAGGACCACTCCACCGATGGGGCCGGAAAGTGGGACTCGCTCGAACCGAAGACCGATGCGGACTCCGTCGTCGGCGTCGTCCACCGAGGGGTTGACGCGTACTGGTTCACGGGCTCCATCGACGAGCTCGAACTCCGCGGGTCCGCGGTCGCGACGTTCCAGACCGTCGAATAACCGGGCTTACGCCGAGATTTACTCCCTCGCCCGGCCGAGATGTGGGCGCGTAACGAAGTCCCCGCAGCGTTCGGATCGGTTCGAACGTCGTCTCCGGGTACGGGTCGGTTCGAACGTTGCCTTCGGCGATCCCACCCAGGGAGGTCGCGCGTTCGAGGCCAATGGAATCACCCACCCCAATGGAATCACCCACCGACCCCGCCGATCCGACGCGGATCGCGGTCCCCGACGGATACGAGTTCGCGCTGTGTCCCACACACGACGTCGATAGACCGTACAAGACGTATCAGGCCTTGTACTTCGCACTCTCCGGAGACCCGCTATACCACCTCTCGTCACTTCGGCCGAGCGTCGAGCCGTACTGGCAGTTCGAGGAGGTCATACAGCTCGAGTCGGAGCTCGGCGTTCGGTCGGCGTTCTACTTCCTCAACGAGCCGAGCCTGTTCGCGAGCCAGGGACCACGCGAGTGGATCCGGCCGGCCAACCTCCTCGAACACGCGGGTCGATACGACCTCACCGACGCCGAGATAGCGACGGTCGTCCGCCGGCTCGACGACGGCGGCTGGGAGGTGGGGCTCCACGGGTCGTTCCACTCCGCGACCGATAGGGACAGGCTCTCGGCGGAGAAGGAGACGCTCGAATCCGTGCTGGGTCATGCCGTCCTCGGCGGCCGACAGCATCACCTCAAACTCGCCGACGAGACGTGGGAGTACCACCGGGACGTCGGGCTGCGATACGACGCGAGCCTCGGGTCCAGTTCCTCCGTCGGGTTCACCCACGGGTACGATCCGGTCCGTCCGTTCGACGACGCGTTCGTGGTGTTTCCGCTCACCGCCATGGAGGTAGCGTTGCCGGACCCCGGCGACGACTTCGAGGCGGCCCGCTCGACCTGTGCCGACCTCGTCGACGAAGCGGCCGGAAACGGGGCGGTCATGACCGTGCTGTGGCACCCGCGGTACTTCAACGACCGCGAGTTCCCGGGGTATCGCCGTCTGTATCGCTGGATCATCGAGTACGCGTTGGACTCCGGCGGGTGGGTCGGCCCGCCGGGCGAGCTGGTGGAACCCGGTCGGTTCGAGCGGTAGTCGTCGGGACGCCGTTCGAGCGGTAGTCGTCGGGACACCGTTCGACCGGTAGTCGTCGAGGCGCCCGTCGTCGACGCGGTCGCCGCCGCTGCGACGAAGTATTGAGCGTATAACGATGTGGAGACGGCCCGCCGTCCGAACTATCAGATGTACAGACGGCAACCGATACGTATCTACTCTCGACCGAGTTCGGACGGGAGGTTCCGAGACGCATGACGATCGAGGTCGAGCGCGCCGACTCGAGCCAGCTGGACGGTCTCGACGGTACCTGGGACGGTCAGGTCGACGACTCCCCGATGGGAACGCTGTTCCACCGGTGGGACGCGTTGCGAGTCATCGAGGAGCACAGCGACGCCACCCTCCACCCGCTGGTCGGATCCAAGGGACAGGAGCCGGTCGGCGTCTTCCCCGTGTTCGAGCTACGAAAGGGCCCCGTGACGACGGCGTTCTCCCCGCCGCCGGGGATGGGGGTCCCGGCCCTCGGCCCCGTATTGGTCAACTATCGGAAGCTCAAACAGCGGCGCTTCGAGAAGCGGAACAACCGGTTCGCCGAGGCCAGCTTCGACTGGGTGCAAACACACCTCGAGCCGAAGTACTTCCACGTCGTCTCGCCGAAGGGGTACGACGACGTCCGGCCGTTCCAGTGGAACGACTTCGAGGTCTCCCCGCGGTACACCTACGACATCGACCTGTCCGTGGGCGAGGAGGCGCTGTTGGCGTCGATGACCAGGGACGCACGGAAGTCCATCCGCAACACGCCCGAGGACGCCTACACCATCGAACGGCGGGGCGAAGCGGGGCTGGAGTACGTCCTCGGTCGGATAAACGCCAGATACGACGACGGCGACGGCGGGCTCTTCCTCGAGGAGGCGTACGTCGCCGACCTCCGGGACGCCCTCGGCCCCGACACGCTCCTCGTCTACGTCGCCGAGGTCGACGGGCGCCCCGTGAGCGGTCGGCTCACGCTCCACGGCGACGACCGGGTGACGCTCTGGCAGGGGTCGCCGAAGCCGGACGTCGACGTCGACGTGCCGATCAACGACGTCCTGAACTGGCGGTCGATGGTCGACGGGATCGGCGCCGGAACGTCCACGTGTAACTTCGTCGGTGCGAACACCCGGCACCTCTGTCGGTACAAATCGAAGTACAACCCGACTGCGGTCGGGTACTTCGAGATGGAACGGGGAACGCGGGCGATGAACGTCGTTTCCGACCTCTACAGGAGGTTCAGATAGATGACTCGACTACTCTCGCTCGGACTGGACGGCGCGGCGTGGCACAAACTCGACCGGATGATGGCGGACGGGAAGCTCCCGAACCTGGAGCGGATGGTCGAGGAGGGGACGAGGGCCCCGCTCGAGACCGTCCTCCCGCCCGTGACCTGTCCGGCGTGGCGCTGTTCCACGTCCGGGAAGAACCCGGGACAGGTCGGGGTGTTCTGGTGGCTCAACCTCGATCGGGAGACCGGCAGTCTCACCTCGCCGACCGCCGACTCGTTCGACACGGCCGACGTCTGGGACTACCTCTCCGAGGAGGGAACGCGGTGTGCGGTCCTGAACGTACCGATGACGTATCCCCCGTCCGAACTCGACGGCGTCATGGTCTCCGGCTTCGGCGCGCCCTTCGAGGTCGACCTCGGCGCCGATCCGATGACGTACCCGCCGGAACTCCACGACCGGCTCCGGCGCGAGTACGATTGGGAGGTCGGCGTCGACGACGTGAACGCGCCCGGGGGTGTCGAGGAGGCGCTCGACGTGATCCGGTCGCGGTTCGAACTCCTGCTCGAGACGCTCGAAACGGACGACTTCGCGTACGTCCACCTGACCGTCTTCTACATAAACGTCCTCCAGCACCACTTCGGCGACGGTCCGGAGACCGAGCGTGGCTGGAAGCTCATCGACGAGTACCTGGGAGAGCTGCCGGACGACCTGACGACGGTCGTCTACTCCGATCACGGACACTCACACATCGACCGAACGTTCGTCATCAACAAGTACCTCATCGACAACGGCCACCTCTCCATCGAGAGCAAGGCGGGCGACGGGATGACCGGCGGGGTCTACTCGCTTCTGAAGCGGGTCGGCGTCTCGCCGCGGACGGCCGGCGCGCTCGCGCGACGGGTGCTGCCCGAACGGCTCTACGAGCGCGTCGTCGAGTCCGGGTACCCGATCCCGACGTTCGAGCTCGCGAACCGGGTGAACTGGGAGGCGTCCGACGCGGTGGCGCTGAGCCAGGGCCCGATATACGTCAACCGCGACCGCCTGGGCGACGACGCCGATCGGTTCAGGGAGGAGCTCAAGGCGGAGCTGGAGGCGATCAGCGTCGACGGCGAGTCCCCCTTCGAATCGGTGCGGTACGCCGAGGACGTGTACAGCGGCGACCACGTGGAGGAGGCCCCCGACCTGATGCTCGTCGCGGCCGACGAGTGGGAGGTGTACGGCGGCGTCACGCCCTCCGTCGTCGAGCGGCAGGTCACGTCGTGGACCTCGGGCAACCACCCGATCGGTACCCTGCTCGTCCACGGCCCCGACGTCTCCGCCGGCGAGCTCTCGACGCGGTCGATACTGGACGTCGCACCCACGGTGCTCCGGTACCTCGACGCGCCCGTCCCGACGGACATGGAGGGCGAGGCGTTCGAGGAGCCGTTCCGGGGCGGGCTCCCCGAGCGCGTGGCGCGCGAGCCCATCGTCGGCGACGGCGAACGGGACGCCACGGCCGACGAGGAGCTGGAGAAACGACTGGAGGACCTCGGGTACCTCGAATGACCGACGGTACCGACGTCCCCGTCCAGGTCGTGGACGACCTCGAGCCGTCACGTGCCGACCCGTGGGCGCTCCACCACCTCGTCGGCGTGCTCGACTACGCCCGCGAACGGGACTACTGCGGCTGGGACCTCTACGACGGCGAGAGCAGTCGTCTCCTCAGATCGATACCGGTCGACAACAAGTGGCTGAACCTCGTCTTCCAGCAGACGGTCCGCCGATCGCCGGTCAACATCCGGCCGCTCCTCGGCGTCGAACCGCGACGCAACTTCATGGGCGTCGCGCTGTTCACCCTCGCCAACCTCCGCGCGTACGAACTCACCGGCCGTGACCGGTTCCGCGAGGACGCCGGCGAGCTGGCGACGTGGCTCGTCGAGAATCGGAGCACGGGGTACAGCGGGTTCTGCGGGGGCCACAAACACCCGCTCCAGGGGCTCTCGAAGCGGACCCTCCCGAACGACCCCGGCATCGTCGGCACGACGTACGCGGTGAAGGCGCTTTTAGCCGCCGGGGAGTACCTCGACGCCTCCTACCTGGACGTCGCCGTCACCGCCGGCGACTTCGTCTTCGACGACCTCGAGTACTCGAGTCACCCGGACGGCGCCCGGATCAAGTACAAACCGATCGACACGGGGGAACACTACACGCTGAACGCGAACGCACTCGGGGCGCGGCTCCTCACCAACCTCTACGACGTGACCGGGGAGGACCGGTTCCGGGCCGGCGCGAGGGGCATCCTCGACTACGTCGCAGCCCAACAGACGGCGGAGGGAGGGTGGATGTACCGCGACCCGCCCGACACGTCCCACCTCTCGATGGACAACTTCCACAACGGCTTCGTCGTGGAGTCGCTGCTCAGGTATCGGGAGGTCTGTGGGACGGAGCGGTACGCCGACACGCTCGCCGACGCGCTCCCGTTCTATCGGGGGTTGTTCACCGACGAGGGCGCGCCGCGGA
Source organism: Halorubrum sp. 48-1-W (assembly GCF_003287355.1). Classification (GTDB taxonomy): domain Archaea; phylum Halobacteriota; class Halobacteria; order Halobacteriales; family Haloferacaceae; genus Halorubrum. Next base: position 11,487 of record NZ_QMIM01000015.1, read on the forward strand.
ACGACGAGGCCAACGAGTTCCCCCGCGACGTTCACTCGTCGGCGCAGGGTGCCGTCGTGTTCTCGATGCTCGGCGAGGAGGCGTTCGCCCGCCGGATACTCGGGTGGGCCGTCGACAACCTCTCGGACCGGAAAGGGGCGTTCTACCACGAGAAACGTCGCTTCTACACGAAACGGACCACGCTCATGCGGTGGTGTCAGGCGTGGATGGCCCACGGGATCTCGCGGTACCTCACGCCGGCGTTGGAGTGACTCAAGTTTCGGACGGTCCGGAGTCGAGGAACGCCACGACGCCGTCGACCACCCGCTCCGCCGCGTGACCGCCGCCGTACAGCGGCGGTTTCTCGGGTAACTCGTCCGTCCGTCGGAGCGCCCGGCGGATCGCCTCGGCGTCGGCCCCGACGAGTTCGTTCCACCCGGCCTCGACCGTCTCGACCCACTCAGTCTCGTCGCGGAGGGTGACACACCGGGTGTCGAGGTAGAACGCCTCCTTTTGTACCCCGCCGGAGTCGGTCGCGACGCGCTCGGCCCCCGCCAGGAGCCCGACGAAGTCGACGTACCCGACCGGATCGGTAAGCGTCAGCGCGTCCGTCGCCCGCTCGAGGAGGCCGTGACGCTCCAGCGCGCCCTCCGTCCGCGGATGGAGGGGGACGACGACGCGACGGGGCGACGACGCCAGCCCCTCGACGATGGCGGCCAGCCGTTCGGGGTCGTCCGTGTTGGCCTGTCGGTGGACCGTCGCGAGGACGTACTCGTCCGGGTCGACGTCGAGGTCGTCCAGGACCGTCGACTCCGCGACCGCCCGCTCGCGCACCCGCAGGATCGCGTCGTACATGACGTCGCCGGTTACGGTCACGCCGTCGGTGATCCCCTCTTCGGCCAGCGTCCCGACGGCCCGCTCGGAGGGGACGAAGAGCAGGTCCGAACAGCGGTCCGTGAGCACCCGGTTCACCTCCTCCGGCATCGACCAGTTCCCGCTCCGGAGCCCCGCCTCGACGTGGCCGATCGGGATCCCCCGTTTGGCTGCGACGAGGGCGCCGGCGAGCGTCGAGTTGGTGTCGCCGTACACCAAGACCAGGTCCGGCTCCTCCGACTCGACGACGGCGTCGAGCTCCCGGAGCATCACAGCGGTCTGGACCGCGTGGTTCGCCGACCCCACCCCGAGGTTGTACTCCGGTTCGGGGATGTCGAGCTCCTCGAAGAACACGTCCGACATCCCGAAGTCGTAGTGTTGCCCGGTGTGGACGAGCACCTCCCGGACCCGCTCGCGAAGCAGCCCCGACACCGGGAACGCCTTGACGAACTGCGGGCGCGCGCCGACGACCGACAGCACCGTCGGGTCGTTCATCGGATCCCCCGGCCGTCGTACAGCCGACGTGGTTCGGTGGCTCCCGAAGCGCTATCGAGGCCGTTCGGCGACCGGCGATGCCGTCCGTGGCGCGACGTGTGGCGGGTTCCGTCTCGCATCGATCGCGAGTTCGATCGCTCCCGGCGTAGTTCATCGGCGGTTAACCGCCGCGTCGTCGTGGTTGCCTCGTGGACGCGAGACGACGGGCGCGGGCGGTCGACGCGGACCCGCTTCAGGATACGGTGGGTCGATCTCCGGAAACGACGGCTCGGGTTTCCCTCGACGTACCGGGCTCGCTCGCATTAGGAGTGACATTACATTGTGCCGATCCGCGGTCACAACGAGGTAATGGAACGAACGACGCCGTCGTGTGCCTCACTAGCGAGCTTCCGAGCTGCGCCCCACCGTCACGTCGTTCGATGAGTCCGCTGGATAAGCTGCGGGCGCTGATCCAACGGCTGACGCCCGGGGGGGGCATGGCGGAACGCACGGTCAAGAGCGGGGCCTGGCTGGCGGGCCAGAACGTGGTGGGGCGGGCGCTCCAACTCGGGTTCCTCGCCGTACTCGCCAGGGTCATCGGTCCCGGCGAGCTCGGTCTCGTCGGCATCGGCCTGCTGACCCTGAGCGCGACGAAGCGGTTCACGAAGATCGGCCTCAACCACGCGCTCATTCAGAAGGTGGAAGACGACGTCGACAGCCACCTCAACACGACGTGGATGCTGGAGATCGGACGGGGGGTGCTGATATCGGGCGTCCTCCTCCTCGCCGCGCCGTTCGTCGCCGGGTCGTTCTTCGGCGAACCACGGGCCGTCCGATTGATACAGGTCCTCGGGCTCTCGCCGCTCCTCCTCGGCTTCCGGAACCCCGGGATCGTGTACTTCCGGAAGGACCTCGAGTTCCACAAGGAGTTCGTGTACAAGATCGGCGGGGACATCGCCCAGTTCGTCGTGGGGGTGGGGTACGCGATGGTCCACCCGACGGCGTGGGCGTTCGTTTTCGGGTTCGTCGCCGCCGACGTCACGAAGTTCTTCATCTCGTACGCCATCCACGGCTACCGGCCGTATCCCTCGTTCGACGTCGACGTCGCCAAGGAGCTCATCGACTACGGGAAGTGGCTCACCGGCTCGTCGATACTGTACTTCCTCTACAGCGAGGGCGACGACGCCTTCGTCGGGTGGTTCCTCACGCCGACGGCGCTCGCGTACTACCAGTACACCTACCGCTTCTCCAACGCTCCGGCGACGGAACTGTCGCAGGTGGTAACCAGCGTGATGTTCCCCGCGTTCTCGAAGCTCCAGACGGACCCGGAACAGCTGCGTAACGCCTTCGGAAAGACGATCCGGATGTCCTCTTTCGTCGCCTTCCCGTCGGCGATCGGGATCGCCGCCGTCGCCCCCGAGTTCATACTCACCGTCTTCGGCGAGGAGTGGACGCCGGCCATCCCCGCCATGCAGGTCCTCGCGTTCTACGGACTGATGCGCGCGATCGGGAAGACGTTCGGTCCCGTCTGGGAGGCGATCGGCCGCCCGGACTACGTCACCAAGATGTCCGCGATACGAGTCGTCCTCATCGCCATCTTCATCTATCCGATGACCGACGCGTTCGGCATCGTCGGGACCGCACTCACCGTCACGGGGATCTTCGTGTTCCCGATGCTCCCGCTCGACATCTACATCACGTCGCGCGCCATCGACATCCCCGTCCGCTCTATCGTCTACGAGTTCGTCTATCCCTTCCTCGCGAGCGTGCCCATGGGGCTCGTCGTCTGGTCTCTCGGACGTATCTCGCCGTTCGGGGCGCCGGTGACGTTGGTTCTCCTCATCGCAGTCGGTGCCGTCGTCTTCAGTGTCAACGTCCTGGCCCTCCAGTGGGTGAGCAACTGGAACGTGACGAACGACTTCCAACGCATCTACCGGAACCTCGCCGCGTGACGGTCCGCCCCCGCCGGTGGTCACTCGTCTCGCGTCGACGTCCCTCGTCTCTCGCCAGGGGTCTATCGACGGATTAACAGCACCGTTACAATGTCACCTCCGGAGCACCAGTCGCCATGTCGAGTCAAGTCGGCAAGCGGCTCAAACTCCGCCACGAGTGTATCGACGACGACCCGCCGGCCGCCCGCATGGGGTTCTGTCTCACCACGGACCTCACGGGGAACGGCCGTCCCGACGTCGTCGTCGGCGCCGTGGGCCGGAAGCTCCCCGTTACCCTCCCCGTTTTGAACAAACGGATCAGCCTCGGGAAGCTCCCCGGCACCCGCGAACTCATCGACCGGCTCGAGTACAACGTCTTCTGGTACGAGAACCCCGGTTGGGAGCGTCATGACGTCGCGCGGGCCCCGGAACTGTCGATCGGCGCCGCGTTCGGCGACATCGACGGCGACGGCCGGCTCGAACTCGTGACCGGACAGAACGTCAACCGGCACGAGCTCTACTGGTTCGAGCAGCCGGCCGACCCGCGGGACCGCTGGACGCGCCGGCTTATCACCGACGACTTCGAGAAGTACCACGACGTGGCGGTGGCCGACGTGGACGACGACGGCGACCTCGAGGTGCTCGCGCTCTCACAGGAGAGCGAGGTCGTCTTCTACTACGACGTTCCGGCGGACCCGCGGCTGGAGCCGTGGCCGGCCTCGAACCGGCACGTCGTCGCCGAGGACCTGAACGTCGAGGGCGTCCAGGTCCTCGACGTCGACGGCGACGGCCGGACCGAGATCGTCGCCGGGACGAACGTGTTCCACCGGAACGACGACGGGTCCTGGGACCGCGAGGTCGTCGCGGAGGGGTGGGAGTGGACGCGGGTCGTCGCTACCGACGTCGACGGCGACGGCGACCCGGAACTCGTCGTCACCGAGGGCGACCTCCCGTACCAGGGCGACCGGCGGGGGCGGCTCGGCGTCTTCGACCCGCCGGAGTGGGACCTGACGGTCCTCCACGAGGACCTCTCGAACCCGCACACACTCCAGGTGGCCGACCTGGACGGCGACGGCCACTTGGACATCTTCGTCGCGGAGATGGGACTCGAGCCGAGTCACGACCCGCGGCAGTTCGTGTTCCGGAACCGCGGCGACGGGACGTTCGGATCGGAGTTGATCGACAGCGGCGTCCCGACACACGAGGCCAAACTGGTCGACCTCGACGGCGACGGGCAACTCGACGTCGTGGGGAAGGGGTACGCCCACCGCACCGTCGACGTCTGGTACCAGGAGTGACCGACGCTTCCCGGGGTGGCTTCGGGGCTTCCCGGGGTGGCTTCGGGGCTTCCCGGGGTGGACCCCGAGGTCGACCGAGGTCCCTCGGCCCCGACGGTCCCCCCCTCAGTCCTCGGGGTCGTCGGTCGCGGGGTCGGGCCCGTCGAACGCCTCGACGCCGGGCATCGTCGCCACCTCCTCCCTGGTCCCGACGTATCGGCCGGTCGAGACGGCCTCCTCGAACGCGTCGATGCTCTCGTACTCGCTGACAGTCAGGACGCGCCCGCCCTCGACGAGAAAGACGATCTCGGTGGACCCGTCCGGAAGCACGTACTCGTCGCCCTTCGCCGGGTCCTCTCGGCTCGGCTCTCGATCCATGTCGCCCCTTCGAGCGGGGACCATTTCAATAGTCGCGCCGGAACGCCGAGCGATCGACCGGACGGGTCGACCGTCGAGCGGGGGTCGTCGACCGACCATGTGGTCGTGGGGGCACCTCGCGTTCGCCTACCTGCGCTACTCGCCCTTGTATCGCCTCCGGTCTCCGGTTAGACGGTGTATACTCATGGGGTAGCTTATCGGACACGCTCCATGAGCCAGGAGCGTGACGAGGCCCGTCCCAACGTCGTCTGGATAACGCTCGAGAGCGTGCGAGCTGCGAACGCGTCCGTGTGCGGATACGAACGGGAGACGACACCGAACCTGCGCCGGATCGCGGAGCAGTCGGACGGGGTCTCGTTTCCGCACTGTTTCTCCCAGTCGATGTGGACGCCGGCGTCGAGCGCCTCGATCCTCACGGGAACGTACCTGTCCGAACACCGCGTCGGATACGACGGGAAGGCCGAGGAGCCGCTCCCCGACGACGTCGCCACGCTTCCGGGACTCCTCCGCGACCGGGGATACCGGACGGCGTGTCTCACGCCGAGTTCGTACCTCAGCGAGGCCACGGGGCTCGACAAGGGCTTCGAGAAACACCACCTCTTCTTGCTCCGCAAGGCGTTCAACGACGCCGAGACCCGGCGCGAGGCACTCCGATACCTCCTTCGCTCCCGACGCTACGGTCCGGGGTTCTCCCTCAACGTGCGGGAACACAACCAGACGTACGTCATGCAGGAGACCCTGAAACGGTGGCTGGATACGCTTTCGGCGGACGCTTCTCCCTTTTTCCTCTACACGCACTGTCCGAACCCGCACTTGCCGTACACGCCCCCACGGAAGTGGATCGACCGCTTCACCGACGACATCGCGTACTCGGCGAGCGAGGCGCTGGAGCTGTCGTTGGAGACGTACGACAGCCGGGACCGGATGATCCAACGGATCGCCGACGGCTGTCCGTTCACGCCGGACGAGTGGGACGCGCTCCGGGCGATGTACGACGCGGAGATCGCGTACGCGGACGAGTTCGTCGGCACGCTCTTCGATCACGTCCGGGAGCTCGATGCGGGCAAGACCGTGTTCGTCGTCACCGCCGACCACGGGGACCTGTTCGGCGAACAGGGGATCCTCGGTCACAACCTGGTCCTCCACGACCACCTGACGAACGTTCCCATGGTTGTCTCGGGGCTCGACGGGATCGCCGGCACGCGCGACTCGGTGATCCAGCACGTCGACGTGACCCGAACCGTCGCGGAACGGCTCGGGGTGAGCCACGACCAGTTCAGCGGCGTCGACCTCCGCGAGACCGCGCCCGACTACGCCATCAGCCAGCGGGGCGTCCCCGACTTCGACGAGTACCTGGAGGCGGACTCCGAGTTCGACGTCTCCCGGTACCACGGGACCCCGGTGACGGCGCTCCGAACGGACGAGTTCAAGTACCTGAAGAGCTCGGACCGAGCGGAGCTGTTCGCGCTCCCGGACGAGGAGACGGACGTCGGCGAGGAACGACCGGCGGTCCGCGACCGGCTCGACGGGCAGCTGGAGGACGCGTTCCGCCGGATGACCGTCCGTGACGGGAGCCACGGGAGTAACGGGACGGCGGAGTACTCGGCGGCCATGGAACAGCAGCTCGCCGATCTGGGCTACCTGTGACGGCGATCGGAGGGGATCGGACCCCGGTACGGCCCCGTTACCGGCGGCCGGAGCCGATGGTGTACGTCCGGTGCCCGGTATCGCCGACCGAGTCCCGGCCGTCGACGACGACGACGTCGTCGAAGCCGTCCCACTCGATCGCGTCGAACTCCTCGTGCGGGGTGACGACGACGACCGCGTCGGGGTCCGTTCGCGCCAGCCCCGACAGGGCGACGGGCTCCGCGCCGAACGACGCGATCGCCTCGTCGTCGAGCAGGGGATCCGATGCGAGGACCTCGGCGCCGCGATGGGTCAGCTCGCCGACGAGCGCGCCGGCGGGGGTCGCCCGCGTCTCCTCGACGCCCGGCCGGTACGTGACGCCGAGAACGAGGACGCGCGCGCCGTCGATCGGCGTCTCCCGCTCGTCGAGCTCCCGCTCGACGATCCGCGCGGTGAACGCCGGCATCGAGTCGTTCACCTCCCGGGCCATCCGGAGGAGCGGGGTCGGCTCCGTCACGCGGCTCATCACGAAGTACGGGTACCATGGGATGCAGTGGCCGCCGACGCCCGGTCCGGGGTCGTGGATGTTACAGAACGGCTGGGTGTTCGCCGTCTCGATGGCCTCCCTGACGTCGATCGCGAGGTCGTCGGCCAGCGTCCCGAGCTCGTTCGCGAGGGCGATGTTGACGTCGCGGTAGAGCCCCTCGAACAGCTTCACGGCCTCGGCCGTCCGCGCGTTCGAGGCGCGGACCACCTCGTTGTCGGTGACGTACCCGTAGACGATCTCGGCGATGCGGGCGCTCTCGGCGTCCACGCCGCCGACGACCTTCGGGTACGCGCCCGTGATGTCCTCGATGGCCCGGCCGCTCGACGTGCGCTCCGGACAGAACGCGACGCCGAACTCGTCGGCGTCGAGCCCGCTCCCCTCGACGAGCGTCGGCACGACGCGGTCGCGACACGTCCCCGGGGGGACGGTACACTCGACGAACACGACGTCGCCGGGGGAGAGGCCGTCGGCGACGGCGTCGACCACCGCGTCGAGGATCGAGAGGTCCGGCTCCTTCGCGTCGGTGATGGGTGTCGGCACGATGACGACGTGGACGCTCGCCGCGTCCGCCGCGGCCCGCGCGTGACTCGTCGCCCGGAACCGCCCGTCCTCCACGAGGCGTCTCGTCAGCCTCGGGAGCTCGGGCTCGCGGTCCACGTGGCAGTCGCCCCGGTTGAGCGACTCGACGACCGACTCGTCGACGTCGACGCCGATCACGTCGCCGACGCGGGCGGCGTAGACGGCCGCCAGCGGGAGCCCCATCTTCCCGAGCCCGTACACCGCGATGCCGGCGTTCCGCCCCTCGATGACGGCCCGTATCTCGTCGTCCGGGCCGATCCCGTACAGCGGTGCCGACCCCTCCACCCCGGCCGTCCGCCCGGCGCGTCGAGTCATCGGTTCACCCCGGACGTGATCCGTCCGTCGCCCCTCGATCGGACGCCGTCGTTCCCGCGCGCACGCTCGCGGACCGCGTCCGCCAGCTCGATCGCACGGAGCCCGTCGGCGCCCGTGACGCGCGGGACCGTCCCGTTCGCGACAGACTCGACGAACGACTCGAGTTCGAACCGGAGCGGCTCCCCCGACCGTATCATCGGCCGTTCGGTGATCCCCTCGTGTTGGTACCGGACGTTCCCCTCGACTTTCATGTACTCCGGCCGGGACTGACGGTGGATCTCCAGGTCCTGCATGAGGTAGTCGAGCTCGATGTAACAGCTCTCCGCGGTGATCGTGAGGTCACGCACCTTCTTCTGGGTCACGCGGCTCGCGGTGAGGCTGGCGTCAGTGCCGTCGTCGAACCGAAGCTGTGCGTTCGCGTGTTGGCCGTCATCGGTACACAACGCGTTGATCTCGACGACCTCCCCGGGGACCAACGAGCGAACCACGTCGAGGTCGTGGATCATCAGGTCGTGGACGACGCCGTCGTCGATCGAGCGCTCCTCGTCGGTCGGCGGGCCGAGCCGCCGGGCGTCGATCGCGATCGGCGAGACGTCCCGCACGATCCGCGACAGCTCCGTGACCGCGGGGCTGAAGCGTTCGATGTGGCCGACCTGAACGGTCACGTCGGCCTCGTCGGCCCGACGGAGCAACTCGCGGCCCGCCTCGGGCGAGTCGACGAACGGCTTCTCGACGAGCACGTGGACGCCGGCGTCGATACACGCGCCGGCGACGTCAGCGTGGTACTGCGTCGGGACCGCGACGGACGCCGCGTCGACGCGGTCGATCAGTTCGTCGACGGCGTACGCTGTCGTTCCGAACTCTCCTGCGACCTCCTCGGCCCGATCGACGTTGGCGTCGGCGATCCCGACGAGGTTCGCGTCGGGGAGTTCCGCGTACACGCGGGCGTGGTTCCCGCCCATCGAGCCGACGCCGATCACGCCGACGTCGACGGTCATGCTATCGCCCCCGCGGTGGCCTCGACGATCCGGTCGAGGTCCGACCCGTCGAGCTCCGGGTGGACGGGAAGCGAGAGGACCTCCTCGGCGCACGCCTCCGCGACCGGGTACGACCCCGACACGTCGTCGTACGCCGGTTGCCGGTGGATCGGTATCGGGTAGTAGACGCCCGTCCCCACGCCCCGGTTCGAGAGGTGCTCCCGGAGCGCGTCGCGGTTCGGCACCCGGACCGTGTACTGGTGATAGGCGTGGTCGTACCCCGCGGGTTCGACCGGCGTCGTGACGTCGGGGACGTCGGCGAGTCGTTCGGTCAGCCCGGTAGCGTTCCGCCGCCTCGCTCTGAGGAACTCCGGAAGCCGTTCGAGCTGTGCGCAGCCGATCGCCCCAGCGACGTTCGTCATCCGGAAGTTGTGTCCGACCGACCCGTGTTCGTAGCCGCTCGTCCGGCCGTGGTCGACGAACCGCCGCGCCCGCTCGGCGACCGCGTCGTCGTCCGTGAGTATCATCCCGCCCTCGCCCGTGGTCATGTTCTTCGTCGGGTAAAACGAGAAGCAGGCGGCGTCCCCGAAGCTCCCGACGCGTCGGCCCTCGTAGGACGCGCCGTGTGCCTGCGCGGCGTCCTCGAGGAGCCGGAAGTCGTACTCGTCGGCCAGCTCGGTGAGCCGTTCGACGTCCGCGGGGAGCCCGTACAGGTGGACGGCGACGACCGCGTCGACGGGGTCCCCGTCGCGGAGGCGTGCCTCCAGCGCGTCGGTGTCCAGGTTGTACGTTCGGGGGTCGATGTCGACGAAGTCGACCTCCGCGCCGGCCAGTCGTACTGCGTTCGCCGTGGCGATGAAGCTGAACGGCGTCGTGAGGACCCGGTCGCCCGGGCCGACGCCGAGCCCGACGAGGGCGGCGTGGAGCGCGGTCGTCCCGTTCGTGGTGGCGACCCCGACGTCGGCGCCGCAGTAGTCCGCGAACGACTCCTCGAACTCGTCGACGACCTCGCCTTCGGCCAGCATTCCGGAGTCTAACACCGCCTCGACGCGCCGTTTCTCCTCCGTTCCGATCGTGGGATCCGCGATGGAGATCATGGGGTCACCGGATCCGGTTTCCGCCGGTCAGTTCCTCGGGGAGGGGCTCGATGCGCGCCGGGCAGCCGACCGCCAGCGTCTCCGGCGGGACGTCCCGCGTGACGACCGCTCCGGCGGCGACGAACGCGCCGTGACCGATCGTCACGCCGGGGAGGACGGTCGCGTTCGCCCCGATCGAGGCGTGGTCCTCGACGGTCGGTCCGTTCAGCTCCGATCTCGTTCGGACCGGGGACGGGTCGTTCGTCAACACCGCGCCCGGGCCGACGAAGACGTCGTCGCCGATCGTCGTGTGGGAGGGAACGTACACCCTGCTCTGGAGGCTGACTCCCGAGCCGACGGTGGTGTGGCCGTCGATGATCGTCTTGGTTCCCACGAGCACGTCGTCGCCGATCTCCGTCTCTTCACGGACGAGGGCGTCGTGCCCCGTCCGGAACCGGTCGCCGACCACGACGTCGTGGTAGAGTATCGTCCCGGACCGAACCGTCGCGTCGTCGCCGATGACCGGATCGGCCCCGTCGTCGCTTCCGAGCGTCACGTCCGCGGCGATATCCGCGTCGTCCGACGCGGTCATCGACGCTCCTCCGCGTCGGTTGCTGGTTGACTGTCCATTTCGTCGACTGCTACCGCCCAGCGACGTTTTGTTATGCCCCGGAAAAACCCTGCGTAGTAGCGACCTAACCCGACGACGGCTCCGAGCGGACGACGGCTCTACCGCCCGACGTCCCCGGTTTCGTTCGTCTCGAGGTCCCCGGTTTCGTTCGCCTCGCGGTCCCCGGTTTCTCCCGAGCCCGCTCCCGACTCCGCGTCCTCGACGAGCGCCTGGAGCGGGTTGTCGTCGATCCCTAAGGGGAGGTCCACGCGAGCGCGCCGGCGCACCGACTCCCACGAGGCGAAGGGCAACTCGGCGGCGTACAGCGACCGCTCGCCGCCGATGACCGGGTCCCGGTCCTCCCGGAGCGCGCCGACGACCTCCTCGATGGCCCGATCGACGAACGACGTGGGGGTGACCCGGTCTCCCTTTCCGATCGGTGCGCGATCCACGAGTTTCGCCAGCCCGAGGCGGAGTTTCCCCGGGTTCGGTCCGTGGACGTCCTCGCCGGTGTCCACGGTCGTCCACCCCCCGTCGTCGGTCCGGTACCTGAGCGCCGGCCCGTCCTCCACGCCGATCTCGATCGCCCCGTCCGCGCCGAGGAGCCGCATGTAACACCCGGTGAAGTCGCTCCCGGTTCCCGGCTCCTCGCCGGTGGAGGCCAGGCCGTGGACGCCGCTCTCTGTGCGCCACTGTGCGAGCCCCTGGTTCTCGTTTCGCGTGCCGAACCACTCGTTCGCCTCGCTGAAGTCGGCCCCCGCCAGCACCCACTCCACGGGCGACCAGTCGGCGTAGTAGCCGGCCAGATCGAACTGATGCGTGCCGGCGTCGTAGAGGTTCACCTCGCCGAACTCGATCCGCCGTAACTCCCCGACGGTCCCGTCGTCGAGCAGGGACTTCGCCCGCGTGAACGGCGCGCCGAAGCGTCGCTGGTGGTTGATCGTGAGCTGGACGTCCGCCTCGTCGCAGGCCTCGACCATCCGCCGGCAGTCGCCCCACGTCGTCGCCATCGGCTTCTCACAGTGGACCGCGATCGGGACCCCGCTCTCGGCGCAGTCGACGACGATGTCGGCGTGGATCGCCGGGGGGACACAGACGCTCACGACGTCGGGTTCCGCCCCCGACAGCATCTCCTCGTAGTCCTCGTAGACGTGTCTCGACGGGACGTCGAACGTCTCCGCGAACGCCTCGGCGTTTTCCCGGACGATGTCAGCGCAGGCGACCAGCTCGACGCCGTCGAGTCGTCGATACCCCGGCGCGTGGCGGTACGCCATCGCGTAGCCGGTCCGGTCGCGCTCGTCCGGGTCCGCTCCGGTTCCGATGATCGCGGCTCGCAGTGCCATTACCGAACCGTGTCGGCGACACGGTCATCACTATGCGTTCGTTAATCGCTACGGTCCGATCTCCGGCATCGACTTCGGCCGATCGGTTCTCCGGCATCGACTTCGGCCGATCGGTTCGGCAGAGTATCCGCCGATTAACTCCGCGGTACCTCGATAAATCCGGCTATACCTTTGTGATCGTGAACCGTTTTCGTCTCCAGGTCACGTCTCAATGCGTTTCAACTCCGCTCCAAGCCAGTGGGTCCGTGTTACCGGCGATACCGACGGTTCCGGGCGTGACGGGGCGTCCGCCGACACGACGGGCATCTCGCGCCGGTCGTTCGTTCGGATCGGCGCGACGGCGGCCGGGGTCCCGCTCCTCGCGAGCGCGACGGGCGGAGGGTCTGCCACGGAGCCGAACACGTCGGGAGCAGTGACGGACGCGTCCGACACGGAACCGGATACCGCCGGCGAGCAGTGGACGGTCGTCGCGCTTCCGGACACGCAGTACTTCACGGTCAACGATCGATGGTATCGGTTCGCGATCGACCAGGTCGACTGGATCGTCGAGAACGCGGACGCGGAGAACATCGTCTTCGTCACACACGAGGGCGACATCGTCAACGAGGGAAACGACCCGACGAAGTGGGTGTGGATGGACGCCGCGCTGTCCGAACTGGACGGAGTGGTCCCTTACAGCACGCTTCCCGGGAACCACGACTACGCCGAGACGGGAGTCCGACGGTCCGGGCTGGACGCCTACACGACGTACTTCGGCGCGTCGCGGTTCGACGGCTACGAGTGGTTCGGCGGGACCGGCCCGGGCGACGAGGAGGCGAACTCGTATCAACTGTTCTCCGCGGGCGGGTACGACTTCCTCCACCTCGCGCTGGAGTGGGAACCGCGTGACGTGACGCTCCAGTGGGCACAGAGCGTCCTCAACCGTCACCCCGAGCGCCCGACCCTGCTCACGACGCACTCGTACCTCACGGACGGCAACGCCGAGCGGGATACGAGGGGAGACGAAGAAGCGGACGGGGACGAAGAAGCGGATGGGGGCGAACTGAACCCCGGCCGGACCCGCTACGTCCAGGAGGCTGACGGGGACGGGAACGGCGGGGAGGCGGTCTGGCGAAAGCTCGTCGAGCCGAACGCGCAGGTGTTCGCGGTGCTTTGCGGCCACTTTCACGAGAACGACGGCGAGTACCACCAGACGTCCGAGAACCGGGACGGACTCACCGTCTACGAACTGCTCGCGAACTATCAGGCACGGGAGGCGACCGGCTTCGACCGACTCCGACTCCTCACCTTCGTGCCCGACGGTGGCGAGGACGCTCCCGATCGTATTGAGGTACACACGTACTCGCCCCACCTGGCCGAGTACGAGGTCAACGCCGACAGCCACATCTCCTTCGATCTGGACTTCGAGGACCGGTTCTCGGCGTCCCTGCCGTCCCGATCCCCCGGAGACGTCGACGGCGACGGCGACGTGGACGACGACGACGTCGAGCTCGTCCAACGGTACCTCGCCGACCGGGACGTCGAGCTCGATCGAGACGTAGCGGACGCCAACCGAGACGGTGAGGTCGACATCACGGACGTGGTCGAGATCGCGAACGAGCGAGGGTCGAGATGACCCGACTCACCGGGTCCGCGGGACGACGGCCGGCGGTCGCGGTCGCCGTCACGGTCGCGCTGGTCGTGGGTGCGATCGTCTCGAGCGCCGGCGTCGTCGCCGCAGACGACGCGTCGGTCCGGGTCACGGGTGCCGACGGCGGGACGTCGCTCGAGGGGACCGACGGCGAGCGGTTCAACCTGACGGTCACGGCGAACGCGACGAACGTGTCCGCCTACCAGGCCGTGCTCGCCTACGATCCGGAGGTGGTGGAGGTCGTCTCGGTGTCGGGAACGGACGAGTTCGACGACCCGGTGGCGAACGTCGACGAGGAGGGCGGGCGGGTCGCGTTCAACCAGTACCGGTCCTCGACCGTCGGCGACCCGGCGCTCGCGACGCTGACCGTCGAGGTGGTCGGCAGCGGCGGGAACTGGACGCCGATCGCGTTCGTGGAGTCCGAGACGGAACTCTCGGACGACGTGGCTCGGGAGCGGGGGATCGGCCGATTCGACGGCCTCACGGTCACCGTGGTGTCGGAGGCCGACGCCACCGAAGCGGTCGTGCCGGGTTTCGGGGTGACGACCGCCCTCGCCGCGGGCGCGACGACGTACGGCTACCTCTACTGGAGACGGAGATAGGGTTCGGTCGTGTCGGAGAGCGATCGGATGCCGTCGACTATCTCGCGGTCGAGTCCGTCCTCGTGCCACTCGGCACTCCGCGGGACCGCCGCGCGGTAGGTTCCCACGTCCGCGAACAGCTCCCGGAAGACCGCCGCCTCGGCGTCGACCACGTCCTCCAGCCGTTCGGTGATGGAGGGACCGGGACAGAGGGCGTCGTACGCGCGGAAGTACTCCTCGAGGAGTTCGTTCCACTCGAAGTAACTGATCGCGTCGGTCGCCGAGGCGACCCGGTCGGCGGACGCCTCCTCGATCGCCACGTGGTCGCTGTTCGGTGCCGCTCCGAGGACCACGACGTCGTCCACGGTCGACTCCGCGACGTGGTCGGCGCGCGGGAACATCTCTTCGACGGTCGTGAAGCTCCGCCCGTTCCCCGTCAGGAACTTTCGATTGAGGAAGTTGACCCCGTTGTGTGCGAGACTCGCGTTCGAGTCCACGTTCAGCTCGATGAACTCGCTCACCTCGTGGCGGGCGCGGTCCCGGAGCCCGTCGTGTCGGACCTCGAGCTCCGGGAACGACTGGACGTTGTACGGCTGGAGGTTCACCGCCAACGGATACCCGAGGGCGGTCCCGTCGACGCCGACCCAGAGCCGGTCGTCGGAGAGGAAGTCGGCCCCCTCGCGCAACAGCGAGATGAGCGTGTTCGTCTTTCCTCCCCCTCGCCAGGCGGGGAACACGGTCGTCTCCCCGTTCAGCTCGACGGCCGACCCGTGGACGAGCGCGTAACCGTCCTCTACGAGCGCCTCCCTGATCCGGAACTCGACGGGATACGTGGCGAAGAAGGGTTCCCAGTCCGGCGAGACGTAGATGTGGTCCCAGCCCGGCTCGACGGCCATGAACTTCGACCCGTCCCGAACGACGAACCGATCTCCGGTCCACCCGTAGTGGTCCCCCGGATCGCCGAGGACCGTCTCCGACTCGACGTCCTCGGTCGTCCGTTCGATCACGACGTCCGGCTCGCGGTCCGGGTCGTCGACCTCGAAGCGGTCGAACATCGTGTAGAACTGCCCGGTCGAGCGACCGCCGTCGCCGCGCACCTCGAGCAGGACCGCGCCGAAGAAGTCGTAGTAATGCCGTTTCATCGCCCCGACACCCCGAGGGGGTCGTGAGGTCCAACTAAGGATACTGACGAACGTCTACGGGTTCGAACCTGGCAAATCATTCGATATGGACAAACTCGAGGTCGGCCGGGTTTGTTAGTAGGATTATATATCGCTATATGTAGAACCAAACCCGTTCATACTGCTCTATCGAACACGGTGTCATCCTCGGTAGGTGCGGAATAACAATCTACGCGACCGTCGTTTCGGGTAGTATCCACCCGGAAGACAGAGCGATCGATCGCGGCAGATGGTATCCATGCCAGAACTCAGCGTAATCGTCCCCACCCTCAAGCCGAGAGACGAGATCGAGTCCGTCGCGCGGCTCGAGTCGCAACCGTTCGACGACTACGAGGTGCTCGTCCAGAGCGAGGACTCCGCGACGAAGGCCCGAAACGCGGGGATCCGTCGGGCGAGCGCGGAGAAGCTCGTCTTCCTCGACGACGACTCGCTGCCGACCGACGGCTACCTCGAACGGGTCGCGGACCTCTTGGAGCGCGAGTCCGTCGTCACCGGCAAGATCGTCCACCCCCGAAGCGACGTGATCGAACGGTTCGCCAGCCACTACGACCAGGGCGCGACACCTCGTTACGTCACCCGCTTTTGGGGGTGTAACGCGGCCTGCCGGGCGGAAGTGTTCGAAGCGGTCGGGATGTGGGACGAGAACATCACGTGGGGCCACGAGGAGAAGGAGCTCGCCGACCGGATGCTCACGCGGTATCCGATCTACTACGATCCGGAGCTGCTCGTGGTCCACCCGTACGCCGACTCGGTGCGGGATTACTGGCGCAAACAGTACAGACTGGAGCTCCAGACGCCGTACCTCTGGGAGAAGGAGGGCGTCCCGCGGTCACAGCAGTACTTCCGGACGGCCCAGAAGGTGGTGAACCCCATGAACTACGTGGGGACCTCGCCGAAACACGCCGTGGTCAGGGCGGGGTCGAACCTGATGCAGTTCGCGGGCCGCGTGGTCGGTATGCGGCGGGGCCGAGACGGGACGGATGTCGGCGGGTACTCCGTCGATAACGAAGTACGGTATCGTCGTTAGTACGTTCGATGGCCGACGATCACGCGGTCAGCGTCGTCCTCCCGACGTACGGCCGGCCGGCGTACTTCGAGGACGCCGTGAAAAGCGTCGTGACACAGACGTACCCGGCGGTCGAGTTGGTGGTCGTCGACGACTGCTCCCCCGAGCCGGTGGCGCCGCTCCTGGACGGTATCGACACCGACGGGGTCGACGTCACGCTCGTTCGTCACGAGGAGAACCGCGGCGCCGCCGCCGCGCGGAACACGGGTATCGACGCTGTACGGGGGCGATACGTCGCGTTCATCGACGACGACGACGTCTGGCTGGAGACCAAGCTCGAACGCCAACTCGCAGCGATGAACTCGTCGGGACCGAACGTCGGCGCCGTCTACACCGGACAGCGCTACGTCGACGACGGGAGGACGACGAACGTTCGCACGCCGACCACGAGCGGGGACGTCACCGAGGCGATGCTCCGCGGTGCGTCGCTCAATCCGTTCTCGTGTATGCTGGTGGAAAAAAGCGTCGTCGACACAGCCGGGGGTGTCGACGTCCGCTTTCCGAGCTGGCAGGACCGGGAGTGGTACTTCCGGCTGTCGCTCCACACCGAGTTCGCCGCCGTGCCGGAGCCGCTCGTCGTCAGACGGATGGGACACGAACAGATCAGCGGCGACTACGAGACGAAACGTGACGTCTCCTACCCCCTACTGTTGAACAAACACCTGGACCTCGCGCGCGAGTACGGGTGTGAAGGCGCGTTTCGTGCCACCCTCCTGCGGTCGTTGGCGGGGACCGCCCTGGACAGCGGACGGTACCGCGACGCGGTCCGTCACGCGCTCGCCGCGGTCCGTCACCGACCGACGTACGGGCTGGCGTGGATGACGATGGCGGCGGCGGTCGGCGGCCCGGTGACGCACGACCTCGCCAAGCGGGTGAACCGGTCCGTACGGTAGCCCCGGCAGTATCCTTCGACTCCGGTCGTGGCGTTCCGCAAACGGCGACTCCAGTGATCGGTGTCAGACCTCGATGTCCCGCACCGCCGTGGCGACCCGTTCGCGCTCCGCGTCCGTCGCGTCACGCCGGCGGACGATGGAGCGTCCGATCTCGTACAACGGACCGTCCTCCCGGCCGTGCCACCGTCCGTTCTCCCGAACGGCGACCGACTCGCCCTCCGCGGTCCGTTGATACCGCCAGTTCGCTCCCCTCGCGATCCGCATCCCGGCGCCGTTCCGTGTGGTCACGTACGGTCGCTCGACGGTCGGCCGGTCCCCGACCGCGAGACCCGTGAGGAGTTCCGGTATCGCCTCGAGGGTGACCGGACGCTCGACGCGCTCGGAGGGGACGTTCCCGACGACGAACGGGACGTTGATCACCGACTCGTGGAGGTAGCCGTGTCCGTACCGACCCTCCTCCCCGAACAGCTCCCCGTGGTCGGCATGGACGCAGACGACGGTGTCGTCGCCCACGTCGCCGAGAAGGGTCGCGACGAAGTCGTCCGTGTACTCGACGGTGCTGTCGTACGCCGAGAGGAGTCGGTCCCGGAACAGGGGGCTCGTTCGGTCGTTCGCGCCGCCGAAGAGCCACGCGTTGGCGGCGTACGTCAGCGGCCGGAACCCGAGGTACTCCTTCGGGGGAATGTACGGCATGTGGACGTCGACGAGGAACACCCAGAGGAAGTACGGTTCCTCGGCCGACCGTATCCATCGCTCGATGTCGTCGTAAAAGGACTCCCACGACATGAACATCTCCTGTCCCTCCCACCAGTCCAGGAGCCTGATCGCAGTCCCGCGGACCCCGCCGCCGTCCCCCTCGGCGTCGACGTCGAACCGGTTCGACGTGGTGTCGTCGATGAAGTCCTCGAAGCGGTCGAACCCCTTGTCGAAGCCGAACGACCGGGAGGTCCAGGGGTTCGCGGTGAACGCTCCCGTCTCGTAGCCCATCCGGCCGAACCGCTCGGCGAGCGTGTCGCGGGCGCGGAGCTGTCTCCGGATCGTCTCCTTCCGATCGCCGCCGGGACGGTCGAACGGATAGCTCCCCGTGATGAACGTCGTCGACGACCCGCGCGTCGAGCCGTCCGGCGCGATGGCGTTGTCGAACCGTAGCCCGTCCTCCGCGAGCCCGTCTATCGTCGGCGTGAGACCGCCGTCGTGTCCGAGGTGGCCGCATCGGCCGGCACGAAGGCTATCGACCGTGACGAGCACGACGTTCCGTGGATCTCCCATCTTAGCCGTCACTCCCGGCGTCCGAACCTTGTTATACGTGTCCTACCCTGGACGACGGCTTCGGAGCCCCGCTCGGCGGGTTCCGACACCACCACTGAGAACGGGCGAGCGCCGACGGCGACGGTCCGGCGCGGACCCGTCCGTTAGCGAGGGGTTACTGAAGTCGGTCACGCGCCGTAGGTCTCGGCGTGAACACGATGAACGCCGACACCGACGAACGGACCGTCCGGATAGCGGAACACCTTCACGAGCGAACCGAGCGGCGGATCGCCGGGACGACGTTCGGATCTGTCGACGAGTACGTCCAGTTCGTCCTCGAGGAGGTGTTGGCGGCCGACGACGACGGCTCGTACGACGACGTCGACGACGACGACGTCCAGGCGCGGCTCCGTTCGCTCGGCTATCTGGACGCCTGAGAACCCGTCTCTGACCCGGTCGTCGACGGGTCGGCGTCGGGCGGCGACGACTCGGCGAGCGAGTAGTACAGGTCGACCAGTTCCTCCGTCACGCCCTCCCACGAGTGTGACCGTTCGGCCCGGCGTCTGCTCTCCCTCGCCATCGTCTCCACGCGGTCGGGGTCCTCCAGCAACGTTCGGATCGCGTCGACGAGCGCGTCCGCGTCCCCGGGTTCGACGAGCACGCCGTTCCGGTCGTCGACGACGCTCGGGATCCCGCCCACGGCCGTCGAGACGATGGCGTTGCCGGCGGCCATCGCCTCCAGGATCGCGATCGGCACGCCCTCCGCGTACGTCGGGAGCACGTACACCGACGACTCGGCGAGGATCTCGCGTTTCCGTTCCTCGGGGACGAAGCCGACGTACTCCACGCCGGGTCGTGCCTCGGCGAGGTCCTCGGCCAGGTGCGACTCCGGCCCCTTCCCGGCGATGACGACGTCGACCGGACGCACCGCTGCGAGCCGATCGATCGCCGTCACCAGTTCGTTGACCCCCTTGCGTTCGACGTGGTTGGACACGAACGACAGCAGTATCGGCGACGTCGAGACCGACGGCTCGTACTCGGAGACGTCGACCGCGTTGTGGAGCACGGTCACCTTCCGCGGATCGACCCGCCGTCCGATCAGTTCGGCCCAGCCGTCGGAAAGCGCCACGACGACGTCGCTCGCGTCGAAGACGGCGTTCTGTAGCGCTCGAACGGGACGCGAGTCGGTTTCGAGGAACTCGTCGAACGACGACCCGTGTACGTGGAGGACGACCGGGCGACGCCACACGAACGCAACGAAGAGCACGTACCACGACGACTGATAGAAGGAGTACCAGTGGGAACTGTGGACGTGGACGACGTCGGGCGGGCGCCGGAACGGGAACAGAAGCATCTGCCGGAGCGCGACGAGGGCGGCGAGAACGAACCGGAGGGCCCCCCTCCCCGGCGGCACGGCCACGCTGTAGACGCGTGTTCGAACGTGGTCAGGGAGGTGTCGACGCTGCTCGGCGATGTAGCGGTTCACGCCGCCGCCGCCGGAGCGCGACGGGCCGACGAGGAGCACCTCGACGCCGGGGTCGGCGCGCGTCGAGCTCACGGGTCCACACCCCCGCGGTCGACCCTCGAACCGTCGGGTCGGACCGGCTCTTTCGGGTCGAGTCGCGCCGGGCCGAACGTCTCGCCACCGTCGTCGTACTCGACGTAGTGGACGTCGACCTCCCCGTTGCTCATGATTCGGCTCACGCCGTTCGTCCGGTCGACGTCCCTGAAGTCAGCCGCGTTGTAGCGGATTCCACGAAACGCGACCAGCTCCTTCCGTTCCGCGTGTTCGGTCTGGATGTAGTAGTAGAAGTCCGCCGTCGCGAAGTCGTCACCGCGGTAGCGACGCAACTCCCCGGGGAGCGCTTCCGGGGGCGTCTTCCACGAGAGGCGCGGATCGAGGTAGTCACCCATCGCGGTCGCATACCGACGGGGGCCGCCGCGACCGGACGAAAGCGCCGCGCCCTCCGCACGGTACTCTATCGCGGTCACGTGCCCCTCGTACTGCTGTTCGGAGACGTGTTGGGTCGGTTGTGCGATGTACGGCGACGGGAAGATCACGAGCATCGAGAGCGTCACGCCGATCACCAGCGCGACGACGCCGACGAGTTTGAGGGAAGTCTCCAATCCGGGGGAGCGACCTTCGACGGCGTCGACGAGCTTCGTCAACCCGATCGGTGCGAGGGTCCCGACGAGTATCATCCCGAAGCCGATGTGTCGGAAGAAGTATTCGTTTATGTCGCCCACGAAGGTGACGAGCGCGAAGGCACCGAGCGCGATCCCGGAGACGGAAAACGCCGTGGTGACGGTGCTGCTCTCGTCCTCGAGATACCTCGACCGGAGGTTCGCAAGCACGACCGCGGAGGCAACGAGCACGTAGAACGCCTTCACCAGGAACAGTTTGACGAATATTTCGCCGATTCCGAGCCCCACGGACTCGGCCGACTCCGTCCGTTGTGTCACGTCCTGTCCGGCGTCCGCGGTCCCGGATACGAATCCGGTCAGCGCCTCGACGATGTTCGTGGAGTGACTGAAGGCGGCGTCCTGTTGTCCGCTCCACACGGCGAAGACGACCAGCAAGAACAGGAACTGTCCGTAAAGCGGCGGCGAGCGCGCGAGAAGGCTTCCGGAGAACATCCGCCGCCCGACCCACTGGATCGCCACTATCGCTCCCATGACGATGAGCAGGTCGGTCGCCGCGAGCGGGTGATAGAGGACGACCGCGAACGCCCCGACGCCGAAGCCGAGGTCCGTCGACGACAGCCGTCCGGGGAGCGTCGAGTCCGCCGTGTCGGCGGTCAGATGTCCGATCACCACGAACAGGAGGACCGGCGCGAAGAACGTCGTCAACGAGAACGTGTGGAAGTGCGGATGGAGGCTTATCTGGTTCACCGGCAAGAACAGGAGCATCGAGACGGCCGCCACTGCGACCGCTCGGCGACGCGCGACTATGGTCCGAACACACAGGGTGCCGAACACGACGAAGAGGACCATCATCGAGAACACGACGAACAGCATCGCCCGTTCCAGCGGGATCCCCGAGAGGACTGCCAGGAACCCGCTGTAGGCGTACGCTCCGGGGTACACGATCTCGAAGAAGCCCAGGTCACCCGTGGTCAGCCTTCGTGCTGCTCCCAGGTGACGGAGCGAGTCGCTGAGGCCGTAGAAGAAGTAGCCGCGGACGAGCGGGAGCGCGACGACCGCGAGCACGGACAGGCCGCTCAGTGCGAGACCGCCCGCCCACTGGGTCCAGGAGACGGCGAAGGCCAGCGTGAACAACCCCACCAACAGAGCGATGCCGATGCCGGCCCAGAAGAGCACCGGCGTCTCAGCGTAGATGGACACCTCGGTGCCGGTCGCCGGGGCGGCGTTGGCGGCGGAGACGGCGATAAGGAAACAGAGGGTCCCGATCAGGAGCGCGATCGGCCCGACGTTCCGTGTCGCGTACGTCGACGACAGTCCCGGTGACATCAGCCCGCCCTCCCGTCGGTGAGTTCGGGTTCCGTATCGACCCGTTGCTCGGGAGCCGGAACGTTCGACGACGGGCTCAGAGCGTTGGTTTCCTCGGGGGGGTCGCCCGAGCCGAGCCACAGCGTGAGGCTCCGGTAGGCGTTGTCGACCGTCGGTTCCGTGGGCGCGTCGCCGACGTAGACGAGATACACGAGCCGGTTCCGATCGCCCGACATCGCCGACGTGACGCTGTGTCTCTCGTCCCAGGGTTGCCCGGGAAGGACGGTGCGTTCGAACCGGTCGAGCCTCGTCTCCTCGATGACGCTCCCGTCCGGGGCCACGCGCTGGTGTTGGACGATGACCTGGTACTCGACCTCGCGGTTTTCGTGGTTCTCGAGCCGAAAGACGAGCTCCGCCGACTCGCCCTCCCCGAGCCGGTCGGGGTATCCGTCGGCGACCAGCTCCCCGTCGTCGTTCTCGGTCAACAGGGTGGCCGTGGTGTACTCGGGGCTCTCCGGCGGCATCGCTATCGAGACCGAGAGGTACGCCGCAGCGAGGAGGAGCCCGGCGACGACGGCGAGGTTCAGCACCCGCTCGTTTCGCGTCGGTGCCGAGCTCCGATCGACCACGTCCGTCGCCAATCGGGAGAACGGTGACGGAGCGGTGAGGGTACTCGGCGAGAGCGCGACCCTGCCGAGGGCGAGGAGCGTCGACAGGACCGTCGTGACCGACACGAGGACGACCGCCGTCCCGGGATCGTATCCGCCGATCCCGAGCGCGACGACGTAGCCGTACAGCGGCATCAGACAGACGCTGAAGCCGACCCCCATCGCGATCCGTTCGATGGGACCGAGCGAGGAGAGCGTCGACTCCCGGTGTTCCGACGCCATCGGCGTCGGCGTGTCGCTCCAGCCCGGTTGCCGTCCGGGGAACACCGCGAGCGTCAGGGCGTATCCGGGGAGGAACGACAGCGCCACGAGGGCCGACAACAGCCGAAGCGTGGACCCCGACGGGAGCCACAGAACGACGATACTGACCAGTAAAACCGCAGGAACCGGCCACAGAAAGGGGAGCAGTTCGGGATACGAACGGGAGCGAGTGATCGTCATTTCGTTGCCCGAACTCGACGTCGTCAGGTCATTGTTATTGTACGGCTAATCCCGTTCAGGGGGCCGATCCGCGGATCGCGTCCGTCGAGGGGTTCATGAGCGCGGCGGGGTGAACCGTCCGCTGTGACGTACCGTTGTGTGTGATTAACAAAGACGTTCTCCCGGTATTGAGTGCGGTATGGCACCTCTCTCGACCGACGATCCCTCCCGGTACGCCGTCGTCTCCAGCCCGGGCATCGACCCGCACACTGCCGGTCCGCGCTCGGGACGATGACCGGTATCACCGAGATCCGGGGCGGCCGGATCGTCACGCCGACCGAGGTCATCGACGACGGACGGGTCGTCGTCACCGGGAGCCGTATCGCGGACGTGAGCGGGGCAGGAGGCGGCGTCCTCCCCCGGTCGGAGACCGTCGATGCGGAGGGCCGGCTGGTCATGCCCGGCCTCGTGGACCTCCACGGCGACGACGTCGAACGGCACCTCCACCCTCGTTCGGGTGCGCAGGTCGACACCGCCATGGCCCTCTCGATGGCGGACCGCGTGAACGTCTTGACCGGCGTGACGACGAAGTTCCACGCGATCGCCTTCGAGAACTCGCCGGACGACGACCGGACGATCCCCGAGGCCACCGAGCTCGCCACCGAGGTCGCGAACGCGACCTACCTGCTCTCCGACAACCGCGTCCACGCCCGCTGTGAGCTGGTCGAAGAGAGCGTGCGGTCGGTCGAGCGGCTGTCTGCGGACGTGGACGTCGATCTCGTCTCCGTGATGCATCACGTACCCGGCGACGGGCAGTACGACCGCGAAGCGTTCGAGCGGCACTACGTCGAGGACCGCAACTGGCCCAGCGAGCGCGTCGCGGAGACGATCTCCGAACGGGAGTCGCTCTCGCGGACGGACCGTCGTTCGCTGTCCGAGCGGGTGGCCGCGGTGGCGGAGACAGCCGACGTCCCGCTGGCGTCACACGACGACGAAACGGCGGACGACATCGATCGGCTGTTCGATCACGGGGCATCGATCGCCGAGTACCCGCTCACCCACGAGGCCGCACGCCACGCGAGCGACCGGGGGATGACCACCGTGATGGGGGCGCCGAACCTCCTCAGGGGCGGGAGCCTCTGGGACAACCTCTCGGCGCGGGCGGCGATCGGCGACGGGATCGTCGACGTCCTGTGTTCCGACTACCACCCGCCGTCGCTGCTCGCAGCGCCGTTCGTCGACACCGGTGAGCCGCTTCCGGTCCGAACGAACCGGGTCACCAGAAACCCCGCCGACGCGGTCGGCATGTACGATCGGGGCCGGATCGAGGTCGGTGCACGCGCGGACCTCCTCGTCGTCGACCCCGACCCGCTCCCGACCGTCGAACGCGTTTTCGTCGACGGGACCGAGGTCCTCACGAGCGGCGGCGAGTCGCGCCGTCGAACGCCCGAACGCCGCCGGCCGGGAGGACGGGCCGCGGGCCAGTCGTCTCTCCACTGAAAAGGGGACCGGTACCACGACCGACATCGACCCTCCGGGGTCAGGGATGGTCGATCCCACCCGTGATACGGACGAACGGAAGGGCCCCACGTATATATTTAACAACCGTGAAATATCCCGGTGCGGGGGGAGATCGTCCCCCGTCGACGGCCGTGTCCGACCGGTCTCCTCGAGCCGTCTCACCGGATCGAACCGTGAGAACGGCGTCGTGATACCCGTATCTCACGGCACGGATCGGACCGAATTAATACCGATCAAACGGCCCCGCGTCGGCGTCGTCGTCGTCCCGTCGTCCGAGCCGAGCGGGACCTGCGACCCGGTCGACACACCCTGGGGGCCACCTGCCGGACATCGACGGCCTTTTTATACCGGTCTTCGAGGATCGGCTATCACCATCACATGAGTCCGTTTGCCTCGGACGGCGATTCCGAAACGAAACCCCTCGATGGAACGGTCGTCACCGAGACGCACAGAACGCCCGAGACGTCCGTGACGATAGACATCGTTCGGACGGTCGCGGAGGAAGAGGGCGTCGATTCGACGGATCTTCCGGTGTTGAACGACGCCGTCGACCCGGAGGCGCTGGGAGACCTGATCGCGGGCGTCGATCGCGACGGTCGCGCCGACCTGCGGGTCTCCTTCCGGTACTGTGGGTACACCGTCGTCGTCACCGCGGACTCCGTCGCGCTCCTGTCCGACTGACCCCTCGCCGATCGGATACCACACCGAACCGTGAGTCCGCTTCCGCTCTCGGGTCTCCGGTCGCGGACGGCTCCCGATCGTCCGTCGAGGGATGGGCCGGTAACGGACTCGGCCGACGGAGCGACGTAAGAGGTACCTAACGGGGCCGTCGGTCGCGCCCGACGAACCGTTCGTTCGTTCCTGTCCGGAAAGGTTCCCCATTACAATATCCGTCACACGCCTCCCGAGGGGTATGAACCGAGCAGGCTGTCGAACGTACACTGATCGGCGGGTCGATACCCGGGAACGAGGTCGCGGATCGATGGCGTCGCCCACGCGATCATGAGTTCGGATCGGACCGTCGCCCGTCCGTTCGATCAGGCCGTCGTCCTCGCTGCCGGCGAGGGAAAGCGTGTCCGTCCGCTCACCAGATACCAACCGAAGCCGATGCTCCGTGTCGCCGGTCGCCCGATACTCGAGTACCCCCTCGACGCGCTCGTGTCGATCGGCGTCGAGGAGGTCGTGCTCGTGGTCGGCCACCGACGGAGACGGATCCAGAACCACTTCGGGGACGGGTACGACGGGATGGACCTCACGTACGTCACCCAGGAGACCAGACTCGGGAGCGGACACGCCCTCCAGACCGCCGAGGACCACGTCGACGGCGAGTTCCTCGTGGTGAACGGTGACAACGTCATCGACGGGACGATGGTCGGGGAGGTCGCCCGTCGATACGCGCGGTCGGACGCCGTCGCCTGTCTCGCGGTCGCCGCGACGACGAGCGCCTCGGAGTACGGGACGGTCGGCGTCAGCGACGGCCTCGTCGACCGGATCGACGAGGGTGGCGACGGCGCCTCCTCGCGGATCAACGCTGGCGTGTACGCGTTCGACCGGACGATCTTCGACGCCCTGGAACGAACGCGGTTCCGAGACGGCGAACGGCCCCTCACCGGCGCGATAGCGGAACTCGACGGGAAGGTCCTCGCCGAGACGCCCAACGGCGTCTGGTTCGACTCGTCGTACCCGTGGGACCTGCTCGCGACGAACGAGACCCTGCTCTACTCGTACCCGGAACTCGTCGACGTCGACGAACGGGTCGCGGGCTCCGCACGAGTCCACGACTCGGCCGTGATCGGCGAGAACGTCCGGATCGGCGCGGACTGTAAGGTCTCCGCCGGCGCGGTCGTTCGTGGCGGGAGCTGTCTGCTGTCGAGCACCATCGTCGACGAAAACGCGGTGCTGGAGGACTCGATCGTCGGTCCGGACGCCAGGGTCGGCGTGAACACGCTCCTGCGTGACAGCATCGTCGGCAGTGGCGCGACGATCGGCGACGGCACCGTCTCCCCCGGTCGGTCGGCGACGGTCGTGCTCGACGGGACGGCGTACGCCGACCGGCGCCTCGGTGGCGTCGTCGCGGACCGGGCGACCGTCGGCGCGAACGTCACGATCGAGCCGGGATGCCGGATCGGCCCCCGGAGCAGTGTCGGAGCCGGAGTCACGCTCGGCCGCGACGTCGACGAGGGCGCGGAGGTGGTCGGCTGATGTGCGGGATCACCGCACGTGTCGGCAACGGCGACGCGGTCGAGGAACTCCTTTCGGGGCTCCGGAACCTCGAGTACCGCGGGTACGATTCCGCCGGCATCGCGACGGTGAACGCCGACAGTCTCGACGTGGTGAAGCGTGAGGGCGAGATCGACGTCCTCTGTGAGTCGGTGGACGGGTCGTCGGTCCGCGGTCGGACGGGGATCGGTCACACCCGCTGGTCGACGCACGGCCCCCCGACGGACGCGAACGCACACCCCCACACCGACTGTCGCGAACGGGTCGCGGTGGTCCACAACGGGATCATCGACAACTACGCCGAGCTCAAACGGGAGCTCTCGACACACGAGTTCACGAGCGACACGGACACCGAGGTGGTTCCCCACCTCATCGAGGAGTTCCGCTCCGCCGGCCACCCACCCGAGGAGGCGTTCCGGATGGCGATCGACCGCCTCTCGGGGAGCTACGCGATCGCCGCGGTGTTCGAGGGAACCGACGCCGTGTTCGGAACGCGGCGTGGCTCCCCGTTGGTCCTCGGGCGGTCCCCCGAGAGCTACTACCTCGCGAGCGACGTCCCGGCGTTCCTCGAGTACACCGACGAGGTCGTCTACCTCCAAGACGGGGACGTCGTGGCGATCCGTTCCGAGGGGTACGCGATCACGGACGCCGAGGGCGCGGCCGTCGAGCGGTCGGTCGAGACCGTCGATTGGGACCCCGACGACGCCGGAAAGGGCGGGTACGACCACTACATGTTGAAGGAGATCTACGAACAGCCCACGGCCCTCCGGCAGACCGTTCGCGGCCGGACCGACCCGTTGGAACAGCGCGTGGACCTGGAGGAGCTCCCGGAGGGGACGTTCTCGGGGATCGAGTCGGTTCACCTCGTCGCCATGGGGACGTCGTACCACGCGGCGATGTACGCCCGGTCGCTACTCACCGACCGCGGTATCGTCGCGCAGGCGTTCCTCTCCGGCGAGTACGGGTCGAACCCGCCACCGGTCGACGAGCGAACCCTCGTGATCGCCGTCTCACAGAGCGGCGAGACCGCGGATACCCTCTCGGCCATTCGCGCCATCCAGGGGACCGGAGCCCGCACGCTCGCGCTGACGAACGTCGTCGGGTCGACGGTCACTCGGGAGTGTGAGAACACGGTGTACATCCGTGCCGGTCCCGAGATCGGCGTCGCCGCGACGAAGTCGTTCTCCTCGCAGGTCGCGACCCTGATACTCCTGTGTGAACGCCTGAGTCACGCGACGAACGGGGCGACGCCCCGATCGACCGGCGACCTCCTCGACTCGTTGACGGTCCTCCCGGACGACGTCCAGCAGGTCCTCGACGAGTCGGAAGCGCAGGCGGTCGCCTCGGCGTATCACGACTGTGAGTCGTACTTCTTCCTCGGACGCGGCGTCGGTCACGCCGTCGCGCTCGAGGGGGCCTTGAAGTTCAAGGAGATCACCTACGACCACGCGGAGGGCTTCTCCGCGGCCGAACTCAAGCACGGTCCGCTGGCCCTCGTCACGAAAGACACGCCGGTGTTCGCCGTCTTCACGGGCCGGGACGACACCAAGACCGTACACAACGTCAAGGAGGTCCGCGCCCGCAACGCGCCCGTGATCGCGGTCACGGACGGGGACCACACGGCAGCGACGGAGTACGCCGACCACGTGCTTTCGATCCCGGACACACACCGGGACGTCGCCGGGATCCTCGCCAACGTCCAGCTCCAGCTGGTGTCGTACCTCGCTGCGGACATGCTCGCTCGCCCTATCGACAAGCCGCGGAACCTCGCGAAGAGCGTCACCGTGGAGTGAGGAGGACGACCGTCGCACCCGGCCGTCTCCACGCGTCCCGACTCAGCGTGCGTCCCCACACAGCCATGCGTCCCGACTCAGCGTGCGTCCCCACACAGCCATACACCCCTTCCACGGACGTGTCTCCGGAGCTCCGCTTCCGAACCGACGGACGCGACGAGAGTCCCTCCGGGACGTATTGTTCGGCCCTCCGGGACGCATCGTTGGCCCTCCGGGACGCATCGTCGGTTTCCGGGCCGTAGGGACGCCACGACCGCCGTCCGAGTGATAGCAGTCGCATAACGTCGTTCACGGCGATATAACGCGATCGAATATTATTCAATAACTCGATATGTACGGGATTATATAACGTGTTATCCGGTCGATCCAGCGGAGCGAGCGAGCGACGAACCGGGGTAACCGCGAAAGTCGCCGTTCGGTCGGCCGGAATCGGCGAGATCCCCCCCAGTATGATATTCCTACCGACGTAATCACAGGACTGCGACGACCTTTCGACCACTGCCAGTGGAGACCTGACCTGATATCAAACGATAATTAACGAGAGCGAAACGGGATTACGTTCACTATATCTAATAGGATACCGCTGGTGTGTGAGACCATGAGCGCAGGAAAGGGGTCATTCGGCGGGAGCTCATCCGTCGCCGATTCGAATACATCATCGGAAACGGACGTGTCGAACTTAGAACAGATCGGGAAGCAACCTCGGTCGAACGGCTCGGCCCTGACGAAGGGCGAAATCTTCGATTTACTGAAGAACAGCCGTCGTCGGAAGATCATCGAGTACCTCCGCGAACACGGCGGGTCCGCGAAGCTCGATGAGCTCGCGGAGCACATCGCTGCGGACGAGAACGACATCACCGTCCAACAGCTCTCTTCCGACCAGCGGAAACGGGTGTACATCGGGCTCTACCAGTGTCACCTGCCCAAGATGGACACGCTCGGCGTCGTCGAGTACGACAAGAACCGTGGTACCGTCGAGCTCCAGGAATCCGTCTCGTCGCTCGTCCCGTACATGGAGTGGACCGACGACGAGACCGACGCCGGTGAGCGGTCCTGGCTGATCCCGGCCGTCGCCACGGGGATCCTGGTTCCGGTGGGGCTCGGGACGTTGGGGGTCGGCCCGCTGGCGGCGATCCCGCCGGCGGGGTGGACGCTACTCAGCGTCGTCGGGATCGTGTTCATCGTGCTCCTCCAACAGCTCACGTGACCCCGGTCACGCGGGGTCAACGGGAGCGGGCTCACTCCGAAACGATCTGTTCGAGGAAGCCGTATCCGTGGTCTCGTACCTCCGTCTCGTAGTATTGGAACGTCGCGAGGGCCAGCAGGACGACGACGAACGGGAGCGTCGTCACGGCTGGTGCGACCCCGCTCACCTGCGCTATCGCGAGCCCGATCCCCGCGATCGCGAGCAACACGTAGTACAGCGACCACTGCCTGTTCGGTTCGATCTCCTTGTTCAGGACGTGGGCGATGTCCGTGACCCGGTCGGTCAGCACGACGACCTTGTCGTCGCTGTCGTACCGTACTACGCCGGCCTTCTCGAGTTTCGGCACGTGCGTCTGATACAGCGAGATGTAGAGCCGCTTGACCACGTCGTCGGTGATCGAATCGATGTTCTCCGCCCGCGCGGTGTCGCGTGCGAGGTCGCGAAGGTCGGCCTCCCCGCCCCGACGGTGCAGATGGTACAGTATCTGTCGACGACGCGAGCTACTCAGCACCTCGAATACTTCGTCTTTGGTGAGTTGTTCCGTCTCGTTCATATCTTCACTGTCATCATTCGATGACCGTTCGGCCCCGTCATCACACAAGCACGCTCGATCGGTCCAACAGTTATCCTTCAATCAATTTGTTATCACGTCCATATCGGCCGATATTGACTCCCTTGTCGCCCCAGTTGGACGTGTTCGAGGTACGGACGGGGACGTTCCTCCCGTCCGGATCGCGGTGCTCCGTCTCGGTCGGCGAGGCCGAAAGACCTGTCGTACGGTCGATTTAGCTCTCTATAACAAAACTCTGATCGCCCCTTGTCGGGATCAATGACAGACCTGCTCTTCGAGCTAACCAGTTTCCAGCGTGACCTGCTGTACGTGATCGCCGGCAAAACGAACCCGTCGGGTCAGGACATAAAACAGGAGCTTCAGCAGGACATGGGCGAGATCACCCACGGCCGGTTGTACCCGAACCTGGACACGCTGGTGAAGCTGGACTTCGTGGAGAAAGGAAAGAGCGACCGCCGGACCAACTACTACAGCTCCACAGAGAAAGCGATAGAGAGCCTCAAACGACGTCGAGAGTGGGAAGACGGCCACGTGAACCTGTGAACCTCGACGGCAGGTGCCGTGAACTCCGACGGCAGGTGCCATGGACCTCGACGGTAGGTGTGGGGAAACGGGCGTGAGGCTCTCTATAACAAAGCCCGATTCGTCCGTCTCTCGCATACACGATCCCCGTCCGGTCGCGTTCGTTCCCGGGCGGTCGAGATCACACCAAAGGACCGTACCATGAACGGAATACGAACTGGACGTGACCGGTACCGGACTCCCCTCTCCCGGCGAGGCGGGTGGTGGCGAGTACGTATCGATCGGCGCGCCCGCGGCGTCGGCCGTCGCGTGCGCTACGGTCCCGCTCGGTACCCTGCCGCGGGTCGACACTCCATCGACCCGCTCCGAACCGGAGGTGCCGGGTAACGATGTACGACGGCCACACCGTCGGCGTCGTGGTTCCGGCGTACAACGAGGCGGGCCACGTCGGGGAGGTGATCGAGACGATCCCGGCGTACGTCGACCGCGTGTACGCCGTCGACGACGCGTCGACCGACGACACGTGGGCAGAGATCCGCGAACACGCCCGTCGAATCAACGCTTCGCCCGTCGGTTCTGGCGTCGACGGCGTCGAACCGGTCGGCCCGAGGGCGGATCGGTCCGTCGTCGAGGTCGAGGTCGGAACCGACGGCGGGGTGACACCCCAGGTCGTGCCGATCCAACACGGGACCAACAGGGGTGCGGGAGCGGCGGTGAAAACCGGCTACGCCCACGCGCTCGCGGACGACATCGACGTGATCGCGGTGATGGACGGCGACGGACAGATGGACCCGGACCACCTCGAGCGGATCATCGAACCGGTGATCGCCGGCGACGCCACGTACGCGAAGGGGAACCGGCTACGGTCCGGACGGGACTACGAACAGATGTCCCGGTGGCGGCTGTTCGGGAACGGGCTCCTCACGTTCTTGACGCGGGTTTCGAGCGGGTACTGGGACCTCTCCGACCCCCAGAACGGGTTCACCGCGATATCCAACGAGGGGTTACGGCGGATCCGGTTCGACCGTCTGTACGACCAGTACGGGTTCCTTAACCACCTATTGCTCGCGCTCAACATCAACCGGGAGCCGATCGCCGACGTTTCCCACCCGGCGAAGTACGCGGACGAGACGAGCGGTATCCGGTACTCGAGGTTCGTCCCGACGCTGTCGATGTTGCTCGCACGGAACTTCCTCGAGCGACTCGTGCGCTCGTATTTCGTCCGGCGGTTTCATCCGCTCATCGTCTGTTACGTTCTGGGCGCTCTCGCCCTGATCACCGGGGTGGCCGGCGGGGTGTACGCCGTGTCCACGCCCGCCGTCGACGGGTTCTTGGGGGGAATGACCTCGGTCACGGTCGGGGTACTCGGTGGCCTGCTGTTGACGCTCGGTGCGTGGTTCGACGTCTCCGAGAACGAGGGGTTGGTGCGGGACGTCGAACAGCCGACCACTGACCACGCGGACGCCGGCCAACGGGGTCGGACGCTCCCCGGATCCATACCCGAACCGATCCGGGACGGCGGGACGATCGATCCAACGGACCCCGACCGTCGATGAGCGACGTCGCCTTCGTCCTCGGGACCCGACTCGAGGCGATCGGACTCGCACCGGTGATCGAGGCCTGTCGTCGTCGGGACATGGAGTACGCCGTGATCCACACGGGCCAACGACACCCGGAGACACACGATACTGCGTTCTTCGACCGGCTCGACCTTCCGCAACCGGAGTACACGCTCGGGGTCGGCTCGGCGTCGGAGGGGCGGCAGACGGGCGAGATGCTGATCGGTCTCGATCGGACCCTTCGGGAGATATCACCCGAGGTCGTGTTGGTCTACGGTCATACGAACAGCGCCCTCGCGGGGGCGATCGCCGCCGGCAAGCTGGACACGAGGTCGGGGCACGTCGATGCAGGACCCGGGAACCACGACCGAACGACGCCCGAATGGATGAACCGAACCGTCGCACACCACGTCTCCGACCTCCTCTTCGCGCCGACCGAGGGGGACGAGAACTACCTCGTTCGCAAGGGCGTTTCACCGCTTCGGATCACGGTCACTGGGAGCCCGGTCGTCGACGCTACCCGCCGCCACCGTGACATCGCACGCAGGAAAAGTACGATACTCGAGGACCTCGGACTCGAGTCCCGAGGGTTCTTCCTGCTAACGACGGACCGTGATGGGACCGTCGACGACCGCACCCGGTTCGAGCGACTCCTCTCGGGCGTCGGACGGGCCGCCACGAAGCACGGGCGTGACGTGGTGTATCCGGTCCGTCCGCGGGCTCGGGACCGGCTCGACGCGTTCGGGATCGAACTCCCGGACCGGATCCGACGGATCGACCCTCCAGACTACCTTGACGTCCTCCGGCTTGAGGCCGCCGCGGAGGCGATCCTCACGGATGCTGACGACGTCCAGAAGCGGGCGTGTGTCCTCGGCGTCCCCTGTGTAACGACGCGTGAGGAGACCGCCCGAGCGGAGACGGTCGACGTCGGCGCGAACAGACTCAGTTCGTGTGATCCGGACCGGATCGTTCGACGCGTCGCGGAGGCGATCGATCGTCCCGGGGACTGGCGGAACCCGTTCGGCGACGGTGACGCCACCGAACGGATCCTCGCGGAACTCCCCGTCGAGTCGACGACCGACCGGCTCGTCTCGTGAGCGCGGGACGGCGTCACTCCGGAACCGTCGCCCGAACGGTCTCGTCGCCGGTGATCGTCACGAAACACCCGGCCATCCGGAAGGAGACGGACAGGTCGACGTCGTCGGATCCCCACGCCCGATCGACGAGTCGTGACAGGGACTCGACGTCTACGATGTCCTGTAGCCGGTCGTCGATCGCGCTCGGGTCGACGTCCCGTTCGTCGGCTATGGTCGTGACGATCCGCCAGCAGATGTCGTCGACTGTGTTCGGGTCCATCGTCTGTCCGTACCGAACGGGTACAGGGATATCCCGACTTCTTCAACGAGGATAGCATGTCGTTCGATCCGGTACTACACACGTAGCGTCACCCCGACCGGCTCACGTCGATCACCGGGAGATCCGGTTCGACGTTACTCCGTCGAGTCGATCCCACCGAACACGTCCGAGAAGAGCTTTCGCTCGCTCGTTCGGAGGTGTCTGTTGAACGTCGGCTGTGTGATCCCCATCGCCTCGGCGACCTCCTCGCCCGTGCTCGTCCGGGGCCACTCGAAGTACCCGGCCAGGTAGGCGGTCCGTACCGCCTCGAACTGTCTGTCGGTGAGCCGATCAGCGGCGGTCGTCGGTCCGAACGACCGCCCGCCGGTCGTCTCCGTGTCCCGACGCGAGAGCAGTTCGACCGCGCCGTACCGGTCGTCGAGCGCCTCCACGAACGACCTGACGCTTTCGGATCGCGGGAGCGTTACCGTGGCGTCGATACCGGTCGACGTCGCCACGAGGGAGTCGACGTTCGCCCCGTGGGCCGCCAACCGATCGGCCACGGTCGGACCGGTGACCGAGAGCTCCGTCCGACGCGTCGCCCCGTCGTCGATCCGACGAGCCGATTCGACGGCATGGACCGTCGAGGCCGCCGGCTCGAGGTCGACGTCGGCGCTGGCGTACACCAACGATCGGTCGCCCCCCTGCGGCACCGTCCCGTCGATCCGGATCGGTTCCCCGACCGCGTCGGCGATACGGACGAGGAGGGCGTCCGGAGCGTCGACGCGTATCTCGAGTTCGACGAACGACTCGCTTCGAAGCGAGCGCCGCGTTTCGATGCTGTCGATCGCGTCGGCGATCGTGTTCCCGAGCTCCACGAGCAGCTCGCCGAACTCCCCGTCGAAGGTCCCCACCCGGTCGGCGTACAGCGTGAGCACCCCGTAGTCGAGGTCCTCGTACGACAGCGGGACCGCGATGATCGACCGGAATCCGCACACGAGCGCGTGCTCCCGCCACCCGGCCTCGCGGAGCCGCTTCGAGACGTCGGTCACGACGACGGTCTCGCCGGTATCGAGCGCGCGACGGGTGGGGTCGTTTCTGAACGCGGACCGATCGGTCGGGGGGGCGGTGCTCCCGAACGCGAGCGTGTCGAGGTACGTCCCGCCGTCGCCCGCGTCGGAGACGAGGTCGAGACCGCCGCCGGTGAGATACGTCTCGCCGAACCAGGCGAACCGGACCGGGTCCGCGTCGACCAACAGCGCACAGACGGCGTCGCCCACCTCCTGGAGGGTGCGGGCGTCGACGAGGGCTGCGTTCACGCGACGGATCAGGTCGTTGAGTTCGTGGAGCTGTTCGAGGGTCCGGTTCCGTTCGGTCAGGGCCTCGCTCTGCTGAGACAGCTCCGTCTCGCGGGCGACGCGTCCGAGCGCCGCGACCGCGTTGGCCGCCACCAGCTCCACCGACTCCTCGACGTTTTTCGCGTCCTTCCCCTCCGGGATCTCGGCGTAGAGGAGTCCGTACTCGTCGAGCGTCGCGTACAA
The DNA here is from genome assembly GCF_003287355.1 of Halorubrum sp. 48-1-W. GTDB lineage: Archaea > Halobacteriota > Halobacteria > Halobacteriales > Haloferacaceae > Halorubrum. Next base: position 46,878 of record NZ_QMIM01000015.1, read on the forward strand.
CGTTCGGACCGTCGACCCCCCCGTCCCCTCGGACCGTTCGACGACGCGCCCGCTCGGGTGGGTTTCGTCGTGGACGTCCGGCCGTGTGGGCGAAGGCCCGTCCGCGGGGACCGTCACGCCGTCCTCCCCGGTCAGGAACTCCTCCCACACGGTGCTTCCGGGCCCGCGGGGTCCCGGGAGTTCCCCGGACGCGACGACCGGGTCGAGGACGGATTCCACCGCGTCGAACGAGTAGGAAACGACGGTCGCGTCCGGCCACACCGTCGTGGTGACGTCGAGGATCGTCTCGTGGACGGCCCGTTCCGTGTCCGCTCGGAGGAATCGGCGGGCCGACCGGTTCAGCTCGCGGAGGGCCCGGTCGCTCCGGCGCCGGTCGGTCAGGTCCCGTATCACGCCGACGCGCTCTTTTCGGCCGTTCGCGAACGCCACCGTCGAGAACTGCGTCTCGATCGGGAGTTGGTCGCCGTCCGCCGTCCGGATCGCGGACTCGATCACGCCGACGTCCGCGCCGTCCGCACGCAGTTGGCCGATGATCTCGTCCGCCATTTCGATCGTTTCGGACCCCGCGAGCATGGACGCGTGTGACCCGACGAGCTCCTCGCGGTCGTAGCCGGTTATCGTCGTGACCGCGTCGTTCACCGTCGTGATGACGAACGCCTCGTCGAGTGTGTATACGCCGTCGTCGAGCGTTTCGAGGATACGGCTCGACCGTCGGAGTTCGCGCCGCATCTCGACGCGCTCGCCGACGTCCCGCAGCGTCAGCAGGACGACGTCCCCGACCGGGACGACACGGATCTCGAACGCTTCCTTCCGGTCGAGGGCCGTCTCGAACGCCACGAGTTCGTCCGTTCGAAACGACTTCTCGACGGCTGTATCGATGTCGACACCCACCGAACCCGCGAGCCGGCTCACCTCGTGTCTACCCGGTTCCTCGTCGAGTTCGAGCAGATCGACGGCGGTCCGGTTCCAGGCGGTCACGGTCGAGGTGTCGTCTACGACGAGGAGTCCGGTGGACGACTCATCGAAGAGTTCGGCGATCCGACGGAACGCATTCCCCGCGGGTTCGAAACCGCCCGCAGAGTCTCCCTCCGCAGATGCGTCGTTAGACACATCGTATAACACACCGTAGTACTGATAAATACCTTCGTATATTCAAAATATTATATGTCGAATTGACAGAAGAGGGTCGCTCGGGAGTGATACATCATAGATATAGTATGGTTATACGAAAATACCTGTATTAAGCCTTGATACGGAGTTTTATACTATCTATTACGTTCATGTTATCTTACTAGAATCTTTGTGAAAGTCACGTATTCTTACTTTAATTAGTGTCTTATACACAGAACAAAACAATTAAGTCAGTTATGGATGTGTTAACTAGTATGGTACACGAGGGTCAGGGAAACGTCGCGGCACGCGTGTCGAACGGGACGTGGAGTCGGGACGGATACAGGCGCAGCATCGACGAGATCGACCTTCCACCGACGGTACGGACCTACGCGAGCCGATACGATCGGGTTCTCGGCGAACGGGACGTGTTTCTCTGGAAGTGGATCCATAACCTCTTCGACGAGTTCACGCTCTCGTCGGTCGACGACGACGCGAGGGACGGGCTCTACGAGTCCAAGACCCTCCTGACGATATACGTCACCGTGCTCGACGACCTCGCGGAGGTGAGCGACGAACGGGCGACCTTCGAGGTCGGACGGCGTCTCCCGTTTCGCGCGAGGGCGGGTGCGGAGGGTACGGTGCGGTCCGACGGGGACCGCGAGACCACGGACGCCGATGCCGGCACGACACGATCCGACGTCGATCACGACGTGATCGACTTCCTCGCCGACCTCTGGAACGAGATCGAGACGTCGATCGAGGACGGCCCACGGTACGACGAGTTCGTGGACGTCTTCGAGTACGACTTCCGTCAGACCTGTAACGCGATGGAGTACTCCCGACTCTTAAACCACAACGTGTCGATGGCGAACCGAACCGAGGCCGAACGGTACGACGCCTACAACATGACGGTGTTCCCCTACGCGTGTCTGGATCTCATGTACTCCCCGTCGTTCGACCGCGAGGAGTTCGGCGTGCTCCGGAGCCTGCTGTGTGAGATCCAACAGATGGCCCGGATCGGCAACTGGATCACGACGTGGGAACGGGAGCTCGCGGAGGGGGACGTCAGTTCGGGCGTCGTCGTCTGCGCGCTTCGCCGTGGCGTGATCTCGCCGGACGAACTGGAGGACGCCGACGACCGGACCGTCGACCAGCTGGTCGACCGGATCGAATCGAACGGGATCGAATCCGAGTTCATTCGGGAGTGGGATATCCGGAACCGAACCGTTCGGAAGCGCGCAGTCGAGATCCGTAGCGTCGACGGGGAGGCCGTCGTCGATGGCATCCGCACGGTGATGAACCACCACCTCGCGAGCGAGGGGAACAAGTGAGCTACTCGACCGTGTCGTCCCTGCCCTCCGTGCCGTCCCTGCCCTCCGTGTCGGACGGACTGCCCCTCCGACGACGTCGTGACCCCTAGATCGGACCGGTGACGACGACGCCGCCGTCCCCGAAGACGGCGACCCGACACCCCTCGAAAGAGAACGTGACCTCGACGTTCGTTCCACCGGTCTCGATGAGCCGTTCGAGCGCGTCGGTGTCGACGACGTCGTACAGCGGATCGAGCCGTGTCGGTTCCGTGCCGATCACCGCCGAGACGGCCTCGACTATCGCGACACAGACGGAGGCGTCCTCCGCGCTTTCGAATACCGTCGTGTAACCGCTTGATCGCTCCGATTGCCGTTCCGTGTCCCCTGATGTCTGCCCCATGCGGATCTTACGTTAGAGTCGGGATCCGGCATCTTAAACTTATACATCCGTCGGTAAAATATTAGCTGTTTGAACAGTTCGTCGGCGGGAGACGCGTCGTCGTCGTCCCGACTGCGCTCGGGGCAAGGACACCGTCGTCGATCCAGTCGATCCGGTCGATCCAGTCGATCCGGTCGATCCAGTCGATCCGGTCGATCCGGTCGATCCGGTCGATCCGGTCGATTCGTCTCACGGCGATCGTCCGACACCCACCGTACCCGCTCGGCCCGGCGATCCGTGGCGAAGCGTTCGACCGCTCGGTCCACGAACCACCGGTCGTCACTCGGACGCGACGTGCCGCCGTTCCGGATGCTCGAACTCGAACTCCTCCGACCGGATCATCTCCAGGGTCTCCTCGATGGATGGCCGGTCGCCCCAGAACGTCCCGTAATACGCGAAGCGAACGGTACCAGTCGGGTCGACGATGACGGTCGCGGGACGGTTGATGTACTCGGCGTGGACGGCGTAGGCCATCGGATCGACGCCGTATTTCGCGCCGATCGCACCCGCACGGTCGAGCAGGTGCGGCCACCAGATCTCCTCCGCGTACGACTCGACGAACGACTCCTCGGCGAACCAGTACTCCGGTTCGAGCTCCCGACCGACCATCACTCGGCCGCGGTAGCTACCGTGACACTCTATCGTCGCCACGTTGACGTCCGTCTCCCGCAACTCCTCGCGGAGTTCGAGCAGTTCGTCGAACTCGCGGTGACAGACGGGACACCAGTCGGCGAACACCCAGATCAGGGCCGTCCACTCGCCGTCCCCGACCGAGTCCTCGAGGTCCCACGTCCCTCCGTCGGTGTCCGGCAACGCGAACGACGGCGCGGGCTCGCCGACCGCCAGCCGTTCGAACGTGTCCTCGTCGAGGTCTCGATACGCGGCCTCCAGTTCGGGTTCGGCGACTTCACCCTTCTCGATGCGGTCGATCGAGAGTTCGGCCTGATGGCGGACGTCCTTCGAGTCGTCGTTCGCGTGCCGATCGCGCAGCAGGTCCATCGACCGGGTGGCACCGAGCTGTCCCAACGCGACGATGGCCTGTGACCGTGCCAGCGGGTCCGGATCCTCGCGAACCACCCGTTCGAGCGACTCGATCTCGTTCCGGGCTCGCAGCACTCCCAGCGCCGTCGCACACGCGTAGCGTACCTGTACGTCGTCGTCCTCGAGTCCGACGGCGATCTCGGCCGTTTCGGCGTCACCGAGCCGAACGAGGTCGCGGACGGCGAGCAGTCGGACTCGCCAATCGTCGTCGTCGAGGTCCGCGATACCGTGCTCCTCGAGCGTTCTGTCGATCGTGAAGCTCGTCTCGTCGACGGGGTGGAACTCGTGCGTCCGAACGCGGTCGAGCACCGTCTCTACGGACGAACCCGTTTCGGCGTCGTTCATGCGCCCCCGAAGCGACCGAGTGATAAAAGGCCGATCGCTACGTCCGCGGTTGAAGGGCCGTGATCACGAACCGTTCGTCGGTGGTCGAAGAGCCGACGTTCCCCTCAGGGCGGTTCCGTGGAGCACGTGCGCCCTTCCGTGGGGGCGCGTGCGCTCTTCCGTGGGACCCGTGCGCTCACACGTATTCACTCGCATAATCAAAATAACTCGATTGATGAAAACGTGAGGGGTTCAGGCATCGTGGCGTCGTCTCTCCGCGCATGAACGAACAGCTCTCTTCTCCGGCGTTCGATTCTCACCTCGATGCGCTCGGCCACGTCGCTCGCCGCCGACTGCTCCTCGCGCTTCTCGACACGAGTTCGGCGGACGACGGCGCGGTCGAGTTCGATCGGCTCGCGTCCGACTCCGCCGAGGGGGACCCACTGCTGTCGATGCGTCACCGCCACCTCCCGAAACTCGAGGAACACGGGTTCATCGACGTCGACCCGGACAGTCGCTCGGTGAGCAAGGGTCCTCACTTCGAGGAGATCAGACCCCTCCTCGAACTGCTCGACGAAAACGGCGACCGGCTGCCCGCCGACTGGGTGTGACGGGGGTCGATACGGCGAGAAGCGTCACTCCGGGTGGGGATCGTGTCTCGGGAGCAAACCCTGTGCGAGCAGACGCCGGGAGATCACGACGAGACCATTGCGGAACCCGCCGCCGAAGATAGCCTGCTCCTCGCGAGTGTCGGGGACGATCGTACTGACGAGGATCGAGGACCGGTCGACGAGGAGGAGCCGACCGATGGCCAGGTTGTCGGACACGTCTCCCGCGTTGCGCAACCACTCCAGTCCGGACACGAACGTCGTCGCGTTCGGGATGACCCCGTTGATACGTGACTCGAGCGACTCGCTAACGGCACCAACGAGCAGGTCGACCCCGGGATCGAGGGCGTTCAGGCTCTCGATCAACTCGTCCGTCAGCAGTGAGTCGTCGCCCAGGACCAACACGACCTCCTCCGTCGCGTCGTCGATCAGCTGAATCGCCCGGTTCGCGATCGCGGCCGTTCCGGACATCGACCAGACCTCCTGGACCTGGTCCGCCTCCTTCGATTCGACCGGTTCGGTTCGATCGAGGGCCCGATGGAGGCGCGCAACGCGGTCCTCGTACTGGTCGCGAAGCGTTTCGGTGGCCTCCTCGATCGCGACGGCCCGAAACCGCTGGGGGCTCGAGTGCTGGATCTCGACGAGCCCCTGGGCTTCCAACACCCGGATCGCGTCGTAGATACGCGTCCGGGGGACGTCCGTGATCTCGCTCAGCTGTTTCGCCGTCCCCGACTCGACGCGTGACAGTCCGACGAAACACTTCGCCTCGTACTCCTTCAAGCCGAGGTGCTGAAGGACTTCGATCGCTTCGTTTGCTGTATCATCAGTGCTCATGTGTCCCAACTCGCAACCCGGAGACTCCGGATCGTTTCGCCTATCGTACCGCCGGCCAAATAGGCGTTGTCACTGACTCCGGGACCGACTTACCGGAGACGTCCCACGTGACACGGTCTCCCGCCGTGTTCTATCCTGTAGAGACGTACTGTTACGATTCAGGTCACAACTACAAAAACGTTCGCGAGCCGTCATCGATCGCTCCGATCCGACTTTTCACCCGGTTAATCACAAAACTATTATAGCTATCAACGTCGTACTCGCACTCCCGGTACGCGCCTCGGTACTTGTGTCCCAACCACAACCCGATGCGTGCCGGGCCTGGTCACACTTCGTGGCCGGGTTTCCGCAGTACGGCGTCACGATACCATGAACACGGGATCCTTCGATACCCCTCGATCCGCAGCCGTCGAGCAACTCGAGCAGTTCGGCCTCAGTGCGTACGCTGCCCGGACGTTCGTCGCGCTCGTGAGTCTCGAGGCGGGCACGGCAAAGGACGTGAGCGAGGTCTCGGACGTCCCCCGGACGCGGGTCTACGACGCGATCGACGAACTCCACGGGAGGGGGTTGGTCGACGTCCGGCACTCCTCTCCCAAGGAGTTCTGGGCGATATCGGCGGAGACCGCCTCCCGGAAGTTCGAACGGGAGATGTCTCACCGGGTGTCGGTCCTGACGACCGCACTGGACGATATCGAACCGACACGTCGAACCGAGGAACAGCGCGGCGTCTGGACCGTGGACGAGAGGGAGGCAGTTACCGACCGCGTGACCGAGATCATCGGCGACGCGGACGACGAGATAGTCTACATGACCGTCGAGGAACTGCTCGACGAGGACGTCATCGACGCGCTCCGTTCCGCTGTGGACCGCGGCGTGCGGATCCGGCTGGGCGGCGTCTCATCCGACGTGCGAGACCGGATCCGCGAGGAGGTTCCCGAGGCGGAGACGTTCGACTCGATCTGGCTCTGGTCGGACACGCCCGCGGGCCGACTGATGATGGTCGACGAGACGCGCGCGCTCGTGAGCGTCCTCGTCGACGACGAGGACGCGGACCCGACCGATCTGCCATCGGAGACGGCGATCTGGGGGTCGGGCGAGACGAACAGCCTCGTCGTCGTCCTGAAAGCGATCTTCGCGTGGCAACTGGAGCGATGACCCGGTCCCGTGCCGAGCGACACCGAACCGACGAGATGAACCCACCAGACACTTTGAACGCATCACACACTTCCGACGGTACGCGACATGATTGACGAGCCGAACCGAACGGGCAACGACGACGGATCCGGAACCGCCGGCGTCGTCCACTCCCGGTACGACTGGTCGGAGACGACCCCGGTAGAGGCCGTCATCGAGGTCGTCGCGGTCGCCGTCGATCGCGAGCCGACGACGCTCGACTCCCTGTCCGAGTCCATCGACACCGACGCGTTGAACGAGGTGTTTCGATCGAACGACTCGGGAACGGTCCACGAGGGGACGTCCGTCTCGTTCGTCTTTGCCGATCGGCACGTCAGCGTTCACGCGAGCGGCGACGTCTTCGTCAGTCCGGTCCCCTCGGACGAGTGACGGCGGACCGCGACGAACGCGGTAGCGAGCCTTTTACTCGTGCCCTGCGAACGGCCGGACGTGAGCGACGAGAGCACGGACGGCGCGAGCGACGAGAGCACGGACGGCGCGAGCGGCCGATCGGGCGTCGACGCCTATCGGACGAGTACGGACGGGAACGACGGGACGCGCGCCGACGGGCTCGAACGCCATCGGACCCCCGGCGTTCGGAACTCGCTGTGGTCCTGGCCCGACGCGAAGTCGCCGCTCGTCGTCGTTCGCAACTACGTCGTGATCGTTCTCGCGCGTATCGCACCGAGCCTCCGGCTCAAGAACCGACTGCTCTCGTGGATCGGCGTGACGGTCGGCTCGGGCGTCTCCTGGGGCCTCGAGTCGACGCCGGACGTGTTCTGGCCCGAGCGGATCACCGTGGGGGACGACGCCATCGTCGGCTACGACGCCACGCTGTTGTGCCACGAGTTCCTCCAGGACGAGTATCGCCTCGGCGACGTGGTGATCGAGGACCGCGCGATGATCGGCGCGGGCGCGGTCGTCCTCCCGGGCGTGACGGTCGGCGAGGGCGCACGCGTCGCCGCCAACTCGCTCGTGGCCGAGGACGTGCCGCCACGGACGACGGTGGCGGGCGTTCCCGCGGAGGTCGTCTCCCGAGCCGGCGACGTGGAAGCGGCCGACGGAAACACTGCTGACGTGGAAGCGGCCGACGGAAACACTGCCGACGAGTAGCTAGCGCCCGGTCAGTTCTCGTCGGTATCGTCGAGTGCGTCGGTGCCGTCGCCCCCGTTCGCGTCGGGCCCCTCCTCGGTTTCCGCCTCGACGATGTGCGCCTCGGTGCTCACGGCGTCGAGGTCGACGCCGACCTCCTCCGCGACGGCGTCGAGGACCGCGCGCTGTTCGGCCATCTCGTTTTCGAGCGCCTGGACCCGTTCGGAGGTGTCGAGCACCGTCGTCTGGGTCTCCTCGACCTCCGTCCGGAGCTCGTTGATCTTCTGGTACGTGCGCTCCGCCTTGTCGGCGAGCGTCTGGATCTTCTTCGCCGTGTCGCCGAATCCCATACCGAGCACTCACACCCACGATACCTGTGTTTTTCCGTTCGTCGCCGGGTCGGGCCTCCCTCGGAGCGGTGGAACCGGTTCGGTACAGCCGCGACGCCGGCCTCGCCCGGGACGTCCCGTGCGACGGTGGACTTTTGTTCGAACCCGGCAAGAGAGAGGTGTGAGCGCAGCCCGGATCCTGTTGACGAACGACGACGGCATCGACGCTGTCGGTTTGAGAGCCGTCCACGACGCGCTCGCAGACGAGTACGACGTCGTGACGGTTGCCCCGACCGGCGACCGCTCCTCGGTCGGCCGGGCGCTCTCGGACGGCGTGACGGTCTCGGACCACGAGCTCGGCTACGCGGTCGACGGTACCCCGGTGGACTGCGTCGTCGCGGGGGTAGACGAGCTCGTTCCCGACGTCGACCTGGTCGTCGCCGGCTGTAACGAGGGGGCGAACCTGGGGTCGTACGTCCTCGGCCGGTCGGGGACGGTCTCCGCGGCCGTGGAGGCCGCGCTCTTCGGCGTCCCCGCCGTGGCGACGTCGATGTACGTCCCCGGCGGCGACGACTGGTGGAAGACCGACCTCGAGCCCGCCCACTTCGACCACGCCGCCCGCGCCACCCGGTACCTGGTCGACAACGCGTTCGACGCCGGCGTCTTCGAGTCGGCCGACTACCTGAACGTGAACGCGCCCATCGCCGACGAGGAGCCCGCCCCCATGCGGGTGACGCGCCCGTCGGACTGGTACGGCATGACCGCGGATCACGACGGAAACGGCACGATAACCTTCGCCGACCCGATCTGGGGTCGGATGACCGAGGCGGACGTGCCGGATTCGGTCGGCACCGACCGCCGTGCCGTCGTCGACGGCGAGGTGTCGGTCTCGCCGCTTACGGTCCCGCACGGCGTCGCGTCGAACGGCGCGCTCGACGGGCTCGCGGAGCGGTACGAGCGTTCCTCGAGGGAGTGACTCTCCCGACCGTCACTCGTCGTCGCTGCCGGTCACTCGTCGTCGCTGCCGGTCACTCGTCGTCGTCGCTGACCGTCACCTGCGCCTCGATGATGACGCGGTCGCCCATCTCGTAGCCGGGCTCGTACACCTCGTGGACGGTCCCGTCGGGCTGGTCGCTGTCGACCCTGAGCATGACCTGGTGGCGCGCGGGGTCGACCGCCTCGCCCGGTTCCGGCTCGATCGGCTCGACGCCCTCGTCGGCGAGCACCTCGTCGAACTTCCCGAGTGTCGACTCCACGCCCGGGCGGATGTCGCTGCCGTCCTCCTGGTCGAGTGCCCGCTTGAGGTCGTTTCGGACCGGCACGATCCGTTCGACGAGTGCCTCGGAGGCCCGCTCGCGGATCTCCTCGCGCTTGCGTTTGGCCCGCTGTTTGTAGTTGCTGAAGTCGGCGCGAACGCGCGCGAGCTTGCCCGTCAGCTCGTCGACCTCCTCACGGCGCTCGTCGAGTTCCGACTCGAGGTCGGCCACCTCTTCCGCGAGCGCCTCGTCGTGTTCGGCGACGCGGTCGGCGAGGGTGGGCTCGACGGCGTCCCCGCCCCCGGCGTCCCCGCCCCCGGCGTCCCCGTCCACCTCGGTCGCGTCCTCGGCGGCCGCGTCGCCCCCGGATCCGGCGTCCTCGGCGGTCGCGTCGGGCTCACCTGGCGATCCGACCTCGACGGCGTCGTCGTCGCTCATGTCCGATCGAAGTCCGTCGGCGTGTATAAGCGTTGTAGAACGCGGTCGATCCCGGGGTGGTCCCGATCCTTCCCAGCCACCGCCGGCGCGACCGCGACCTGCCGGGTTACTTATCCCGCCCCGGCGTACGGCCGTCGATGACCGCACCGAACCGGAACACGCTGTGGGCGCGGGCGATCGTCGACGAGCTCGTCGCTGTGGGCGTGGACGCCGTCGTCGTCTCGCCCGGCAGTCGCTCGACGCCCCTGACCGTGGCCGCAGCACGCCACGCGGACCTCCACCTGTTCTCACAGCTCGACGAACGGTCGGCCGCCTACTTCGCGCTGGGCCGCGCCCGCCGGACCGGCCGCGTGACGCCGCTGATCTGTACCTCCGGCACCGCCGCCGCCAACTACCACCCGGCGGTGATGGAGGCGGACAACGCCCGGGTGCCGCTGCTCGCGCTCACGGCGGACCGCCCGCCCGAACTCCGCGACTCCGGGGCCAACCAGACCGCCGACCAGGAGAAGCTGTACGGCGACGCGGTCCGGCTCTACAAGGACTTGCCGGAGCCGGCCCCGGCCGACCGCGCGTTGCGGTCGGTTCGGACCACCGTCGCGCGCGCGGTGGCGACCGCGGAGGGCGCGGACGCCGGACCCGTCCACCTCAACGTCCCGTTCGCGAAGCCGCTCGAACCGACGCCGGTCGAGGGGGACGTCCCGGACGACCTCGACCCGACCGCGGCCACCGGACGCGACGGCCCCTACGTCGACGTGACGCCCGGGTCGCCGGAGCCGGGGGAGACCGCGCTCCGCGAACTCTCGGAGGCGCTCTCAGCCGACCGCGGACTGATCGTCGCCGGCCCCGCGGACCCGCCGGGGCTCGACCCCGAGGCGATGACGGCGCTGTCGCACGCCACGGGGTACCCGGTCCTCGCGGACCCCCTCTCGGGGCTCCGGTTCGGCGGCCACACCCGGGTCGCGCCCGTGATCGGCGCGTACGACGCGTATCTCTCGGCGACCGTCGCGGGGGGCGGGTCCCCCGCCGCCGACGGCTGGACCGACCCCGAGGTCGTCCTCCGACTCGGCGCGTCGCCCACCTCGAAGCGCCTCCGGAAGTACCTCGCCGGGACGGGGGCGGACCAGTACGCCGTCGATCCGGCGGGCCGGTGGCGCGAGGCCGAGTTCGCCGCGACCGACCTCGTCGTCGCCGAGCCGAACCGCCTGTGCGCCCGGCTCTCTCGGCTCGTCTCCGGCAGTGGGGGCGACCCCGCGTGGCGCGACCAGTGGGAGTCGGCCGACCGGGTCGCCCGCGAGTACCACCGCCGTGACCGGGGGATCGGGGGGGACGGTAAGGGGTCCCCCGGGTTCCACGAGGGCGACGTGCTCCGCGTCGTCGCCGAGGCTGTCCCGGACCCGTCGACGCTCTTCGTCTCCAACTCGATGCCGGTCCGCGACCTCGACCGGTTCGTCCCGCCGTCGACGACGAACCTCACCGCGCTCGGCAACCGTGGCGTCTCCGGCATCGACGGGATCGTCTCGAGCGCGCTCGGCGCGGGCTCCGCGACCACCGACGACCTCACGCTCGTCGTCGGCGACCTCGCGCTGTATCACGACACCAACGGCCTACTCGCGGCCGACCGTTGCGACGTCGACGTCACGGTCGTCCTCGTCAACAACGACGGCGGCGGGATCTTCCACGCGCTCCCGATCGAGTCGTTCGACCCGCCCTTCACCGCGGAGTTCAAGACGCCCCACGGGCTTGCCTTTGAGCCGGTCGCCGACCTCCACGGCCTCGAGTACGCCCGGATCGACGCCCGGCCCGATTCGGAGACCACGGACGGATCGGCGGCCACGGGCGGATCGGCGACTGCGGACGCAACCGGCGCGCTCGCGGAGGCGTACGGACGCGCCCGCGACGCCGACGGCTCCCACCTGATCGAGGTGCGGACCGACGCCGAGTCGAGCCACCGGACGCGCGAGCGGCTGGCGGCGGCCGTCGAGCGCGCGGTCCACGGGGGCGGACCGGCGTGAGCGAGCGGGGTTCGCGCCGGTCGTGCGAACGTTATTAGTCGTCGACGCGCCTACCTCGACCGTGCAGGTCGTCGGGTACGAGTCGGGCGGGATCGACGAGGGGGACGGCTCCGGGAGCGACGCGGTCGCCGGCGGGCTCTACGTCGCCGACGGTGGCGAGGTCGAGTACGTCGCAGTCGACCCGGGCACCGAGCTCGCCTTCGGGCTCGGCGACCGCCGGTGTGCCGGGACGGTCCACGAGGGGAGCCACGTCGCCTGTGAGTCCCCCACTGCGCCGTACTGCGACGCCCACTCTGACGTCTGGGTGTGCGCCCGCTGTACGGGCACGTGTCTCAAAGACGAGATGGACTGCCACGAGGAGCACGCGATGTACCTCGTAGCGTTCGCGCCGGACACGTTCAAGGTGGGCGTTACCCGGCTGTGGCGGCTCGGGACGCGGCTCCGCGAGCAGGGGGCCGACCGCGCGGCCCACGTCCGGACGTTCCCGGACGGCCGGGTTGCCCGCGAGGTGGAGGCCGAACTCGCGAGCGGGCCGGACCTCGTCGACCGGGTCCGGGTGCCGACGAAACTCGACGGGTTCGGGCGCACCGTCGACGGGGAGGCGTGGGACGCCCTGGTCGATCGCTTCGACCCGATCGAGCGGTTCGACTTCGAGTACGGGCTCGACCTGGCCGAGCGTCCGGTCGCGGAGACGATGGCGGCCGGGACGGTGCGCGGCTGGAAGGGCCGGGTGCTGGTGCTCGACCGCAGCGGGTCGACGTACGCGGTCGACGCCCGCGAACTGGTCGGCTACGAGCTGACTGAGGGGGTGCCTGAACGGGATCTCCAGTCGAGTTTGGGGGCGTTCGGAGGTTGACTCCCGGCCGGACCGACGCCGCCTCGGGGAGTGCCGCTCAATACAGCTCCAGAACGATCCGTAACGGGAGGTACAACAGCGCGTGTTCCCGTCCGAACCGCCCCGGTTCTGGCGTCTTCTCGGCCCGGTGTCGGACCGCCTTCGCCATGAGATAGGACCAGCCGAAGTTGAATCGGAAGTAGTCTCGAACCAGCGATTCGGGGAGCGCGTCGGCGAGCGTCTCGTATATCTCGACGCCGCGCCGTCGGGCCGTCTCACCCCCCGGCTCCGGATAGAACTCGTGAGCGAAGAAGGCGTAGCTCTGTGGATCGTTGAAAAACCCCCGGAGAATCTCGTCGAAGGACCACGAGAGGGGCGATCCGCGTTCGAGCCGATCGTCGCGGACGGGCTCCTCGAGCGGTGCGATCGACAGCGATTCGGGGTCCGTCTCGGGCGATCGCGTCGTCCCCTCGTAGAAGTCGATACAGCACTCCGGGTACCCGTGAAGCGATCCCTGGTACCGCTCGAAGGGCCCCCGCGACTCATCGAGCACCGCCCGGATGTTCTCTTCCAGTATCGACTCCGGGTCGGGCGCGTCGTCGGCAAAGAAGTACACTCGCGCCCCGTACCGCACCTCGCTCGACGTTCGTAACCACTCCGGGACGACGACACACGTCTCCGGATAGTGCCGCTGGAGGTATCTGACCTCAGGGAGCCGTCGGAGCAGCCGTCTGAACCTGACCGAGGCCTCCCAGAGGTTCTCCTCGGTGAGCGTGTCGATATCGATGTGGATGTCCTCCCATATCCGCCGGGACTCCCGACAGATGGCTTTCCGTTCGTCGGTCGCTATCGGGAGGTCGACGGCCGCTAGCACCCGCCGCTGTCCCTCGAGATACCCGTCCGTTATCTGGACGCTCGCTCCGCGGCGTCCGCCGCGTAACACGGAGAGCGCATCTATCGCGACGAATCCGGGCAGGGCGTGAACGTCCGAGTGAGAAGCCATACGATCACCGTGCTAGACCGATGACTGGTCAATGACAATAAACTATTGTATGAATAACAAATCGTCGCGCTCCGCCGACGGCCTACCCGTCGAACCCGTTCACCGCGACGAACCGCCGAACGCCGAGGTACGCTACGAAAGCGAGTCCGACGTAGGCGACGACCGTGAGCGTCGTCGACGGATCGGCGCTGTCGATCGCGAGCCGTGCCACCGTGTTCGCGGGACCGCCCGAAAGCGCCGTCGCGCCGCCGAAGAACACGAGCACGGCGATCGAGTAGAGGAACTGTCCAGCCCGCCGATCGGGCGCGACGGCGGCGATCCCCCCAGCGAGCCCCACGACCAGCGTCGTCAGCGCGGTCATCAACGCGAGGATGACCGGAACGTTGGCGACCGGGGTTCCGTTGAGTTCGAGAAGCAGCAGCCACAACAGCGCCTGGCCGGGCGCGATCGCGACCGCAGCGAGCGCCTTGCCGTCGACGATCTCGCCGGTCGTCACGGGCGCGACCCGCAGGAGTTCGAGCGTTCCCCGATCGACCTCCTCCGTGATCGAGTCGACGACGAGCGACCCGGAGACGAACACGGGCAGGAACACCAACACCGGGATCAACACGGTGTACGTGAACGTGTAGTACGGGCTGGTGTCGGTCGGATCGGGGACGGGAAGCGGCCGTCGGGTCAGCGAATCCGCGCGCTCGACGCGCTCTCGGCGCTCGTAGGTCCGAAGCAGGTCCCGGAGCTGGACGACGATCACCGTGGTCTCGACGGTGGCGTCCGGCGCGGTCACCGCGACCGATATCCCGCCCCTGTCGTCGCGCGTCGCTATCGCGACCGCGTCCACAGCGTTGCGGTCGAAGGCCTCGCGCGCCGTGGAGGGGTCCTCGTAGCGCGTCACCGACGCGCCGGGCACCTCCGCGGCAGCGTGCTCGAGCCCCCCGACCGCGTCGCCGGTGGCCGCCACCTCGACCTCCGCACCGTCGAGCGCGCCGGGGTCGTACATCGAGACGAGCCCGACGACGAGGAACGAGGAGAACGCCGCGACGAACAGCTGGATCCCGATCGCGAGGAGGATCGTCTTCTCCGCGCGGAGCCCGGCTATCTCCCGGCGGGCCACGACGAGCCGGCTACCCATGGAGGCTCACCACCCCGACGTTGTACGCGGCGTGGAGGAGCGTCCCAGCCACGAGCGCCAGCGCGTAGTACGTCCGATCCCGCCGTGCGCCGACCGCCGACAGGGACGCGGTGGCCCCGTGGAGCGCGAGCGGTGCGAGGAAGAGCCCGACGAGGACGAGCGGCGGGAGCCCGGAGACGCCCGCGACGGAGCCGAACGCGGCTCGACCGACGTACAGCTCCGTGAGCCCGACCGCCTGGACGACTGCGGTCGCCTTCTCCGCGAGAAAGAAGCCGAACCCGGAGGCGAGCCCGACCGCGACCGCGACCCGGTCGGTCCGGGCGAGGACGCCGCGTTCGAACCCGGCGTAGAGGTGGACGCTCTTCGCGAGTTCCTCGACGAACGCGATGACGATGAGCAGGGCCGGAACGGAGACGGTGATCGGTAGCGCGAAGAGGACCGCGACCGTGAGTAGCTCCGCGACGAAGACGAACGGGATCGTACACGCGGTGAGGAACGCGACCGCGACGAGCCCACGAACCCGCCCCGGGACCCGGGCCGTGATCCCCGTCTGCGGCGACTCGCGGACCCCCTCGCCGACCGTAGCGAGCCGGACCGCGAGCGCGTCGAGGAACTTCCGGGTCACGGGCTTCTGCGTGAACAGGTCCTCCTCGCGGTACACGCCGAGCCCGAGCCCGAAACAGAGGACCGCGGTGGCCGTCGTCGGTCCCGTCGCGAACAGGAACTCGCCGACCGACACCGGTTCGTTCTGGAGGTCGAAGACGACGAGCGTGAGCGGCGAGATCAACGCGACGGGCGTCACGTTCGTGAATATCGCCGGGACGAACGCGTAGCTGGTGAGGAGGACGCTCACCGCGACCGTGACGAAGGTGAGCTCCTTGAACGACCGTGCGAACACCGCGCCGACGAAGGTGGCACCGAGGAACGTCAAAGCGATCGGCAGTACCGCGAGCACGGAGACCGGCCCGCTGCCGACGACGACCGCGATCAGGGCGGTGACCGCGACCGCGACCGCGACGTACGGGAGCGTCTTGCCCGCGACGATCTCCGTCGGCGACAGCGGGGTGACGAGGAGCGGCTCGCCCCGCCGGTTGGTCCGCTCGTCGAGGACCGAGGAGCCGTAGGCCTGAGCGAGGAAGTTCATCGGCACGAGGAACGCGAACGCCAACACGAGCGACGCGAACGGGAACGGCGGCGTGATAGAACCTGGCGACCCGGTCGAGTCCGCGCCGAACGCCCCGCCACCGAGCGAGGGAACGGCGAGGCTGACGGAGCCACCGTCGTTGCCGACTGCCCACGAGTCGCCGTCGCCACCGTCCCCGTCGCCGCCGTCGTCACTCGCTCCGTCGTCACTCGCTCCATCGCCGCCGTCGCCACCCGCCCCGTCGTCACCGTAGCCACCGTCCCCGTCGCCGCCGTCGTCGCCGTCACCGTCGCCAACACTGCCGTCGTTGCCGTCAACACTGCTGTCGTCGTCGCCGTCGGATCCGCTTTCTTCCACGGCACCGGAATCGGACGAACCGTCGTCGCTGGCAGTTCCGTCGGCGTCCTCGGTACCGGCACCGTCGGTTCCGCCGTCGCTCGGGTCCGACGTCCCGCCGACCGTCGCCCCGTCGTCGAGCGCCGAGCCGCGGCTCGCGTACCGGAGCGTGACGGCGACTGGGAAGGCCGCGGTCCCGTTCGACTCCGCCCTCATCAGCCGCTCGTTGTGGGCCTCTACCGCCTCCCGGAACGACGCGGCCGCCGCCTCCCCCTTGGGCGTGTCGACCGCGCGGACGACCACGCCGGCCGGGTCGCCGCCGTCATCGGCACGGACCCCCCGAACGATCAGGTCAGCCGTTGACCCGAGCGTCGCCCTTTCGACCGGCACGGCGGTCAGTGCGGGGTCGGCCTCGACCGCGTCCGCGTACGGCGAGCCCGGATCGACGCCGACCCGGTAGACGTCCCGCTCCACGTCGAGCCCGACGACATCGGTGGCCACCCCCGCGCTGAGAACGCCTCCTGCGACGACCAGGAGCGCGAGCGCGGTCAGAAGCGTTCGCCGGTCGACCCCGCCCGCCGCCCGCGACGCCTCCCACCTCGCGACCCGGGCGACGAGCCGAGCGCGACGGGCGACGCGCCGAGATCGGCCGACGACTCGCCGGATCCGACGGCTCGCGCGTCGGATCACTCGGCCCCCTCGCCCGTCTCCGTTCCCGGCCGGTCCCTGCGGTCGTCCTCCTCAGTCCCGGCCCCGCCCCGACGCCCCGGCATCGGTCGCCCCACGAGGTCGAGGAACACGTCCTCGAGGCTCGGCTCCCGGGTGCGGATGTCGACGACGGTTCCGCCGGCGTCCGTGACGGCCGTCCGCACCCGATCGACCGCGTCCATCGACGGCACGACCGTACGATAGCGGTCGCCGACCGCCTCCGAGTCTCCGACGTCAGCCACCTCGACGTCGGCCGTGTCGCCGTCGCCTGCCTTCGCGTCGATCGCCGGTCGTACGTCGGTGTACACGTGGTAGGTCGTCTCCCCGTGTCGCCGGCGGATCTCGTCGACGGTGCCGCGGGCCACGATCCGGCCCTCGTTCATGATGACGACCCGGTCACAGACGGACTCGACGTGATACAGGTTGTGAGCGGAGAACACGACCGTCTTGCCCGCCCCCCGTAGCTCGCGAGTGAACTCCAGCACCGAGTTCGTCGTCACGGGATCGAGCCCCGAGGCGGGTTCGTCGTACACCAACACGTCGGGGTCGTTCACCAGCGACCGCGCGATGGCGACCTTCCGTTTCATCCCCTTCGAGACGTCGCCGAGCCGGCGGTCGCGGTGGTCGAGGTCCAGCCGGTCGAGCGCGCGCTCGATCCGCTCGTCGGCGACGGACCGGGGCACCTCGTAGAGGTCGGCGAAGAAGCGGAGGTACGAGTTCGCCGTCATCTCCTCGTACAGCGGCGACTCCTCCGGGAGGAAGCCCAGGTGGTGGCGCATCGCCGGGTCGGTGGAGTCGTAGCCCGCGACGCGCGCCGAGCCGGCGGTGGGCTCTAGCAGCCCGGCGAGCACCTTCAGCGTCGTCGTCTTGCCCGCCCCGTTCGGGCCGACGATCCCGAACACCTCGCCCTCCGCGACGGAGAACGTGCTGTCGACGACCGCCGAGAACCCACCATACGTCTTCTCGAGGCCCGCGACCGCGATCATGGGCTCGGCTCTATCGGGGACTGAATTAAACCCACGCCCGCGGGTATCAACCGCGAGAACGTCCGGGGCCCTCGGATCGCCCACCGTCTTCGCCCGGCCGCCTAGTCGCCGGCCCAAGCGTCGCCGTGTGCCCGGTAGCCGTCGAACTCGCCTAGAGCACCACGTTGGTGGCGAACGTGCGAGCCAGCTGGGTGACGTCGGGGTCCTCGGGGTCGGCGCGGGCGTGGTAGATCGTCGTTCGGTTCCGGGTAGAGGTGTGGAAAGCGAGGCCGATGTCACACGGCGCGACGAACCCCCTGGCGCGACGAACCCCCTGGCGCGACGACCGACGGGTATCGGCGGTAGCCTTACGGTACCCCTTCGAGAACGGGATCCGTATGTCCGAGGGGGGAGAGGGGGACGGAGGTGATCCCGTTGACGACCTCGATGCCGTCGTCGATGTCGACCCCGCGGTCGCCGCCACCGCCCGAGAGGAGCTCCGGACGACCTTCACCTACCAGGTCGAGCGGCTCCGCGAGATCGACACCAAGGCCATCGAGATCCTCAAGGCCAACCTCGTTCTCATCGGGATCGTCGTCACCGGCGGGTCGATCGTGGTCCAGACCGAGTTCGACCTCGGCGGGTTCCTCAACCCCTTCACGCTGGCGAGCGGGGTGCTCCTGCTCGTCTCCACCGGGTTGGCCGCGGTCACATACACGGCGTCGGACCTCCGTGGCGGGCTGACCATCGCGGACGTGGACGCGATTATCGCGGCCGAACGCGAGCGAGCGCGAGCCGACGGAACGGCCGGGGGTGACGGCGAGCCGGCCGGACGCGAGGACCTCCCCGGATCGACGCGGGCAGGGTTCGACGAGCGGTTGCTCCGTAGCTACGCCGAGTGGATCGACTACAACGCCCGGGTGACCGCGGTCAACGACCTGCTCGCGACGGTGACGGTGCTTCTCGTCTTTCTCGCGTTCGTCTACGTGGTCGCCGGCGTCGCGGTCGGCGCGGCTAACCTCTCGGCGATACAGTCGTGGCTCTCGTTCGCCATCCTGACCGTTTTCGGCGGCGTATTCACCTGGCTCGCTGCCCACATGGACCACCTCGGCCCGGAGACGAGACACCCGGCTGCGGCCTTCGACGGGGTCCAGCTCTCGAAGGGGGCCGGACGGACGGAGGCGTGGTCCTCGTTGCGTGCGATGGTCGGGCGGGAGCCGCCCACCGAATCGACGCCGAGGGAACCGTCCGAGCCGAACGACGGGGCGGGAGACGTGGAGAGCGGAGACGTGGAGAGCGGAGACGTCAAGAATGAGGGGTAACTACTCCTCTTCTTCCTCCTCGTCGACCGGTCCTCGTCCTCGCTCCCAGACCGCCCTCGCCGAGGTGTCGTTCGGAGCGGTGTGTGAGACGTCCTTCATCGTGTCGCGGTCGGCGTCGGTCATCGTTGAACCCGATAGCGCGAATTCACGTATTAACGCTTCGACGGGGTGGATACCGATACTTAATATTGTATAAGGTACGGGACCGCTCAGTTTCCGTAGCCCCGTTCGAACGGGTCGATCTCCTCGGAGCCCGGCTCCTCCTCGTCGCGGGTGAACCCGGGTCCGCCGGTCGCGAGTTCGAAGACGAGTCCGTCGGGGTCGCTGAAGTAGATGCTCTTGAAGTAGGTCCGGTCCTTCACCTCGCTCACGTTGACGTCCTGCTCGCGGAGGTACGACTGCCACTCGCGGAGCGTCTCCTCGTCCGCCACCCCGAACGCGAAGTGATGGCTCGCGCCCGGACCGGGGGTCCCCCGCGAGTCCGGGTACTCGAAGTAGGTGACGTTCGTGCCAGGTTCGCCCTCCGGCGTCGGTGAGAAGTAGTAGTGCGGCGTCCCGGGGTCGTCGTAGTTCTGGGTCCGCTTGACCGTGTGCCAGCCGAGGACGTCCTCGTAGAACGCGACGGTCTCCTCCATGTCGGTACAGATGTTCGTCACGTGGTGTAATCCGGTGGTCGGTGGCGCGTCTCCCATACCCGCACGTGGACGTCCACGGTCAAAGGCGTTGGCAGGGAAGGGATCGAGTTCTCCCGTGAAGCGACGAGCGGCCGGTCGGTGCGAGGCGGCCGGTCGGTACGAGGCGGCCGGTCGGTACGAGGCGGCCAGTCGGTACGAGGTGGTCGGTCGGTGCGAGGCGGTCGGATCGGGTACCGCGAGCGCGCCTAGAACAGTCCGATCCCGAGCGCGTAGGGCCACACGGTCCCGCCGACGGCGAGCAGCGCGAGCGCCGCGCCGGCGCCGTAGAGGTTCTTGAGGAATCCCGTCATCTCGTTCTGTCTGTCCTCGGGGTCCTTCACGCTCCAGAAGTCGTGCATCGTCACCGCGGAGACGAGGAGGAAGGCTGTGAGCGCGCCCGCCGAGAGGACGGGGAACGCGCCGACGGCGACGCCGACACCGCCGAGGACGAGCAACGCGCCCGAGGCGACGGTCGAGAAGCGCGGCGCGGGAAGCCCCTTGAACTCCGCGTAGCCGGCCATCGCGTCGACGTCCATGAAGTGGTTGAGTCCCATGAACGCGAGCACGCCGCCGAAGAGCAGGCGACCGAGTAGGAACAGTTCGCCGGCGAACGGCGCGTCGAGCTGGAGCGGTAGCGTCGTGATTTCAGCTAACATCGTGTAACTACGTGTACGAACACAACCTATATATCGCTTCCCGGACAAGTAGGTTAGTAGGTAACACCGATGTCATCACAGGACCTCGCGGAAACCGATCCGGCGCCAGAGACCGCGGACGCGACCGCCGACACGCCCTGTCCGATCGTCGATTCGATCGAGCAGATCGGCTCGCAGTGGCGGCTCGTCGTCCTCTACGAGCTACAGAACGGCGAGCGACGATTCAACGAACTCAAACGCGAGACCGACGCGAACGCCCGCACCCTCTCGCGGGTGCTCGACGACCTCCAGGAGTCCGGGTTCGTCGACAGGCGAATGGAGGAGGACGCCCCCGTCGCGACCTACTACAGCCTCACCGACAAGGGCGAGTCGCTCGCGCCCGTCTTCGCGGAGATCGACGAGTGGGCCCGCGAGTGGCTCGCCGAGTGTAACACCTGACCCGCTCGAGGGCGACTTCACGCTACCGTGTGAGGCTTTCGCCCGGGTCTTCCGTCCCGGATCCTCCCGTTCGCTCTCCGCTTATCCTTGAGACAAACTGTTGCCGTTCGATTTCCTGTAGAACCCACCCGTGCGGGAGGACCGGACGGGAATCTCTCTGTCGTGACCACGTCCTGTGACCGTGACACGTCACCGCTTCAGTCGTGGGAGGACGTCAGAGGTACCGGTCGAGACGACCCGACCGCTCGAGATACCCGTTCAGTGCGGCCGGCAGCTCGGCATGCACAGTTTCAGTTGTGCGGTGTTCCGGCTGGTACGCGTCGCTCGAGAGCTCGCGAACGCCGGCCGCGAGCTGAATCGCGAGGTCGCGCATGTCCCGTTGGTCGATTTTGTCGATGGTGTCGGCGTGTGTGTGGCCCCACTCCTGATGGCCATACCGAACCACCTGTCCGGACCCCTCGCTCGCAGATCGGCCAACGACGACCGGAACACCCTCACGCCCAAAGGGCCACGCGTCCGTAAATGGGGAGAGACCGGGCTCGGATTCGACTGGAACGTGGAGCTCGTCGCCGACGGAATGGAAGGCCTCGGCAATGGTCTCGTCGCCACCGAGGCGGAGCGACCGGCTGAAGCCAATTCCGTCGAGATTGACGAGCGCTTTCACTGAAGATGGGTCATGGGTCTGTACCCAGTGATGAGACCCGTACAGACCGGTTTCCTCTCCACCGAAGGCGATAATCCGAACGCTGGTTTCGAGATCGTCGACGTTCGAGAGCAGTCTTCCGACTTCCGCAGCGAGTACGGTTCCGGCTGCGTTGTCGCGTGCCCCATCGGCGATGTCGTGAGCATCGTGGTGCCCACTTACGATGATCTCGTGGTCGGTGTCCGGTCCAACGACCGCTTCGACGTTCTTCGAGGTCCCACGGTCGACGGTCGCATCGATCGAAAGTGTTGCTGTCATCGAGTCACGCTCGAGCCAACGGAGGATTCGACGGCTCACTTCGCGCGTGATCCCTGCTGCCGGAATCGTCCCGGTCCCGTCGCGGGCGAATCCAATCGCCCCAGTCGGTGTGATGCATCCGGGGACGTCGTTGTAGTAGAGGAAGCCGACTGCATCGTGCTCCTCGGCCAAACAGTACTTTTCGATACGGTTCATCGCGCGTCCGTAGTCCGGCGGGTTCTGGCTGGAGACGAGTACGATCTTCCCCGCGACGTCGTGGTCGGCGAAGGATTCCGGAAGTCCCGGTCCGATGTCGACGACTGTTGCCTCGACGGTTTCCGGCGGTGACCCGGGTAACCCGAGTATCTCGTGACTCCCATCGAACGCTCGTGAGATATTCCCGTCGACCCGGAGCGACGCCGAGCCTCGCTCCCACGTCGGAGCCTCGTACTCTTCGATGTGTGCGTCTCGAAGGCCAGCGTTCTCGAAGCGTCGTCGGAGCAGCGCTGCACTCTTATGTTCGCCGTCGGAGCCTGTCAGCCGGTTCCCGATATCAGTCAGTCCCTCGTACAGGTCCCAGAGGTAGTCGTTGGTGAAGCCATCGCCGGCGATGTCGGCCAGGCTCGTCATTATGTCTCCTCCATCGCGCCGTCCGAAACTTCGAGGGCCGCATCCAGAACCGCCATCGCTTCATCGATATCTGCCACTTCTTTCTCAGCCATGTCACAATCTGACATGCGTGAGCGCATAGTTCCCATGTTGATTAATCTTTGGCAGATCTGTGTCTATATTTGATATTTTTACAAATTGGCGAGAAAAGAGCCGAGTGTAGCCAGAATTGCGGTTTAGACAGAGTTACGAGGTTTCGGTGAGTTGGTCCCTGTATGGGTGTTGGTTCTCATACAGGGGAACCGTTGAATATAGGCTCTGCAGTTACCGATTCTTTCATTCGTCTGCTGACCGAGTTCCGCTGACCGACACAGAGGATACATTCAGCAGGGTCCGTTCCGAGTGATCAAGGCCTAAAACGTACTACCGAGGAACGCTTTCGGCATCGAAAAAGCGGTGATACTCGCGGGTGTCGCCACGTAATGACGAATCGGACGGAGCTAGCCTGAAAAGGAGAGTCACCGCATCGGGACACAACAGATCGGGACAGATGCGTTACGGACAACTGTCTCGGTGACGCTTCCGGTAAGATATCGTCGGAGGCCGGATCGGCCGTGCGTTCCCATCACGATGAGGTCAATATCGTGTTCTTCGCTGTAGGCGAGGATCGTGCGTGCTGCCGGCCCGCTTGCGATATTTCCTGTGACACTGATATCGGCTGCTCGGGCACGCTCCTGGACCGTCTCAAGTGCCTGCCGTCCGGTTTGTTCGAGTGCATCGTGAATTTCTGCCATTCCCTCAACGCCGCCGAATCGACTCGTTTCGACAGAATAGAGCGTGTGTACCGTCGCATCATACACTTCGGCTATAGTAGTCCCCCACTCGATCGCGAGTTCGGCTCCCTCGCTGCCGTCAGTCGGGAGGAGAACGTTTTCGTACAGCTGATCACCGATTTCGACGATGTCCGCATCTGGGGCCACCATGACGATCGGGACATTTGCGGTCCGGAGAGTCCGTTCTGCAACGCTCCCGAGTAGAAGCCGTTCGAACCCTGTCCGCCCTCGTGACCCCATCACGATGAGATCAATGTCGTGAGTATCGGCGTAGTCGTTGATCGTCTGGAATGGAATCCCCGACTTGACAGCGGTAGTAATGCGGCCAGAAAGATGCGTGTGGGCGAGTCGCGCTATCGAATCCACCGCCCGTTCTGCCTCCTCTTCGAGTAGTTGCTCCCGTTCGGTCTGATCATTAGATATCAGATCCGGTTCGATTTCACGGCTGTCAATCACTGACAATACGTGAAGATCGGCCCCGATCGTGGTAGCGAGATCGATTCCTCGCCGTGCCCCTACCTGTGCCCCTTCACTGCCGTCGGTCGGAACGAGAACCGAGTTGATTGTCCGGGTCATGTGAACAATTTGGCACGCTATTGATTTAACGTTACTTTCGATTCTCACCACGGTGTAGCATAGTGAATTTGCGGACCACGGGCTCTGTGCTGCATACGCGCTCTCTATTCAGCACGGTATCAACAAACTGCCCGACGGATGTCAATATCGGACTGACCGATACAGAACACGTATTCATCACAGAGCGGTGCGCGAAGACTGTCTCTGTAACCCAGGTTTCCCCGGTTTGTTGTTCATCGCCCTACCGTGTTGCCTGTGAGTAGCTACCAAACTCGTGAAAACCACAGAATTGAGGGAAGAAAGGCAATTGGTGTTGATATCGCTCCTCTCACTGATCACTTGCCTGGCTCGATTCCGTAGTCGGCGGCGAGGTCCCCGAATTCCTCCGGTATCAATTCGGTGCGTTGCTCGAGGAGCTCCTCGAAGTGTGGTGGCGAGAACATGACGAGCAGCGTTGCAGGTTCCATACTATGATTTATATGTCCGTGGACGGTTCCCCGCGGAATGGTGTGATAACTCCCGGCTGACCATCGGAACACAGATCGGTTGGTGGAACGGTCACCACTCAATGCGTAGCTTTCATCTACTGCTGTTTCGGGTGAGAATCTGTCTGAAGAAGCGGATTCCAACAGAGCCTTATATTCCTATTAGCACCTCCCGAATCATCCGAGTGACTATACGAAGTCTTGAAGTAGGGTTTCCAGTTATAGGAGAGTAAGATGTCTACATCGAACAAGTTCACCGTCGTTTCCGAACAGAACGATCACGATCACGCCGCAGTACGTGCGCACCCACGCAACGAGACGTACCACATCGTGGACTACGCCGACGGGACCGCCCGCGACCGCGTCGCGGACCTCCCGGCCGGCTCCGTCGTCCGGATGGAGCTCTCGCGTGCGGGCCGTCGGAGCAACGTCTGGCGCGCCGAGTCGGTTCACGTCGCGGAGACCGACGGCGGCGTCGGCTTCGAGTAAATCGGGAACCTGCCGGGAGGCGACGACACCCCGACAATTGTGGTCCTCCCTCTTTTGCAGACTTCGTCGGAGACATCCTCCGAACGCACCGCCGGTACGTTTGGGTGACGCGTCCCTACTCGTCCGGCGTGAGCCGCGGGTTCGTCACCGCACCGATCGACGCCGAGGAGAAGTCGCGGCCGTACTTCGCGAGCACGCCACCCTCGTAGGGCGGCTCCGGCGCCTCCCAGTCCGCCGCGCGTGCGTCGAGTTCCTCCTCGGAGAGGTCGACCGCGAGGTCGCGGTTCGGGATGTCGACCGTGACCCGGTCGCCGTCCTCGAGGAACCCGATCGGGCCGCCGACCGCCGCCTCGGGGGCGACGTGGCCGATCATCGGGCCGCGTGTCGCGCCCGAGAAGCGCCCGTCGGTGAGTAGCGCCACGTCCTCCTCGTGGCCCGCGCCGACGACGGCGGCGGTCACGCCGAGCATCTCGCGCATGCCGGGACCGCCCGTCGGGCCCTCGTTGCGGATCACGATCACGTCGCCGGACGCTATCTCGCCCGACTGGACGTACTCCATGGCGTCCTCCTCGTTCTCGAAGATACGCGCCGGCCCCTCGTGGTGGAACGCGTCGTCGCCGGTCACCTTCAGGACCGCGCCGTCGGGCGCGAGGTTCCCGTTCAGGATCTTGATCGCCCCCTCCTCCTCCTTGGGATCGTCGACGGCGTAGAGGAAGTCCGCCTCGATCGCGTCGTCGTCCGGGAGGTCACCGTTCGCCTCGAGTTCGGCGAGTTCCTCCTCGACCGTACGGCCGGTCACGGTCATCGCGTCGCCGTGGTACAGTCCGGCCTCGTGGAGGCGGCGGATCACGACCGGAACGCCGCCGACCTCGTGGAGGTCGTTCATCACGCGGGAGCCGCCGGGCTGGAGGTCCGCGATCTTCGGCGTCCGCCTCGAGATCTCGTCGAAGTCCTCGATCGAGAGGTCGACGTCGGCCTCCGCGGCGAGCGCGAGCAGGTGGAGGACCGCGTTCGTCGACCCGCCCATCGCGGTCTGGACCGCGATCGCGTTCTCGAAGGACTTTCGCGAGAGGATATCGGAGGGGCGGCGGTCGTTTTCGATGCAGTCCATGACGAGCTCGCCGGCCTCCGCGGCCACCTCGTAGCGCTCCTCGTCCTCCGCGGGAGGGGAGGCGGACCCGAGCGGCGCGAGCCCGAGCGCCTCCGAGATGGACGCCATCGTGTTGGCGGTGAACATCCCGCCGCACGAGCCCGCCCCGGGACAGGCGTGTCGCTCGAGCTCGTCGAGCTCCTCGCCGCTCATGTCGCCCTCGGCGTACGCGCCGACGCCCTCGAACACCTGGACGATCGTCACGTCGCGACCCTCGTGTTGCCCGGGCATGATCGAGCCGCCGTAGAGGAAGACGCTGGGGAGGTCCGTCCGGATCGACGCCATCATCATCCCCGGTAGGTTCTTGTCACAGCCCGCCACGGTGACCAGGGCATCCATCCGCTCGCCGAAGGAGACGAGCTCGACGGAGTCGGCGATCACCTCCCGGGAGATCAGGCTCGCCTTCATCCCCTCCGTCCCCATCGAGATGGCGTCGGAGATGGTGACCGTCCCGAACTCGATGGGCATCCCGCCGGCAGTGTCGATCCCGTCGAGGGCGGCGTCGGCCACGTCGTCGAGGTGGACGTTACACGGCGTGATGTCGGCCGCGGGGTTCGGCACCCCGACGATCGGCGAGGAGAGGTCCTCGTCGTCGAAGCCCATCGCGCGGAACATCGACCGGTGAGGTGCGCGGTCGGCCCCCTCGGTCACGTCCCGGCTCCGGAGGTTCTCGTCCTTCTCGCCAGCGAATCGGTCCGAATCGTCCGCGCGCCGTCGGGAGCGGTCCTCCCCGTCGGGCTGTGACTGCTGTTCGCTCATACTGTCACCCTGTCGCTCGGGGGTCTTAAACGAACCCACCCGAACAAGTCCGTCCGGGACTCCGCGATCGGGCGGCGCCGGTGTTTCCGGGAGTCACGGTCACGGCTCGCTCCCGCCCGTCTCCGAACCACCGGTCTCCAGTCGGCCGCCCTCCCGTTTCCACTCGGTCAGGCTCCCCTCGTAGAACGCGATCTCCGGGTAGTCGAGCGCGCGGAGGACGGTGTAGGTGTGGCTGATCCGGCGCGCGGTGTTACAGTAGAGCACCACGCGATCGTCGGGGTCGATCCCGCGCGCACCCAACAGCTCCCGCAACGCCGGTTCGGGCCGGACCGTCCGCGCGTCGGTGTCGACGAGCTCCCGCCAGTCCAGTCGGACCGCACCGGGTACGTGTCCCTCCTCGTACTCCCACTCCTCGCGGGTGTCGACGACGGTCGCGTGCGGGTCGTCGACCGCGGCCGTCATCGCCTCCAGGTCGATGAGGGGGCCGTCCTCGCGGAACTCTGACGGATACGTCGACCGCGTCACGTCCGGCTCGTCGGTCGTCGTCGGCTGTGAGCGGTTCCAGACCGAGTAGTCGCCGTCGAGCAGGTGGAGCTTCGCCGGGTCGTGGCCGTACAGCTCCGCGGTGACGAGGAACCGCGCCGCGAAGACGCCGTGGGTGTCGTCGTAGGCGACGACGTCGTCGTCGGGGTCGATCCCGGCGGACTCGGCGATCCCGGCGAAGACGTCCGCGCCGGGCAACATTCCGGCCTCGGCAGCGCCGTGTTCGTCCGCCCGGAACGAGTCGAACGGGACGTTGACGGCGCCGGGGACGTGGCCGATCCCCCCGTACTCCCAGGCGTCGCGGGTGTCGACCACGGCGACGTTCGGGGTGTCGAGATGCTCGGCGAGCCAGTCGACGTCGACGATCCGGTCGTTCATGTCCCGAGGTTCGGAGCCGTCGGTTTAACCCCTCCCCTCCGGGCGAGCGCTTCCGGACTCGGATCCAACGGGTAGATGTTGCCGCGATCGGCGAGGAGCGGCCGAGCGTGCCGTGAGGGATGGGTAATATACGGGACCGACCCGTACGATGAGTCGTAATGAGCGATCACGATTACGCGAACGACGTGCTCGTCTCGGCCGACTGGGTCGAGGAGCGACTCGACGAGTTCGAGAGCGACGACCCCGACCTCCGACTGATCGAGGTCGACGTCGACACCGAGGCGTACGACGAGAGCCACGCCCCCGGGGCGATCGGCTTCAACTGGGAGACCGACCTCCAAGACCAGACCACCCGCGACATCCTCGATAAACCGGACTTCGAGGCGTTGCTCGGGGACCACGGCGTCACCGAGGAGTCGACGGTCGTGCTGTACGGCGACAACGCCAACTGGTTCGCAGCGTACACGTACTGGCAGTTCAAGTACTACGGCCACGACGACGTGAAACTGCTCGACGGCGGCCGCGAGTACTGGCTCGAGAACGACTACCCGACGACCGACGGGGTCCCCGAGTACTCCGCGGTCGACTACGAGGCGTCCGGTCCACGCGAGTCCATCCGCGCGTACCGCGAGGACGTGGAGAACGCCATCGACCGCGGGCTCCCGCTCGTGGACGTTCGCTCGCCCGAGGAGTTCAGCGGCGAGGTCCTCGCCCCGCCGGGACTCAACGAGACCGCCCAGCGCGGCGGCCACATCCCCGGCGCGCAGAACGTCTCCTGGTCGGTCGTCACGAACGACGACGGGACGTTCAAGACAGCCGACGAGCTGAAGGAGATCTACGCGGAGTACGACATCGACGGTGACGAGACGACGGTCGCCTACTGCCGGATCGGCGAGCGCTCCTCGGTCGCGTGGTTCGCGCTCCACGAGCTACTCGGCTACGAGGACACGATCAACTACGACGGATCGTGGACCGAGTGGGGTAATCTGGTCGGTGCACCGATAGAGAAGGGCGAAGTCGACGACTGAGCGTAGCGAAGGAGTTGACGCGAGAGCGACGACTGAGCGTAGCGAAGCCTCACAGTCGACGACTGAACGACCCGAACGCGAACCCTTCTTCGGACGCCGACCGTCGCATACAACTACTCGGAGACGGTACCGATGCGCATGACTCCCGAGGAGTTCATCGAAGCCGTCCGTGACGACAACGAGACCGCCCTCTCGCGGCTCGGCTCGTCGAAGTCGCTTTTCGCGGACACGGAAGGGGAGATGGAGCCCGAAGTCGTCCTCGCCGCCGCGGCGACCGCCGAGCACCACGCCGCCGAGACGTACGAGTCGTGGGCGGAGACCGAGACGGGCGACGTCGCCGAGGCGTTCGCGGAGACGGCCCGCGAGGAGCGGGCCCACTACGACACGGTCGCCGGCGAGCTCGACGAGCACGAACCCGGGGAGGTCCCGGCGATCCAGTCGTACCTCCGCGGGCTCGACGAAACCGTCGAACGGCTCGGCGGCTTCGTCGGGCGGACGCTCGCCGCCGAGAAGTCGAAGACCCAAGTGACCGGCTTCTTCGTCGGCGACGCGGACCCGCAGACTGCGGGGCTGTTCCGGTCGATGGGCGACGACCTCGACGCGCAGCTGGAACGGGCGAGCGACCTGCTCGTAGCCGAGTGTGGCGACGACGAGGCTGTGTGGGAACGTGCCCGCGAGGCCGCGGGCGGCGCGATCGGGACGGCATACGAGGAGTACACCGACCGGCTCGAGTCGATGGGCGTCAACCCGAAGCCCGTCTGTTAGGTTCGGGACGGGGGAGGTGGTCCGGCGCGGACGGCGTCCGTCGCGGATCAGCACGCCTTTTTCCCGCGGTCACCGAGGACGTCGCATGGAGACCAGCAGTCGGGGCGACGCGGACCGCGACGACGCGGATCGGGACGGCTCGGCGAGGGACGGCTCGGGTCGGGCCGGCGTCGCGCTCTTCGTCGACGGCCCGAACGTGTTGCGCGCGGAGTTCGACGTCGACCTCGACGACGTTCGCGAGGCGGCGGAGGCAGCGGGACGGCTCGTGACGACCCGGCTCTACCTCGACGAACACGCCACGCCGGGGCTGATACAGGCGGCGGAGGCGCGCGGGTTCGAGGTGATCGTGACGAGCGGGGACGTGGACGTGAAGCTCGCGGTCGACGCCGTCCGGTTCGCAGTCGAGGAGCGAATGGCGACGCTCGCCATCGCCTCGCGCGACACCGACTTCAAGCCGGTGTTGGAGACGGCCAACGGGTACGGCATCCGGACGCTGGCGATCGCGCCCGGCGAGTTCGGCCGATCGGACGCCCTCCGCAACGCTGCCAGCGACTCGGTAACGCTCGACGGCGACGTGGACGGCGGGGCCGGCGACCGCGGGAACGCCGAGTCGAACGACGCGAGCGGGGGCGACGAGGGAAACGGGAGCCGTGGTGGCGCTGACGACGGGGACGACCACCACGACTGATCCGCCCCGACGCTCCCTTCGTCCCCCGTTTCGAGTCACGGTCGTCCCCGGCTAGCGGTCGTCGCGGGACCGACGGTCGACCCGGCCCCGCCAGCCGTCACGCGCCCAGCCGACGAGGAACGCCCCGGTCCCGCTGACGAGCGAGACGACTGCGACGATCCCGACGCCGGCCGGCACGACCCCGAACCGGCCGACCGCCGCGTCGACGGCGAGTTGCGGGAACCCGAGATAGGGGACCGAGAACAGGGCCTTGGCGTGGATGAGTTCTTCGTGGACGATCGGGGCGATCCCGGCGCTCTGGTCGTATTCGCCGTTGGCGTCGCCGTAGGTCACGTATCCGTCGTAGGGGGCTGGGCAGGCAGCGATGTCCACGCAGTCGGCACCGTCGAGGCGGTCGGGATCGGCCCGATCGGTCCAGTCCTCCCCCGCGGTCACGCGGAACGCGACTCGATGGAGGATGGGTCGGCTCGGATCGATCGGCGACGTGAAGACGACGACGTCCCCCGTCCCGTCGAGTTTCGTCGGCGGGTCCACAGCGTCGCTTCCGACCGGCCCGTCCCACGGGAACCGGTCGACCGCCGTCACGACGACGAGGTCGCCCCGCTCGACCGACGGCTCCATGCTCCCGCTCTCGACGGCGACGAGCGGGGGCCAGGTGCCGGTGCCCACGAGTAGGAGGAGGGCGACGACGAGGACGACGGCTGCGGGTCCGAACCGCTCTCTCGGACGGCGGATCACGTGTCGTCTCGGGGGATGATCGGACTTGAGAGTGTCGGCAGGGACCCCTCCGATGAGAAGACATTAGGTTCGTCCCGGAGTGGTGCCGGTATGAGCGAACTGACTCCTCCGCTTCACGGCGTTCACGAGGCGCGCGGCGCGACGTTCACCGACTTCGGCGGGTGGCAGATGCCCGTCGAGTTCGACTCGATCCGCGAGGAACACACGGCCGTTCGCGAGGCGGTCGGCGCGTTCGACGTCTCCCACATGGGCGAGATCGAGGTGTCGGGCCCGGACGCGACGACGCTGATGAACCGCCTGACGACGAACGACGTGGCAGCCCTCGATCCGGGCGACTCCCAGTACGCCGCGATCACGGACGAGGAGGGGGTCATGCTCGACGACACGGTCGTCTACCGGCTCCCAGACGGCGTCGAGGCCGGGAGCGCGGCCGCGTCGCTGTCGGACCTCGACGGCGAAACCGACGGCGACCTGGACGCGACGAGCGGCGATCCCGCGTACCTCTTCGTCCCGAACGCCGGTCACGACGGGGACGCGACGGAGCGCTGGGTCGACTACCGCGACGAGCACGACCTCGACGCTGTGGTAGCGAACGCGACCGCCGACTGGGCGATGGTCGCGGTCCAGGGGCCGGAAGCGGTCGACGCGATGGACGAGGCGTCTGCGTCCCCGGGGGCGGTCACGGGCCTGTCGAAGTTCCAGGCAACGCTTGCCACGGTCGGCGGCGTCGCGAGCTTGGTCGCGCGCACCGGCTACACGGGCGAGGACGGCTTCGAGGTGATGTGTCCCGCGGTCGACGCCGAGGCGGTGTGGTCGGCGTTCGACGTCCAACCGTGCGGGCTCGGCGCGCGCGACACGCTACGCACGGAGATGGGATACCTGCTGTCGGGTCAGGACTTCGACCCGGAGGGGGAGCCACGGACGCCCTACGAGGCGGGGATCGGGTTCGTCGTCGACCTCGATACGGAGTTCGTCGGCCGCGACGCGCTCGCAGTACAGCGGGACGACGGCGGGCCGACCGAGGAGTTCACCGGCGTCAAACTGCTCGATCGTGGGGTTCCGCGGGGCGGCTACGCCGTCACCGACGGCGACCTGGCCCGTATCGGTCACCTCACCTCGGGCACGATGAGCCCCACCCTCGACGAGCCGATCGGTTTGGGGTACCTCCACGGGGAGTACACGGCGCCCGGGACCGAGGTGAGCGTCGTCGTGCGCGGCGACGAGAAGCGTGCGGAGGTCGTCACCCCGCCCTTCCTCGACCGGTAGGTTCCGCCCTTCCTCGACCGGTACCGTCCCTCACCGACCGTTCGGTCGACTGTGGCGAGACGACGACGTCGTCGTGCCCCGACACCCTTAACACCGGAACCCGTCGAATTGGAAGCAATGAGTACCGACGCGCCGAGCGACGCCGGCTCCGAGTCCCGCTCCGAGGGTGCGGAGCCGGCGGCGTTCGCGGACGCCTGCGAGCGCCTCGTCGACCGTATCCTCGCGGGCGAGGTCGACCGCGAGAACCTGGAGTCCGCGAAACTCGACGCCTGCTCGGAGTTCTCCTCGCCGAAGGTACCGAAGAACACCGAGATCCTGGAACACGCCCCCCCGGAGGCCCGCGACGACGTGATCGAGGTGGTTCGACGGAAGCCGGTCCGGACCGCCTCGGGGGTCTCGCCCGTGGCGATCATGACCTCGCCGAAGCTGTGTCCCCACGGGAAGTGTCTCTACTGTCCCGGCGGGCCGGCCTCCGAGTTCTCCTCCGCGCAGTCGTACACGGGCCACGAGCCCGCCGCCGCCCGCGGCGAACAGAACGACTACGATCCGTACGGACAGGTCACCCTGCGGCTCGAACAGCTCCGGAAGATCGGGCACCCGGTCGACAAGGTGGAGCTCATCCTCATGGGCGGGACGATGACCGCGCGCTCACACGACTACCAGGAGTGGTTCGTCAAACGTGCGCTGGAGGCGATGAACGACTACGACCTCGAGACGGAGCCCGAACCGGCCGAGGGCGAGTCGTTCGCCCCCGACCCCGAAGAGACCGAGTTCCGATATCTGGAGGACGTGATAGCCGAGAACGAGACGAACGCGATCCGCAACATCGGGACGACCTTCGAGACGAAGCCCGACTGGTGTGACCCCGAGCAGATCGACCGCATGCTCGATCTCGGCGGGACGAAGGTGGAGGTGGGCGTCCAGACCACCTACGAGCGGATCAACCGCGAGATGCATCGCGGGCACGGTAACGAGGCGAGCCGAAACGCGAACCGTCGCCTGCGGGACGCCGCGTTCAAGGTCGGCTTCCACATGATGCCGGGCCAGCCGGGGATGACGAGGGAGATGTGTCTCGAGGACTTCCGCCAGCTGTTCGAGAACCCCGACTGGCGGCCCGACTACCTCAAGATCTACCCGACGCTCGTCGTGCGCGGGACCCGCGTGTACGACCGGTGGCACAACGACGAGTTCGAGCCGCTCTCGAACGAGGAGGCGGCCGACCTCGTCGCCGAGGTCATGGACGTCATCCCGAAGTACACGCGGCTCCAGCGCGTCCAGCGCGACATCCCCGCCGACTTCATCGACGGCGGCGTCTGGAAGTCGAACCTCCGCCAGCTCGCGGACCGGCGCGCCGAGGAGAAGGGGATCGTCCAGCGGGACATCCGCGCCCGCGAGGTGGGTCACAACGATGCCGACCCCGAACCTGACGACGTCGAACTCTCGGTGACGACCTACGAGGCCGGCGGCGGGACGGAACACTTCATCGCCTTCGAGGACCCCGTCCGCGACCTGCTCGTCGGCTTCTGTCGCCTGCGGTTCCCCTCGTTCGCGCCGGACCAGCCCGGCGCGCCCGGCACCGAGGCCGACGCGGTCCGCCGGGAGCTCGAGGACGCCGCCCTGGTGCGCGAACTCCACGTGTACGGGAGCGAGGTCGCGCTCGGCGGTGACGGCGACTGGCAGCATCGGGGGTACGGCAGGAAGCTCATCGAACGCGCCGAGGCACTCGCCCGCGACGCGGGCTACCGGAAGGTCGCCGTCATCTCGGGGATCGGCGCGCGCGAGTACTACCGGAACAAGCTGGGATACCACCAGGACGGCCCCTACGTCTCGAAGCGGCTTTGAGCCACCGAAACGGATAACCCGGCGGTGGGCGATCGCTCCGGCATGGCCCTCCACGCGGTCGATAACGTCCAACGAGCCCTCGGCGTCACTCGGGAGTTCCTGACCCCGGTCGACGCTCGGCGCCTGTCGAAACTCGCCGTCGTCGCGTTCTTCGTCGGGGGCGGCGTGAGCCTCCCGTCGGTACAGTTCAACGCCTCCGCCCCGTCCGAGGGGATACCCGTGAACGGGTTCCCGGACACGCTTCCCGGCTCCTTCCCGGCGGATCCCCTCGTGATCGTCGCTGTGCTCGTCGGCGCGGGGGTCCTCCTCGGGGCGCTGTTCGCGTTCGTCGGCGCGGTCATGGAGTTCGTCCTGATCGAGTCGCTCCGGACCGGCGAGGTGTCGATCCGCCGCTATTGGCGTCGTCGATGGCGACAGGGGTTCCGGCTGTTCGTCTTCCGGGTCGCTATCGGGCTCCCGATGCTCGTGGGAGTCCTCGGCTGGCTCGTGCTGGTCTTCGTCCCGCTCTTCACCGGACGCGACCCCGCGATCCCGTTCGTGGCGTTCCTCGTCGGCATCCCGGTACTGCTCGTCGTCGGCGTCGTCTACGGGCTGGTTTCGGGGTTCACGACCTCCTTCGTCGTCCCCCTCATGATCCGGTTCGATTCGGGGGTGATCGCGGCGTGGCGGCGGCTCTGGCGGTCGATCACGGCCGCGTGGAGACAGTACCTCGCCTACGCTGTCATCGCGTTCCTGCTGACGGTCGCCGTCGGACTCGTCGCGTCGATCGCGGTGGGGCTCGTCGCGGTCGTGCTCGCCGTCCCGTTCGTTCTCGTCGCCATGGTCACGCACGTCGCCGTCTCGCTCTCGTCGACGGTCGGTATCGTCGTCCTCGTCGGCCTGGGGCTCCTGTTCGGCGTGACGATGCTCGCGGTGTGGGCGCTCGCACAGGTCCCGGTGGTGACGTACCTCCGGTACTACGCGCTCCTCGTTCTCGGGGACGTCGACGAGTCGTTCGATCTCGTCTCGGACTGGCGGGACGCCGTCGACGACCGACCGTCCGAAGGCGACGGTTGATCGTTCACGAGCGACGGTTGATCGTTCACGAGCGATTGCCGACCGTCCGCCGTTCGTCCCCGCCCGTACAACGACACGCCTTTTCCCGGCCCGCGTGTGGAGTCCGTATGGACCCGAAGCGGGAGCTATCGAGCATCGACCTGAGCGCGCTCGTCACCGAGCTCGGCCGGTACGAGGGCGCCAAGGTCGACAAGGCGTACCTCTACGACGACGACCTGCTCCGGCTGAAGCTGCGCGACTTCGACCACGGCCGCGTCGAGCTCATGATCGAGGTCGGCGACGTGAAGCGCGCGCACGTCGCGGACGCCGAACACGTCGCCGACGCGCCCGGGCGGCCGCCGAACTTCGCGAAGATGCTGCGGAACCGGCTGTCGGGTGCGGACTTCGCGGGCGTCACCCAGTACGAGTTCGACCGGATCCTCACCTTCGAGTTCGAGCGCGAGGACGAGAACACGACGCTCGTCGCGGAGCTGTTCGGACAGGGCAACGTCGCAGCGCTCGACGAGACCGGCGAGGTCGTCGGCTCGCTGTCGACCGTCCGACTCAAGTCCCGCACGGTCGCGCCCGGCGCGCAGTACGAGTACCCCGCTTCGCGGCTCAACCCCCTCGACGTGAGCCTCGACGCGTTCGTCCGCCACATGGACGAGTCCGACACCGACGTGGTCCGGACGCTCGCGACCCAGCTCAACCTCGGCGGCCTCTACGCCGAGGAAGTGTGCTCCCGCGCGGGCGTCGAGAAGGAGACGCCGATCGATGAGGCGGACGAGGGGACCTACCGGGCACTCCACGGGGCGCTCGAGGACATCGCCGACCGGCTCCGGTCCGGCGACATCGACCCGCGCGTCTACGAGGAGCCGCTCGACGGGGCCGAAGACGGGGCGCCCGACGACTCGGACGCGGGGTCGACTGACCGTCCAGTGGTCGACGTCACGCCCTTCCCGCTGTCGGAACGCGAGGGACTCCCGAGCGTCGGGTTCGACTCGTTCAACGCCGCGGTCGACGAGTACTTCTACCGGCTCGCGCGCGACGACGAGGGGGCCGGGGACGCCCCCGCCGACGCGGCCCCCTCCCGGCCGGACTTCGAGGAAGAGATCGCCAAACAGGAGCGGATCATCGAACAACAGCGCGGGGCGATCGAGGGGTTCGAAGCGCAGGCTGAGACGGAGCGCGAGCGCGCGGAGCTCGTGTACGCCCACTACGACCTCGTCGACGAGGTGCTCTCGACGGTCCGGGAGGCCCGCGGGAACGACGTCTCCTGGGAGGAGATCGAGGAGACGCTCGAGGCGGGCGCGGAACGCGGGATCCCGGCGGCGGAGGCGGTCGTCGACGTCGACGGGAGCGCGGGGACCGTCACGGTCGAGCTCGGCGAGGACGGCCTCGCCGTCGAGCTGGAGGCCGACGACGGCGTCGAGGTGAACGCCGACCGGCTCTACCGGGAGGCGAAACGGATCGAGGAGAAGAAGGCGGGCGCCGAGGAGGCGATAGCGTCGACACGGGAGGAGCTCGAGGCGGTCAAAGAACGGAAGGCTGCGTGGGAGGAGGGGGACGCGGAGCCCGGAACGGGCGACGACGACGGGGACGAAGCGGGCGACGGGGAGTACGAGGTCGACTGGCTCTCGCGTAAATCGATCCCGATCCGGCGTCCGGACGACTGGTACGAGCGGTTCCGCTGGTTCCACACCTCGACGGGGTACCTCGTCATCGGCGGGCGCAACGCCGACCAGAACGAGGAGCTCGTCAAGAAGTACATGGGGAAACACGACCGCTTCTTCCACACGCAGGCACACGGCGGGCCGGTGACGCTGTTGAAGGCGGCCGGTCCGTCGGAGTCGGCGGACCCCGTCGACTTCGCCGAGGAGACCCTGCGGGAGGCCGCGCAGTTCGCCGTCTCGTACTCCTCGGACTGGAAGGACGGCCGCGGCGCGGGCGACGCCTACATGGTCGAGCCGGATCAGGTGTCGAAGACGCCGGAGAGCGGCGAGTACATCGAGAAGGGGAGCTTCGTGATCCGGGGCGACCGAACCTACTTCGAGGACGTGCCCTGTCGGGTCGCCGTCGGCGTCCAGTGCGAGCCCGTCACACGCGCGATCGGCGGGCCACCGTCGGCGATCGAAGGGCGGGCGGCCGCCCACGTGACGCTGGAGCCGGGGATGTACGCACAGAACGACGCCGCGATGATGGCCTACCGGACCCTCAAGGAGCGTTTCGCCGATCAGTCGTTCGTGCGGAAGGTCGCGAGCGCGGACCGCCTTCAGGAGTTCCTCCCGCCAGGCGGCTCGGAGCTCGTGGAGTGACCGAGCGGGAACTCGGGACCGGCCCGTCCCGGAACGCGACCCTTTCAAGCCCCCGCGACCGAACGTGACCATGAGCTTCGAGGCGCTCCCCGACGGGTGGCGGGTGTGGAACGAGGAGCCGAGCGGGCGGGCCATCCTCGTCTACCGGCCGGACGTCTTCGACGGCGAGGACGTCCCGCCCGAGTGTCTGCCGACGATCTACCTGACGAACGGCGCGCGGAACGCCCGGCCGGGGTCGGGCCAGTACGCGACAGACGAGTGGCACGTCGTCCTCTTCTTAGAGCCCGAGATCGAGGCGGTAGCCGAGACGCACGGGAGCCGCGAGGCGGGTGCGGACGCCGCCGTCGACGTCGCCGAGCGGTTCGCTGCCGGCGAGATCGACTATCGGGCAGCCTATCAGGTCCCCCGAGAGGCGTACTTCGAGCGGTTGGACGAGCTCGTCGGCGGGGGGTGACCCGACCGCCGGCGGGCGGTCGCTCGGTCCCTCGTTTCACGGTTCTCGACCTCCCGTTTCACGGGTGGCGATCCACACACGTGGATAAGACGCGTCCACTCTGCGGGGTCGAACGCCACGAACACGAGGGTTTTTATCGATTCCGGCCCCAGGGTCGCGTACATGAACGCCGGTGGGGACCACACCGTCGACGAGCCGCGAGAGAAGTGCGGTGTCGTCGGCGTCTCGCTCGCGGAGAGGGGCGCCGCGCGGCCGTTGTACTACGCGCTGTACGCGCTCCAACACCGCGGCCAGGAGTCGGCCGGGATCGTCACGCACGACGGGTTTCAACAACACAGCCACGTCGAGCGCGGGCTCGTCGGCGACGCCTTCCAGCCGGGCGACCTGGAATCGTTGGCCGGCTCGACGGGTATCGGCCACGTGCGCTACCCGACGGCGGGGAGCCTCGACAAGAGCTGTGCGCAACCCTTCTCGGTGTCGTTCAAGTCGGGGTCGCTGGGGCTCTCACACAACGGAAACCTCGTGAACGCCGACGAGGTTCGCGAGGAGTTGGCCACAGCCGGCCACGCGTTCACCTCCGACGGCGACACGGAGGTCATCGCCCACGACATCGCGCGGAACCTGCTGGAGGAGGACCTCGTCCGCGCGGTCAAACACACGATGAACCGGATCCACGGCTCCTACTCGCTGGCCATCACGCACGACGACACCGTGCTCGGCGTACGCGACCCGATGGGGAACCGGCCGCTGTGTCTCGGCAGGCTCGCCGATGGCTACGTGATCGCGAGCGAGTCCGCCGCCATCGACACCCTCGACGGGGAGCTGATCCGGGACGTCCGCCCAGGCGAACTCGTCGTGCTCGAACCCGACGGCTCCGGCTACGACACCTACCAGCTCGTCGAGGCGGACTCGACGGCCCACTGCTTCTTCGAACACGTCTACTTCGCGCGCCCCGACTCCGTGATCGACGGCGAACTGGTCTACGAGGTGCGCCGGGAGCTCGGCCGGAAGCTGTGGGAGGAGTCCGGCGTCGAGTCCGACGTGGTGATGCCCGTCCCCGACTCCGGACGGGCGTTCGCCTCCGGGTACGCCGACGCCGCCGCGGAAACCACCCCCGACGGCGACCCGCGACCCGATGACGAGGGCGGGATCGAGTTCGCGGAGGGACTGATGAAGAACCGGTACGTCGGCCGGACGTTCATCATGCCGACACAGGACGAGCGCGAGCGCGCGGTCAGGTTGAAGCTCAACCCGATCCGCTCGACCGTCGAGGGGAAGTCGGTCACCATTATCGACGACTCCATCGTCCGCGGGACGACCTCGACACAGCTCGTCGAGTTGGTCCGCGAGGCGGGCGCGGAGGAGGTC
This sequence comes from Halorubrum sp. 48-1-W, assembly GCF_003287355.1. Taxonomy (GTDB): domain Archaea; phylum Halobacteriota; class Halobacteria; order Halobacteriales; family Haloferacaceae; genus Halorubrum. Next base: position 86,318 of record NZ_QMIM01000015.1, read on the forward strand.
CACCTCCGGATCGGCGCGCCGCCGATCGTCGCACCCTGTTACTTCGGGATCGACATGGCGACACGCGAGGAGCTCATCGCCTCCGATACGTCGACCGAGGAGATCCGCGAGCGGGTCGAGGCCGACTCGCTGTCGTACCTCTCGATCGACGCGGTCGCGGCGGCGCTCGATGCGAGCCGCGCGGACCTCTGTCTGGGCTGTGTGACCGGCGAGTACCCCTTCGACGTCGAGGGTGAGGAGACGGACCGGCCCGTCGACAGTCCCTCGCGGGGCGCGACCGCGGCCGACGACTGAACCGACCCTCGGCGATCCGAACCCGCCGCGTTCCCGAACGCGCGGAACGTATCGGGAGCTTAAATACGCCGACGTTCGACATGCGCGTATGACAGCGAACGCCGACGAGCCGTCGATGAGTCGTCGCGGCTTCCTCCGTTCGGGGAGCGCGACCGTCGTCGCGGCGGCGGGGCTCGCCGCGGGGACCGGAACCGGCGCCGCCCAGTACGACGGGTGGCTGGACGACGTCGACAACTACGACGGCACCCACGACTACCGTGGCGAGGACGAGGTCACGGTCGAGGTCGGCGCGGGCGACAACGGCCTGCTGTTCGCCCCGCCAGCGATCCTGATCGATCCCGGAACGAGCGTCGTGTGGGAGTGGACCGGGGCGGGGGGCGCACACAACGTCGTCGCCGACGACGAGACGTTCGACAGCGGCGAGGCGGTCGAAGAGGAGGGAACCACCTTCGAGTACACCTTCGAGGACGCGAGCGAGGGCGACGTCTTCAACTACCTCTGTGTACCCCACGAGACGGTCGGAATGAAGGGATCGGTCGCGATCGGTGACGTCGACGACGACATCGTGAGCCCGGACGGCGGAGATGGCGACGGCGACGACGGCGGGGAGGGCGACGGCGACGACGGTGGGGACGGCGACGGCGACGACGACGGGGAAGGCGACGGGGGCGGTCGCACCCTCTCCGCGAGCGACCTCGGTGCGCTCGCACTCGGTCTCGGCGTCGCCGGCTCCCTGCTCGTACCGTTGTTCTACGCAGCCCACCGCAAAGCGGAGAAGAACCGGTAGTCCCGAGCCCGCGCCGTCGCCGCGTCGACCTCCACGGTTCTCGCCCGTCAGAACAGGTGATACAAGAGGAGGTAGACGCCGATCCCCATGGCGAAGGAGACGAGCCAGAGGACCGCGCCGACGAACCCGACCTGCGCGTGGCGGGTACGGTACAGCTCCTCGTACGGTCGGGTGGCCGCGAGGATCAGCGCGTAGAAGACGAACGGGATACAGACGATCGCGAACAGGATGTGGATCCCGAGGAACGGGAGGTAGAGGTAGGTGTAGACGGCTTCCGGCCCGGGGAACTCGGCGGTGCCGACGAGGATCAGCCGGTAGAGGTAGCCGGCGAGGAAGGCAGTGAACAGCGCGAACGACGCCAACATGAACGCTCGGTGTCGTTCGACGTTCCCGCGGGCGATCCCCCGCCAGCCGAGGAGGATCGTGGCGATCGCGGTCGCGGAGATCACAGCGTTCAGGTGCGGGATCGCGGCGATCGTCGCGTCGCTCGCGCGCGGCAGGAGGCTACTCGGGATGACGCCGCCGACGGCCCCGAAGACGAGCGCGAGCGACACGACGGAGGCGACGGCGGTCAGAAACGGGACGTTCTCTCGGGCCCACTCTCGCATGTCACTGGGGTTGGTTCGAAGCGCCAAACCGGTGCCGATCCCGGCGCGTCTCGCGATGCCATCGGCCGGCACGCCGGTGTCGAATGGAAGGGCTTTTAATCTGGGACGGGGTACGTCGAAACGCGAGAAAACGACGCGAGCGTGGGTAGCCAAGCCAGGCCAACGGCGCAGCGTTGAGGGCGCTGTCCTGTAGAGGTCCGCCGGTTCAAATCCGGTCCCACGCATCGTACACGGCGGCACACCCGCCACACCGATGCACGGTGTTGTCTCTACGACAGCACCCACGCACAACTCCTACGGACGTCGCACTCGGAGCGACTGCGTCGCCGGCGGGGCGTTCCGCGGCGAACTGCCACCCTTTTAGTCCCGCCACGCCGGAGTGGGCCCTAATGAGCGAGTACGACCACGAGGCGTTGGGCCTCGTCGCCGGACTGGAGATCCACCAGCAGCTCGACACGGCGACGAAGCTGTTCTGTGACTCCCCGACCGTCGAGCGCGACCCGGCCGAGGCCGACCGCGATATCACCCGACGGCTCCATCCCACGAAGAGCGAACTGGGCGAGCTCGACCAGGCCGCCCTGGAGGAGAGCCGCGTCGATCGGGAGTTCACCTACCTCGCGTACGACACGACCTGCCTGGTCGAGGAGGACGACGAGCCGCCACGCCGCGTCGACGAGGAGGCGCTGTCGGTGGCGCTCCAGATAGCGGAGTTACTCGACGTGAGCGTCGTCGACCAGGCGCACGTGATGCGGAAGCTCGTGATCGACGGGTCGAACACCTCCGGCTTCCAGCGGTCGATCCTGCTCGGACAGGACGGCGCGATCGAGACGAGCGACGGGGTCGTCTCCATCGAGGACCTCATGCTCGAAGAGGAGTCAGCCAAGCGCGTCGAGGAGACCGACGACGGCGTCGTCTACTCGCTCGACCGCCTCGGCGTCCCCCTCGTCGAGATCGGGACCGGACCGGACATCCGGAGCCCCGAGGGGGCGAAGGAGGCGGCCGAACGCATCGGCATGTTGCTCCGGTCGACCGGCGCGGTGAAACGGGGGCTCGGCACGATCCGCCAGGACGTGAACGTCTCGATCGCCGAGGGTGCCCGCGTCGAGGTGAAGGGCGTCCAGGACCTAGCGGGGATCGAGGACATCGTCCGCGGTGAGGTCGGCAGACAGGCCGAACTGCTCGCGATCCGCGACGACCTCCGCGAGCGCGACGCGAGCGTGGGCGAGGTTCGGGAGGTGAGCGACGTCTTCGAGGACACCGACTCCGGCGTGATCCGAGGGGCGCTCGACGCCGGTGGGAAGGTCACCGCGGTTCCGCTCTTCGACTTCGACGGGCTCGTCGGCCGGGAGATACAGCCGGACCGCCGGCTCGGTACGGAGCTGTCCGACCACGCCAAACGCCACGGCGCGGGCGGGATCTTCCACACCGACGAGCTGCCGGCCTACGGCGTGACGGCGGCCGAGGTCGACGAACTTCGCGAGGCGGTGGACGCGGGCGGGACGGACGCGGTGGCGATCGTCGCTGCCGATCCCGAAACCGCGGACCTGGCGATCGAGGCCGTCGCCGCGCGCGCGGAGGCCGCGATCGAGGGCGTTCCCGAGGAGACCCGCGGGGCGAACGACGACGGGACGACCCAGTACCTCCGCCCGCTACCGGGTGCGGCGCGGATGTACCCGGAGACCGACGTGCCGCCGGTCGAGCCCGACCCGTCGGACGTCGACCGGCCGGAACTGCTCGACGAGAAGACCGACCGGTACGTGGAGTCGTTCGGGCTCGACCGCGGGCTCGCGGAACAGGTGGCGTTCGGTCGGCGGTTCCCGACGTTCGAGACCGCGGTCGAACGCGGCGTCGACCCGACCTTCGCCGCCTCGACGCTGGAGTCGACGACGACGGAGATCAGGCGGGACGGTGCGCCGGTCGAGAACCTCACCGACGACCACTTTCTCGCGGTCTTCGAGCTCGTCGAGTCTGGCGACCTCGCGAAGGAGGGCGTCCCGGAGGTGCTCTCGACGCTCGCGGAGGAGCCCGACCTGACGGCCGGGGAGGCGGTCGAGGCGGCGGGCCTCTCGGGCGTGAGCGACGACGAGGTCCGCGAGGCCGTCCGCGAGGTCGTCGAGCGAAACGCCGACCAGGTCGAAGCCGAGGGGATGGGCGCGTTCTCCGGGCTGATGGGCGAGGCGATGGGCGCACTCCGCGGAAAGGCGGACGGCGAGGCCGTCTCCGACGCCCTCCGCGAGGAGATCGCGAAACGTTCGTAGGACTCCCGCGGTTCGGCTTCGATCGGCTCATCCGTCGAGATACGCGTCGACGAGCGTCGCCTCCGCCTTCCGGAGGTGTGCGCTCGCCGTCGAGGACGAGCAGTCGAGCGCGTCGGCGACCTCGGCGACCGATCCGGTACGCGGCACGTCGTAGTACCCGACCCGTCGCGCTGTACGGAGTGCTTCGGCCTGCCGGTCGGTCATCCGGACGCCGGCGAGCCGACCCCCACCCTCGTACGACCCGATCCGGTCGACGTCGGCGTCGATCGCGTCCGGGAGCGCCGAGAGCGTCCCGCGCAGTTGGTCCGGCGGGCCGACGACCCCGAGTGAGAGCCGCCCCTCGGAGCGGTACACGACGGGCGGGATCGAGAGGAACTCCGTCTCGAGGAACGCGCCGAGGAACGCGTCGAGGGGTCCATCGAGCGTCTCGTGTGCTCGAAGGTAGAACGTCCCGCCGCCCCCCCCGCGACCACCGTCGGGGTCGTCGGCCGCGGGGCCGTCCGCCGGGCCGACCTCGAACCGTTCGATCGAGTCGAGCGCCCGTAGCCGCTCGAGGTACGGCTCCCGCGGCGCGGTGACGCGGAACAGCGTCGCGAGCGTTCCGTCGTCGAGCCGCCGCCAAGTCAGAAGCTCCGAGCGCCAGCCGTCGCCGCGGTCGAGGAAGTCGTGCATCGGGTGTCGGATCGACGGTGGGAACCGGAACTCGACGTGAACGTACCGCATGCGGGAGGCGTCGGTCGCCGGCGACTTGAAGATGTGAGGGAGCCGTCGAATCGGGTATAAAATACACGGACGTGTCCGCCGGAAGCTCCAGCACGCCGGCGCGCCGATCCGTCGACATGAGCGATTCGGCTGGACGACACGATGGGGACGGCGAGAGCGAGGACGCTGTGCGACCGCCGGAGCCGGACGGGCTTCCGGTCCTCGGCAACGTCCACTCGCTCACAGCGGACGCCCTCGACTTCTACGAGCGCCGGGCCGACGAACGCGGGGGCGTCGCCCGATACGACGTGTTGGGCACGGAGAGCTACCTCCTTACCGATCCGCACGCGATCCGGCGGGTCCTCGTCGAGGACCACGCGAACTACGTGAAAGGCGAGATGCCTCGCGAACAGCTCGGGAGCCTCCTCGGCGACGGGCTCTTCCTCGCGGAGGCTGAGACGTGGCGCGAACAGCGGACCGCGATGCGGTCGGCGTTCTTCCGCGAGCGCGTCGACGCCTACGGCGACGTCATGGTCGGCCACGCCCGGACGCTGGCCGCCGACTGGGACGACGGCGACGTGGTCGACCTCGACGAGGCGGCCACGCAGTACGCGTTCTCGGTCCTCGCCGAGGGGCTCCTCGGTGACGACGTCGAGCGCGAACGGGAGACGGTACGGGCGGCCGCGAAGAGCATCACGGAACGGTTCGACATGCGGCGGCTGACTTCCTTTCTGCCCGAGTGGGTCCCGACGCCGACGAACCGGCGGTACCGTCGACGGCTCGACGCGCTCCGTGACACATTGCGAGAGCTCGTCGCCGAGCGGCGTCAGGCCGGCCCGCCAACGGATCCGGGGTCGGCCGACGACCTGCTGGGGACGCTCGTCGTAGCCGCGGAACTGGGCGCGATCGACGACGAGGAACTACTTGACAACGCCGTGACGTTCCTGTTCGCCGGCCACGAGACGAGCGCGCTCGGGCTGACCTACACCCTCCACGCGCTCGCGACGCGCCCCGGCTTCCAAGAGCGGGTCCGTCGGGAGGTCACTGCGTTCGACGACGACCCCACGCCGGCACAGGTCCGAGACAGTCCGGCGCTCACCGCCGCGGTCGACGAGGCCCTCAGACTCTATCCACCGGTTCACTCCTTCTTCCGGGAGCCGACCGAGCCGGTGACGCTCGGCGGGTATCGGCTCCCCGCCGGCGTCGTGGTGACGCTCTCGCCGTGGGTCGTCCACCGCGACGGTCGGTGGTGGGAGGACCCGGAGACGTACCGGCCCGAGCGGTGGCTCCGAACGTCGCCGTCGGGGGAGGTGTCGGTCGGCGACGACACGCCCGGCCCGGCCGTCGGGGGGCGCCCGGAGTACGCGTACTTCCCCTTCGGCGGCGGCCCGCGCCACTGTATCGGCATGCGGTTCGCGCGCCTGGAGTTGCGGCTCGCGACCGCGACGCTCCTCCGGCGGGTCCGGCTGGATCCGGTGGACGAAGGCCTGACGCTCCGTGCCAGCGCGAACACGCGACCCGCGGGACCGGTTCGCGTCAGGGTCCACGAACCGGACGGGAGGACAGTCTCCGTCGACGATTAAATATACGCCAACGGAACCATCACCGCTGCCCCCAGGAGCACCCCGGCGACGAGTTCACGTTTGCCCCCGTAGGGGAGACGCTCCCCCGCGTCGAGCGCCTCCGGAAGGAACTCCGTGACCACGAGGTAGATCATCGCGCCGGCCGCGAACCCGAACCCGTACGGGAGGAACTCTCGAGCGATCCGGACGAACGCGAAGGCGATCACCGCGCCGATCGGTTGCGGGAGACTCGAGAACACCGCCCACCACACCATCTTCCACTCCGGGACGTCCATCGCCCGTAGGGGGATCGAAATGGCCGTTCCCTCGGGGACGTTGTGGATCGAGATCGCGACCGTCATGAAGACCGCGAGCGCGGGCACGGTGAACCCGAGGAACGAGACCCCGCCCGCCAACCCGAGGTCCGCGAACGAGACGCCGACGGCGACGCCCTCGGGGAAGCTGTGGACGGTCAGAACGCCGAGGATCAACACCAGTTTTCGGAAGTCGGCCTCCTCGTACTCGTGCGGGTCGACGTCGGCGTCGTCGAGGACGCGATGGGCGGCGATCACGAGCGCGACGCCGGCGGCCATCCCGACCGCGACCTCCCCGATCGTCCCCGCTGCCAGCCCCTCGTCGATCAGTCCGAACAGCGACGCCGTGACCATGATTCCGGAGGAAAGCCCCCAGAGGACCACGTTTCCGCGGTCGCTGATAGCTTCGAAAAAGAAGAACGGGAGCGCGCCGAGCCCGGTCGCGAGCGCGGTGACGAGCCCGGCGAGGAAGACGAACGTGAGGTTCTCGAGGAGCGCCATCCGTGCCGGCACTCCGCGCTCCGACGGCAAATCGATGACGGACGGGGCGGCGCGATCCGGATCGTCACATTCGACGTGCCCCCAGTCGTTCCGTTCGGCTCAGCCGAGTCATTCCGTTCGGCTCAGCCGAGTCATTCCGTTCGGCTCAGCCGGGTCGCTCCGTTCGGCTCGTTCGGTTCGGACGGCTGTGTGGCGCTACCCGCCAGCGTCGGGCGCGCGCTCGGCCAACACCGGTATCTCGGCCAACCGCTCCGGATCGAGGGTGTCCCAGTCGACGCCCGCGGGTCGAGCCGCGGTGTGGCCCGTTCGGACCGTGCGCTCGGGGGTGACGATCGGATCGAGCGGCACGTCGTGGCGGTCGGGCTCGGGGAGCGCCGCCGCGTCTTCGACCGGCGACGGCGTCTCGTCGACGACCTGGAGTTCGTGGACCGTCGTCGCCACCGTCGTGTCGTCGTCGACCGCGTCGAGCTCCCGGAGGACCGCCCACTCCAGGTCGCTGTACCCCTCCCCCTTCCCGATCCGGGCCCCGTCCGTCGTGACCGCGACCGATCCGGAGACGACCAGGTCGACGTGGGGCAGGTCCTCTGGCGCGGTCGGGACGCCGTACTCCGTGATCCCCGAGACGGTCGTCGCCGCGTCGACGTCGTCGATCTCGGCGGGGTCGAGCCGGAGGAACGGGTCCGGGTCCCGGAGCCGGGGCTGGGCCACGTAGACGGTCTTGCCCGCGCGGAGCCCGGCCCGGCGGACGGGGAGCTGGGGGGCGTCGGGGTTGGCCTTCACCGTCCCGGCCGACTCCCACTCCGGGGTCCCCGTCAGCCGGTCGCGGGCCTCCTCCGCGCCCGCGAAGTTGGGGATCCGGTCGTGCGGCGGGAACGGGAACCGGGCGATCCCCCGATCCTCGAGGGCGTCCCACACCGCTTGTCGGACCGCCGCTTTGTCCATGTTCGTCATGTATGCGTCGTGTGGAGGCGGGCGATTAAGCGGTTCGGGGGAGTCCCGCCGGTCGACGGGATTTTATATACCTCCTGTGGGATCGTTCGGCCATGCTCGAGGACGGACTCTCGTATCCGCTTCGCGGTGACTGGATCGGACGCGTACTCATCGGCGGCGTGTTAGGGTTCCTCTCGTTCCTTCTGCTCCCCGCGATCGTCGTCCTCGGATACCTCGTTCGGGTGCTCGAGACGACCGTCGAGGGCGCGGAGGACCCGCCGGAGTTCGAAGACTGGGGCGACCTCCTCGTGAAGGGGATCGTCGGGACCGTCATCACCGTCGCGTACACGTTCGTTCCGGTGCTCGCGTACCTGATCGTGGTCTTCGTCGTGATCGGTGCCGGCGGGGCGGTCGGCGGCGACGCGGGCGCGCTCGTGGGCGCCCTCGGGGTGCTCTTAGCGCTCGCGTTCCTGCCGGTGTTGTTCCTGGTCTACTACGCGGTGCCCGCGGCGCTGACCGCGTACGCCGTCCGCGACGAGATCGGCGCGGCCTTCGACGTCGACCTCCTGAAACCGACCCTGTTGAGCACGGAGTACCTCGTCGCGATAATCATGCCGCTCGTGGTCACGTTCGTCCTCTGGATCGCCACGGGGGTCCTCGCGATCACGGTCGTCGGCCTGCTCCTCGTTCCCTTCCTCCAGTTCTACGGGCAGGTCGCGGTGTTCCGGATGTTCGGCTCCGCGTTCGCGAGCGAGAGCGACGACCTCGACGCCGGCTCGGCCGGATCCGGCGGGTCCACCGATGTCGACCCCGCGGATCCGACCGGGCCGTCCCCGAACTGAACGAGATCCGTGTCGGCGGTGGGTCGGCGTCGCCGTCGGCGGTGGGTCGGCGTCGCCGTCGGCGGTGGGTCGGTGTCTCGCGCAGGTGCCCGAACCCGCGACGCGCCATTTAACCGGCTCGCCGGCGGAGTGAGCGTATGTTCGAAGACCGGCCGGACCGCGACGCGGAGGTCGTCCTCGTGGGGCGCTCCAACGTCGGCAAGTCGACGGTGATGCGCGAGTTGACGGGCCACGACGTCTCCGTCGGCGGGAAACCCGGCGTCACCCGCGAGCCGAACCACTTCGACTGGGTCAGCGAGTCGTTCATGTTCACGGACCTCCCCGGCTTCGGCTTCATGTCCGGCGTCGAGGAGGACCGTCGCGAGCAGATCAAAACCGACGTGGTGCGGTACGTCGAGGCGAACGCCGAGCATATCCTCGCGGGCGTCGTCGTCGTCGACGGGAAGAGCGCCGTCGACATCATCGACCGCCACCGGGAACGCGGGAACGTCCCGCACGACGTGGAGATGTTCGCGTTCCTCGAGGACGTCGGCGTCGACCCCATCGTGGCCGTGAACAAGACGGACAAGATCGACGACCTCGACGAGCGGCTCGACGAGATCTGCGACCGGCTCGGCCTCTATCCGCCGTGGCAGCAGTGGTCCGACACGGTCGCGCCGATCTGTGCGAAACGCGGCGACATCGACGCGCTGGAGGCGTGTCTCCGCGACCGCTTCCACGAGTACAACCGCGACGACCTGCTGAAGTTCGTCTCCTAGATCGAAAACGGGCCGGCATCAACGCCCCAGCCTATCGGAAATACGAAGCGGGATTGACCTCCTCCCGCGCCTGAAGACGCGGGAATCCCACCACGGGATTTCAGGCCTGTCGTGGCCCTACGGTTTCAAGACGCATCCGTCCCAAGCGTCTCTTGTCTGGTAGCATCGGCTTGGGTGTCTTGTGGGGCGGTCAAACGCCCCCCATCCTCAGCCGAGTCATCGCCATCCGTGTGTTCTCTTGAATGGCTCTCTCCGCTGAGGTAGCGGTCCGCTATGTTAATCGCGCCGTTCACGTCCCCTTGGTACTTGTCCATCCAGCAAGCGTCGTTCGGACACTTGAACGTCGCCTGTCGCGGGCGGTATCCTACCTCACCGCAAGCGTGGCACTCCTTCGACGTGTTACGTGGGTTCACCGTCTCGACGGGGATCCCCTTCTCGACGGCCTTGTAGCGTATCTGCGCGTGGAGTTTTGCGAACCCCCATCCGTGGAGACGCCGGTTCATGAACTCGCCGTAGTCCATCGACTCTCGGATATACGTCAGGTCTTCCAGAACGAGAACGGGGTTCTCGACGGATTCGGCGTACTCCACGACTTCGCGGGTGACGCGGTGGAACACGTCGTCTATCTGGTTCCACACGTCGTTGCCAAAGAACTCCACGATACGCTCGCTTCCGCGCGTCTGGAGTCGGCGCTTGGCGGTGAAATAGGTCTTGCGGAGTCGACGGACAGTCTTGCCCTCGTCGGCCCACAGTTCGGGCGCGGTCGGAGAACCGTGGTCGTCGCGGTGACACATCGTGACGAGTGACGCTTCTCCGATGTCTACTCCGATGGGCGTCCGTTCTTCGGCGGATGTCTCGGAGCGTTCCTCTACGTTGCGGGTGGCGGTAACGTGGAGATACCACGTCCCGTCTCGCTCGAACAGCCGACTCTCACCCATCCTGGCATCTCCCGCGTTCAACGCCTCCAGCCAGTCTCGCTGATCGGGATTCGGTTGGGCTGGTATCCAAAGGTGGTAGTCCTCGTGGTGCGGGATTTTGACGTACCACTCGATCTCGTTCTCGGGCTTGTGGTCGAGTCGTAACCCCTCGTTGGTGAAGCGCACAGGGTGGTTGTCGTGGAGTTCGTCCGCGTTGTAGGTCGTCGTGAGTTGCGGGACGTACTTTTTGAGTGCGTTCTTCGCGTACCCACTCAGGTCGTAAGTGACCACCACGTCGTTCGCTTCGGTCTGTGTGGTACAGTTCTGGTCGAAAGCGTCTTGGAGGGCGTGCTGGTACGCTTCTCTCGTCTCTCGGAATTTCCGCCGCTTGTGGGCGTTCGGGTCCACGAGTTTGAGTTCGAGTGTCTTCGTGAGTTCGGTCACGAATCGCCCTCCTTGTGTTGCTGGATGTAGTTCTCGACAGTCTCGCTGGAAACGTGTCCAGCGGTTCCTGCGTAATACCCTCGCGCCCATCCGATTTTCTCGCCGTCTTGGTCGGCGTATCGGTGGTTGTACTTGCGCGAGGAGATACCCTTGAACCAGTTGGCGAGTAGCGCCGGTTCGTTTTTCGGTGGACTACTGACGAACAGGTGAACGTGATCGGGCTGGACGGTGAGGTCGAGAATTTCGACGCCTTTGCTCTCGGCTATTTCGTGGAGGATGGTCCGCACACGGTCAGCGACCTCGTTGACGAGTACCGATTGACGGTACTTCGGCAACCACACTATGTGGTAGTTGAGGTTATAGCTCGCGTGCCGTGTGGTCTTCATCCGCGTCGTACACTATAGTACGTCGTCATGTTAATACTGCCGATGAACCGTGGGAAATCCAGACGTGGCGTCGTCGGTGGGTGTGTAGGCTATTGTCCGCTTGACCCCCCGCCCAAAGACGGGGGTATGCGCTCGCATCTTTATCACGATCGTGGAGAACACCTCCAAAGCCCCAGTCGCGAGGAGGCCGTACGCTCGCTGTGCTCCTCACTCGGTCGCTCGTTTCACTCGCTTCCTCGTTGCGGTGCTTGCGTCGCCTACGGCCTCCTCGCGACTGCCCCTTTGAGTCCCACCCCGCACCGCTCCACCCCGCACAGCACCGCAACCGCTCCTCACGCCTCCCCAACCTCGCGATTCGCGCTCTCCGAGCGCTCCTCGCGTCCCTCGCGGGCTCCTCGCGCCTTTCGGGCGCTCGGAGGCGCGCCACCGTACGGTAGCCTAGAACTCGAACCCGACGGCGTCGTCGCTTGGCGTGAGCGGGCTCCTCGGATACGGTGGGGACGCGTCGGGGTCGTTGAACGCGCCGGGAGCGACGTCGTTGGGGCCGTCCGGGTAGAACAGCGCCGCGAGCGTCTGGATCGCGGTCCGCCCGCTCGCCAGTTCGAACTGGCCGCCGCCGTACATCCCGATCCCGGCCTCCCGACAGTACGCGATCGTCTCGAAGAGCGATTCGAGGGTTCCGAACCGGGACGGCTTGACGTTACACCAGCCCGGATCGACGGGCAGCGACTCGATCGCCTCGATCCCGTCGATCGGGTAATCGAAGGAGAGTCGGTCGGCCTGCGGTTCGAGGAGCGGCCGCGTCTCGGGCGTGAACGCCGGGTCCTCGACCACGCCGGTCGGGAACGCGGCGAGGGTGTCCCGATACAGTTCGGGGTCGGCGGGCACGTCCACGTCGGTCCCCTCGTACCACCCCTTCAGATCGAGCACGCGGACCGCGCCGGTCTCGCGCAGGCGCTCGAACACCGAGTCGGGCCAGTCGGGGGTCGGGTCGAGTTTGAACTCCAGGTCGTCGTCGATCGCGAGCAGTTCGGTCACCCTGTCGGTCGTCGGCGGGTCGCCGAGCCGTGTGGAGACGACGAAGTCGACGGGGTCGGGCTCGATCCCGAGGAACTCCCCGAGGCTCGCGTCCGCCTGCCGCAATCCCAGGTCGAGCGCCGCGCTCTCGACGGCCCACCGACGGTAGTTTCGGGAGGTCTCCCGCCCGGGCGGCTTCACGGCGAACAGGTCGACGTCGTCGAGGGCGGCCGACAGCTCGGCGATCGTCCACTCGCCCTCGAGGTCGATCGGGTCGGTGCCGGCGAGCGCGTCGTGGTCGGCAGCGTCGTAGGTGACGTCCTCGCCGCGGCCGACGAGCCCGTCGCCCGCGAGCCGGAACTCGGTGGTCGTCCGCTCGAACCCGCTCGTCGTGACGGCGGTGTAGCGTCGCCTCCCTACCGACTCGATCGTGACGGTGAGGTCCGCGATCCGCTCGTAGGCACTCATGGGGCGTCCGACGCCGTCCGGGAACTTAAACGGGTGTCGTCTCCGGAGGCCTCACGGGCGGATCCGCGACTTCCGGCCGACCGCAGTTGGTATACAGCTCGTCACCGTTCGGTTGCGCTCCCGAAGATTCGAAACCGATTTAATGCTTTAGGCTGGCCTAAAACATATGGCGAGAGATATCGGAGAGGCAGCGACGACCCGTCGGGACGCCGTCGGACACGGCGCCGTCGTCGGTGCGGGAGTCTCCGCGGCCCGACCCGTCGGCGGGACCGGCGCAGGGCCGGGACCGGCGACAACGGACGTCTCCCCCGGCGGATTCGACGAGACGGAGCCGTCCGACCGTGGGACGCTCGCGGACGCGCTCGACCGTGGGACGCTCGCGGACGCGCTCGACTATGGGACGCTCGCAGACGTCGCGACCGGGGGTGCTGTGTGAGCGACGCCGTCGACCGCGACGTGGTCGTCGTCGGGGGCGGGGTCGCCGGACTCTCGGCGGCCGTCTTCACGGCACGCCACGGTCTCGACACGCTCGTCGTCGACCCGGGCAGCTCGATCCTCCGTCGGAACGCCCACCTGGAGAACTTTCCCGGGTTCCCCGTCGGCGTCAACGCGCGTCACCTGCTCGACCTCCTCGGCGAGCAGGCCGAGAACGCCGGCGCGAAGCGGGCAACCGCTCGTGTCATCCGCGTCGCGGTCCTCGACGACGACTCTGGGGGGCCGGCCGATTCGGACGACATCACCCCGGACGGGGCCCGATTCGCGATCACGACCGACGACGACGACCGGATCCGGACGCGATACGTCGTCGCAGCGACGAAGAACGAGACCGGGTACCTCGAAGACGTCGACGGCGTCGGCCTTCTCGACCGCGGAAAGACGTTCGTCGACACGGACGAACGCGGGCGGACCGGCGTGGACGGGCTGTACGCGGCGGGCCGACTCGCGGAGAAGCCGCACCAGGCCGTCGTGTGTGCCGGCCACGGCGCCGAAGTGGCGGTCACGCTGTTGGAGGACGACGACCGGCCGTTCTACCACGACTGGGTCGCTCCGGAGGGGTACTTCTCCGATCGCGGCCGGGCGATCCCGCCGGGGTGTGAAGAGGTCGACGACCGGGAGCGTCGGCGGCGCGAAGCCCGATCGCTCGAGACCACGCGCCAGCGGTTCGCGGAACCGCACCCGGACGACCAGGAGACGCACCCGAGTCTCCGGGGGGACTGATCGGATGCGTGAGGCTCCGATCCCTTCGACGGAGGACGAGTGATCGGCACCACGCTCGAGGAGGTCCGCGACCACATCGAACGGCTCGCCACCGCCGAGGGCGACTACTACCTCGTCTGTGCGCGCTACGGCGACCGTCCGGTTCCCGCGGCGGGGCTCCGGTTCGAGGACCGATCCACGGGACGGGCCGCTGTACGGGCGACCGAGCAGTATCGGGCCGCGCTCCGTCGGTACGACCCTGCCGTCCCGCGGTACGACGTCATCGTCTGCCAGCTATGTGACCGTCCGGGACGGTCCGTCGATCCGACACCACGTCCGGAGGGATCGCGAACCCGCCGAACCGACGGGCACGTCGTCGACGAGGAACGGTGGACCCTCTCCGAGCCGGTGATCAACGGTCGGGGTCGGCGGAACGAACGACGACGGTTGGTCGAGTTCTGTCACCGCATCGCGGCAGCGGTCTTCGAGGCGCTCTCCGAGGCCGGCTGGCGCGACGTCGAGACGGCGGTACTGGACCGGTACTTCGAGCTCGCCGAGAGCGTGCCGGACCCCGACGATCTCTGTCTCTGCCTGCTCGAGGGAATGGCGGCGGAGCTCGCCGACCGACTCGCAGCCGGAGACCAACTCGATGTCCTCTCCCGGGCCGCGGACCGTCTCGGGGATCCGTCGATCGACGCGTTCGACGACACCGACGGCGGGGCCGCGCGTCTCGACGACGCTCCCGGGGCCGACGATGGCGACACGGCCACCCGGTTCTCCGGGACGCTCGGCGACCTTCACAAACACGGGCTTCTCGAGGGGTTCACTCACGATTCGGCAGTCTCCGAGGATGCCGTTCTCGGTGCCGGGATCGACTCGTTCGTGGAGAGTGCCCGGATCACCGGCTACGCGCTCTCACCGCGGAACGGAGCTCTCCCGGTGTTGCCGATCGTCGTCGAGTTCCTCCGACGATCTCCGGAGCGCCGGTCGATCGGAGTTCGGGTCGAGTCGACCGACGGCGGTTGGACTGTTCGGGTGGCGTTCGACGGGGACCCCCGAGGTTTGGCGGTCTCGCCCATCGATTCGTCCGGGACGTGACCGTCCCGAGTCGGCCGGGAGCTAGCCGTCGAACCCCTGTGCGTCGAGGGCGTCCTCGACGGCCGCCAGCAGAAACTCGACGTTCTGGGTGCGCGCCGAGTAGCCCATACAGCCGATCCGCCAGATGTCGCCGGCGAGGTCGCCGAGCCCGGAGGCGATCTCGAGGTCGTACTCCGAGAGGAGGTGGTCGATGACGGCGGCGTCGTCGACGCCGTCGGGTACTCGGACCGCGTTGAGGCTGGGGAGCCAGTACTCGTCGGGCGCGTTCATCTCCAGACCGAGTTCCTGTAGTCCGGCCTTGAGGTCGCCGGCGATCGCACGGTGACGCTCCCACCGCTCTTCGATGCCCTCCTCGGCGACGAGCCGGAGCGCCTCGCGGATCGCGTAGACGTTGGTGATCGGCGCGGTGTGGTGGTATGCCCGGTCGTCGCCCCAGTACCCCTCCAGAAGCGAGAGGTCGAGGTACCACGACCGGGGCTGTTCGTCGCGATCGAGAACCTTGTCCATCGCCCGGTCGTTGAGGGTCAGCGGGCTCGCGCCCGGTGGACACGACAGACACTTCTGGGGGCCGGAGTACGCCACGTCGACGTCCCACTCGTCGACGCGCATCTCGACGCCCCCGAGCGACGTGACGCAGTCGGCGATCACGTACGCGTCGTGGGCGTGTGCGATGTCGGTCAGCTCCGGCACGCCGGGCTGAAGTACCCCGGTCGAGGTCTCCGCGTGGACGAACCCGAACACGTCCGGCTGGTGGGCGTCGAAGGCGGCCTCGACGTCGGCGGGGTCGAGCGGCTCGCCCCACGGCGCGTCGACTTCCACGACGTCGCCGCCGGCGCGTTCGGCCATCGAGGCCATCCGCCCGCCGAAGTACCCGTTCGTCGGGACGAGCATCGTGTCGCCCGGCTCGACGAGGTTACCGATCGCCGCCTCCATCGACGCCGACCCGGTCCCCGAGACGGGGATCGTCCACCGGTTGTCGGTCCGGAACGTGTACCGCAACAGCTCCTGGACCTCGTTCATGATCTCGATGAACGAGGGGTCGAGGTGCCCCACGAGCGGCGTGCTCATCCCGCGCAGGACCCGCGGATGGACCTCGCTCGGTCCCGGCCCCATCAGGGTCCGGTCCGGCGGCGAGAGTTCCCCGACTTCGGGCGCTTCGTCGTCCACCACGGTCTCCAACGATCGATCGGACATACCGGACCCTCTCGTGCCGGACGTGAAAAACGCGACGGAAACACGGCCGTTCCGCACGGTGACACGGTCACCACACCTCGGGGTGAACGATCTCTCCACCTCGGGGTGAACGATCTCTCCACCTCGGGACGAACGGCCTACCGTCATCTCGACGGGAGTCACGGGACCGACCCCGGATAGTGGAGTAGTCGGGCGTCGAGTTCGTCGACGGCTGACCGGCGGAACCCGACTACGTTCCCGTCTCCGCGATGAAGTCGGGTTCGACGCGTTTCTCCTCGTACTCCTCGAGTACGTGGTCGACGAACTCGTCGAGGTCGACGTCACCGCGCTGGTTCTCGAAGCGGTCGCGCACGGAGACGGTGCCCGCCTCCGCCTCGTCGTCGCCGACGATAACCATGTACGGGAGCCGGTCGTCGTGTCCCTGCCGGATCTTGCGGCCGACCGTCCAGTCGCGGTCCTCCACCTCGGCACGGATCCCCGCGTCCGCGAGCGCGTTCTTCACGCGGTGGGCGTACCCCAGCGTCCCGTCGGAGACGGGGAGGATCCGAACCTGCTCGGGCGCGAGCCACAGCGGGAAGTCGCCGTCGAAGTGTTCGATGAGGACCATGAAGAAGCGCTCGTAGCTCCCGTAGAGCGCCCGGTGGATCATCACCGGGCGGTGTTCCTCGTTGTCTTCCCCGGTGTAAGTCAGCCCGAACCGCTCGGGCATGTTGAAATCGAGCTGGACCGTCGGGCCGTCCCAGACGCGGCCCAGAGCGTCCTCGAAGCCGAAGTCGATCTTCGGGCCGTAGAAGGCCCCGTCGCCGGGCTCGACGTCGTAGTCGTAGCCGCCCGACTCGAGCACGTCGCGCAACTGCTCCTCGGCTGACTCCCAGATCTCGTCGCCGCCGACGGACTTCTCCGGGCGGGTCGCGAGCGCGACCTCGACCTCGAGATCGAGGGTCTCGACGACCTCGAAGATCATCCCGATGACGGACTCGATCTCCGCGCGGATCTGGTCGGGGCGGACGAACAGGTGGCCGTCGTCGATGGTGAACGACCAGACACGGGAGAGCCCCGACAGCTCGCCGCGCTGTTCCTTCCGGTACACCTTCCCGTTCTCGAAGTAGCGCTTCGGCAGGTCGCGGTACGACCACGACTGCTGATCGAAGATCGTCGCGTGGCCCGGACAGTTCATGGGTTTGAGCCCGTACTCCTCGTCGTTGACGTCGAGGAGGAACATGTCCTCCTTGTAGTTCTCGTAGTGCCCCGACTTCTTCCACAGCTCCGTCCGGAACACGTGCGGGGTCTCGACCTCCTCGTAGCCGTTTTCCCGGTTGAGCCCGTTGGCGAACGCCGAGAGCTCGTTCAACACGGTCTTGCCCGGCGGGTGATACAGCGGGAGCCCGGGACCCGTCACCGTCGGGATCGAAAAGAGGTTCATCTCCCCGCCGATCTTCCGGTGGTCCCGCTCTTTCGCCTGCTCGCGCATCTCGAGGTGTTCCTCGAGGTCTGACTCGGAGGCGAACGCCGTCCCGTACACGCGGGTGAGCGTGTCGTTCTCCTCGTCGCCGCGCCAGTAGGCCGCCGAGACCTCGAGCAACGCCGCCGCGCCGACCTCGCCCGTCGACTCCACGTGCGGGCCCCGACAGAGGTCCTGCCAGCCGTCCTGGACGTAGAACGTGACCTCGTCCTCGTCGGCTTCTTCCTCGAGGATCTGGCGTTTGTACTCGTTGTCGGCGTAGATCTCCATGGCGTCCTCGTGGGACCGGACGACGCGCTCGACGTCGTAGTCGGCAGTGATGATCTCCTCCATCTCCGCCTCGATGGCCGCGAGGTCGTCCTCGTCGAGGTCGACGTCGGCCACGTCGTAGTAGAACCCCTCGTCGGTCGGCGGACCGATCGTCAGCGTCGCCTCGGGGTGGAGCCGCTGGAGCGCCTGCGCGAAGACGTGTGCGGCGGTGTGGCGCAGCACCGTCAGGTACTCGTCGGATCCCTCGGTGACGATCTCGATCCGGTCGCCGTCGTCCACCTCGGCGTACTTCTCGACGAGTTCGCCGTCGATCTTTCCGGCGATCGTGTCGCGTCCGAGCCCGGGACCGATCTCGTAGGCGACGTCCTCCACCGTCGATCCGGTCGGTACGGAGAGTTCCGACCCGTCCGGGAGGACGACCGTTACGTCGGCCTGCGCGTCCGTCTCGCTCATACCCTCGGAAAACCGGACGAGCGGCATAAGTGTTGTTCGATCGGTGCGGAACGTGCCGTTAGGACCGCCGGATCGAAGTGAAGCGGTACCGCGTGGGGACATACCGTTCGAGCCCGTTGACGAACCCGGCGATGGAAACACACAAACCGACCGGCAACCCTTGCCTGGACGTGACTACCCATCACGAGCCCCTCCCCTCGGTGTTGGAGACGATCGGCGAGACGCCGCTCGTCCGGGTCCACGGCTCGCCCGACTCGGTGCCGGTGTACGCGAAACTCGAGTCGTTCAATCCCGGCGCGAGCATCAAGGACCGCATCGGGAAGTACATGCTCCAACGGATGCTCGAACGGGGGGACCTCGAGCCGGGCGGGACCGTCATCGAACCGACCGCCGGCAACACCGGGATCGGGATCGCGGTGGCCGCAGGACGCCTCGACGTGAACGCCGTCTTCGTCGTTCCCGAGCGCTTCTCCGTCGAGAAACAGCAACTGATGCGGGCGCTCGGCGCCGACGTGATCAACACGCCGACCGACGAGGGGATGGGGTTCGCCATCGAGCGTGCCCACGAGATCGCGGCGGAGCTGGACGGCGCGGTCGTCCCCCAGCAGTTCTCCAACCCGCTCAACGCGGAAGCACATTACGAGACGACCGCGCCGGAGATCGACGACGCCCTCGACGGCGAGGTTGGGGCAGTCGTCGCCGGTTGCGGCACCGCCGGAACGCTGATCGGCATGGCCCGCTACTTTCGCGATCGAACCCCCGACACGCACGTCGTCGCCGTCGAACCCGCCGGCTCCGCCTACCGCGAGTTCTTCGGTCAGGACGTCGACCACGAGGAGTACAAGACCGAGGGCATCGGAACACACGACATCGAGACGAACGAGCTGTTCGACCCCGACCTCGTCGACGAGATCCATGCGATCGCCGACCGCGAGGTCCACGAGGAGATGGGCCGGCTCGCAGCCGAGGAGGGACACCTCGTCGCCTCCTCGGCGGCCGCGAACGCGATCGCCGCGAAACGGGTCGCCCGCGAAATCCGTGACGGCGCGATCGACGCTCCCCACGACAGCGTCGCCACCGTCTTCCCCGACTCCTCGGAGCGCTACCTCTCGAAGGGCGTGTATCGTGACTTCGCGGAGTGGGAGGGCTGAGGTCCGGACGTTCGACGACGCTCACGAAACGGACGTCCCGCGTCGGGTCCGACCTCACCCGAGCAGGCGGCCGTGTTCGACCTTCATACACCGGTCCTGGACCACGTCGATACCGTCCGCTTCCGCGGCAGTGGCGGCCTCGTCGTGACTGATCCCGAGCTGGAGCCACGCGATCCCCGCGTCCCCCCGCTCGGCGTGTCGCTCGCGCACCGCCTCGAGGACCTCCGGCACCTCCTCGCTCGGCCGGAACACGTTTACCACGTCTATCTCCTCCTCAACATCTGCGAGCTCGTCGTAGGCGGGCTCGCCGAGCACCTGGTCGGCGAACGGGTTCACCGGGATCACCCGATAACCGTGTCGTTGGAGGTACGCCGGCACGTCGTGAGCGGCCTTTCCGGCCGTCGTCGAGCAGCCGATCACGGCGATCGTTTCGGCCGAGAGCACACGCTCGAGTCCCGCATCGTCAGTGATGGGCATACCCGTGATCGGTCGGGGAAGGTGGTAAACCTTGGCAGGGTCAGGCGAGTCGGATCTCGACGTCACCGTCGTCCGAGACCATCACGATCCCGTCGAACAGCTGTTTGAGAGTGTTCAGGCTCTGCTCGTCGTGAGCGGTCGAGTCGATACTGAACAGCCCGAGACCGTTGACGCTCTGGACACGACCGGTGAACACGTGGAGGAACCGGAAGACCGTCTGAAGGTCCGAGTACATGAGAAGCGTCGACAGCGAGTGGACCACGACTCGGTTGCGGTCGATCCCGCGGTCGCCGAACGCCTGGAGGAACTCCGAGAGTTTGATCCCGATCCCCGTCATGTCGACCGGGGAGGAGGCGTACTTGATCCGGTCGGAGTCGCGCACGTCGGAGCCCTGCTGGCGGGTGACACAGTCGACGACGGCCACGGGTTTCCCCTCGTAGGGAGTCCGCTTCTCGTAGTCTTTCAACACCCGCTCGGCACCGTCCTTCGTCGTGACGACGATCGCGCCGTCACCCTGGTCGGTTCCGTCGGCGAGGACGTCCATCGCGAGCGATCGCTTCCCGGTGAGCGGTGGTCCGGTGAGAAGTAGGTTCGTTCCCGGTTCCACCTCCGCGTCGAGATGAGGTGTCAAATCATACATGAGTGTACCTCGATCGCGAGGGGAGCGACGCGGACCACTCGTTCGACGACCGTCTCCGACCGGGATACATCGACTACGGCAAACATCTCTAGTCCGGATAATATTCTTTTTGATCGGCGCCGCCTGGACGACGACCTGAACCGAGTCGCCCGAGACGACGGCGAATCCGTCACAGTCGGGAGACCCTCCGCAACCGAAGGCCATCGATGAGACCGGATCGCGGGACTTAAAACCGTTTGCGAGGTACCGATCGGTACGGGCGCTTAGCTCAGTCTGGATAGAGTGCTTGGCTTCGGACCAAGTTGTCGCGGGTTCAAATCCTGCAGCGCCCATCATTCTGCGTGACGGGCAACATTTGGCAGACGGCAGTACGACGCTTATAAAGGAACCCCTCTTCGACCGATCTGATTTCATCACGCTGCGGAACGGGGGTCGCCGGTGTCATGCGATTCGCTTACATTTGAATGACACTGTGAGGACATAATACTTGGGTAGAGAGTGTAATTGGTGGCGCGCGCGAGAGACTTTGGTCGTCTTCCCGCCACTCAACTCAGCAATTCAGTGGGCCTGTCTGAACTGAAGCAAGCCAGAATCCCCTCCGGAATTAACTATCTGATCCTTCAACGGGTATAGCAGAGCCCACGTTGCGCTCCGGCCTCGGGTCAACGCAGTCTCTACGAACAAGTATGACCGGCAACGATGAACCGTCGAGTGACGGAATGGAAGAGAACTCTGACCGCGCGTTCGAAAGCGGCCACGAGGAGCGAGAAGCCCACTATCCGGACGCTGGCTACAATCTCGTTGAGATTAATCTGATGCGGCCACCGGGTGAGGCACTCGCGGCGGTCAGTCACCACCTAGCACTCTCCAGCATCACGATACCTCCAGCAACCGAATTCGAAGAGTACGTAGTGTACGACCAGTACGGTCACGCCTACGACCACGACGACCTTCAGAATCCTTTGGAAGCCGTGGACACGACCGATGTTGACGCGATGATTGACACTATCCAAACGGGCGAGAGTAAAGCGCAGCGACTGGCCTTATTCAGGCTCGCACGACTCGCTGAAGCAGATCCCAGTGCCGGTCTTACGGCTGTTCCCGTACTAACGACTGAATTACAGGGATCAGACCCGGCTATCCAGGCTGACGCTGTAACAATACTCTCGTCTGTCGCTCAAGAGCATCCTGAAGAGGTAACCCCCGCTGCTGCGGACATCATCGAATTTCTCGCTTCGGAAGCAGATCCTGACGTTCTTGCTGACGCGATTACCATCGTCGCGGAGATTGCCGATTCGAATCCCGGTGCTGTCGTCGATGCGGTACCGAAACTCGCGGCGCTCCTCCAAGATGGCTCGCCCGCTGACGCGACAGCAATCACAGCAATTCAACGCATCGCAGAAGCATACCCTGACGCTGTTGTTCCGATCACTCCGCAGCTCACCGCGTACCTCGGCGAGAGTGATGAGTCACACCGGATCGGTGCGCTCGCCATCCTCGGAACATTCTCGAAGGACTACCCCAACGTCGCTGAAGACACGATCCCAACGGCAATCGAATTACTTGACGCGGATCACTACAAACTTCGCGCGAATGCAGCCGGTCTGTTGGCAGACCTGGCTGACGCATACCCTGATCAGGTCGAGCCGGTGGTCCCACGGGCAATCGAGCTGTTGGACGACTCTGATGAGAAGGCACGGTACAACGCGACATCGATCCTCGCACGAATCGCTAAAGCAGATCCGGATGCCGTCGAACCCGCAATCGAACCGTTGATCGACGCATTAGACGAGGACTTCGCGTACGCCCGGTCCAATGCCTGCTGGGCACTCGGCTACCTCGCAGCCGAAGACGCACTGGAGCGGTTACGAGACATCGAGGAAACAGATCCAAACGAGGAGGTACGACACGCTGCGTCGGTCGCAATCGACGAAATTGAGGAGCGGTAGCGAACCGGCCACGAGGACCTGTTAGAGGCCACCGATGCTGACGAGTATCCCGAGCAAGACGAGTACGACGATAACGACTGTGCCGACGGTGAGCGGCGTGTTTTCCATCGCTTTCTCGTAGAATGGCATGGCTTCGTACTGTTCGCGGAACGCGTCTCGGTTCGCCTCGTCGTAGAAGTACTTCGTTTTGAACGCGAAGCGCTCGGTCACCGCGCACCCGGTACAGACCGGTGTGTCCTCTAATCGCTCGGTTTTGATGTGCGAGTCACAGTTGATACTTCCGCAGTTCGCACAGTACGTGTAGGCGTTGTCGGTGCCTGTTGTGTCGCAGTGGACGCACTGGTGGATTCCGTCTTCGCTCGCTACGCGTGATGGTCCTGCTGCGAAATACTCGTACGGATACGAGTACTCCTGTAGGTCAGTCGTGTGCCGAACCTGCGGCAGGTACACCGGTTCGATTGACTGTACTGAGATGTCGGATCGATTCGGTTCACACGTTTTCGTGTACGTGACGTTGTTGTCTCCGGTGTAGGAGACGGTCGTCGTGTGATGGTCTTTGAGACGGTCAACGGCCCAGTCTTTGTATTCGGTCTGGGTTTGCCCGAACCGCCGATCTTCAACTGCATCGAACGAACTCTCGAACCGGTCCGCGTCGAGATCAACAGTCGCGTGGAGGTTCTCCAACACGAGGGTCGAAACATCATCTGACGCAGCTTGGGGGCGTCCGCGTTCGGCGTGGACGACGAACTGGGACCGTTCGTTGATCCGGTGAATCACGCCAACCGACGTTTCAAAGACTGCGTTCGTATCCGCAGTCACGGCGACGACTGGTCGGAACGTGACGGTGGAATACGGCGCGGGAAGATTCGATGACTGGATGTTTTCGATGTCTTGGAATGCTTCTTTGACAGGCGCAGTCACCGACGTCGCTGGGTCATGCGGTCGGAGCGTTTCGTCGCACAGGATCTCGATTCGACCGTTGTAGAGGTCAAGTCCGATTTCGTCAGCGATCTCACGGAGGTCTTCACCGTCAACGAGTTCAATCGGATACGGGTCATCATTCCGCTGGAGTCGCTGAGCATACTCGAGAGCCGGATTAGTGAATCGACCAGTCGTGACCACCATCCCACGCTTCGGTCCGTCGAACTCGAAGGTCGCAATCGCCGAGTGAAGTTTCTGCACCACCGGTCGCCCGACAGTTCCTGTGTGCTTACACTCGACAACGATGGCTCGGCGAGTCCCGTCCACGACCTCTTCCATGAGGATGTCGCGTCCTTCGTCAGCCGTCCGTTCTGCTTGTCGAACGTTCTCGTAGCCGAGATTCCGGAACACATCCTCGATAACGTCCTCGAACTCGAATCCGGAGAGATCGTCCAGAACAGCCATTTTTGATGTTTTTATTTGTTGGTTGTTCGTCGTATATACGTTCCCTTGGATTAGTAGCGAAGCATTCAGGACGGCGTGAGTAGGTCGTCGATGTCCGCTACGCTGAACAGGGACCACGAGTCGTCGAGTTGTGCTTCGAGTCCGTCGACGAACCCGTTTTTCGAGAACAGGGCGAACTGCTCGTCTCGATCCGACGGTCCCCATCGGACGTTCTCCGCCTTTGCTCGCAGGCTCTCGACGAGGTCTTCCCCGACCGGATCCGTCGTCCACTTACATTCGGCGAGGAGGACTCGGTCGTCATTCGGTGCCAGCCCGACGATATCGATCTCCTCTTCTCCGTACCACCAGCGACCGACTTCGGAGTACGGTTCGAATGCACCGCGTCGAATCCCTTCCCAGACGGCTTCTTGGCATACGTCCTCGAACGTGGTTGCGACGTGCGTTGGGAGGTCCGGTTCAATCGTCCCCTCGTACACGATTTCCGGTGCTTCCTCGATACTGGATCGATGCGGCTCGACATACCGAAACCAGAACCGAAGGAACTCGTCCGCAACTCGGTACCGTGACCGCTTCGATTTCTTCCCCGAGGCCGTGACTGGGACATCTCGTTCGATGAGGCGGAGGCGGCGAAGTGTCTGTAGGTACTTCGAGAGCGGTCCCGGATCGATCCCTGTTGTGCCGGAGATCTCGTTCGGTGTCGTATGGCCCAGTGCGACTGCTTCGAGGATGCTCATATACCGGGCTGGGTTTCGGAGCTCGGTGCGCAGGAGGAACTCGGGTTCATTATACAGTACCGCAGATGGTGATAGGACGTGTGATCGAATGTTCGCCGCGAGCGACTGGTCGTAGTCGAACAGCGTGAGGTACATCGGGGTGCCACCTGTGACGGCATACGAGCGAATCGCGTCCGTGATGTCGTATGAGATGACCTCTCGTGCCTGTTGAAAGGAGAACGGCGTTACGTCGAGTTGGGCCGTTCGTCGCCCGTACAGTGGGCTCTCGTGCCCCAGGATCTCTGACTCCATCGTGCTCACGCTCGACCCACAGAGCACCAGCATCGAGTCCGTTCCGTCGAGCGCCTGGTCAACGAATGCTTGCATGTACGATGGGAGCGAGTCGTTCTCTTCGACGAGATACGGGAACTCGTCGATGACGACGACAAGGTCCTCCCGCTGGAAGTTCTCCCCGAGGTATTCGAACGCTTCGTCCCAACTGTCGATTCTGGGGACGCGCTCGTCGAAGTAGTCCGCAACTTGGTCGAGGAACTTCTCGCGCTGTCGATGCTCGGCTTCCTGCGCGGCAAGGAAGTACATGTGGGGACGATCAGCACAGAATTCTTTGAGGAGTTCCGTTTTCCCGACCCGACGCCGGCCATAGACGACAACGAAGTCCGAACCGGGGGACTCCACCGCACCCGTGAGTGTATCGAGTTCTTCCTCCCGGTCGTAGAAGGTCATACTTAGGATAATGATTACTGCGATAATGACTTAAGAATTCGGGTAGCCACTGGAGTGATTCTCACACTGCAACCAAGACACCGAACCTGACGAGGGATACAGGCGAGATGGGAACTGGATCTACGGGAAATTGTTTTCGCGTGGTGTCGACGATTCACTCCTCGAACCCGGGACCGACGGTAAACGAGGCCGGCGCGCAGGGAAGTTGGTTGTGCTGACACCACCGGCAGTGCTCACCCGCAGTGTACCGACTGAACGAGAACTCGGCAATATCGTTCATCGACGACGTCACGTCATCTCTGACTGCTTCCAGGTCACTATCGCTGAACGTTCGGGATTCGACTTTCGGCCCGATGTCACCAACATAAGCGTATCCCGCACGTGCGACAGGCTCATCGTACAGGTCACGGCACGCTAACAGGTAGATCGGGAGTTGCTTGTCGTCCTCCAAGTCGCGGTGACGTTCGGTCGCCTTGTAGTCGATGACGACCAGTTCGTCGTCAGGCGTCCGGTAGACGGCGTCGATGTAGCCGACGAGTTCGTGCCCATCGATAGTGAGTTCGAACTCTCGCTCCGCGTCGATGATCTCGTAACTGGGGAGATCTAACTCGAAGTACCGGTCGATGCACTGTTTTGCCGCCGGGAGCGCGTCCTCAGCGCGGCGCTGACTGGCGAGTCGCTCGCAGATCTCGTACCACTCCTCACGACGTTCCACCCCTTGATTCGCGGCTTGCTCAGCGGTGTCGTGGAACAGCAATCCGATCTCACGTTGCGATACACCTTCCTTCACATCGCCCGTGGCCGCAGTCTCCTGATAGTCAGGGAACGCGTTGACCACGTAGTCCAGATAGTGACTCCGCGGGCATTCCTCATAGGCCGCCAGCGACGTGTAGCTGTGAGAGAGCGATGGCGACGGTGTCGACGGGCCAGTCAGCGACCCAACCTGGAGGATTTCCCGCTCGGCTCTCGGTGAAAGACTCCCATCCAGAGTGGCCGTTGCCAGGTTTAGCACACGGTCGCGCGCAACCCCAACCGCGAGCTCTTCCCCATCGTGCCTGACAGTACCGCCGATATTTCCGACGGTCTCGCTGGCCAGCGTGTTCGTCCAGTCTACTGCGTCGTCCGGGAGACACTCTTGAACGTCGGTCCAGAGTGGGAGCTGTCCACGCTCCGGCTGCCATGGGATTCGAGATGGGAGGATTTCGTCAACCAGCTCTGAAACAGCGTTCTCGTCCGCAGCATCGTCGTCTTCCTCGCTGCCACCCTGCAGGACGAGGATGTCCTCGGCTCGCGTGATCCCGACGTGGAACACACGGCGGGTTTCACGAGCATCACGCTCGACGAAGTCCTGCGCGAACGCCGCCTCTGCGCCATCCGAGAGCCCCGTTTCGAGTGCGTCGTAGGTACGTGAGCTCGGTGCCCACTCGTCGGCTGTAACTTGCGGGGTGAGGACGACCGGGAAGTCTAGGCCTTTGCTCTTGTGGATGGTCATCACGTTGACCGCGTCGTCGGCGACGTCCGGCTGACTCGTCGGTGTCGAGCCGCTCTCGTCGAACAGGGAGTCGTAGTGTTCGAGCGAGTTGATGAACTCTGGGGTGAGCGGTGGTTGGACAGCACTGTCACCGTATTGTTCGATGACATCCTCCAGCTGGGCGAGATCCCGGCGCTCCTGTTCGCTGAGGTACCACTCGATGTTCGTGATGTCCGTGAGTTCGCGGTACAGGTGACTGAGCGACGCCGAGTCACGGATGGCGAGGAGCTCTGTGACGTGTTCGCGGGCTTCTGCGACGCGGTCGGGTTCCTCGAACTCGTCGAGCGGTGTCTCGCGCAGCGTGTCCACGAGCGAGTCGTCGCCCGCGTTGAGCGTACGGAGATCCGCATCACAGAGCCGGTACCGCATCAGGAGGACGCGATTCCAACTCACCTCGTCTTCGGGCCGCGCGAGCGCCTTCAGGTAGGCAGTCACGGTGCCGACACCGACTGATTCCGTCGCCAGATCACCAGCAACCTGGTACGGGATGCCGGCATCCTCGAACTCCTCGATGACCGGCGTCGCGTGGTCGTTCTTCCGGACAAGCAGGGCTATGTCGCCCGGGTCGTACGCCTCGTCGAGGTTGTCTGCTACGCCGCTCAGAAGATTCTGGACGACGGTGCGAAGCTGGGTCGCGCCGTCCGCATCGTCCTCATCCGGCAGTTCGACGGTTGCGACGGTGTCGCCGTCGTACGCAGGTTCGTCGACGCGTTTCAGTGTCTTGTGTCGTTCGCGGTGATCGAGCTTCTGAATTGCTTCGTTCGCCAGGTTGAGGATCGGCTGTCGGGACCGGAAGTTCTCTTCTAACGGTTCATCTTCGAGTGCGGCGAATGCGCGGTCGAGTTCGTCAGTGATGTTGGCGACGTTCGCGCCACGCCACTCGTAGATCGCCTGATCGTCGTCACCAACGACGAACAGGTTGTCGTCGGTGACGAGGGACGTGACGAGATCGAACTGCAGCCGGTCGGTGTCCTGGAACTCGTCACAGAATACGTAGTCCCACCGGTCGGATATCTCTTCGCCGACCGGCGAGTCCATCAGTGCGGCCGTTTCCACGACGAGGCCGTCGAAGTCTATCAGGTTCCGCTCGTCAAGTTCACGCTCATACGCCGCATAGCCCGCCGTCAGGTCACGGGCCGTGAGACAGTCCGAGAGGAACGAGTCGAGATGGTCCGTGAGTTCGAGGTCGAGATCGTCCGGAATCCCCTTCGGCGCACCGTTCGCGTACCCTCCGAGTAGGTACTTCGGAAGCTTGTACGCGTTGTCCGGCAACGCTTGGTCGCCCGCCTCGTGGGCTTCGAACGCGGATTCGAGCGCGTCACAAAGCTCGATGATGCGGTCGAGGAAGTCGCGTGCGCTGGCTTCGATACCATGGGTACCGAGTGCGTCGCGCTCAGCGACAAGGTCAGCACGCGCGTCTGGGAGCGAGTCTAGTACGCTCGATACGGACTGGCCACCCAGATGGTCGCTGGCGATGTTCTCGACGCGCTCGCCGAGGTCGGCGAGTTCGTAGACGCGGTCAGCCGGTCCGAGGAAGGTATCGATCTCGTCGGGCGTGATGCCGCTGCGTTTCATCGACCCGATGAAGTTGAGCAGCGTCGACGCGGCCCCTGACACGTACCCGTCGCTCCCGTACACATTGGGTTTCACAGACCGGTATTCGATGTCGTCCAGGACGTCCAGAACGATGGCGTACTTTTCGGCGTCCGTGGCGACCTCGAAATCCGGATCGATTCCCGCCTCGTACGCGTAGTCGGTGAGGATCTCGTTACAGATGGAGTGGTACGTGTACGCGTCGATGTCGTACCCGGCCGCGCCGAGTTTCGCGTTGAGTTTCTCACGCATTGAGTCCGCGGCGTTGTTCGTGAACGTCAACGCGAGAATCCGGTCGGGGGACACGTCTTCCTCGTCGATGAGGTGCTCGATTTTGCGCACCATTGTGAACGTCTTCCCCGTCCCTGCCCCGGCGAGCACGCGCATCGGGTACGCGTCGGAGTTGATGATCTCTCGTTGCTGGGGCTCCGGCGACACATCTTCCTCCGGAACTGGGAACCACGACGGGTGCTCCGTCTCGTCGCTCATCGTCGCACCTCCGTCGACAAGCGGTCAGCACACATCTCTCGATAGTCACAGTCCGGGCACGCCTCCTCAGTAATAAGGTCGAACGGCTCCGGCTCGTAGGCCTCACCTGTGATGCCGTCGTGCGCGGCACGGATGAGCTCCCAGATCGTGTCGTGGTGCTCCGCGTAGATCTCCGTGGTTTCTCGTGGATATCCACGAGCAGACACCTCGTACCCGGTTGGAGTGCTCTCGAACGACGTGCTGTTGAGCAAGCCGTAGAAACTGAACCGAACCGTCATCCCGTCCTCGTAGAACGGTTCGTTCTTCACACCCTCGATGTACGTCGCCGTCTGGAACGCGTTCCGCACACGCTTTGGCTCGTGCGCCTCTCCGTCGCGGTGCTCGCCGAGATACTCGGCTGTCCCGGACGAAAGGACACCGCTCGTGTTCCGCTTGTAATCGAATACGTGGAGCCCCTCGTCCGTCCGAACGACGTTGTCAGCTTTCCCGTGGAGGCCGCGGCCATCGCGTTCGCATTCCACCCAGCACTCCGTGGCGACCGAGTGACGCGCGTGCTCGATCCCGTCACCACCATCCGGGTCAAAGAACGCCTCGACGGCAGCCCGGTTCTCACGGCGCTGGTACTCCTGATGCGCGTCGGATTCGTAGTCGTCGGAGTTGCTGTGTTCCGCCCACTTCGCCGCAAAAACATCCATCGCGCGGTCGTGAATCGTCTCTGCATCAGCATCACGGTCAGTCGCATCACACACGTCCTCGATAGTCTCGTGGTAGATCGTCCCTTGGTTGAGATACAGCTCCGTACGATCCGGTGTGTTCACATCCTGTACGTACCGGTAATCGTACAACCGCGGACACGTCGCGTAGTTCGCCAACCGCGACGGGGAGAGCGATTCCGAGCTCATCGCCGCACCTCCCCGGTAGCGAACTCGACACGCGCACGCAACGCCTTGCGGAGCTCCTCTCCACGCGCCCCGCTCTTATCGAGCACGTCCTGAATCTCCCCGAGTTCCGCTTCGACCTCATCGAGCGACACCGTCACGTCCTGACTGTTCGCGCGCCGCACCTCCGCAAGCGCGTCGTCGACCCGCGACAGCAGGTACTGCTCCGCCGCTTGCTCGCTCGTAACCTGTGGCTCATCGGCCTCGGTCACCCACGGAAGATCCGCATACGCCGCTGTGAGAAACCGCGACGCCTGCGCGCGCTCTTCGAGCGCCGTGTCTTCGTACTCGTAGAGACAACAGTAGAGCCGCTCCGCCGCCGCACCCGCACCGACAGCCAACCGTCGCCGCGCGTGCTCCGCGTGGTACTGCGCGAACGGTCGTCCTGACGCCGTCGACGTCGTCGGGAACGTCGCATCCACATCTGCTCCATCCAGTTCCGTAACACCAGGGTAGTCCAGCATCGACGCGACTCGCTCGCTCGGGAACAACCGTGTCAGGAACGGGTCGCCCGGGTACTCGCTGTCGACGAGATTCACGAGGAACACCGCGCGGAACGACTCGTTCTTAATCGCTTGCAAGTGATCGACGCGGACCCCTCCGTCGAGGTCCGTCGCACTCGTCTGATTCTGCTGTGGTGCGTACTCGTGAGCGCGTTCGAGCATCTGCTTGAACGACTCCCACGTCGCATCCACGAACTCGGTCTCTTCGAGGAACTCGGCCATCCGGAACGCCCGTCGGACGTTCCCGAACTGCGCCCGTGCATCCAACGGGGCCGCCCGTTCCGCGATCCGCTCTTTCAACCCAGCGTCCGTCGCCCACCAGTGAATCGCGTCTCCGAGGCCGTCCGTCTCGCTGACTCGGTCCAAGCGGTCCGTATCGAGTTCCGGACCGTGGTCGGGTCCATCATCTTCATCGTCAGCGAGATACCGAACAGCCGAGAGGAGTTCCCGAATCGCAGGATCGTCACCGAACCCGGTGACGGTTGTCGATTCCGTCGGAATCCCGGTGCCTTCGAACGCTTCGATAGCGTCCGTCACAGCACTCCCGCTTTGCTTCGTGGCGACAGCAATGTCGTCGTACCTCCAGTTCGGCTGCGCGACGAGGTCTTCGATCTCGTTCGCAATCTCAGCGAGCTGTTCGTCACCGGAGTCTGTAGCAAGGACGGACACCGACCCAGCTCCCGGATCTTCCGGGACCGTTTCGTCGGCGAAATAGGCTGCCGTCGCGGCTGGTCGCGTCGACGGCGTCCCCGATGCCCCACGTCGAGACTCGCTGAACGAGACGTAGTCCGTAACAGGTCCGGTCTCGACCCAGGTGCGGCGCACACTCGCATTCTCCTCGGCAACACAGACGAGCTCGCAGTCTCCCGCGAGCGCGTCGAGATACGCGCG
This sequence comes from Halorubrum sp. 48-1-W, assembly GCF_003287355.1. Taxonomy (GTDB): domain Archaea; phylum Halobacteriota; class Halobacteria; order Halobacteriales; family Haloferacaceae; genus Halorubrum. The sequence continues at coordinate 117,785 of NZ_QMIM01000015.1, forward strand.
ATCAAGCGGGAAGAACTCCTCGAACTCGACTGCGAGCACCGCGTCGAAATCAACGACATCGTCGCGGGCATCCCCAGTGAGGACATCGAGCGCTTCCGAGATGAGTTGCCCGCGCTCCATGTGCCCGTGCTCGGCGAGCCACTCGTGGAACGCGTCAAGCGCAGCCGTGATGTCACGGAGTTCCGGAGTATCGTCAGGCGTGACCATCTGCCAGGAGATCGTGCCCATCACGGCATCCACGTCCTCAATGAACGACGGTTGCGCAGACGCCCGTTGGAGGTACTCCGTGTCCCACTCGTAGTCTTCGAGGAACCGGTACAGGAGTTCCCGCCGTAGGGCGTCGGAGAGAATGACGCGGTCATCGGTCTGGTTGAGGACATCGGTCGCGTGCACCACCGACGATGTCACGTATGGGGTCGCCGCACCCGGCAGTTCCTCACCTAACGCTTCACGGAACGTATCTGCGCTCGTCGGCGCACCGGTGATGACGAGCACATCCTCAGAATCGTGCTCGTCGAGAAGCATTCGGTATTCGTTTCGCGCTGTCCGTTCGACGTTTTCGCCCCCGAACGGTACCCTGACTAATGTCCCGTTGAACTGCCGGTGAGATGAGTGATCAGACATATCTATTACCCTCGGACGAGCCGCGTGACCCGAGACAGCACACCGGTGTTGTCAGCGGCTGTCTCGGTATCGCGTCGTGCATCTTCAATCACACTGGGCTCATCAATCCAATTCTGGAACCTGTTCGCGCTTTCAAACTGAACCGCCGGCCCGTAAATACCCGCCCGGATATGGGCTGGCGTGGCCTTCTGGAACTCCCAGCATTGCTGCTGGTCCAGATGTGCCGAGAAATCAGCGACAATCCGCCCGTCATCCTTGAAGTCGAGTTCACACAGCCCGTCGGACAGCGCACTGATCCACTTCCGACGCCCCGGATCGTGCTTCTGCTCGGCGGGTGTCTCTAGCGGCACGTACTCCGGCGGTTCCTTCTCGGCATACGCGTACAGCTCCGCGAACACGTCCCGAGCATCCGCGAGCCGATCCGACTGGTCCGGAAGCGAGATATCCCGCTGCAAGAACAGGTGAGCGAACCACGGGAACAGGTTACAACTGTCTGCCTGCCCCGCGATTTGCGCGGCGGCTTCGCGTTCGTCCTTCTTCAGTTCGGAGAAGTTAACGTTGAAATCCAGTGTCTTCATCCGAGTGCGGAGTTCGGATTTCGGCTTCGTGGAATCGTTCGAGGAAAAAATGAACGTCGGCATCTGGATAGACCCATCCCACTTCCCCTCCCAGTACGACTTGATGATGTCCCGGTCGATTTTCGACTTTGCCACGTCGTCAACGATGTACGGGAAAACGGTGTCCGACGCACGAGCTCGCTCGATGTTGTTTTTGACGAAGTCGTCCCCGGTCGTGACTTCCTGCACGTACCCGTTCGAGATGAGACGCGTCCCGAACCGCAGGAACATGCCTTTCCCGCTGTCATTGTCACCGTGGAGGAACAGGAACGGTAGATCCTTGTCCAGCTCTGCGGACTCGTATTCCGCGTAGTGATGGGCACAGTAGTTAGCGAACGGAGCCCAGCAGAAGTAGATAATTCCCTCGTAGAAATGTGCCCGCGTCTCCTTTGGCGTTCGCGTTTCACCGAACTCGCCGACAGTCTCGATGTACTGCTCGATCAGGTCGAGTGCGTCAGCGACTTCCTGCGGATCGTCCAGCAGTGATGCTGTTAGTTCAAGGACGGAGTCGTCAACCCGCAACCCGACCGTCTTCTCCTCCCTGTCGACGTTGAGGTCTGGATACCCTGTGAAGGTCTCTTTGTACCGCGCGATGCCGGCGGGTGTCGCTACGATTTCGCCGTCATTGATCCGGATGTTATTGGCAGACAGCGTGTCGTCCAGATTCGAGATTGCGTCTTCGAGGCCCTGTGGGGAGAGGCGGACACGCTTGTCCGGACTGATTTCGGTTGGATCGGTGTCTGTATCTTCAGCGGCGAACACCGCTTTCTCTGCTTCTTCGGCGTCGGTGACGACGTTGTACGTATTGACCTGGTCGTCGTCAACTGCTTCGTCGAGCCGGGCGTTCAGCTCGGCGACCGGGTCGTCACTGAACTCGTCGCCACCCAGCCAGATATCGTAGATCTTCGCCTCTTCCTCTGCCGTTTCGGCGTCCTCAATCTCCTCGGTAAGATCCTCCATGAACGGCGTCGCGTAGTCCTTGTGGAACGCGTACAGCCGTTCGAACCACTCGTCGACAGGCGTGTCCCCATCGGTACGCCAGGCGATGTTGACGTTGGTTTGCTTGCTCCCCTGCCAGGCCTGCTTGGAGAGGTTTGCCGACCCACAGATGAGTGTACGAGACCCGTCCTGGTTCTCGACGATGTAGAGTTTCGTGTGAAGCAAGACGCGCGCGGAATCGACAGTGTGGATGAGCAGATCACCGTCTTGGCGCAGCGATTCCAGTTGCGCGGCGATTTTCTTTGCGTTGCTCGTGTTCTTCAGCGAGCGCCGGTAGTCGTCGTGCTGGTTGTCCCCGACGATGACCTCCAGTGAGTCCACTGCGAGATCCTGATTCTGAAACATCTTGTAGATGAACGCCGGGGACTGACTGTACGTGACGCAGTAGACGTGCTGGGCGTCACCGAAGTAGTTCAGGAAACTATCCCATGATTTGTCGGCAGCCATCTCCAGATCGGCGGTGCTGCCGTCATCGAACTCGACCGTTGCTTCGAACTCAGTCTTAGTCATGCGAGGGTCACCGGTGTGTTGACGGGTACGTGAGTGGTTGCGTGGGGCTGTGCTGGCGCATGGTCAGATGTACGGGACGCCGCGGATGACGCTGCCTTTGGTGAGGTAGCCCTTCATGGCGAAATCGGCGCACTTGTCGGCGTAGTACGTGGTGATGGGGAGCCGGGTGGACCGGCTCAGCGACCCGACGTGTGCTTCCGACAGCCAGTAGGTTTGCTCCGCGAGCGTGTCGAGATCCGTTGACCCGTGGCGTTTCACGATCTGCAGCGGTCGCGGCGTGCCAGGGCTGCCCTCCTTCCCGCCGGTCGTGGTCAGGTAGGAGTGCTCGCCGTTGTGGACGTGGAAGGCGACGCCTTTGTCCGCGATATCGAATCGTGATTTCGATTCGTCGTACGCGGCGATGCGGGGGTTCCCGGATTTCCGGATCTCGACGAGGTCGAACCGCTGGATGAGATCCCGGGCTTTGTCGAGACGGTTGATGAGGTTCTCGACGTCAAGGTAGAACTTCCCGTCACGATGAATCACGATGTGCCGCGGTGGCCGGCCTTCCTCTTCGGCGAAGATTTCGAGGACATGTTTGATGACGTTCGCCACGTCGTCCTCGTCGAACGTCTCACCAGCCTGCTTCGTGACGGCTTCGGACGCGAGGATGGTTCCGTCGGCCATGATGACGTTCGCAGCCGCACCGAGGTGTTGCTTGGTCGCGTGGTCGTAGGTCACGTCGAGCCCGACGAACGCGTCAACGCCCCCGGGAACGTCGTCGATCCGCCACGGCACCCCGCCCGCTTTCCCGATAAGGGACGAGCAGATATTCCCGCCGTAGTTGTCGTTACCGAGGTTGTCGACGGCGATCATCTGACTCGGCACGCCGAGTTGTCCGAGCCGACGCTTAAACTCGGGATACGGATCGTCGTAGTCCGCTTCTGCAGCCTCGTCTTCGTCCGGCACGACGATCAGTGCCGCATCGTAGTCACTCGCTTTCTGCGCGGGCTGGGAGTAGTGGAACTCCGAGCCGAGTTCGTAGGTGTCGCGGTCGAACGCTGTCGGGCTCGCATCGTAGTCTGCGAGCTTGTTGAGCAGCGATAGCACGTATGGCCGTGCGTCATCCTCGTCGTCTTCGGGATACAGCGCGATGATGTCGAACGACTCTGGTGACTTGTACACGCCGTAGCCGTTCCGTTCCAGCCCGCCAGCCCCGTAGTACCCTGTCTGTCCGTCACCGAACCGCAGGTTCGGGATATTCCGCGTCTTGTGTTCTCGGTACCCGGCGTTCGTGGGTTGGGGGGTTGGGTCGAAGTTGAAGTACGGTGTCGGACCGAGCAGGTCGACGAACGACGTGACGACGTTGAACCGTTCCTCGGGTTTCATCCGGCTCTCATTGTGGATGACGTCCAGGAACGCGTCATCGACGCGACCCAACTGCTCGAACGTCGGGATAACCTTACAGTATTTCAAGAGCTGCGGGAAGATCGAATCCTCGCCGCTCCCGTACTGTAGATCAGCGATGATCGGATCGCCGGCTCGCATCGAGTCGATGACGTCCTGATCGACGTGTTTCTCGTGATACTCTGACATCGGGACGCCCGGCCCGTCCAGCACATCATCGTAGTCCATGTCGATGATCTCCTGAACCGTCGCCGTGCGCGCACTGTCGTACAGATCCGTATCGTGTTCAACGGTCACATCGGCGATGTCCTGTCCGCGTTGTACCCACTCGGCGGCGGAGAACGTCGATTCCAGATGATACGCGACGTTCACACCGCAAATCACGGTCCCGTCAGCATCGACGCGAACCCGGCACTTGTACTTCCGATAGGCTTCGAACAACCCGCTGTTCGCGGTTCGCTGCGGGGTGGGCTCGATGATCGAATCAATCCCCGACACCTCGAAGCGACCGGCAACGGCTCGTTTCACGTCCTGCTTGACGAACTCTTGGAGCGGCCCGTCATCCGTGTACGAACGCGCTTCCAGTGTTGTTTCGCCCTGATGTACTGGCTTGACCGTATACCCGTGAATTGAGATCGGATCGTTGAGTTTCTCGGTCGCGTAGATACGCCGCCGCGACGCATCAGCCGTCGTCACGGGGCTCCTGATGCGTGACTGGTAGTAGTTCGCCGCCTTCGCCGAGAACCCCTCAATCCCGTTCGTGAAATCGTCAGGGTCGATCCCGCCACTCCCAGTTGCCTGGAGTTCGTACTCGTGGACTGTGAGCTTCGGTAATTTTCCGAGTTCGAACTGCAGCAGGTAGTTCCCGTCTGAGAGCGGCTGTTGATGCAGGAGCTCGCCGCCTCCATCAGCCGTCGGCCGCGAATTACCATCCACCTCGCTTCCGCGAACGAACTCTCCAGTATCGGACGCATCCGATGTTGCCGCGGCAGTCCCACTCGACTCTTTCCCCTCTGACTGCTTGACTGGTTCTTCCGCGGGGTCACTTTCGGCTAACTCGTCGTTCTCGGCAGCGGCTGGAGCGTCGTCTAACAGCGTGACAGTGAGGTCATACCCCGGGTTGAGTTGCATCTCCCCCTGGAACTCGTTCCCGACGACGTTCTCTAGGAAATACCACTCCCCGATCTGCCAGTCGAACTCCGCGACATCGTTGTTGTGGAATACTGTCAGATCTACCGCTGCGCCGTCGACATCCTCCAATTGGATTTTCCGAGCGATGGCATCGTGCTCCCACTCGTCAATCCCCGTGACGCGCAGCGCGATGTCGATCTCTTTCCCATCCTCGATATCAGCCTTGACTGCCATCTACGCCGACCAACGGACGCCCAGAATAAATAGGTTTCCACTAGACGAATCTCAAACACGGTAACTCAATTTTAGAGGTAACACACTCCAAGAAAACACGCCTGGCGCGCCAATAAGGCACTTCTGAGATAGCATCGAACGACGCCGAGGGCTGGAAATCTGCCACACTGGGCTTGATTGACAGCAGGATTACAGTAGAATCTGAATAGCGACATCGAGATGCGTGAATATTTGTACTAGCCTATAATAATCGATTGTATGCTTGGGACAGGGAGCGCAGAAGAGTTCATTGACGACGCTGAACACCACAACCAGTGGTGGAGTGACGGCACGTCTCCAGAACTTTCGCAAGCCACAGACCTTACTCCTCGATCTGATTTCCACCGTGTTCTCAAAACGACGAATACCCACTACACTGACGATGTCGAGAGTCTCGTCTACGCAATTCACGGCCAGACCGGCATCGGTAAAACCACCCTTCTCCACCAACTCGTCGCAGCGCTCCTCAACACGACCGACTTCCCACACCAAAACACAGACCTCGAACTCACTTCTGCAATCGAACCGCGGCAAATCCTCTACATCCCCTTAGAAGACTCCCTATATCAACTCGAACGCGCAGGCGATGATATCAAACGCCTCAACCAGGTCATCGACTACTTCCAGACCCACGTCGCACCCCGGCAAGGACAAAAGTTCATCCTCCTTGACGATGTCCAAGCCCTTGACCTCGACGAGGATCAGAAAGCGGAGCTACTTGATCTCGTTGACGAGAACACGTACGTATTCCTGACCGGAATCGTCGAATCTCAAGTCGATCTCTCCACTACCGAATCCTCCGACACCGTCGAGGGATTCGAACTGTGGCCGCTCCTCCCGATGAAATTCATCGACACCGCTCAAATCGGCGCAGGTCTCGGCGTCGATCTCGATGACGAATTCCGAACCCGACTCGAACAATACCAATCATCAGACTTAGACGGGCCATCGCCGATTAAGACGATTCGAGCCGGGCTGTCCAGAAGAGATTCCGAAACCAGTCTCGACACTGCTGTTGAAACACTCTCAGAACTCTGCTTCGATACCTTCGAAGCGGACGACCGAGACAATCTTCACGACGCCGCGCGCGCATACCTGCGCACAGGTGGTACTCTCCATCAGACAGACGACCCATCGATCCGGAACGAACTCTCCAAATCCCACTTCCTCCTTTTTCTCTACAAGGAACTCGCCAAGTACCGATCAATCCAACAACCCGAAAACCTCCACCGCCTCAGTTCCATCGCCGCCACCAACGCCGGTGAAGAACTCCAGTACACTGATCTCAGCGATCAAGTCGGCGTCGACAGGCGAACCGTCGACAACTACCTCGACGTACTCGATGAAGGTATCGCTGTCACCGAATCACAAGACTACTCCCTGCGACGCTATCGCCGCACCCGATTGTACCTCCGTAACCCACGTCACCTTGTCCTCCTCTCACAACGACAGGAACACCACGGCTTCGAAGGCTACGAACAGCAAGACACCCTCAACCACGAATTCGAGTACAAACTCGCCCGTACCGTCGCTTTCGACCACGCCAAACGCCTCGCATACACCGTCGGAGCATACGACGTCGAATACACCGAAACCGAATCCGGCCTCGTTGACTACATCCTCCACCGCAACGGGGATGTCCTTCCATTCATCTTCTCCTACCATCCACACACTGGCAACGCCGAAACAATTGCCAAAGACTTCGACCCCAACTCCGGCCAACACACCGAATCCGACAGTGAAGACCTCCAAGACTTGGATTACCAGGCACCGTACCGGTTCGTCATCACCGACAGCCTTCCGAAGAAAGTTAGAGAAAGTGGGTCATTAGTTATTGAGTACGATGATGTCCGTATTTGTTATCTCCCTTTCTGGCTATTTTTACTTATCTGCTGACATTTGTAGGATTTAGTACGCCCTCAGAATTACGCACACCGAGTATTATGTTGGCAGCTGATGGAGGGCAAAGTACTTATTCCGAATGGGCTCTGGTGAATCGCCAGAAGGCGTTTGATTTCACTGGTTTACGGCTCGCTTGA